>JBBRBG010000012.1:0-83877 GCA_038206055.1 Haliangiales bacterium
GTGGTCGAAGATCGGCCGGCGCGAGTCGTACTTCTTGATGCGCTCGGTGAACCGCGGCAGGAACGCCTGCGTGAACTTCTTCACGCGGTCGAACTGCTCGTCGTCGTCGATGCACACCTCGGAGGTGTCCTCGCGAAGGAGGTCGCGCACGGTGCGCAGCGCCAGATCAAGATCGGCGTAGACGAGACCGGGGCCGCGCGAATCCTTCTCGCGGGCTTCGATCTCGCCCCACAGGCGCGCGAGGAAATCGACGTCGTCGCGCAACTCCTGATCGTTCGCGTCCTCGGCGGCGGTCCGCACGATGAAGCCCGAGCCCTTCGGCCGCACCTCGTTGACGAGATCGCGCAGGCGGCGGCGCTCCTTGTCCGAGCCGATGCGGCGCGAGACGCCGATCTGCGAGACGTGGGGCATGAAGACGGAGTAGCGACCGGGTAACGAGATGTACCCGGTGACGCGCGCACCCTTCTGACCGATCGCATCCTTCGTGACCTGACAAACGACGGTGTCGCCGGGCCGGAGGAGATCTTCGATCTTGCGGTTCGCGAGCTGCTTGCGCGAGCGAGCGATCCGCGATGCGGCGCCTTCGGGCGAGTCGTCGCCGCCATCGTCGACATCCGCGTCTTCGAACAGCTTGCGCTCGTCACCCGAGCCCAGCACATCGGCGACGTAGAGGAACGCGGCGCGCTCGACCTTCGAGCCCAGGTCGACAAATGCCGCCTGCATGCCCGGGAGGACCCGAGTTACTTTTCCGCGATAGATATTTCCGACGATTCCGCGATCACGTTTACGTTCGACAAAGAACTCGGCCAGGGAACCCTCTTCGACGACCGCTACGCGGATCTCGGGTCCCTCGGCGTTGACCACGAGCATGTTCTGCATGGAAGCTCTGCAATTCGTTGCGCCCGCTCCGGAGCGACGCGACATGAATGTCCTAGCGCGGTCGCGACGGAGGTCGGGTCGAAGCGCTTCGGTACCACGCAAAAGCCATGAATACAAGGCATTGCGGCGGCAGTGAGAGCTGTGGCCCATCGTTTGCTTTAGTCGGGCTCGCGTCGGCGTTGCCGCGCCTGGCGACGACTCGGTTTAATTAGCTAAGCACCGAGTTTTAATAGTCTAGTTGGTCTTAATCTTTGAACGCCTGGGTTGCCGCCCGGGCGTTCGTGTTTTTCGGCTCCTGTAGCTCGCTGGCGTATCGTGCGGTGGTGGAGGACTCGATCGCGTTCGTCCTGGCCCTGGGACGCGCGCTCCATCGCTACGGCACCCCGGCCGACCGCCTGGAGGAAGCCCTCAAGGTCAGCTGCCAGCGGCTTGGCATCGACGCCGAGGTGTTCACCGCGCCGACCGCGCTGATCATGAGCTTCGGCGCGCCGACCGACCTGAAGACGCGGATGCTGCGGTTCGAGGGCTCCGAGCTCGATCTCGGAAAGCTCGAGAAGGTCGACGAGGTCGCCGACGCAGTCTCGGAGCGCCGGATGGCGCCGCGCGACGGCATCGCGAAGCTCGACGGGATCATCGCCGCCCGTCCGCGATTCGGTCACGGCATCTCGACGCTGATGCATGGCGTGATGGCCGGCGGGCTCGCCGTGTTCTTCGGCGGCTCGCTCGAGGACGTCGCGGTCGCCGGCGCGATCGGCCTGTCGCTCGGTCTCCTCGCGCAGTACGCGAAGCGCTCGACGGATCAGGCGCGGGTCTTCGAGCTCGTCGGCGCTGCATTCGCCGCGTTCGTCGCCGGCGTCGTGTCGGCGATGTGGCACGCGGTCACGCCATCGCTCGTCACGATCGCCGCGCTGATCGTGCTGCTCCCCGGCATGTCGCTGACCGTGGCGATGACAGAGCTCGCCACGCGCCACCTGATCGCCGGCACCGCGCGGCTGATGTCGGCGGTGATCGTGTTGCTCGAGCTGGTGGTCGGAGTCGCGCTCGGTGAACGCGCGGCTGCCGCGATGGTGGAGGTCCATCAAGCCGTGCCGGTGCCGCTCCCCGCCTGGGCACCGTGGGTCGCGCTCGTGGCGTCGTCGATCTCCGTCGCGATCATCCTGCAGGCGCAGGTCCGCGCGTTCGGTTGGATCCTCGCGGCCTCGGTGGTCGGCTATCTCGGCAACATCGTCGGCGCGAAGTGGCTCGGCGGTCAGATGGGCGTGATGGTCGGGGCGTTCGCGCTCGGCGTGCTCGGCAATGGCTACGCGCGCCTGCTCAAGCGCCCGGCGCAGGTCGTGCTCGTGCCCGCCGTACTGCTGCTCGTGCCCGGCAGCATGGGCTTTCGCGGCATGACCTCGCTGCTCTCGCACGACACGCTGACCGGCGTGGAGACCGTGTTCGCGATGTTCGTCGTCGCGATCGCGATCGTCGCCGGTCTGCTGATCGCGAACGCCGTGGTATCCCCGCGGCGAAGCCTATGACCCGATTCGCGCTGCTCGTGCTCGTCGTCGCCGCATGCTCGAAGACCAAGGCGCCGCGCGAGCCGTTCACCGGCAAGCTGACGCCGAAGCTGATCCTCGAGGCGAAGAACCTCGTCGAGCCGTTCGATCCATGGGACGAGGCGTTCGAGCTGCTCCAGCACAAGCTCGGCAAACCGACGAGGGTGAAGCCGCGCGCGAGCGGCGAGTACTACCAGTGGGCCGCGCTCGACGGCGACGCCTGCACCTACTTCGAGGTCGGGAAGGAATCCGGCGCGCAGTACAAGAAGGAGGGGATGATGGTCGGAGGCGTCCAGGCGCCGGCGACCTACGACAAGACTGGCGCGCTGTTCAACCGTGCCGAGTGCATGGAGATCGTCGGCAAGGCAGGTCCGCCCGAAGATCCGAACGCGGCACCGCCGCCCGTGAACGGCATCGCGTCGCCGGAGCTCGTCGTCGAGAACGCGGTCAAGGGACGCTCGAAGTGGACGGGCACGAAGCTCACCGTCGCGACCACGCTCGAGGGCACGGGTGGCATGGCGCTGACGCTCGGGAAGGCCGGGCTCGTCTGTATCCTCAAGGACAACGCGCCGGCGGATCTCGTGCTCGGTAAGGACATCATGGTCGAGGGGACCGTGAAGATCGCGACGATGGTCTCGATGGGTGGCGACGTGTCGATGCGCGCGGAGCTCGATCCGTGTGCGATCGTGAAGTGAGCTAGCGCTTCACGTCTTCGGGATCGACATCGCGGTGCACGCACGGATCGTTGTCGGGATCGTGGCCGCACGCGAGCACGCCTGGCGAGGGATCCTCGGGATCCACACCCTTGTGCGGACCCTCGTCGTCGTCAGGCGCATGGAGATCTCCGCCGGCCGCGATCAGCGCGTCTCGAAGCTCGACGTCGAGGTTCGGCACGAGATCCTGCCGCGCGAGATACGCCACGTAGTACGCATCCTCGCGGCGCGCCTCGAGGGCGTTGCTCTCGACCGCCGTCTTCAGCGCGCGCATCAGGTCACCGATCAGCCGCGACGGCGGGATCGCAAACGCGTCCATGATCGCGTTGCCCACGCCGGGCGGTAGTGGCGGCAGCTTCGCATCGGCCTCGGCGAGCACGAGCACGCGATCCGAGAGCGCGCTGATCTGCTCGAGGAGATTCTTGCGCCGCCCCGGCCGCTTCGACGTGATATCGGCGCGCGACAAATCGAGCAGGTCGGTCATGTGCGCGCCCATCTCGCGGTGGAACCGGCGCACGGCGCTATCGGTCCACTGCTCCGAGTACTGGTTCGTGCGGAGGTGATGCTTGACGAGAAACCGGATGGTCTGCCGCTCGTCGCGCGCGAACGCGAACCGACCGTGGATGCGATCGAACATCCGTGCACCGACCTCGGCGTGACCGTGGAAATGCACGCCGTCGTCGGTGAAGGTGCGCGTCGGCACCTTGCCGATGTCGTGGAGCATCGCGGCCCAGCGCACGAGAGGACGCTTGACCGTCTGGCGAACGACCTGCTTCGTGTGGGCCCACACATCCTTGTGCTGGCGCCCCTCCTCCTGCACGAGGTCGATGGTCGCGGCGAGCTCGGGGAACAGCACGGTGATCACGCCCGTCGCGCGCAACCACTCGAGCCCAGCGTCGACGTCGCGCCCCATGAGCACCTGCTCCATCGCGAGGCGCAGGCGACCCTTGTCGGCGTCGGCGAGGTGCTTCGAATGGTCGCCACACGCGTCGGTGATGCCGTCACCGGGCCAGCGCCCCTCTTCGTGAGCGATCGCACTCGCGATCTCGAGCATCACCACAGGGTCGGCCTCGACGAGGGCGCGCACGCGGTCTGCGGCCGTCTGGTCGCCGGACATTGGTCGGGATAACTACCATGGAAAGGGTTTGGTACGGCCCGTGCTCCTCGGCGGCGGGCAGTGCAAGGTCGGATCACAGAACGGCAGCTGCCGATGGCTGAGCGGTGCTTTCCGGGGATCTCGCAGTTCTATGCGCAGATGTCCGACAAGCCCGCGACATTCCTCCAGCTCCTGTGGGCGTTCGAAGGCCGTAGGGCCGCAAGCCCAACTCGTCGGAAGCATCGCGCCCGCTAAGGCGTTTTCCTGGCGACGGTGTAAGTCCTCTGGCAAGTTGAGTTGCCAGCTGTGACAGCTCGTCGCAATCCGGACTCGTCGATGGGGCAAGATCGAACACTGACAAAGCGACACCCGATCGGTGTGTTCGACTCCGGCGTCGGCGGACTGACGGTGGTTCGGGCGCTGAGATCAGAACTTCCCGGTGAGGACATCGTCTACCTCGGCGACACGGCGCGACTCCCTTATGGAAGTAAGAGCCCGGCCACCGTCGAGCGGTACTCACTTCTCTGTCAGCAATTCCTCCTCGATCGCGGCGTGAAGCTCGTGCTGATCGCCTGCAACACGGCCTCTGCGAACGCGCTGCCGGCGCTCGTCGCGGCGAGCTCGGTGCCGGTGATCGGAGCCGTCGATCCGGGAGCCTCGAGCGCGCTCGCAGCGACCCGTAACGGGCACATCGGGGTGATCGGTACGCTCGCCACCGTCCGCTCCGGCGCGTACGCCACGGCGATCCAGCGAGGCAACAGCGAGGCCCGGATGACCGCGCTCGCGTGCCCCTTGCTGGTGCCGCTCGCCGAAGAGGGCTGGACCGACGACGAGGTCGCAATGCTCGTCGCGCGTCGCTACCTCGTGCAGCTGTTCGACAAGGATGCGCTGATCGACACCCTCGTGCTCGGCTGCACGCACTACCCGCTCCTCAAGACCGTGCTGACACTCGTTGCGACCGAGCTCGCCGGCCGCGAGGTCGCCATCGTCGACTCGGCGAGCGCGATGGCCACGGCGGCACGTGAGGCGCTCGGCAGCGGCGCGAACCGACGCAGCGAGGCCGGCCGGCTCGATTGCTACGCCACCGACATGTCGCGGCTCGACGAACTGGCGCCGCGCTTCCTCGGGGAGGCGCTTACCGGATTCGAGCTGGTCGACCTTTAAGTTTGAGAAGAACGCCGAGCGCTAGCCACGAGCGGCTTTGCCGCCCTTGAGCCGAGCTTCTTCGTCTTTGCGACGCTTCATCACTTCCGTGATGGTGCTCGCCTTCTTCAGCTTGTCGGTGATCGTCTTCTCGTCGACAGGATAGTCGGTGCGGAACACCAACCCGTCGTCGAACAGCTGCTCGCGCGCGGCTTCGTCGTCGAGGTACTTCGTGACCTTCTTGCCCTTGTAATCGAGCTTGGGCAGCGTCGGGACCTTGCCTTCGAGCCAGGTCATGAGCTCGCCCATGATGGTCTTGCAGAGTGCAAGATTCTCGTCGAGGGACTCGAAGAGCTCGGGGAATCGCCCGCGAAAGGCGTCCTCGTCCTCTCCCGTGCCCAGCGCCTTGGTCAGCGCGAGACGCAGGAGGAGAGCATCATCTGCGAAGCTAACGACAGCGTCGTTGCGATCCGCGATGAAGTCGTTGGGGGAAACGACATAGGCCACCACGCCGGCCGCGACTTCGCGGACCGTGCGGGGGAGGTTCTCGTCGTCCATCGCATCGAATGCGATCTTGAGATCGTGGGGAAGGGAAACCAACCAACCGCGCACTAACTCGACGAACTTCGACTCCGCTGCTGCACTCACGAGGATTTGCTAACCCCGCTGAGCGGGGCCTCCAATAAGCTTCGAGATTGAAGCCCGAAGGGAGTGAGTACCAACCCCCAGGCGGAAATACAAGCCTGGGGTCTGGGCCAAGCCCACCTCCCGGACGGCCGTGATATCGTAAGCCTGCGGTGGCCAAGCGTTCACCCATCCTCGGCTACAACCACAACGTCCTGTATCGAGGGCTGGTCTTTCACGTCCAGACCGAGGACTCGGGACAGCTGAGCCCCCACCTGTTCACGCACCTGTTCCACGGGGGCGTGATCATCTCGAGCCGCAAGCTCGTCTATGACGCCGGCTCCGCAGAGGATTCCATCAAGGGCCTCATGCAGTCCCAGCACAAGGTCGTCCTCAAGGATCTCAAGAAGGGGACGTTCGACGACAAGATCGACGCCTACCTCGTCGGAACGGAGGGACTCCTCCCACGCACCACTCCCGTGCCTCCGCCGCCATCGGAGGTGGTCCCGCCGTCCCCCGATGTTCCGCGGGCGAGCGCTCCGGAGATCACGATCTTGCGGCCCGGGACCGAGGAGCTCGATCTGCTCGATCCGATCGAGCCCGACGAGATCGGCGATCGGCCGAGCGAGCCGATGATCACCATCGAGGAGTCGCCACCGGTGGTGGCGCGCACGGCCACGCCCCCGCCGATCCCGCGCACGGCCACCCCATCCTCGCCGCCAGCCTCGGCGCGCACGCAGACGGCGGACCGCCGCAGCGGGCCGAGCTCGGTGCGCTCGATCGCACCGCCTCCGCCGCCTTTGCCCGACGAGATCGATCCGCCGACGGATCCCGATGTCGATGTCGACGAGATCCGCGCCGCGGTGAACGCCACGGTGAAGACGGAGATGCTCGAGCTCGATTCGGCGCCGGAGATCTCGATCAAGCTCGATCTCGAGGACGATCAGCCGCTCGCAGCGCGCACACGCTCGAGACACGATACCGATATCCAGAGTGACGGCGTCCCCGGTGCGATCGGCGCGATGCCGTCGGCACCGCCGTCGACGCCCGAGCGCAAGACCGGTGAGCGCGTACCCGCGCTCGGAGCCGCCGCACTTCCACCGGTGCGTCCGATCGCCCGTCCGCCGTCCCGCCAGGCGATCGCGCCACCGGCGGTGATGTCGCGACCGATCGCGAACGAGGATCGCTCGGACTCCGTCGAGGTCTACGCCCCGCCGCCGGGCTCCGTGGATCCGCCGCCGGGCGAGCGCTCGGAGCGCCCCGGCCAGTACGCCCAGCACAAGAAACCGAGCGCGAAGCTCCCCGTCGATCTGATCAAGGGCGAGCGCACCGGTTCCGGAGCGTTTCCGATCCCGGCGGGACTGTCGCGCCCGGGCCGTCCGTTGGCGGTTCCCGCGGTGCTCCCCCCGCGCACGTCCTCGCCCTCGTCCCAGCCGATCCCACAGCCGCGCACGGGAACGCCCGGCTCGCAGCCGAATCCGCCCGTGGCCGCGCGCTCGCCCTCGGCGCCGCACCAGGTGCCGCGCGTCAGCTCGCCGTCGCAACCGCCACCTGATGGACTGACGGGACGGACGCCCACGCCGTCCCGCGTGTCACCGGCGTCGAGCTCGCCGGCTGCGCGCACGAACGTCAGCGGTGGCGTGGTGATGACGCGGCCGGCGGTGATCGTCGGTGCGCCGGCGAAGCCCGCCGTCCCCCCTCGCGTGCGCAAGGCTCGGGAGGAAGAAGGCCGCGGCTTTGGTCAGGGACTGATCTCGGAGAAATCCCTCGATGAGGTCATCCTCGCGTACCTCTCCGAAGATGCGGACGATAAGTAGCCCCTCAGTTTTGATCGGCTACGGTTGAGCATGGCGCAGGTCAAGATGTACACGCGCCGCTGGTGTGGCTACTGCACAGCCGCCGAGCGGCTACTCGACGCCAAGGGTATCGAGTACGAGAACATCGACGTCACGGGCGACCAGGAGAAGCGCCGATGGCTCGTCGAGGAGACCGGCGGACGGACGACCGTTCCGCAGATCTTCATCAACGGGAAGTCGATCGGCGGCTACGACGAGCTCAACGCGCTCAACCGGCGCGGTGACCTCGACAAGATGCTGATGGACGACGCGAGCGCACCGTCCACCACGACCTAGAGATCTTCTTCAGGGTCCGGGATGTCGAGCTCGGGCCGATCCTCGAGGTACGTCTTCATCCACTCGGCGAGCTTCGGCATCGCGATATCGAGACGGTGGCTGCCCTCGCGATTCTTCGCCTCTTTCCACGCGAACTTCGCGTCGTCGTGCTCGCCGCGTGCCGCGTACGCCCAGGCGCACAGGAGGAGGAGGTCGCGGCCCGCGGTCATCGACAGGCCTTTGCGCATCCGATCGTAGAGCTCGCTGTCGTCGATCTCCAGCTTCCCCTCGGCGACCCCGACGTGCATCTGGGCGATCCAGTACGAGAGCTTGAGCACCTCGCCCTGCGGAACGCCGCCGCGCGCATCGAGGATGATCCGCGCTTCCTTGGTCTGGCCGAGCGACGTGAGGAGGTTGATCTCCGTGTAGTACGAGAACTGGTGCTGGATCAGGCGCGGCGACAACCGGGTGCGCGCCTTGCGCACGCGCTGGAGCGCCTGCTCGCCCTTGCCATCGAGCGCATCGGCGATCGCGACGCGGAGCTCGGCGAGCGCACGCACCCGGCCGGGCGCCCACCAAGCACGCGACACCGGCTCGGCGAGCGCGCGGCCGGCGAGCGAATCGCCGTTCGACAGCGCGACGCTTGCCTCGTTGACCTTCTTGACCGCGCGCACCGTGCCGATGAAGCGGCCGCCGAGCGCGAGGTAGAACGGGATGAGCAGGGGGAACGACGACGCGGCGAGCGCGACCCCGGCGGCCGTGATGCCACCGAACGCGAGGTACGCCGCCATCTGCCGGCTTCGCACGCCCGACGGATCCTTGACCTCGCCGTCGCGGCCCACGTAGACGAGCTGGCCCTTGCCGGCCTTGTCGAGATCGCGCGCGATCATCGGGCGGACGAGCGCGGTGGTGGGGGACTTCGGATCGTCTGCCATGTCAGCTCGCGTCGTCGTGGACGCGCCAGTCGGTGCCCTGCGGTGTATCGAGTAGTTCGACGCCGATCGCCATGAGCTCGGCGCGGATCGCGTCGCTGCGGGTGAAGTCCTTCGCCGCGCGTGCCGTCTTCCGTTCGTCCATCAGCGCGGCGACGTTGTCGACATTCACACCCTTGCGCGCTACCAGGCGAGCACGGCGCTCGGCGAGGTACGTCATGGGATTTGCCGACAGGATGCCGAGCGCATCACCGACGGCGCGCAGCTCCGTGCCGATCCGCGCGAGTGTGCGGCGGCGAACCTGCTTGTCGATGCCCGAGCCGGAGGCGAGCAGCTTGTTCGCGAGCGTGGCGGCCTCGTGCATCGCGGCCATCACCTTCGGCGAGTTGAAGTCGTCGGCGAGCGCCTCGCGCGTGGCCGGCATCAGCTTCTCGGCCTCGGGCTGCACCGCGCCGTCGCCTGCGTCACCGCCCTGCGCGATGTACGCGTCGATCTTCTGCAGCGTGATGTAGAAGTACTCGAGGTCGCGATCGGCCGCCTCGAGGCTGCGGAACCGAACGTCGATCGTCTCCCCGGCGTCATTCTTGATCTCCTCGACCTCGAACTCGATCGGAGAGCGATAGTGGTGCTTGACGCAGAAGAACCGTAGTGCCTCGCCGCCGACCACCGCAGCGATGTGATCGCAGCCGAACACGTTGCCGATCGACTTCGACATCTTCACGCCGTTGAAGTTCAGAAAGCCGTTGTGCATCCAGTGGCGCGCGAACGTGTCGGTGCCGTACGCGCCCTGCGACTGCGCGATCTCGTTCTCGTGGTGCGGGAAGATCAGATCCTTGCCGCCGCCGTGGATATCGAACGTGACGCCGAGGTGCGAGTGGGTCATCGCGGAGCACTCGATGTGCCAGCCCGGGCGGCCCTGGCCCCACGGCGACTCCCAGAACGGCTCGCCCGGCTTCGCCGCCTTCCACAGGGCAAAGTCCGCCGGCGACCTCTTGTGCTTTTCGACGAGCGCGCGGTCGCTCGCCCCGGCGCGGAGATCCTCGAGAGATTGACCGCTGAGGTTGCCGTACGGCTTGAACGTCTCGCACGCGAAGTACACGTCACCGTCGACGGCGTACGCGGAGCCGTTGCCGACGAGCGTCTCGATCAGCGTAATGATCTCGGGGATGTGGGTCGACACCTTCGGCTCGACATCGGGCGCCATCACGTTGAACCGCGCCATGTCGAAGTTGTAGGCATCGGTGAACCGCGCCGCGAGCGCCATCGGATCCTCGCCGGCCTCGTTCGCGGCCTTGATGATCTTGTCCTCGACGTCCGTGATGTTGCGGACATAGAGGACGTCGAAGCCGAGGAACCGCAGGCCGCGGCGGATGGTATCGAACGAGATCGCCGAGTAGGCGTGCCCGATATGCGCCGGTGCGTACGGCGTGGGTCCACACACGTACACCCCGACCTTGCCGGGCTGGAGCGGTTCGAATGCCACCTTCTGGCGGCGCATCGAGTCGTACAGGCGCAGGGACGTCACCAGGCTGGTTGTAGCATCCTCAGCGCCAGCCGAGGCTCTTCGAGCCGGTGCCGGTGGTGGCGTTCGACATGCGGTCGAGCCATGCCGCGGTGTCCTCGGGGCCCAGGGGTTGGTCGAGGGTCCAGACCAGGAGGTTCTGGGAGGTCTGCGCGAGGATCCGCCGGCCGTCGTTCGAGATCTGAGGATTGGTCAGTGCGAGTCCCGGCGGGTTCGCGAGGATCCACTTCTTGTGATCGATCAGCGGTTCGACGATCCACAGCTCGCCGCGCTCCTCGACCACCATCGTGCCGGTATCCGCAGCCATCACCGCCTTCGTCGGACCGAGCGCGCGATCGATATCGGTGACGGCGCTCTGGTGCTCGAGGTCGATCAGGTACGCGGCCCCCGCCTCGGTGAACGCGACCAGCTTCGCGGTGCCGGTGGTGCCGAGCTCGATGATCGGTTGCGGGAGCACGGCGTGCTGGACGATCGTGTCGTCGGTGGTCCACGCCATCACCTCGGCACCGACCGCGAACAGCACGGTGCCGTCGGGCTCGATGAACAGCGAGCTGTTCGGCTTGCGCGGCAGACGCGTGGACTGCGACTCGCCACCGAGCCGCGTGCGCCACAGCGTGAGATCCTTGTAGATCGCGCAGACCCAGGCCGGGTCGTTGCGGCTCCACGCGATGCCGATGAGATCGACCTTGCGCTCGAGCAGCGTCGAGGTCTTGCCGGTCGTCGTGTCGTGCACGACGAGCGTTCCGCTGAACGAGCCGAGCAGGAGCTCGTGAGCCGACGCGAAGCCGATCATGTCGGCTACGCCCTCGAGGTCCTTCGGCTCCGCGCCGGGCGACACCAGCTTCGCGTGGTGCGCGAGATCGACGATCGCAGCGAGCTGGCCGCCGGGGGCGCTCGCCGAGCTGGTGATCGCCGGCCACTGCCCGAGCGTCTTCGTCTTGCCGGTTGCGAGATCGATCCACTGCGCAGGCGCATCGATGTACGTCGCGATCACGGCGGAGCTCCCGACGAGCGTGGCGGTCGCCGGATGGTCGGCGACCTTCATCGGCTGGATGTCATCGAGGTTCCACACGAGCAGGCGCTCGTCGATCGCGCCGAGGACATACGGCGAGCTCGAGGACACCGCGAGCCGCGACAGCCGGCCGGTTGGAATTCCGATGTAGTGGTCACCACGCGGCGACAGCACGGCGATGCCCTCCTCGCTCGCCGCGATCATCGTGTGGTCGCGCGCCTCGCCGAGGCCGACCGGCCGACCGACGAGCTGGCGTCGTGGCTTCGTGAGATCGCGCGACACGATCGCCACGCCGGTGGGGCCGATCGTGAACAGCTGCTCGTTGCCGTACGCGACGAAGAACCGCTCGCCGACGGTGAGCCGGCGAACGATCAAGGGGACGGGGGACATCTCCACGTCGTACGCGACGTCCTCGACCAGCGCGGCGAGGTGGCTCGAGTCGGCGGCCCAGTCGATGCCTTTGGTCCGGCCGAACGCGACATTCCACGGCGGCTTGGCGGTCTGCGTGCGATCGAGCAACAGGAGATCGGTCTCGCCCCACAGCGCGATCCACCGGCCATCGGGGGACGGTGCGATCTCGATGATCTTCTCGTCCTGCGCGATCTGGAGCGGCTGCGTTCCGGCGAGATCGAGCTGCCAGAAACCGCCCGCGGTGTCCGTCCAGTATGCCGTGATGCCGACGAGCTCGAGATCGTGGATCGGCGTCGGAACCGTGAGGTCCCGGCGCCCGCTGCCGAGCCGATCGATCACCGTCAGCTTGGTGCCGTTCCACAGCACGATCTTGCGTTCCTGATCGGCGAACCGCGCGAGCACCGTAGTGCCGGTCTCGGCGATCGTCTGCGCCGTGCGCTTGCCGAGATCGTAGAGCCTCACCACGCCGTCATCGCCGGCGCCAAGCGCAAGGGTCCCGTCGCTGCTCATCTCCAGGGACGCCATCGTCGGCGACGCGGGCAAGCTCCACGCGACGCCCCCCGCGCGCGCGGCCGCGCCGATCGAGCGCACTTCGCGCCAGTGCTTCTCCGCGAGCGGCTTGACCATCGCGATCGCGAGCGTGGGGTTCGTATCGGTGATGATCCACGCCTGGCTGAGCGTCAGCTTCTCGTTCCGCTGCTCGGCGAGCGCCTTCTGCAGCTCGGCAGTCTCCTTGTCGCGGAGCGCCTCGGCGGCGGAGGCATCCGCGCGATCGCGCTCGTTCGCGACCTTCAGGTACGCGACCCAGCCGCCGACGACCAGCGCGAACGTCGCGAGGGCGACGGCGACCACCGGCACCTTGTGCTTCTTGATGAACCGGGTGACCAGCTCGCGCGGCGTGTAGTGATGCGATGCGACCAGCTGACCGGTGAGGAACCGATTGAGATCCTCGGCGAGCGCGCGCGCGTCCTGGTAGCGCTCGTCGGGATCGTGGGCGAGCGCCTTGTCGATGATCGTCGACAGCTCCGGCGGGACGCCCGAGACGAGCTCGCCGATCGGTGTGGGCGGTGCGTTGACCGCGGCCTTCATCATCGCGTCGGCGGTCAGCGCGTGGTGCGGCGGCTTCCGCGACAGCAGGTGGTACAGCGTGGCTCCGAGCGCGTAGACATCACAGCGCGCATCCACGGGGCGCCCGCGCAGCTGCTCGGGCGCCATGAACCCGGGTGTGCCGTAGACGATGCCGGCGCGGGTCTTCAGATTGTCGTCGAGATCGACCAGCACCGGCCCACCAACCTCGTCCTCGACCTCGTCGATCACCTTCGCGAGGCCCCAGTCGATCACGATGACCTCGCCGAGATCACCGACGAGGATGTTCGATGGCTTGATGTCGCGGTGCACGATGCCCCGCTCGTGTGCGTGAGCGATCGCGTTCGCCGCGGCGACCATGTGCGGCACCAGTGCGAGCCGCGACTCGAGCGTCTCGCCGGTGGCGACGAACTTCTCGAGCGGCTTGCCCCCGATCTTGCGCATCACGTAGTACGGCGCGCCGTTCGGGCCGATGCCCGCGTCGTGGACCGGGACGATCGCCGGGTGCTCGAGCCGCGCGGTGATCCGCGTCTCGCGTGCGAACCGCCGCAGCGAATCGGGATCGAGCGACAGCGCTTCCTTGAGCGCGACCACGCGCCCGAGCGTGGTATCGGTCGCCTCGACGACGCGGCCCATGCCACCGCGCGCGATCTCCTCGCCGAGCTGGTAGCGCGCCGGCGGCATTGCGGGCGGTGCGGTGGTCACCGGCGCGTCGTCGCCGCGGACCGTGGCCATCGCCGGCGCCATCGAGTCGGCGGGCGTATACCCGGCCGGCATCTGCATCGTGCCGGGCACCGTCTCTGGATCGAGCGGCGTCGGTCGCCCGTCGACCGTCGTGTTCGCAACCGCCTTGGGATCCTCCGCCACCTGCGCGGAGCGTATCTCAGGTCGCTGCGCGGGTCGGCAGGATGTCGCGCTTGACGGCGCGGACGAGGGCCCACAGGAACAACAGGCCGATCAGACCGAGGGCGATCGAGATCGGCAGTACGTACCAGTAGTCCGCGGGCTTCTCGCCTGACGTCAACGCGTAAGCGCTGTCGGGGATGCCGCGCGACGAGTAGATGCCGATCAGATCGAGGTCCGCGTCGGGGATGGTGACGCCGGGCGCGACGGTGAAGCCCGCGCCGGTCGATGCCTTCATCGCGCTCCACGTGGTCTTGTAGTGATGCGTGACGAGCTCGACGCGGGCGGCCCACAGCTTCGCGGCTTCGAGCTTCGTGGTGGTGGTACCAACGGCGCCGGCGCCCTTCACCTCGTAGCGGATCTGATCCGAGACGCCGGTTGGCGGCGGGATCGCAGGCCCAGCCGTGATCCCGGCCGCGATCAACGCAGCGGTCCAGGCATCGGCGGTGGGCAGGCGCTCGTTGAGCGCGGCCACGATCAGCGCACTGTTCGGATCGACAACGTCGAGCGCGACGTCATCAGGATCGCCGACGGCCACCGTCTCGCCGGAGACCATGGCGACCTTGCCGCTCGCGAAGCCGGCGCGCGTGGCGGCGGCCGTGGCGAACATCGGGCGCGGATGTTCCACCGCGTACGCGCTGATCGCTTTCGCGAACGGGAGCGCATCGAGCGAGCGGATACGGCCGACGAACGCCGTGGTGACCGGCTGATCCCAGCCGTTGCCATCGATCACGAGCCACAGCTTCTCGCCGCTGCCGCGCACCGGAGCGACGCGGAGTCCGAGACCGCCCTTCTGCACGCTGGTGCGGATCGCGTGGGACATCAGCGGCTCGGCATCGACCGTGACGTACCGGTCCGTGCCGACGTCGCCGGCCAGGATCTGCTCGACCGTGACCTTCGCCGGGTCACCGCTGCCCGCGAACTTGCGGTCGCCGTTGAGGCGCATCAGGAAGACGGCGCACAGGAACACCACGCCGAGGGCGGTGATGACGCCGACCTTCGCGGGCGCGCGCTTCAGCTTGATCAGATCGGGATCAACCGCGTCTCGCGCGATCGGCGCGCCGGGTTCCTCGACTGACGTGGACTCTGCCATGGCGGAAGCGATCGGCATCCTATCGTGGGGATCGACAACGCGCCACCCACCCAGGTTGCGGGGAATCGAGTTACGTTGGCGCCGTGGGCACTTCCGAGCCGCCGACGAGCAGTCGCGAGCGCCCGTTTGGGGTGGCGGAGGTGGTGCGGCTCGCCGGCCGCGTGGTCGAGGAGCTGGGGCTCCTGTGGCTCGAAGGCGAGGTGACGCAGGTGTCTCAGCCGGCCTCCGGGCACCTCTACTTCTCGGTTCGCGACAAGGACTGCGTCCTGCCCGCCGTGATGTGGGGCCGGGATGCCCAGCGCCTCCGATTCACGCTCGAGGCCGGCCAGCGGCTGCGCGTGCGCGGGCGACTCGGCGTCTACGACCGCGACGGCAAGCTTCAGCTCTACGCCGACTTCGCGGAGCCGGCGGGTCTCGGCGCGGAAGCGCTCGCACTCGAGCAGCTCAAGGCCAAGCTCGCCGCCGAGGGCATGTTCGCCGCCGACAAGAAGCGACCGCTGCCGCGGTTCCCGAAGCGGATCGGCGTGGTGACCTCGCGGACCGGCGCCGCGGTGCACGACATCATCCGCACGGTCCAGCGCCGGTTCCCGACCCCGATCCTGATCGCGGACTGCGCGGTGCAGGGGCCGAATGCGCCTAACCAGCTCGTCAACGGCATGGCGATGGTCGTGCGCGCCGGCATCGACGTGCTGATCATCGGGCGCGGCGGCGGTGCAGCGACGGATCTCTCGGCGTTCAACCACGAGCGCGTGGTGCGCACGATCTCGCGCTGCCCGGTGCCCGTGATCAGCGCCGTGGGTCACGAGACGGACCTCTCGCTCTCCGATCTGGCCGCGGATGCGCGCGCGTCGACACCGACGGCCGCCGCCGAGCTCGCCGTTGCCGACGGTGCGGCGATCTCCGACGTGCTGACGAAGGAGCGCCGCCGGCTCGATCGCGAGATCCACCACCTGCTCGATCGTGCCCGGCAGGACCTCGATCGGGCCACGTCCGCGCTGCACAACCGGGGGGAGCGAGCGCTGTCGTCGACGCGGTCGCAGCTCCACCAGCTCCAGCAGCGGCTCGCCGCGTTACATCCGCGCGCGCGGTTGCAGGCGCGCCACGGCCAGCTTGCCGAGCTCGAGCGCCGATTGCTCGCCACCCATCCGGGCCCGCGGATCGCGCGCGGTCGTCAGGATCACGCAAAGCTCGTCTCGCGTGGCGAAGCTGCGATCCGGCGCACGCTCGATCGGCGCCGCGCAGAGCTCGGCCGGCTCGCGGCGCAGCTCCACGCGCTGTCACCGCTCGCGGTGCTCGATCGCGGCTACGCGATGGTCTCGAGGGGCGATGAGATCGTGCGCGCCGCGAGTGCGGTGACCGCCGGCGACCGTCTCACCGTGAAGGTCGCGCACGGCAGCATCGCGGTCACCGTCGACGAGGCGGACTCGTGATCACCGGCGCCACGCGACTCACCGCGGTGCTCGGCTGGCCGGTCGATCACTCGCGCAGCCCGCAGATATTGAACGCGGCGTACGCCGAGCTCGGCGTCGATGCCGTGATGGTTCCGATCGCGGTGCGCCCCGAGGACTTCGCGGCCGTGATTGCCGGGCTCCGTGCGGGCCACTGCCTCGGCGCGAGCGTCACCATCCCGCACAAGATCTCCGCGGCCGCGCTGTGCGACGAGCTGACGCCGGCCGCGAAGGCGATCGGCGCGGTCAACTGCCTGCAGTTCGGCGACGCGGACGATCCGAAGCGACTGACCGGCCACAACACCGATGAGAGCGGGTTCCTCGACGGGCTCGTCGAGGCCGGCTACGAGCCAAAGGGCAAGCGCGCCGTGCTACTCGGCGCGGGTGGCGCGGCACGCGCGGTGGCGTACGCGCTGCGCGGCGGGCGCGCGATCGAGGTGGTCGCGCGGCGACCCGAGAAGGTGACCTGGGCGCGCGCGTGGCCGTGGACTCCCGAACAGCTTCGCGACTGTCTATCGCGCGCGGATCTCGTCGTCGATTGCACGTCGATCAGCCTCGGTGCCGACGAGGCCGTGCAGGTCGAGGCGATCCCGATCGATGTCCTGCCGGAGGGAGCGTGGGTGTCCACGCTGATCTACCACCGGCCTTCGATCCTCCTCGAACGGGCAAAGGCGGCGGGCTATTCCACGCTGGATGGGCGCGCGATGCTCGTCCACCAGGGCGCGCGGGCATTCACGACGTGGCTGTCGGTGCCCGCGCCGCTCGACGCGATGCGCCGTGCGCTCGACGCGAGTCTCGCGACGAACCCCGTCGGTACGTGATCTGCACCGCCTCCTCGCTGTGAGGGAGAAGTCATCGATCTCGCGGCTCGTGCCCGTGCTCGTGTGCCTGGGATTCACAGGATCCGGTGTCGCATGGGCCGACCCGGCACGTAGCGACTACGTCGAGAACCCGATGGCGCCCCACCTCACGTACGGGACGACGGCGCGGCTCGGCACCGCGGTCGGCACCGTCCACACGGAGCGTCTCGATGCCACGGCGCTCGGGCTCGTGTCCGCGATCGGCCAGCGCTGGGGCCGGCTCGCCGTCGAGAGCGAGTACGCGTATCTGCAGTTCCAGGAGCGCGGTGCGTCGAGCCTCGCGCTCGGCGATGGCCACCGCCTCGGCGTGATCGCCCGGTTCGATGTGATCCGGCTCGGCTCCTCGATCGTCGGCGGCAACTCGCTGCTCTCGATCTATGTCGAGGGCGGCGCCGGCGTGGCGTGGAACCGCTGGTTTCGCCCCGGCTACAATCAAGCCGACCGCGTGGTTCCCGATGACAGCAAGCACGCCGAGGGTCTCGCCGGGTTTGGCGTCGAGCTCGATCACCGGCTCCAGGAGCCGATCGGGTTCCCGCGTCGCATCGGTTGGTTCCTCGGCTGGCGCATGTCGTTCGCGCCGCACGAGCAGGGCTTGGCCTCGATCTGCCGCGGTGGCTCGAGCTGCCGCCCGGCGCCGATGATGGCGGCGAGCACGTACACGGATCGCTCGATGCTGTTCCAGTCGAGCCTCTCGGTCACCTGGTAGGACCCCGAGCCGTGGTAGGACGAGCCATGCGCATCTTCGCCTCGCTCGTCGCCGCCGCCACCCTCACGGTCACCATCGTCGCCTGCAGCGGACCGACGAAGAAGAAGGTCGAGCCGGGAACCACCGAGGGCTCCGATAGCGCGAGCGAGACGTGTTGCTGCAAGTCCAACCCGATCGCCGCCGATGACGGCAAGCCGGCCTACGAGAACGGCGGTCGGATGGAGTGCTCGTCGAAGCAGGGCGAGTGCGTCCCCGACGTGCAGTGCGCGCAGCAGCCGCAGCCCGAGTAACTAGAGGCTGATCGGCGTTCCGATCTTCAGCTCGACGAACTTTGCTCCGGCGCCGGACTTCTTGAGCGCAGCCGCGAACGCAGCGGGCGTGCCATCGAGCGCCGGGAACGTCCCGAAGTGCATGCCGGCGACCTGCTTCGGCTTGACAAGCTTCACCGCTTCGGCCGCGCGATCCGGCCCCATCGTGAAATGCCCGCCGATGCAGGCGAGCATCAGATCGATCTTGGCGAACTTTCCGATCAGCGCCATGTCGCCGAACACGTCGGTATCGCCCGTGTGATAGAGCGTCGGCCCACCCTTGATGGCGATCACGAAGCCGCCCGGATTGCCGCCGGGCTTGGTGTTCGGAGCATCGCCGACGTTCGAGCTGTGGACGGCCGGCACGAACGTGATCATGACCTCGCCGTCGAGCACGGTGAGCGTGCCGCCGAAGTTGCCGCCCGTATCCATGCTGTACTGATCCTTCGGAAAGCCGGCGGCGACGATCGAGTTGCCGAGATCGAACGTCGCGACGAGCTTGGCCTTCGTGCGCTTCGCGATGTCGGTCGCGTCGCCGATGTGATCGAAGTGGCCGTGCGTGACGAGGATCAGGTCCGCCTTCGTGTTCTTGACGTCGTCCTTGCCGGTCGGGTTCGACGGATTCGTCAGCCAGGGATCTACGAGGAGCGTCTTGCCGCTCGGCGTCTCGATCTTGAATGCGGCGTGGCCATACCACGTGACCTGCGTCTTGGCGGCGACCGGCGGGGCGCTCTTCTTCTGGGCGGCGGGTGCAGGCTGCGCAACGGCGGTGCCGAGACCGACGAGGAGGCCGAGGATCGTGGCGGGGAGAATGCTTCGCATGCCCGTGCATCGCATTGAGTGGGCGCGAGGACGAGCGCTCGGGCGTGAACTCACTGTCCCATCCCGAAAACGCCAAAGGCCCCAGAATGGGGGCCTCGGGTCGCCGCTGAGGTGAGGTCAGCGACCTAGGGAGAGTCTTCACCAGCCCTCGCACCGGGTGATGCGCGCGCCTGGTGGCGCCGGGCTCCTGATCGCTTACGAGTGCGCGCCGTGGCGGCGAATGAACGCCGGAACGTCGAGCTCGTTGTCGGTATCGATCTCGCCGGAGAGCACGGCCTTCATGCTCGGGCGCGACTGCGCGCGCTTGCGGTCGGGCTGCACCAGCGGCGCTCCCTCGACAGGAGCCGGGCCGGAGCCGGAGGCGAGCAGCGACGCATCGCCGGGGATCGGGTTCGAGAGCTCGCTCAGCGCGCGCTCGACCGCGGCGGCCTCGTGCATGCCTTCGCGCTCGTCCCACTCGACGTCGATATCGGGCTCTTCCATCACCTGCACCGACGGGCGAGCCATCCGCGCCGGCGGAACGGGCGCCGGGTACTCCTTCGTGATCTGCGTCGAGACATCGTACGGGAGCTGGATCTGCGAGGCCGAGAGGCGACGACCGCCGCCCATCGGCGCGGCCTGGACCGGCGCCTTGGTCTCGGGGACGAGCATCTGGGTCTTCGTATCGCGGTCGAAGCCGGTCGCGATCACGGTGATGCGGATCTCCTCGGAGAGGTTCGGATCGATCACCGAGCCAAAGATGATGTTCGCATCCTCGTGGGCCGCCGCCTCGATCAGCGACGACGCCTCGTTGACCTCGTGCAGCGTGAGGTCCGGGCCGCCGGTGATGTTGATCAGGATGCCGGTCGCGCCCTCGATGTTGACGTCCTCGAGGAGCGGCGAGCTGATGGCCATCTCCGCGGCTTCCTGCGCGCGGCGCTTGCCGGTACCGATGCCGGAGCCCATGAGCGCGCGGCCCATGTCCTTCATGATCGTGCGGACGTCGGCGAAATCGACGTTGACGAGGCCGGGCACGGTCATCAGATCGCTGATGCCCTGGACCGCGTTGAGGAGCACCGAGTCCGCCTTGCGGAACGCCTCGACCATCGAGGTCTGCGCGCCGACCAGCGCGAGGAGGCGGTTGTTCGGGATGACGAGCAGGGTGTCGACGGCGGCGCTCAGGCGCTCGATGCCCTCAACGGCCTGCTTCGCGCGCTTCTTGCCTTCGAATCCGAACGGCTTGGTCACCACGCCGACCGTCAGCGCGCCGCAGTCGCGGGCGATCTGAGCGATCACCGGGGCAGCGCCCGTGCCGGTGCCACCGCCCATGCCGGCGGTGACGAACACCATGTCGGCGCCGGAGATCAGATCGGCGATCTGCTGCATCGACTCCTCGGCCGAGCGGCGACCCACCTCGGGGTTCGCGCCGGCGCCGAGGCCCTTGGTCAGCGAGCTGCCCAGGGGGATCTTGTGGGGGGCCATGTTGGCCTCGAGGGCCTGGAGGTCCGTGTTTGCCACGACGAACTCGACGCCATCGAGGTTGCCGCTGATCATCGTGTTGACCGCGTTCCCTCCGCCGCCGCCCACTCCGATGACGAGGATCTTTGCGTGACTGACGTCGTCGAATTCGATGAGTGCCATGGACCCCATATGAAAGTGACCATAGAGGGGGGGCAACTTTTTGTTGCAGTCTCGCCACGTCCGGGCATTTTTCAGCGAACGATGTGGGTTCGATGAGCACAGCTCGATTCGCGTTACTCCTCGTCGCAGCGTGCTCGTCGAAGAAATCGGCACCGGTCGCTTCCGCGCCGTGTCTGCCAGGAGAGATCTCCTCCACAGGCACGGGTATCGCTGCAATCGAAGGGATCACGGCGCACGCGTGCTGGGGCGAGCGGTGCCTCGCGCTCGATCGCGAGGGCAAGGCGACGGGTCCCGCGGATCACGACACCACGGAGAGCGCTCGGCGAGCCGCCGCGGATGCCCTCGTCGCGGAGGTCAGCCTCAGCGATGCGAAGGTGGTGACCGTGTGCGATCGGGGTGGGCACGGCCGGTGCGTCGAGATGCCGGTCCCGGCGACCTGGACCGGCCCGTCGCTGTCCCCGACGCTCGCCGCGAGTGCGAGCCACAAGCGGTTGACCGCATTCCTCGTCGACCGGATGGAGACCTGGGAGCCCAAGACCAAGACGCTGATCGCGAGCTTCCCGACGACCGGTTCGATCAACGAGGCGCGGTTTGTCGGCGACGCCCGGGTCCTCTCGCGCACCGCGGAGGGAGGCGCTTGGATGCTCCACGACACGCTCTCGGGGCAGGTCATGCCCGTCGGTGAACCGGGGTGGGATCTGACCGTGATCGACGCGAAGAGTGCGGTGGTGTTTCACGACGCGAAGCTCACCGTGGTGAACGCCGCCGGAATGTCCACGGGGCCGTCGTTCAACCTACCGGGGCGCGTGGCCATGGCGACGGCGTGGTTCGATCGAATCCTCGTCGTGCTCGACCACCCGGCAGGCACCGCGCAGATCGATCCGGCCACGGGGACGATCTACAGCGGGCCGGCGTTGCCGCTCTGCCAGTAGCTCACTTCGGAGCGCGCGGCCGCCGCTTCCACAGCGCGGCGAGGACGAAGATCAGCGTCGCGATCGCGCCGACGATCCATCCGATCCTGGCAGGCGTCAGCTTCTTCTTGTTGAGGTCGAGGTCGCCGAGCCGCTGCATGCCGGCGGAGTTGACCGTGACCTTGGCGAGCAGCGGGCCGCACACCTCGTCGGTGCCGTAGCAGATGAATACGATCGCACGCATGTCATCGTTGTCGAGGTACCCGATGTACGTCTTGCTCGTGGCCTCGACGTCCTGGATCACGATCCGCTGCGTGCCGATCAGCATCGTCTCGGTGCTCTCGAGGTTCCACGAGATCTCGCGCCCGTTCTGGACCGTGCGCTTGCGCGAGCCTTCCATGAACGAATTGAGCTCGGCCATCACCGTGGACGCGCCGCCGAACACCGAGGTGAGCACGATGATCCCGCCGCCGGCGTCGCTCATGTAGATCGCGGGTTCGAACGTTCCGCCGGCCTTGATGATGGTGTTCTTCTGGGCCTCCATCGCCGGCTGCTTCATCATCTCGGCGGTGGCGTCTTTCCAGTCCGCCGGCAGCGGAGGCAGCGTCCACGCCGCGGGCGCGGCCATTGCCACGCTCGCCACGAACAGCCCGAGGATCAGCGACGCACGCACCATGCGCCGAACCTACACCGCTTCGTGGGCTCAGCCGCCGAGGATCTGACCGGAGCCGTGCTCGCGCTCGAATACCTCGACCGCCTCGAGCGGCGATTCGGAGTCCACGGGCTCGGCGGATCCCTCCGCCTTGCGCAGCTCCTTGACCAGCAGGAGCAGCTGGGCGGGCCGCAGGAGCGCTCGCGAGTCAGCCATCAGAACATCTCCGCGAGGCGGCTCCAGGCGCGCTTGAACATGCCGGGGCGATCCTCGCCGCGGCTCGGCAGCTGAACGCTGCGGCCCTGCTCGGCGCCGAACATCACGAGGCCAACGCCGGTCGAGTAGCTCGGCGAGCGAACCACGTCGACGAGGCCACCGATACGCAGCGGCGAAGCGCGCCGCGTCGGCACGCTGAGCACCTGCTCGGCGATCTCGGCCACGCCCTCCATCACGGTCGCGCCGCCGGTCAGCACCACGCCCGCCGCGAGCGCGTCGTAGTAGCCCGATCGGATCAGGTCCTTCTTCACGTACTCGAAGATCTCCTCGATGCGGGGCTCGATGACCTCGACGAGCTTGTGGCGCGGCATCGTGCGCGCGCCGCGTCCACCGGTCGACGGGACCTCCATCATCTCGCCGGTCTCGACGAGCTCGCGCCACGCGCAGCCGTACTTGCGCTTCAGCTTCTCGGCGGCCTCGAGGGGCGTACGGAGCAGGGTGGCGATGTCGTTGGTGACGCGCTCTCCGCCGAGCTCGATCACGCTGGTGTGCACGATCGCACCGTCGGCGTAGACCATGATGTCGCACGTGCCGCCGCCGATATCGACGAGGGCGACGCCGAGCTCCTTCTCGTCGTCCTCGAGACACGCCTGCGAGGCGGCCAGGGACTCGAGCACGATGTCGGCGACCTGCAGGTTGCAGCGGTTCGCGCAGCGAATGACGTTCTGCACCGAGGATACCAGCGACGTCACGATGTGGACCTTCGCCTCGAGGCGCACGCCGGCCATGCCGAGCGGATCGCGGATGCCGTCCTGATCATCGACCAGGTACTGCTGCGGCAGGACGTGGAGTACCTCGCGGTCCATCGGGATCGCGACGGCCTTCGCCTGCTCGAGGACGCGCGCGATGTCGTTCGCGCGGATCTCCTTGTCCTTGATCGCGACGATGCCGTTGTTGTTGATGCCGCGGACGTTCGGGCCCGAGATCGCGGCGTACACGCTCGAGATCTCGCAGCCAGCCATGTTCTCCGCCTCGTCGACCGCGGCGCGGATCGACTGCACCGTGGCGTCGATGTTGACGACGTTGCCGCGGCGCATGCCCTTGGACGGGGCGGTTCCGATCCCGATGATGTCCACACCATCGTCCTCGGTCACCTCGCCGACGATGCAGGCGATCTTGGTGGTACCGATGTCGAGGCCGACGATGATCTCGCTGTTCTTGGTCTTGGCCATGGTGGGTGCTTCAGTCCTTCGGGAGCGTGTTCAGAGCGACGGTGACTTGGTCGATGCGCGCGTCGACATGGATCGCGCGGGCGCGGAGGCGTTCGGGCTCGGAGAGCTCTGCCCACGCAGCGTCGAAGGTGTGCATGCGCACCGGCAGGTCCGGGCCGAGCGGCCCGAGCTGGATCGCGGTCGCGTGCTCGTACGTGCGCAGCGTGAGCGCGTGCTGGGCATCGAGGTGGAGCTCGCCGATCGCGGGGCGAGACGGCTCCTGGCGCCACGTCACGAGCGCCGTGAGCGTGGCGATGATCGTGGCGGCGGTGGGCCCGGGCTGGGCTTCGTAGGTCGCGCGGTCGATGCCCGTGATCACGGGGAGGTTCGCGCCGTCGCCGAACTCGAGCTGCGCGCGCTTGAATGGGTTGCCGGTCGAGTCGACGAGGTAGAGCTCGCCCAGATCGACCATCGCCACCGGGGCGTGCTCGGTGACTTCGACGACGAGCGTGTGCGGCAGGATGCGGTGGACCGAGGCGGTGGCGATCCACGGCGTGCCGCGCAGCGCATCAGCGACCCGACCGAGGTTCGTGGCGAACACGTTGTCGCCGAGCTTCACGGGGAGGACCGCGCGGATCTGATCCGCGCTCAGGTGGGTCTCGCCCGTGACCTCGATCGAGGTGATCGCGAACCGGTCCGAGGTGGTGACGAACCGGTAACTGGCCCAGGCGCCGATGCCGATCACGGTGATCCCCGCCGTCGCTGCGAGCACCGGGAGCGACCGCCGGACCTCGCGACCGCACGCATCCGCGATCGCGCGCGGCCGGGGCAGCCGCGACCAGACAGATCCCGGGCGGCGGCGGTTCTTCTTGCCGCGAACCGTCAGCCGGGAGGCCGCGGGAACAGGCGTGGGCGTCCCGTCTTTGGTCCCCCGCCGGGATCGATCCATGGTCTGCAAATACGCATGTGCAGATCACCCGGGCAATTTTTTGGAGCTACTCCGGATCTCTTCGATCTCCGACGAGCGACGGCCTACACGTCCGACCTGAACAGGCGTTCGGATCACACTGCGCGCATCGCTACTCGTCGTCGTCTTCGATCAGAACGTAGTCCTCGTCCTTCGAAGCGCTCTTGCTGGTGTTCGGCTCGTCATCCGGCGTCAGATCATCGGGACGACCCGACGTCGCCGCGGCGCGCGAGGCGCGCTTCTTCGCCGGCTTCGAGGAGGTCACCACGCGGCTCTTCGCTGCGGGCGCCTTCTTCGCTGCGGTCGTCGACTTCTTCGCGGGGGCAGCGCCCTTCGCGGGGGTGGACTTCTTCGGCTTGAACGCCTGCGCGTCGGCACTGCCTGCGCTCGAGACGAGGACGGCCATGGCGATCGCGAGGATGAAGCGGGTCACGTCCACGATGGTGCCATAGCCATGGGCAAGATCCATGTCGGGCGGTCAACGACGGAGAATCGCTGAGCTTAGTGGCCAGGGCACGGCGGCCGATCGACCAGCTCGATCGAGGCCAGCCAGAGCTCGCCGCCGACCAGCTTCAGGCCGAACCGGAAGTCGCGGTCATCGGAGCTGCATGTGGTGCCCTTGCAGTGGCGGAACGCGCGGACCATGTCGTCGACCTCGGGCACGACGAGCTCGGCCTTCGGGATGAGCGTCACCGTGCGCTCGGTCCGGGGATCGCCATCGCCATCGGTATCGACCTCGGACAGCGCATCGAACGCGATCTTGACGTGCTCGAGGCCCTTCGCCGGCACGAACCCCGGCAGCAGCGACGACTCGTCGTTCGCCTGGATCCGCTCGTAGCTGGCGAGGATGCAGAGCTCGCGCATCATCACGTCGGACGAGGTGGTGCGCGGGCGCTTCGGGACGAACCGCTTGTCGCCGCGCAGCTCGAGCGCGCGGGCGGCGGCGGCGGCGACGAAGCAATCCTTCGACTTCACCGCGGTGGCCAGGGCTGTCGTCACGTCCTTCGGCAGCTTCTGGTCGGTGGACACCAGCTCGGAGATCGCCTCGGCGCGTGCCTTGGGGGCGAGGGCGTCGTCGGTGATCGCGGCGAGGAACACGGCGCGGTGGGTCTCGGCTGCCAGTACGTCGAGCGCGCCATCGATGTGGTGCTGCTGGACCGCCGTGATCAGGTGCGCCTCGTCGAGCGAGCCGACATGGCCGTTTGCGAGATCGCGTTGACCGGCCTTGAACGCGATCGCCAGCAGCTCGAGCCGGTGATCGGAGTCCGTCTCGGGCACCGCCTGGATCGCCGCGGCCACGAGCTGCGACTCCGGCGGCGGGATCGCCGCGATCGCGCGCAGCGAGTCCATCACCTTCGGCACCTCGTCGTCGTCGAGGGCGCCGATCGACCACAGCGCGAGTAACCGGCGCAGGCACGGATCCGCCATGGTCGCCGTCGGTGCCGGGCCATCGACATCGAGAACAAGGCCGGCGCAGTCCTTGGGCGGCTGCGGCGGCACGCACGTGAAGTTGCCACCGTGAAGCAGCGCGATCGCGAGCGGGCTGGCCTGCGCGACCGGGATCTCGTCGAGCTTTGCCTCCCAGTCGTCACCGGTGACGGCGATCTGCTTCCACACGGCGTTCGCATCCGCGTCGGTCGCGAGTGGCACCGTGTCCCATGCGATCGAGAGCAGCGGCTTCTGCGGCGGGGTCTCCGTGGCGGGCTCGTGCTTGTTCACGACGGCGTCCGCCGGCCCGCCGGCCTTCGGATCGGGCGGGCTCACGGGGCCGCGTGGTGGCGGACCACACGCAGCGAGCGCGGTGAGGAGCACGAGCGAACGGAGAGGCACGTCTATGAGACTCACGGAACCTCCACAGGTTTCCACGAGTTTTTACTCGCCGTATAGTGCCGGGATGAAGACGTTCCTGGTGTTGCTGGTGATGGGAGGGGTAGCGAACGCCGATGCCAAGATCCCGCAGGAAGTCACCGACCTACTGAAGCTGGTCTCGGGGTCCTGGAAGTGCAGCGGAACCGCCACCCTGGGTACCGACCCCGCCGCGCAGCCGATGACCGCGACGCTCAAGACGAAGTCCGACCTCGATGGCTTCTGGATCCACGACACGTTCGAGGCCAAGGTCGGCCCGGCGGCCAAGGCGACGAAGCTCAAGTACGAGTCGTTCACGACCTTCGATTCGCGCAAGTGGCGCCGCATGCTGGTCGACAACCGCGGCATGCAGCTCATCGGCACGAGCGACGGTGTCACGGACGGCAAGATGGACTGGAACCTCGATGCGCTCGCGAGCGCGGGACCGTTGGTGCAGTTCCGCGATCACCTCGACGCGTCGGATGCGAAGGCGCTGAAGTTGTCGGGCGAGCAGTCGAGCGACAAGGGCAAGACGTGGACCAAGGTCTACGAGATGGTGTGCAAGAAGTAGCCCTCGCCGTCGGAGGGTCGGAGGGTCGGAGGGTCGGTCTCCGAGTTTCCGTGCCGGAGATTTTTTTGAACAGGAGACACGAAGTCACGGAGCAGAAGGAGAGGATTTTTCGACGCGTCTCGAAGCTCCGTCGAGACCGCGCGAATCCCGAACAAGAGAGTGCCCGAAACTTTCTTCTCTGCTCCGTGACTTCGTGTCTCCTGTTGAAAAATCCGGGAACGCGAGCGGATGGAGCGGATAGAGCGGATGGAGCGTATGGCGCGGATGGCGCGCACGAAGCGCAGCGCTCAGATCGTCGTCGCGCTCGCCAGGATCTCCTCGCATAACGTCGCGTAGTCCATTCCCACCGACTTCGCGATCTTCGGCAGCAGGCTCGTCGCCGTCATGCCGGGGAGCGTGTTGACCTCGAGCACATAGGGCTCGCCGGCGGTCGTGATGCGCAGATCGGGGCGTGCGTGCCCGCTGCAGCCGAGCGCGTTGTACGCGGAGAGCGCGAGGTCCTGCGTGCGCGCGATGACGGCGGTCGGCAGCTCGGGCGGCACGAGGTACTGCGTATCGGTGCGCTTGTACTTCGCCTCGTAGTCGTAGAACTTCGTTTTCGGGCGGACCTCGACGGAGCCGAGCACGCGGCCGTTGAGGATGCCGACGAAGACCTCGGTGCCGGCGATGTAGTCCTCGACGATGACCGGACCGTGGAACTTGCGCGCGGCGGCGACCGCGGGCGCGAGCTCGGAGCGCTGCTCGACGATCGACACGCCGACGGAGCTGCCCTCGTTGGCCGGTTTGACGACGCAGGGGAGCGGCCAGGTGGCGAGCGCGATGGCGGCGTCGCTGCCGTCGGCGGGACCCTCGTGCGGAAGGAGGTGCCAGCGCGGCGTGGGGAGGCCGGTGCTCTCGAAGATGCGCTTCGACATGACCTTGTCCATCGCGAGGGCGCTCGCGAGGATGCCCGAACCGGTGCACGGGATGCGGAGGCAGGCGCACAGGCCCTGGACCGCGCCGTCCTCGCCCCAGGTGCCGTGCAGGGCGTTCCACACGACCTGCGCGGCGGCGCGATCGAGCTCGACCGCGAGGCTCGTGGTCTCGGTCCAGTCGATCGCGACGGCGTCCCAGCCCTTTGCGAGCAGCGCGGCGAGCACGCCGGCGCCGGTGTTGAGCGAGACCTCGCGTTCGGCGGACAGACCACCGATCACGACCGCGACGCGCTTGCCGGCGAATGGATGCGACATGGGGTCCACTTGTAGCTCAGTCGATGCCGACGATCACGGGTTCGGGCACGAGGTCGATGCCGAGCCGTGCGCGCACACCATCCTGGATCTCCTCGGCGAGTGCGAGAAGATCGTGCGTGGTGGCCTCGCCGCGGTTGACGAGTGCGAGTGCATGCTTCGTGGAGATGCCGGCGCGCCCGGTGCCGTGGCCCTTCGCGAAGCCGGCGCGCTCGATCAGCCAGCCGGCGCTGAGCTTGGTCTTGCCGTCGTCGGCGGCCCACCGGGGCATCGCGGTGCCCGGAGGGAGATTGGACTCGAGGAGTGCGAGCGTCTCGGCGTCGACGATCGGGTTCATGAAGAACGAGCCGGCGCTCCTGGAATCTGGATCCGCGGGATCGACGACCATGCCCTTGGTGCGACGGAGTGCGATCACCGTGGAGCGCACGTCGGCGAGCGGCGCGCGGCCACCTTCGGCGACGCCGAGTGCGCGAGACAGCTCGGGATACTTCAGGGGGACGCTATCGCCGGAGCGCAGGAGCTTGAACCGGACCTCGAGCACGACCCACCGCTCGCTGCCCTTGAAGGTGCTCGTGCGGTAGGCGAAGCCGCAGTCCTTCGGCTCGAACGATTCGATCTCGCCGGTCTGCCGATCGAGCACGCGCACGAGAACGATCGTGTCGGCGATCTCCTGGCCGTAGGCGCCGACGTTCTGCATCGGCGTGGCGCCGACGAGTCCCGGGATTCCCGACAGGCACTCGACGCCCGAGAGCTTCGCATCGACCATCTGTGCGACGAAGGCGTCCCACGGCTCGCCGGCGAAGGCAGAGACGACGGCGTGATCGCCGTGCTCGCGGATCTTGACGCCCGCGATCGCGATCTGGATCACCGTGCCGGGAAAGCCGCCGTCGCGCACGACGAGGTTCGAGCCGCCGCCGAGGATGAGGACGGGATCCTCGCCTGCCGCGGCGAGCGCCTGCTTGAGATCATCGACGTTCTCGACCTGCGCGAGCCGGCGCGCGGGGCCGCCGAGCCCGAGCGTGGTGCGCGGGGCGAGCGGTCCGTCGTGCGTGAACAGCATCTCAGTGCTCGAGTGCGGCCATGCAGCGAGAGAACCGAACGTCCTCCGTGGTCAGCCCCTCGACCTGCTCGTCCGTGAACTCCGCGCCGTGGAGCAGCGTGGTCAGCTCCTGCCACTGCGCGCGCAGCGGGGTGCCGCACGCCTTGTCCTTGCACGCGCACATCGCCGCCGCGAGCGCGCGCGACTTCGCGAGGACCTCGCTGGGTGCAGCGGGCTCCTTCGACTGCTTGCACGCAGCGAGCGCGAGGATCACGGCGAGCGCGCGGATCATCGGGCGACCGTCGCGCTCGATTCGTCGATGCGCACGAGGTTCTTCTTGGTCGCAGCGCCGAGGCGCTTCTCGAGCAGCGCGATCAGGTCGTTGCAGGTGAGCTGGATGTTGCCCGCACCGAGCGTGATGACGAGATCACCGGGCTTCGCCTGCTGATCGAGCCACGCCGCGAGATCCTCGCGCTTCGGGATGTACGTGATGTCCTTGTGACCGGCCTCGCGCGCGAGCCTGACCAGGGCCTCGCTCGTCACGCCTTCGATCGGTTTCTCGCCGGCGGCGGCGATGTCGCACATCACGACCTTGTCGGCATCGTGGAACGCGCGCGGGAACTCGGTGAGTTGATCACGCGTGCGCGTGTACCGGTGGGGCTGGAACGCCGCGATGATCCGGCGGCCCGGGAACGAGCTGCGCGCGCCGTTGAGCGTGGCCTTGACCTCGGCGGGGTGGTGACCGAAATCGTCGACGACGGTGACCCCGCCGACCTCGCCGCGCACGGTGAACCGGCGCGCGACACCTTCGAACTGCGCGATCGCCTTCACGTACGTGTCGAACGGGATCCCCATGAAGTCGGAGATCGCGAGCACGCCGAGCGCGTTCAGCACGTTGTGGTTGCCGGGCATCGGCAGCACGACCTCGCCGAGCTCGCTGGCGTGGCGCCACGCCATGAACCGCGTGCTGAGGCCATCGGGCCGCACGTTGCGCGCGCGATACGTGGCCTGCGAGGCGATGCCGAACGTGGTGAACCGCTTCGTCAGCTTCGGCAGGATGTCGACGACGCCCGGGTTGTCGAGGCAGAGCGCGCTCATGCCGTAGAACGGGACGCGGTTGCAGAAGTCGGTGAACGCCTTCTTCACGTTGTCGTACGTGATGTAGTGATCGAGGTGCTCGGGATCCACGTTCGTGACGATCGCGGCGGTCGGCGTCAGGGTGAGAAACGAGCCGTCGCTCTCGTCGGCCTCGGCGACGAGGTAGTCGCTCTTTCCCCAGCGCGCGTTCGCGAGACCGAGCGAGTTGACGCGGCCGCCGATCACCGCCGTGGGATCGTACCCGGCGGCCATCAGCACGGTGTGCATCATCGTCGTCGACGTGGTCTTGCCGTGCGCACCGGCGACCGCGATCGCGTACTTCATTCGCATCAGCTCGCCGAGCATCTCGGCGCGCGGGATCACCGGGATCTGGCGCGCGCGGGCGGCCTCGACCTCGGGGTTGTAGCCCTTGATCGCGCTCGACACGACAACGACATCCGCCTCGGCGAGGTTATCCGCGCGATGCCCGCGGGTGACCGAGCAGCCGATGTTCGAGAGATGGCGTGTGATCTCGGTATCGTTCATGTCGGAGCCCGACACGCGGTACCCCATGTTGGCGAGCACCTCGGCGATGCCGCACATGCCCATGCCGCCGATGCCGACGAAGTGGATCTTGGTGTCTTGCTTGCGGAACATGGGACCTACTGGAAGAACGCTTTCTACCAGAGATCACTTCCGCTTGGATCCACCAGCAATCACGCTGGGTTCGGAACGCTCGGAGATCCGGGGCGGATCAGGGGGAGCTCGGGCGAGGTTTCGCGGCGACGATGGTGAGCGGATTCGACGGCTCCGAGACCCGGCCGGCATCGTCGACCCACGAAAGGACGATCTTGTCGCCGAGCTTTGGCTCCACGGCGCTCTCGATCGTCTGCTCGCAGCCGCCGGGAGTGCGCCACACGAGGAGCCCGGCGAGCTGGCCCCGGCTCACGCGCACCCACGTCAGCGGCACGAGCGTCTCGCCGGCGACGCGCGACACGATGACGACCAGCACGTGCTCGGGGACCGAGTCTGCGAGATCGGTCATCACCGCGCGCCGACTCCCCTCGTACACCAGCTTCGTGATCGAGTTGATTCGCGGCGCTGCTGCGGTGGGATCGATCGTCAACGCACGCTCGGTTCGGTCGATCACGTCGTGTGCATCGTTCTCCAGGATGACGTCGGTGCCGGCGAGCGGCGGCGGGTGGTAGATCGCGAGCCCCGGGGCGATCGTGATGATGCGCGGGCGGACGATCCGGTTGAGATCGCGGAACCGCCAGTCGGGCAGCGTGGTGCCGCTCGCGACGACCACGCCGCCGGAGCCGGCGATCTTCGCGTTCGGTCCGGCGACGATCTGTGGTCGCATCGGCCCCGTGAAGCACACGCGCTTGGCCTCGGCGATCGATGCGAGTGCGGCGATCACGACGAGCGCGCGGATCACTTCGGCTCCTTCGCGCGCACGATCGTGACCGCATTCGAAGGCTCGGAGATCCGGCCCGACTCGTCGAGCCACACGAGCTCGACCGTCTCACCAAGCTTCGGCTGGATCAGGGCGTCGACGTGCTGTTCGCAGGAGAAGGGCGTGTGCCAGATCGATAGTGACAGGCCGCCGTTGGGGCGTACGAGTGTCCACGACATCGGGATCCGCCGCGCGCCGTCCACGCGGACGATCACGGCGACCACGGCGGCTTTCGGTGCACCGGTCGACAGCTCGGCGGTGACGAACGTGCGGTTGGACGAGCGGTCCTCGCCGAACACCACGCGATTGAGCGCGGGCGCGGCGATCGACGGATCGGCCTTGAGCGCGCGCACCTTGCGAACGCGCGCGGCGTGGTCCGTGTCCTCGAGCGTGATGTCGGGATCGGCGAGCGGTGGTGGGTGATAGATCGCGAGGCCGGGCGCGACGTTCGTGACCCGCGGCCGCACGATCCGGTTGAGGTCGCGAAACCGCCAGTCGGGGAGCGTGTTCCCTGCCACGATCACACCGCCGGAGCCGGCGACCTTGGTCTGCGTGAACACGCCCTGCGGGGGCATCGGCCCTGATTCGCACATCATCTCGGCGTGCGCGGGCACCGAGACCGCGAGCAGAACCAGGCAGAGGACGCGCCGCACGTCCGGATCGTACGTCCGAGTCGGCATCAGGTTCTACTGGATCGGCTAGTCGCCGGAATCGGCGGCCTTGCCAGTGACCGTCGTGGTCTTCGACGCCGGGGACACGCGGCCGCTCTGGTCGACCCAGAACACCTTGACCTTGTCGCCGATGCTCGACTCGACGGTGTCGTTCGGGACCACGCCGCAGCGCGAGTGCTCGTAGACGGTGACCTCGGGACCGATGCCGCCGACGAGCCCGAACGAGCGCGCGGTGCCCTTCGCATCCGTGAGGACGAGCGCGACGGCGCCGGCGGGAGGTGCGCCGTCGAGCGTGACGCGCGTGTACGAGCTCGCGCGGCGGCCGAGCGTCTTGTCGGCGCGGATGCTCTTCACCTTCGGCGCCGCGAGCGTGGCGGGGTTGCTCTTGCTCGCGGTCACCTTCGCGATCACGTTCGCGCCGTCGACGAGCGAAGCGTCACCGGCGGTGGTCACGCGGTACACGACGAGGCCGGGTGCGAGCGTATCGAGCGTCGGCGCGGTCTTCGAGCCGTTGACCACGAGTCGCCACGTGGGCTGGGTCGCATCGCCTTCGTCCTTGACCGAGTACGGCACTTGCTCGGTCGCGACGAGGATGCCGCCCCCCGCAACGATCGCCTGCGCGCTGACGACCTTGGGGCGGAGGTGGCTCATCGCACACTTCGCGTCGACGGGAGCGGATGCGAGCACGAGCACGGCGAACAGCGATGCGAATCGAACCATGGTGATCCAACGTACCGTGCGGCAGCGAGGTCTGGGGCGAAACGCCTCGGATCAGCGCTTCGCGGCGCCGACGGTCAGCACCGCGGAGGTGCCGGACTTGTGTCCGGTAATGGGGTCCGACCCCATTTTCGGACACCGCTCGCGCCTACTTGGCGGACGCGGCGGTGCACCAGTCGATCACGGCGGCGGCGGCGTTCGGCTTCGCGAGCGCCTTCATCTTCGCGCCCATCGCGGCGCGCTTTGCGGCGTCGGCGACGAGCGGGGTCAGCGCGGCGAGCAGCTTGTCGGCGGTCAGCTCGGCCTGGCGGAACATCAGGGCGGCGCCGGCGTCGGCCATCTCGCGCGCGTTGATCTCCTGGTGGTTGTCGGCGGCGAACGGGTAGGGGATGAAGATCGCCGGCTTGCCTGCGATCGCGAGCTCCGCGACGGTGGTGGCGCCGGCGCGGCCGATCACCAGATCCGCGGCGAGGTAGGTCGTCGCCATGTCCTTGATGAACGCGCGGCAATCGGCGGTGACGCCGGCGTCGGCGTAGCGCTTCGTCGTGGCCGCGAGGTCCTTCTCGCCGGTCTGGTGCGTGATCGTGACCGGCGTGGTCTTGCAGAGCTCGATCAGCGCCTGGGCGGCGAGCTCGTTGACCGCGACCGCGCCGAGCGAGCCGCCGGAGACGAGGATGTGGACGCGCTCGCCTGCGGGAGGTGGTGCCGCGAGGAGCTTCTGCACGAGCTCGCGGCGCACCGGGTTGCCTGTCAGCTGGATCTTCTTCGGCTTGAAGAACCGCGCGCTCTCCTGGAACGAGAGGAACACCGCGCGCACCACGCGCCCAAGGATCTTGTTGGTCAGGCCGGGGATCGAGTTCTGCTCGCAGATCGCGGTGGGGATGCCGCGCAGTCGCGCCATCAGCACGACGGGGCCCGAGGCGTAGCCCCCGACGCCGATCACCGCATCGGGCTTGAACGCCTTGACTACCTTGCGCGCCTGCCACAGCGCCTTCGGGAGGCGGAACATACCGCGGATCGCGCCGACCGCGCCGACCGTCTTCAGGCCCGAGACCTCGATCAACTCGAGGTTCCAGCCCAGGTCGGGCAGCACGCGCGCCTCGATGCCGCGCTTCGTGCCGACGAACGTGATCGCCGCGTCGGGATCGCGCGCGCGCAGCTCCTCGGCGACGGCGACGCCGGGAAACAGGTGGCCGCCGGTACCACCTCCCGCGATCAGGAGGCGCATACCGAGCTCGGCCCGGTGGTCACGACGCGCACGCGCACTCGTTTACGACGCGCGAGCTCGCGCGATTGTTCCGCCGGCGCGGTGCGACGATCGGAGCGCCGCCCCACGTTGAGCAGCAAGCCGACGAAGAACATGGTGATGACGAGGGAGCTTCCGCCGTAGCTGACGAGTGGCAGCGTGATGCCCTTGTTCGGGACCACGCCGAGCACCACGCCCACATTGAACAGCACCTGCACGCCGAACATCACCGTGATGCCGAACGCGAGGTAACCACCGAACACGTCGCGCGCGCCGAGCGCCGCGCGGATGCCGCGCCACAGAAGGAGGCCGAACAGCACGAGGACCAGTGCCACGCCGATGAAGCCCATCTCCTCGCCGATCGGCGCGAGGATGAAGTCGTTATGCGCCTCGGGCATGTAGCCGAGCGCCTGGTGGCCATCGCCGAGCCCCGCGCCGAACATGCCGCCCGAGCCCATCGCGAGCCGGGCCTGGAGGAACTGATACGCCTGGCCGCTCGCGTACGCCTCGGGGTTGAAGAACGCGAGCACGCGCTGCAGGCGCCACGGCGTTCCGACGACGAAGTGATACGCGATCGGTGCCGCGCCGAGGATCGCGAGCATGATGTACGAGACCCGCGTGCCCGCCATGAACAGCATGCCGAGCGTGGTCAAGCCGATCACGATCGAAGAGCCGAGGTCCGGCTGCTTGAGCAGCAGCACCATCATGATCCCGCACACGACGAGGTGCGGGACGAAGCCGACGGTGAACGTCTTGACGCGATCTGCTTTGCGCGCGAGCGAGTACGCGAGATAGGTGATGAGGCCAAGCTTCGCGATCTCGACGGGCTGGAACGTCAGCGGGCCCATCGGGATCCAGCGCGAGGCACCGTTGCGCGACGGTGCGAGCAGCGCCGCGCCGAGGAGTGCGATCGAGAGCAGCAGCAGCGGATAGGTGAGCTGGCGCAGGCGGCGATAGTCGATGCGCGCGCCGACCCACATGGCGAGTCCGCCGATCGCGACGAACATCATCTGGCGCTCGAGGAAGTACATCGAGTCGGAGTGCTGGGTCAGCCCATCCGCCGCGGTTGCCGCGTAGATCTCGATCGTGCCGATGGAGAGCAGGCCGAGCACCGCGGCGAGCAGCCACAGATCGAACGGGCGCTCGGGCAACGTTGCGCTCGGGTGCTGGATCGCGATCAACTGCGCTGCGGCCGGCAGGGTGGGATCGATCACCGGCTCGGGAGTCGCACGACGGGCGCCCACCTTCGCGAGCACGCCGCCGATCCAGGTCGCCACCTTGTTCGGTGGCGGCTGCTGGTCCGCGAGGCGACGAGGCACTGCCATCTGGCCATCCTCGTCATGTGCCCGTGGAGGCGCCAGTTTTCGGCTAGGCTGACGTGTGGCCGATCCCAAGGCGAAGGACGCTCCGAAGCGGCAGAACCTGGAGGCCCGGTTCGACCCCGCCCCGGCCGAGGTGCAGGGCGCGGAGAGCCACCGGGGATCCACGCTGTACTCGGATACCGGCGACAAGCCCCCGGTGACCGAAGGTCCGGCGAAGCCCGGCGCGAAGGCAGGGGCGAAGAGCGTCTCGGAGCTCGCCTACGGATCCGCCGAGCCTGCGGGGGCGCTCGCCGCGCGCGCCGCGCTCACCCGCGACAACGGCGGGGCCGAGATCGTCGCGAGGATTCTCGCCGACCATCCCACCGACCGTGCCGCGATCCTCCGCGAAGCCGAGCAGCTCCGCGGTGCAAGCTTCACGGCCGACGTGCGGCGTTGGGAGCAGAAGGCGACGGAGAAACCCCAGGATGATCGGCAGCTCGCGGATCCGACGCAGGCACCGGATGTGAAGAAGCAGGACGAGCGCGGCGTCGAGGTCCAGACCGGCGAAGCGACGAAGGCGGGTGCCGAGACCGAGACCTCGGCCGAAGGCGTGCATCAGGTGCAGCAGGCCGATACGCAGATGACCGAATAGGCCGCGCCGCTCGCAAGCGCCCACGACCGGGCGCAGCAGTGCAGTGCCCCAGATCGAGCGCCCCCAAGACCCGAAGTACACGAAGGAGAGGCTGTTCCCCGACGGGAAGGCCTCTTCTTTGGGGATCCTTCGGGCCATCGGGGCGCTCCTGAACCAGCGAACAGCAAGTCGGTGCGCGCTTCTCCCGTGTCGCCGAGGTGCCTCATTTGCGCGCGAGCCGGCGCTGCTGCGTGACGTACGCGGCGACGGCGCAGATCACGCCGAGCGTGCCGATGCCCTGGCCGATCTTCTGCCCGCGTGCGTACGGCTCGTCATCGAGGCGACCGTTGATGCCGAGGATCGCGAACGAGATGATCGTTCCGATCAGGACCACCGCGCCGAACGTCATCACGGCGATGCGCAGCGGCGAGCGAGGGAGCTTTGTCGTCGGATCCGGCGGCACGCCGCGATCTAACCACGATCGCGGAGCTAGTCCAGTCGCTTCGCGCCGACCGCCGATACCGCCTCGCGGAACACGCGGCCGCGGTGACCGAAGTTCTGGAACATGTCGTAGCTCGCGCACGCGGGCGACAGGACGACAGCATCGCCGGACATGCACAGCGAGGTCGCCGTGGCGACAGCCTCGTGCATGTCGGTCGCGTCGAGCACCGGGTAGTGCACGCCGTGCGCGAGGGCAGCTTCTCGGATGAGTGGTGCCGCCTTGCCGATCAGTACGATGCCCTTGCACACACCATCGAGCGCTTCGAGCATCGGCGTGTAGGAGCCGCCCTTGTCGACACCACCGGCGATCAGCACGAGCGGGCGAGGAAAGCCGCGGACGCTCGCCGCGACGGAGGCGACGTTCGTGCCCTTGCTGTCGTCGTAGTAGTAGACGTTCTCGCGATCGCCGACGAGCTCCATGCGGTGCGGCAACGGGCGATAGGCGCGCGCACCGGCGCGGATCGCATCGACATGAAGGCCCACGCCGCGGGCCGCGAGGTACGCGCACATCGCGTTCTCGAGGTTGTGGTTGCCGACGATCACGAGATCGTTGACCGGGTAGTGCTCCTTGCCCGAGGGCATGCGGAGCACGATGTCCTGGCGGTTTTCGGAGATCACGGCGCCGCGATCCGCGGTGGCGCCGGGGCGCGAGTCGAACGTGTAGAGCTGCGACGGAATCGCTTCCGCTTCCTTCATTACCCACGGATCGGCGGCGTTGCCGATCGCGAGATCGTTCCAGCGCTGGAAGTCCCAGATCCGGCCCTTGATCTCGGCGTAGCGCTCCATCGTGCCGAACCGATCAAGGTGATCCTCGGTGATGTTCGTGAGCACAGAGGTCTTGCCGCGGAACGTGGTGCAGTTCTCGAGCATGAATGCCGCGACCTCGACGACGACGAGGCCGCCCGGCACGTTCGCCGGATGATCCACCGCGTCGATCATCGGCATGTTGCCGAGGTTACCGCCGCAGAACGTGGGGCGGCCGGATGCCTCGCACAGCTTGCCGGTGAGCGCGGTGGTGGTGGACTTGCCGTTGGTGCCGGTGATCGCCAGCACCTGCGCCTCGGGATGGAGGAAGCGATACGCGAGCTCGATCTCGGCGATCACCGGAATGCCGGCGGCGGCGGCGGCGCGCGTCTCGGGCAGCGAGGGCACGCCGGGCGACATCACGATCAGCTCGGCGGCGAGGTACGTGGAGAGATCATGGCCGCCGAGCGAGAACCGCACGGGCACGCCCTCGAGCTGCGCGATCTGCTCGGCGAGCTTGTCGGCGGGCTTGCCGTCGGTGACGATCACGCGCGCGCCGCGCTTCGCGCAGAACTTCGCCACGGCGATGCCGGTCTGCGCGAGGCCGACGACGATCACCGTCTTTCCGTCGAGATCCAGCATCAGCGCATCTTCAGCGTACCGAGAGCGACCAGCGCGAGCAGCGCGGAGATCAGCCAGAACCGTACGATGATCTTCGGCTCGTCCCAGCCCTTCATCTCGTAGTGGTGGTGGATCGGCGCCATCCGGAACACGCGCTTGCCGGTCATCTTGCCATCGGGGCCGGGTTTCTTCGTCCACTTGAACACGCTGGTCTGGATGATCACCGACAGCGCTTCCATCACGAATAGCCCGCCGACGATCAGCAGCACGAACTCGTTCTTCGTCAGCACCGCGAGCATGCCGATCGCACCGCCGATGCCGAGCGATCCAACGTCGCCCATGAACACCTGCGCCGGGTACGTGTTGTACCAGAGGAAGCCGATGCCGGCGCCGAACAGCGCCGCGGCGAAGATCGCGAGCTCCTCGATGCCCGGGATGCGCGCGACGTGGAGGTACTCGGCGATCGTGACCTCGGCGCCGCCGTGCACGACGAGCGTGGTGCTGACGCCGGCGATGTACGCGAACACCATGAACGTCCCGGCGTTCATGATCGAGGGACCGATCGCGAGGCCGTCGAGTCCATCCGTCAGGTTGACTGCGTTCGCCGTGCCGACGATGACGAACGCACCGAACGTGACGTACATCCACGCCGGCATCGCGAGGTCAGAGGTGTAGAAGTTCGTGAACGGGAGCTGCAGGCGGAGCCGGATCTCGTCCGGCATGATGTTCGAGTAGAACAGCCACGCCATCGCACCGCCGGCGATCGCGAACTCGAGGAACAGGCGAAGCTTGCCGCTGATGCCCTTCTTGTTCTTCTTCGCGACCTTCTCGTAGTCGTCTGCGAACCCGATCGCGCCGAACGAGATGGTGACGGTGAGGGCGAGCCACACGAACTGGTTGCGCAGGTCGCACCACAGCAGCGCCGACATCGCGAGGCAGAACAGGATCAGCGACCCGCCCATCGTCGGCGTGCCGGCCTTCTTCTTGTGGGTCTGCGGACCGTCGGCGCGGATGGTCTCGCCGATCTGTCGCGACTTGAGTCGCTCGATGAACCACGGGCCGATCACGAACGAGAGGAGCAGCGCCGTGATCGCCGCGGCGAGGATGCGCGTCGATGGATAGCGGAAGACGCGGAGCCAGCCGACCTTGTCGCCGAGGACCCCGAACAGCAGGTGAAACAGCACTTAGCGGGTCGCCTCCCGGAGGGCATCGAGGACGCGTTCGAGGCGCATACCGCGCGAACCCTTGAGAAGCAGCCAGTCGCCGGGACCGGTGCGGGCGAGGGCTTGCACGGCGGCGGCCGCGGGATCCGCGACGATCTCCGCGTTCACGCCGGCCGACTTGACGACCGTGGCCGCCTGATCGCCGAGCGCGATGACGCCGAGCGAGAGCTGTTGCGCGAGCGCGCCGATCTCCGCGTGCGCAGCCGGTGCATGCGAGCCGAGCTCCAGCATGTCGCCGACGACGGCGATCGCGGTGTGACCGTGCGCCCGCTCGGCGAGCGCGCGCATCGCCGCGGCCATCGACGCCGGGTTTGCGTTGTAGCAATCAACGATGATCTTGCGCCCTGCGAGCTCCACGACCTCGCCGCGCATCGCAGGCGGGCGTGCGCGTGTGATGCCATCGAGTGCCTCGGCGATCGATGCACCGGCGGCATGAGCGGCGGCGATCGCGGCGCACGCATCGATCGCGGCGTGGCGACCGACCAGCGCGAGCTCCAGCTCATGGCGCGCGCCGAAGATCTCGAGCACGAGCTTGCCGCCCGCATCGAGCGGGGCGTACTCGAGGAGCCGCACATCGGCATCGCCCTCGCCGAACGTGACGTGGCGCGCGTGCGGCCGGTGGGTGCGCGCGAGCCGTTCGAGCCGCTCGTCATCGGAGGGAAGCACCACGGTGCCGCCCTCGCGCAGACCGAGCCAGATCTCCGCCTTCGCCGCGGCGATCGCATCGGTGGAGCCGAGCAGCTCGATGTGCGCGCTGCCGGCGTTGACCACGACGGCCACGTCGGGCTCCGCGATCTTCGTCACGTATTCGATCTGCCCCGCGCCGCGCATGCCCATCTCGATCACGCCGTAGCGGTGGAACAGCCGCAGCGCGAGCAGGGTCTGCGGCACGCCGGTCTCGTTGTTGAGCGAGCCCTCGGCGGCGACGGTGGGACCCGAGGCCGAGAGCGCCGCCCGCGTCAGCTCCTTGGTCGTCGTCTTGCCCGCGGAGCCGGTGATCGCGACGATCTTCCGGCCCTCGGCCGCCCATGCGCGGCGATGCGCGCGGGCGAGCTTGCCGATCGCGATCCGCGTATCCGCGACGACGATCTGCGGCACGCCGGTCTCGACGGCGCGCTCCACCATCACGGCGACCGCACCGGTCTCGACGGCCTGCGCACAGAACGCGTGGCCATCGTGCTGCTCGCCCTTGATCGCCACGTACAGCGCGCCGGGAAGCGCCTTGCGCGAATCGATCACCACGCGGCCCACGGTCAGCGGCGACGGACTCGGCGCGACGCCGGGCTCGGTCCCCGCGCGCTTGCCGCCGGGCACCGTGATCTCGCCACCCGCATCCCGTGCGAGCCCGGCGAGGAGGCGCGTCTCGCGCAGCTCGCACGCCAGCGCGGCCTGCTCGCGATCGTCGAAGTGGTGCTTCGTGGTGCCGACGATCTGGTAGTCCTCGTGGCCCTTGCCGGCGATGCACACCACGTCACCGGGCACGGCCTCGGCGATCGCCGCGCGGATCGCGATCGCGCGATCGACCTCGACGAGAAACGCCTTCGGCACGCCCGGGAGGATCTGGTCGATGATCACGCGCGGATTCTCGGTGCGCGGGTTATCGCTCGTCACCACCGCGAGGTCCGCGAGCTCGGCGACCGCGGCGCCCATCTTCGGTCGCTTCGTGGGATCGCGATCGCCGCCGCACCCGAACACGCAGATCAGGCGACGCTTCGTCAGCGGCCGCAGCGCGGACAGCACGTTGCGCAGCGCATCCGGCGTGTGGGCGTAATCGACGAAGATATCGAGGTCCGCCTTGTTCGGCACCCGCTCGACGCGCCCGGGTACGCCGGGCAGCTTCGCGATGCCGGCGGCGATCGCATCGTTCGCGACCCCGAGCGCGTCGCAGATGCCGACGGCGAGCGCGAGGTTGTCGACGTTGTACTTGCCGATCAACGGCTTCGCTTCGATCGCGATCTCGCCTCGCGGGGTGGCGAAGCGCGCGCGGATACCGCGCACCGTGGACTCCTGACTGACGACGCGGAGGTCGGCTGGCTGGCCATCGGCGCTGACGCGGATCACACGGCCCGGTGCACCCGCCGCCATGCCGAGACCTTCCGGATCGTCGACGTTCACGACCGCGGTGCCGCCGTGAAGATGCCGGCTGAACAGCAGGCGCTTCGCATCGCGATACGCCTCCATCGATCCGTGCACGTCGAGGTGATCCTGCGTGAGGTTCGAGAACGCGGCGACGGTGAAGTCGATACCGGCGACGCGATCCATCGAGATCGCGATCGACGACACCTCCATCACGACGTGCGTGACACCATCGGCGCGCATCTTCGCGAACGTCTCGTGCAGCACGCGCGGCGTGGGTGTGGTGTACGGCGCGTCGAACGACGACGTGCCCCAGCGATACGTCACGGTGCCGATCACGCCGACGATGTGCCCCGCCGCGGCGAGGATGCTCTCGACCAGGTAGGTGGTCGTGGTCTTGCCGTTCGTTCCGGTGATGCCGATCAGCGTCATCGCCTTGGCCGGATCGCCGAGCTCGCGCGCGGTCAGCACGCCGAGCGCGGCGGCTCCGGAGGGCACGATGATCTGCGGCACGGCGAGGCCGGGCTGCTCGTGCTCGACCACCACGGCGCCGGCGCCGCTTGCGATCGCGGCGGAGATGAACGCGTGACCGTCGCTGCGTAATCCCTTCACCGCCACGAACACATCGCGCGGTCCGACCTCGCGAGAATCGCTCGTCACCTTACCAACCGGGACCGCGGCGTCACCAACGAGGCGCGCCCCCGGAAGGCCGTGGATGAGGTCGTTGAGCGTCATACCGATCGAACGCGCAGCCTCCCCGATTTCGTGCAGGTAGGCAAGCTGTCAGGGAGTCGCGGGCCCGTCGGAGAACGTCAGCGAGATCCGGACCGGAGCGGCGACCGATCCGGGCGCCGGATCCTGGTTCACCACGCGTCCTGATCCGATCACGTCGACCGCCAGATGCGCTTCGCGCGCGGCATCGAGTGCGCGCGCCACGCCGAGGCCACGGAAGTCGGGGATCACGATCCCGTTCTGCACTGCCACCGGTGCAGGATCGACATCGATGGTCGGCGGGAGCTCGGCCACCGCGGGCTTTGCGACCTGCGCAGCTTTCGGCGCGGGCGTCGCCGGCGTGCACGTCCTCACGGCGGTATCGAGCAGCGCGTTGTAGCCGGGCGGCGGCGGCGGACACACGAGCGAGGTCCCGGGTACGCCGAGGTAGCGGAGCGACTCGCTCGCGATCTTCGCGAACACTGGACCGGCGACGAGTCCACCGAAGTAGTCACCACCGGTGGGCTCGTCGATCATCACCACGATCGCGAGGCGCGGATTATCGATCGGCGCGAGCCCGGCGAACGAGCCGAGGTGACGATCCGCCGCGTACTTCTTCGTCTCGTGGTCGTACTTGTGCGCGGTGCCGGTCTTCCCGCCGCAGATGAAGCCGGGGACCATGAACATCTTCGCCGTGCCGCCGTCCTTGCCGCGCTCGAACACCGTCGCGAGCATCTTGCGCATCGCCGCCGCGGTCTCGGGCTTCACCATCTGCTTGGTCTCGCCCATCGGCCGGTACAGCACCGTGCCGTCGGGATCCGTGATCCGGTCGATGATCCGCGGCGCGTGGTAGACGCCGTTATTGCCGATCGCGGCGAGTCCCGCGGCGATCTGCAGCGGCGTGACCGTGAGGCCCATGCCGAACGCGATCGTCGCCAGCTCGATATCGCGCCAGTCGGCGCCGTTGCGCAGCCGACCCATCTGCTCGCCGGGCAGCTCGATGCCGGTGCGCCCGCCAAAGCCATACGACTTGAGCGCGGCGTACAGCTTCTCGCGACCGAGTCGCATCGCGATCTTCGCCGCGCCGATGTTCGACGAATGCTTGATGATGTCGCTGACGCTCAAGTACTTGTACGCGTGGACGTCGGTGATCGCCTTCGGTCCGATCACGAGGCCCTGCACGTCGAACTCCGTCGACGGGGTGACGGTCCCTTCGTCGAGGGCGGCGGAGACCGTGAAGATCTTCATCACCGAGCCGGACTCGTAGGTATCGGTGACGGGACGATTGCGCGCGGCGCCGTGCGCCTCGTTCGAGTTCGGATCGTAGGTCGGATAGCTCGACATCGCGATCACGCGTCCGGTCGCGACCTCGAGCACCACGGCGACGCCGTTCTTCGCCTTGTTCGTGATCACCGAGTCGGCGAGCGCCTGATCTGCGATTGCCTGGATGCTGCGGTCGAGCGAGAGCTGCACCGTGGCGCCGGGCTCGGGCTGCGCGAGGCCATCGGCGAACATCTTGCGGCCGCGCGCATCGCGGACCGCCTGGCCTTCGCCGTGCGAGCCGATCAGCACGTCATTCATCGAGAGCTCGATCCCCTCGAGCCCGCGGCTATCGATATCCGCACGACCGATCACCGGGCCAGCGATCGTCTTGCCCGGATACCAGCGGCGCGGTTCCTTCGCGACCTCGATGCCGGGGAGCTTCGCGGCGCGCACCGCGGTGGCGACCTCGCGCGAGACCTGGCGCTGGATCCACACGAACTTCCGATCGCCGCCGAGCTTCGCCTCGAGGGCGCCGGCATCGCCGCCGGTCAGCTTCGCGAGCTTGTCGGCGGTGTCGGTGACGTCGCGGATCTCCCGCGGGTTCGCCCAGATCGAGTCCGCGTCGGCGGAGACGGCGAGTGGCCGACCCACGGCATCGATCACGTCGCCGCGCGGCGCCGGGATATCGACGTTCAGCGCGTGCTGGCGCTCGGCGAGCTCGCGGTAGTGATCAGCCTCGTCGACCTGCAGCGCGTATGCGCGCAAGGCCACGCCGCACAGCCCGGCGGTGACCACGGCACCGGCGAGGTATGCGCGCACGCGCGCCGAGTGCGGCACGCCGGGGGTCATCGGCTTGATCTTCGACTTCATCGCTGGGGGACCTCGGCGCGGCGTGCGTGCGATCCGGGCGCCGGTGCCACCGGCTGCTGCGCGATCGGGCTCTTGGGCGGAGCGACGACGATCCGGATCTTGTCGGGCGCCACGGTGGTCATGCCGAGTTGCGTCGCGAGACGGCGGATCCGGTCCGGTGCGGTCAGCGTGGCGAGCTCGAGCTCGAGGTTTCGGCGGGTCTCGCGCAGCTTGCGCACATCCTCCGACTGCTTCGACAGCTCCAGGCCGAGCCGCAGCACCTCGTGCTGCCGGGTCACGCGGATCACGCCGATCGAGGTGAGCAGCAGTGCGAGCATGACCATCGCCACGATGACGATGCGCACCGAGGGCGCTTCTCCATCGGGCCGCCGGAAGATCCGATACATCGAGACGGGCAGCCCCATGCGCGTGCCCCACTACACGCGCGCGCGTCGGTGGAGGCAATTTTTTCACCTCTCGATCTTCTCGATGACTCCTCTCGACGAATTCGATCCATGCTTCCCCGATGCGTGGACTGCTCCTCACACTCGCGCTCGCGAGCTGTACGCACGCGCAGGCTCCGAAGGCGCGGCTCGCCGGTGAAGTGCTCTCGATCGCCGGCGTAGCGGGCCTCGTGCTCGGTGCGCTGACCAGCCACTACTCGGGCAATCACCTCGCACAGGTCATGGGCACCTCGTCGGTCGTGTCGGCGCTTGGCATCACGCTGTTCGCCGTCGGCGATCTGACCGATCCGATGCGCGGGCCGAAGCCCGAGACCGAGCCGCAGAAGTTCCGGCGGTGGGCAAAGATCCTGACCGAGCGCGCCGAGGGTGCTGCGCGCGAGGGCAGGTGCCCTCGGGTGCGCCGGCTGGAAAAGCGCGTGAACGTCTACAACCGCGAGATCCACGACTTCGTGTTCATGAAGGACCTCGAGATCATGAAGTGCCTGGAGGGAGCGCTCACCATCCCCGAGCCGGCGCCAGAACTGGCGCCAGAACCAGCACCCGAGCTTGGCCCGGCCCCCGCCGAACCGCCGTGATTGCCAGGCGTTGCCTCCTGTTCACGCGGTGTTCACGGCCCGCGCACTGCGATCTCACCCCGATCGGCCGCACGTTGTAGACATGCATCGCGTTGCTCACGGCTTTCAGCCCTCGGCGGTCACCATGCTCGGGGGTCTGTTCATGGCCGGCGGCTCGCTGGTCTATCTGAATGATTCGGTCCCGAAGCTCCGCAACATGCACACGATGCTGTGGCCGGCGCTCCTGCTGATGGCGATCGGCGCGATCGTCGCGTTCTGCGGCGCCGTGTTCATCGACCGCCGCGGTGCGTGAAGCTGCGCGATACTGACCGCATGGTCCGCTGGCTGATCCCGCTCGCACTCGTGGCGTGCACGCCATCGCGCGCGCAGATCGTGCGCACCGTCGGTTACGGCCTGGTGATCGAGGGCGGCGCCGTGTTCACGGCGACGTACGTGGCGCAGAGCCCGCGCGATGGCGTCGGCGATGCCGCGAAGATCGCCGTGCCGCTCGTGGTGGCGGGCCTCGTGGCGATCGTCCTCGGGCGCCCATATGTCCGATAATGGGGTCGGACCCCATTGTCGGACACCTTTGGGCTCCCGGAACGAACGAACCGATGGACGTGCGACGCTAGCGTCGACGAGGCGTCGCGACGACCGGCGGGTACTTCAGCGCCGGGACGTTCGGCGAGGCGGTGCGCTCGCACACCCGCAATCGCGCCGAGCGCGCACGAGCGTTGAGCGCGATCTCGTCGTCGCCGGCGACCACGGCCTTGCGCGTGATCAGCTCGCACACGGCGTCCGAGCGCTCGCCGTCCTTGTCTGCCAGGTGGCGCGGCAGCGAGCTGGTCCAGGCGAGGTCGCGGAACCGCTGCTTGACCAGCCGGTCCTCGAGCGAGTGAAAGCTGATGATCGCGCAGCGTCCGCCGACCGTCAGCAGATCCGGGAACGCGGTGAGGAGGCGCTCGAGCTGCTCGAGCTCGCCGTTGACCGCGATGCGCAGCGCCTGGAACGTGCGGGTCGCCGGGTGGATCTTCGACTTGCGCTGCTCGCCGATCGGGATCGCCGATGCCACGACCGTCGCGAGATCGGTGGTGGTGGTGATCGCCTTGGCGGCCACCGCTTCCTTGATCAGGCGTGCGATCTTCTTGGAGTGCCGCTCCTCGCCGAGCTCGAAGATCACGTCCGCGAGTGATTCCGGATCGAGATCCTCTATGAGCTCGAGTGCGGTCCGACCGCGCGTGGGGTCCATTCGCATGTCGAGCGGCCCGGGTTTCATGAACGAGAACCCACGCTCGGCGTGATCGAGCTGGGGCGACGAAACTCCGAGGTCGAGCAGGATGCCGTCGACCTGACCAATCTTCAGATCGGCCAAGATGGCTGGAATGTCTGCGTATTCTCCATGAACCAGCCGAGCTCGGTCGCCGAAGGGAGCCAGCCGCAGGCCTGCGGCAGCCAGCGCGGATGGATCGCGGTCGATCCCGATCAATGTAGCGGTCGTAAGTCTTTGCAGAAGGGCCGCGGAGTGCCCTGCGCCGCCCAGCGTTCCGTCAACATAAACCCCATGATCCCGGTGACCTAGATGTTCGATCACCTCCGCGGCAAGGACCGAAGCGTGGTCGAACCCGGACACGCGGTGTCGTTACCACGACGCAGCGCAACGTTGCAGAAATCTTGCGATCTCGGTGCAAACCATGTGCAATTACGTGTAAGGCAATTGCCCACGTTTCCTTGACGATCCGGATGGTGTCTCGTAGACTCCATCGGTTCCAAACCCGGCAGGATAACAGGTGCTTAGGTACAAAGAAACCGAGGACATCGACGCTCGCTTCTCCGAAGTCGAGCGGATCGTGACCACGTGGCGTGCCCGCGTGGCCACGGCAAATCCTGTCGCGCGCACGGAGTTCAACAACCGGCTTCGCATCTCGCTGATCCACCATGATGCGGCGCTGGAAGGCGAAGTGTTGTCGTACAGCGAGATCAAGGCCGCCGTTGATCCGAGCATCATCAGCGATCCGTCTCTGATTCCTTCGTACGAAGAGATCCGACGCTTCGATGACAGCTGCAACTTCGCGGCCGAGCAGGCGGCGAACAAGAAGAAGCCGTTCAAGCTCGATACGATCCGCGAGATCTACTCGATCCTCTCGCCGGAAGAGAAGGCGAAGGGCCTCCCGTTCCGCAAGGAGAACCCTCTCCACCGGCTCTACTATCACGACATCGCCGCGCCCGAGAAAATCCTCCCGGCGATGCGGAAGCTCGGCGAGTGGATCGATGATCCGGCGACCAAGCACGTGCACGTGATCGAGAAGGTCGCGACCCTCCACTCGAAGTTCATGCAGGTGTTCCCGTGGGCCAAGGAATCTGGCCGCACGATCCGCGTCGCGTCAAACCTCCTCCTGCAGGAGGGCGGCTATCCGATCGCGATCGTCCACTCGATCGATCGACAGCGCTACTACGAGTCGCTGCGTAACGATCACCTCGGCCTGACCTCGCTCTATCTCGAGGCAGTGCAGACCACGGCCGAGACCGAGATGCGCGTGTACGATGAGGCCCAGAAGGGTCCGACGAAGCGCCGTTCGAAGAAGTCCAGCAACAGCGGCCAGACCTAGGCGAGGTCGGTCGTGTCATGCAGGATATCGTCGTCACGCCTCGGCTGACGATCCCCGCGGGCGAGCTGGCGATGTCGTTCGCGCGCTCCGGCGGCTCGGGCGGGCAGAACGTCAACAAGGTCTCGAGCAAGGTCGACCTGCGCTGGAACGTCGAGACCTCGCTGGCGCTCCATCCCGACGATCGGACGTGGTTGCTCCAGCAACTTCGCTCGAAGCTGACCAGCGACGGCACGCTGATCGTGACCTCCACGCTCACGCGTGATCAGCTGAAGAACCGCGACGATGCCGAGTCCAAGCTCGCACTGATCGTGCGCGTGGCGCTCGATCGGCCTCGCCCGCGCAAGCCGACGAAAGTGTCCAAGGGGGCGAAGCGCCGGCGCGTCGCCGACAAGCGTAAGCATTCCGAGAAGAAGGCGAACCGCAGCGGCGGTATCGGCGACTGAGCTGTCGCACCGAGGTGATGGCTCGCGCCGGTGTCACGCGATCGCAGCGCACGAGGGCAGCAGCTTCGGGCATGGTCGGGTGATGCGAGCGGCGCTCCTCGTGCTGGTAGTGGCGGCGTGCGGCGACAACCTCGCGGGTGTCACGCTCGACGACTACCTCGCGGCGCGCCGCGACGCGGACTGCCGCTACCTTGTCCACTGTGGCTTCCTCCGCGACTTCGAGACCTGCGAGCGAGCGAACCTCGGCCGCGCTCACTTGAATCCCAGGTTCGCCGACGCGGTGCATGCAGGTGCGATCATCTGGTATCCGCGCGCGGCCGCGGAGTGCCTCGCCCAGGCCGAGACGCTCAGCTGTGACCGCACCGATCCGGCGCATGATTACGCGTGCGACAAGCTGTGGGAGCCAACGCTTCGCGACGGCGAGACATGCACGATGAGCGCCGAGTGCATCTCGGGCGAGTGCTGGCTCGACGACGGACTCGACCTATGTGCGATCGGATACTGCGTCGGCAGCACGGCGCAGGTGCCCGCACCGCTCGGCGAATCGTGCCGCATCGCCGCGTGTGCCGAGGGCTACTGCGACGACAGCTCGGTGTGCGTGCCGCTCGAACCAGACGGCGCGTCGTGTCGGAGCGATCTCGAGTGCGAGAGTGGCCTGTCGTGCGGGTTCCCGTACCTCTGCACGCGCTTGCCGGATCGTGGCGAGCCGTGCCTGCACGAGTGTCGCCGCGCCGGCGATCGATGCAACTCGCAGTACGTGTGCGCGCAGGGCGGCACTCTCGGAGTCTCGTGCGTGGTCGACGCCGATTGTTCGTACTTCTACCGGTGCGGCCCGGCCCACGAGTGCGTCGAGCCTGAGCTCCACATCGGCGACCGATGCGATCGCGATGATCAATGCCGCGATGCAGACTCGTTCTGCGACCTCGACACGCACACCTGCATGCTCCCCAAAGCCGACGGGACGCGCTGCTTCCAGAGCGACGAGTGCGAGAGCTGGCTGTGCAACCCGTACCAGCAGGCGTGCGTTCGCTGCGACTGAGCCGCGCGTCCACGCGGACCCGGTAGGTCCGGACATCGGGTTGGTGAGGACCCGATCTGCGACGACATCTCGCGGGCTTGGCGTGGCGCGGCGGTTGCTCTTACGAGCCGCCAACATGAAACCCATCAAGATCGTCATGGCCGTCGCTGGTCTCCTCGGCCTCGTGGCCATCTTCGCGCTCCCGTACATCTCCGGAGAGGGGATGTCGCTCAAGTTCTGGGACTTCCGCGCGATGCCCGAGAGCATCTCGAGCGGCCTGCTCAACGGACCGAAGCAGGTCTACGTCGCGCTCGTCGGCTTCCTCGTGGTGCTCGGCGCCGGCAGCGCGGGCCTCGCGATGAAGCGCTTGCCGCGCGGCGCAGCGATCGCGGGAGCGATCGGCGCACTGCTCACGCTCGCGACCGAAGGAGTCCGCAAGGGCCTGATGGGCGGCGGTGAAGGCATGAGCACCGCGATCGGCGGCAAGCTGCTATTCCTCGCCGCGGTCACCGGCCTCGTCGCGTCCATCATCGGCGCGGTGAAGCCCGAGCAGGCGTGATTGATCGGACCAATTTCGTAACGCCCGTGTCGCTTCGAGCGTCACGGTCACGCAGTACACCACGCGCATGAACATCCGCCTGGCGCGCCCACCCACCGCGATCTCCGCGCCGCGGTTCGCCGAGGATGTGGCCGCGTGGGTGCGCGCGCGATTCGCGCTCGAGCTCGACTATTCCGTCGAGAGTCTCGCGACGGTGGACGTGCTGCTCGCTCGCATGCGCGCGGAGGCCGTGCCGCTCGATGACAAGGTCGGCGAGACGTTGTGGTGTCTCGGCTGCTACGTCGGTGAGGTGTTCGTGCGCAACGCGAACGCCGAGTGGAAGGATGCGGAGCTACCCGAGGTGGCGCGTACCACGAACACGGTGTGGCTCGCGTGTGGTGAGGCGTGGGTCAACCCGATCGGCAAGGTCGTGAAGCGTGTCGCCCTCGGTGACGGCGACGATTTGCCAAGCTTTTACAGCGCGTACGTAACGCCACGGTGAGGTTGCTTGCGACCACACGAGATCGGGTGCCTCGAGTCAGTGCGAGAGCAACTTCTGCATGGGTGCGACGACCGCCACGATGACGTGTCAGGTCGAGCCCATCTGCATCTGACTAGTAGCGGTAGTGGTCCGGCTTGAACGGGCCGTCGAGCGGCACGCCGAGGTACTCGGCCTGGGCCTTCGACAGCGTCGTCAGCTTGACGCCGACCTTCGCGAGGTGGAGACGCGCGACCTTCTCGTCGAGCTTCTTCGGCAGCACGTAGACCTGGCCGATATCGAACCTCATGCCGGTCATCTCGTCCTTGCCCTTGGTCGCGTTGGCCCACAGTGCCATCTGCGCGATCGTCTGGTTCGTGAACGAGTTCGACATCACGAACGAGGGATGCCCCGTCGCGCAGCCGAGGTTGACGAGGCGACCGCGGGCGAGCAGCGTGATGCGCTTGCCGTTCGGGAAGATGAACTGATCAACCTGCGGCTTGATGTTCTCTTCCTTGATCTCCTTGTTGTTCTCGAGCCAGGCGACCTGGATCTCGCTATCGAAGTGGCCGATGTTGGCGAGGATCGACTCGTCCTTCATCGCCTGGAAGTGCTCGCTGCGGATGACGTCCATGCAACCGGTCGCGGTGACGAAGATGTCGCCCTGCGGGACGGCGTCTTCCATCGTGGTGACCTCGTAGCCCTCCATCGCCGCCTGCAGCGCGCAGATCGGATCGATCTCGGTGATGAGGACGCGAGCGCCGAGGCCGCGGGCCGCGTGCGCGCAGCCCTTGCCGACATCGCCGTAGCCGGCGACGACGACGACCTTGCCCGCGACCATCACGTCGGTCGCGCGCTTGATGCCGTCGAACAGCGACTCGCGGCAGCCGTAGAGGTTGTCAAACTTCGACTTGGTGACCGAGTCGTTGACGTTGATGCACGGGAACATGAGCGAGTTGGTCTTCGCCATCTCGTACAGGCGGTGAACGCCCGTGGTGGTCTCCTCGGAGACGCCCTTGATCTCGGACGCGAGCATGGTGAAGCGGGTCTTGCTCGCGGCGAGGCTCTGCGTGAGCACCGAGAAGATGACGCGCATCTCGTCGTTCGTCGCGGTCTTGGGATCCGGAGCCTTGCCGGACTTCTCGGCCTCGACGCCCTTGTGGACGAGGAGCGTCAGATCGCCGCCGTCATCGAGGATGAGGTTCGGGCCCTTGCCGCCCTTGAAGGCGTTGAGCTGGAGCTCGATGCACTGCCAGTACTCCTCGAGTGACTCGCCCTTCCACGCGAACACCGGCACGCCAGTCGCCGCGATGGCAGCCGCCGCCTCGTCCTGCGTCGAGTAGATGTTGCACGAGGTCCAGGTGACCTCGGCGCCGAGCGCGGTCAGCGTCTCGATGAGGATCGCGGTCTCGATCGTCATGTGGAGGCAGCCCGCGACGCGCGCGCCGGCGAGCGGCTTGGTGGCCCCGAACTCCTCGCGGAGCGACATCAGGCCGGGCATCTCCTTCTCGGACATGCGCATCTTCTTGCGGCCGAGCTCGGCCAGGGTCTTGTCCTTGATCTTGAACGCGGGGAACTCGGTCTTGATATCCATGGTCGTCTCTCCAGTTGTTAGTTACGTGTCGGCTTGTGGCCGACGGCGAGCTGCAGCGCCGGGCGCTGCGGGCTCGAAAGCGGGTTGATCGCGATCGCGTCGAGTGCGGCGGCCTCAAGCCAGCCGCGGAGCTTCTGCGGCTCGAAGCCGAGCCACACGTCGCCCTGTTCGCGCATCGCTTCGTCGTCGTGCGGGAGGTAGTCCACGATCAGGAGGTGGCCACCGGCGCGAAGCAGCCGCGCGGCGGCGGCGATCCAGTCCTGAGGACGTGCGGAGTGGTGGAGCACGCGCGCCATCACCACGAGATCCGCACCGCCGCGCGCGCCGATGTCCTCGGCGAGGCCGGCATCCTCGACGTCGCCCTCGCGGAGGCGAACGTTCGGAAGACCCCACGTGGCGATCCTCGCACCGCAGCGCGCGAGGCGAGCAGGGCTGCGATCGACGGCGACGACGCGATCGTAGATCGGCGAGAGCATCGGCAGCAGCGTGCCTTCACCGGTGCCGACATCGACCGCCAGCGCGCGCCCCGGAAGCAGCGGTGCGAGCAGCGGGAGCCACGCGATCAGCCCTCCGTCGGCGAGCGGCGCGGCGGCCTCGACCGGAGCGGACTCGTCGAAGTACTTGCGCGAGAGATCCTCACGCGCGGCGACAATTGCCGAGATCTTCGCGAGGCTGCCGTCCTTGCTACAGAGCACGCGTCCCTCCGCGAGCGCAGCATCGAGGACGGCGTCGTGATCCATGTGAGCGCGCAGCAACGTTCGCGTGCCGTCGCGTCGCGCAGCGAGGAGCCCGACCTCGCGCAGCGGTTGGGACTTCTTTGTCACCTGCGGTTGGCTCTCGCCGAGCAACGATGCGAGCTCGCCAACGGTCAGTTCTTCCTCGGCGCAAAGGGCGAGCAGACGCAGCCGATCCTCGTCCCCGAGCAGTCGAAACAGGTCGGCACGAGCGGAGACCGTCACTTGCACATCTATATGCCATCATGCGAATACTGGCAAGCTCCGAGTGAGCTTTGCATGATCGGTTTGACTGCCCGCGTCTCGGGGCCTACAATCTTGGATAGTTAGCGATGTCTTCGGGTTCGGGCGGCAAACCAAGAAGTGGTAGCCAGCCGGGGCGGCCTGCGGCCGATACCCCGCAGCGGCTCGTGGTTCGTTCGCTCGATGGCGGCGATTCGCTGATGGGATCGCACGACACGGCTGTGCAGATGGCTTCGAAGGCCGGTGCGGAGACGTCGCTGTCGGGAGAATCGATGGTCGGCGGTCCAACGCCGTCGGCCGGCACACCGGGACTCAGCGAAGTCATCGGTCAGACACTCGGTGGTCGCTATCTCGTCACGCGCAAGATCGGGCAAGGCGGGATGGGTGCGGTCTACGAAGCGACGCACACGCTGATCGGTAAGCGCGTCGCGGTGAAGGTGTTGCTCGAGAAGTACGCGCAGCGCGAAGCGATCGTGAAGCGCCTCAAACAGGAAGCGCAGCTCGCATCGTCGGTCGGCAACGAGCACATCATCGACATCACCGACTTCGGCAGCACGGAAGACGGACGCACGTTCGTCGTCATGGAATTCCTCGACGGAGAATCGCTCGCCGAGTGCCTCGGCCGCGAGACCCAGCTACCGGAGCAGCGGATCCTGCGGATCGCATCGCAGGCGTGCTCGGCGCTCGCGGCGGCGCACGCGAAGGGCGTGGTTCACCGCGACATCAAGCCGGAGAATCTGTTCCTGCTGAAGCGCAAGGACCAGGACTTCGTGAAGGTCGTCGACTTCGGCATCTCGAAGTCGCTGCGAACGAGCAGCGAGGAAGAAGAGACCACGCGGCTCACGCAGACCGGCATGGTGCTCGGCACGCCGCTGTACATGTCGCCGGAGCAGGCACGCGGTGATGACGAGCTCGATCAACGCGTTGATGTCTACGCGCTCGGCGTGATCATGTACGAGGCCGCCGCCGGGCGCGTGCCATTCATCGGCAACAACTACCTCTCGGTGATCTCGCAGGTGCTCAACGAGGAGCCGAAGCCATTGCGCGAGCTGCGGCCCGAGCTCTCCGAGGAGTTCGACGCCGTCGTGATGAAGGCGATGTCGAAGGACGTCAAGGAGCGCTACGCGAGCGCGAACGACATGCTCGCCGACATCACGGCGCTCCTCGACGATCCCACCCGCTCGACGGAGCGGGCGAAGATCACAGGCCCGCGGCGCCGCTCGCTGGCGAAGAAGAGCGATGGGTCGACGCGCTATGTCGTGTGGGTCGCCGGTCTCGCGATCGTGGTCGCCGCCGTCGTGTTCAGCGTCACCCGCCTCGCCGGCTCGTCGAGCAAGCCGAAGGATGGCTCGGGCGGGAGCGCGAACGTGGCACCGCCGCCGCCGGTGACACCGGATGCGGGCGTTGCGGTGGTGGCGATCGATGCGCCGCCGGCTGTGGTCATCAAGTTCTCGATCAACACGAAACCGGTGGGCGCCCAGGTGATCTGCGACGGCCTGCCCGTCGGCACGACGCCGACGGTGGTCAAGGTGGTCGAGGGCGACAACACGCGCGAGTGCATCGCCCGCAAGGACGGGTTCAACGACTATTCGTTCAAGCTCAACCCGCTCCAGCAGGACATCACCGACATGACGTTCCCGCTGGTCAAGCCGCCGAAGGGCACCGCCGTGATCCGGCAGAAGCCGCCCGAGAAGAAGGGTAACGGGGACGGATCCGGTGCGACGGTGCCGCGCGACAAGACGGGCGGTGAGTGGACTGGCGATCCGTACGCAGGCAGCGGTACCGTTCCCAAGAAGTGAGGGTAGGACTCGTCGCGTTCCTCGTGGTCACCGCGGTGGTGATGCACGCGCACGCGCAGCCCGCGGCAAAGGCCGATGATGCGGGCTTCATCGGTCGCGATATCGAGACGCTCGAGATCGATGATTGCCGGCAGAACGATCCCGAGCTGACCGCCGACAAGCTCCGCGCGCGCGCATCCGAGCACTACCAGCGCGGCGAGACCTTGTACTTGCAGGGCGACTACGACGGTGCCGTCGGCGAGCTGGTCTCGGCGTACTGCATGCTGCCGAACTACAACCTCCTCAAGAACATCGGGCAGGCGTACGAGCGCAGCCTCGAGTACGAGAAGGCGATCGGCTACTTCGAGAAGTACGTCTCGCAGATCCCCGCCGATGCGAAGCCCGCGAATTCGTGCGCGCCCGATCCTAACGAGGACAAGGCGGTCATGGACCGCCGCATTCTCGTGCTGAAGCGGTTGCAGGGCCACGTCTATGTCGAGACCTCGCCTCCGGGCGCGCGGATCACGATCGGCAACGACACGGGAACGAAGGCGAACTCGAGCTCGGGCAAGGTGTTCGATCTGCTCTACGGCCGCTACCAGATGACGGTCGAGCTCACGGGCTACGAGCCGTACTCGCAGACCATCGGGGTCAAGATCGGAAAGCCGTACACGTACTTCGTCCAGCTCGTGCCGCAGAAGGGCAAGCTCGCCGTGCTCGCGTCGCCGCCGGATGCGCGGATCTTCATCGGGGACCGCATGGTCTCCGTCGGCCGGTTCGAGGAGTCGCTGCCGAGCGGCTCGTACAACGTGACGGTGGAGTCGCCGGGGTTTCTCCCGACGACGCGCACGGTGGAGGTGCTGCCCACGCAGGTGCGTCGCGAGCTGGTGGAGCTCGAGGAAGTTCCGCAGACCGGGCGACGGCAGTTGATCATCGCGGCGGGTGTTGGCGGCGGCTATGCGGCGGGCGCGCTGCTCTACGCGTTCCAGAACACGTCGATCGTCGGCGTCGGCAGCGTGCTCGGCGTCGGAGCGGGATTGATCGGTGGCTACTTCCAGCTCCCGCGCGATCTGTCGCTCGGCACGAGCAACCTGACGATCACGACGGGGATCACCGGCGGGCTCGCCGGCACCCTCGCTGCGACGGTGTTCACCAGCGAGCAGGAGATCACGCAGCCGATCGCGGGCGCGAGCGCCTTGCTCGGCGCGGGCGTCGGGTACTACGTCGGCCAGCGGCTCAAGGTGCGCGTCGGTGACGCCGCGCTGTTCAACAGCTCGGTGCTGTGGGGCACGGCGGCGGGTGGACTGTTCGCGCTGTCGTTCGATCCGCCGCGCGCGGTGGGCTCCGGCCTCGTGCTCAGCGGCCTCGCGCTCGGCGGCATCTCGGGCGTGCTGCTCACGAACTACTTCTCGATCAGCCGCACGCACGCGGTGCTGGTCGATATCGGCGGGTTGATCGGCATCGCCGGTGGCCTCGCGATCGAAAGCCTCGTGTATCCGCAGAGAACGGCGAGCCAGTCCGAGGCCGGTCGCAACCAGGAGCACCTCGCGAACTATGCTCTCGGCGGCATGTTCGTCGGGCTGATCGGCGCGGCGGTGCTGACGCGCAACCTCGACGTGCCGAAGCTGCCCGTGCGACCCACGATCCAGACGACGACCGGCACCGACGGCAAGAAGACCAGCCTGTACGGACTCGGCGGCACCTGGTAGATCACGCGGATGGAACAGCGCTCCAGCGCGTGCCCGCTCGACTGTCCTGATCTGTGCGGCCTCACCGTCAGCGTCGAGGGTGGCAAGGTCACGCAGATCGCCGGCGATCGTCGGGGGCCGCTGACCGATGGCTTCATCTGCGGAAAGGTCCGCAAGTTCACCGATCATATGTACGGCGAGCACCGGATCATGCAGCCACTCGTGCGCACGGGCGCGAAGGGCAGCGGCGAGCTCCGGCCGGCCACGTGGGACGAGGCGCTCGGGCTCGTCGCGGATCGGCTCGCGATGATCAAGGCGCGTTCGGGAGGCGAAGCGGTCCTGCCGTATCACTACGGCGGGTCGAATGGCTGGCTCACCGAGGGAGCGCTCGCCACGCGGTTCTTCCGCCGGTTCGGGGCGTCGAACCTCGATCGCACGTTCTGCGCGGCGGCGACGAGCGCGGCGGTGCAGGGCCTCTACGGCATGATGCCGGGCGTGGCGCTCGAGGATCACGAGCACGCGAAGCTGATCGTGATCTGGGGCAATAACCCTTCAGCGACCGGCATCCACCTCGTGCCGGTGATCGAGAAGGCGCGCGATGCCGGAGCCAAGCTCGTGGTGGTGGACCCTCGCCGTACGCCGCTCGCGCGTCGCGCGGATCTCCACCTCGCGATCCGCCCGGGCTCGGATCTTCCGGTGGCGCTCGCGATCATCCATGCGCTGTTCGATCGCGGCCACGCGGATCGGGCGTTCCTCGACGCGCACGCGAACAACGCGGCAGAGCTGGAGAAGCGGTCCTCGGCATGGTCGCTCGCGGCCGCAGCGGAAGAGGCGGGGATCTCGGAGGCGGACCTCGCGGCATTCGTCGAGCTCTACGCGACCAGCTCGCCGGCGGTGATCCGCACCGGTTGGGGTATGGAGCGCAACCGCAATGGCGGCAGCGCGATCGCGGCGGTGCTCGCGATTCCGGCCGTCGCCGGCAAGTTCGGCGTGCGCGGCGGCGGGTACACGATGCAGAACAGCGACGCGCGGTGGGGCGTCAGCTCGGAGCTCGGCATCGCGGAGCCGAAGCCGGCCACGCGCTCGGTCAACATGAGCCAGATCTCGACGGCGCTGCGCGAGCTCCGCGATCCGCCGATCGAGTGCTTGTTCGTCTACAACTGCAACCCGGTGGCGACCGCGCCCGATCAGCGCGCGCTCGCCCGAGAGCTCGAGCGGGAAGATCTGTTCGTGGTCGTGCACGAGCAGGTGATGACGGACACCGTCGCGTATGCCGACGTGGTGTTTCCGGCGACCACGTTTCTCGAACATCGTGATCTGCGGCGCGGGTACGGCACGATGCGCATGTTCGACTCGAAGCCGGTCGTGGCTCCTGTCGGCCTTGCGCGCACCAACAACCAGTTGTTCGGCGCGCTGATGGAGCGGCTCGGTCTCGTGCGCGAAGGTGACGCGCTCACCGACGAAGCGATCGTCGCGCAGGTGTTCTCGTCCACCCCCGAGGGCGCAGCGCTCGCGCAGCAACTCGCCGAGAACGGCGTGGCGATTCCGTCGTCGGGCGCGCGGCCGCTACCGTTCGTCGATGTGTTCCCGGCCAAGCCCGATCACAAGGTCGACCTGGTACCCGCGCACCTCGATCGCGACTCCGGTGGGCTGTACACCTACCGTCCCGATCCGAAGACCGCGGAGTTCCCGCTCGCGTTGATCTCGCCCGCGCTCGCCACGCAGATCAGCTCGTACTTCGGCCAGCTCCGCACGGCACCGGCAACCCTCGCGATGTCGCGCGCGGATGCGGCGGTCCGCGGCATCTCCGACGGCGATCCGATCCGGATCTGGAACACGTGGGGCGAGGTGCATTGCGCCGCGAAGATCGATTCGGATCAGCGCGAGGGCGTGTGTGCGCTGCCGAAGGGCTTGTGGCGCAAGCACACGGCAAACGGGTTCACGTCCAACGCCTTGATCCCGCCCCACGTGGCGGACCTCGGCGGACAGGCCGCGTTCAACGACGCGCGCGTCCAGGTCGCGAAGCGCTAACGGCCGAGCGCCGCGAGCGTCTCGTGCACGCCGGGGTAGCCCGCGCGATAGAACAGCCACCAGCCGAGCATCATGATGCCGTGGCCCACGAAGATGCCGACGTGGCTCCACATCTCGACGGGATCGGACTTGCTCGTGACGTAGCGGCGCCAGTGGAACGCCTCGTCGATGAGGGAGTAGAGGAACGACAGGATGGTGAGGACGAGCGCGGGCACCGCGGCGCTCGGGTGCTGGTATGCGAGCACGAGGAGGATGCAGCTACCGACGCCGCAGCCGATCGTGATGTGGTGCACGAGCTGCTCTCCGCCGCGAAGCACCTCCTTGTAGATCGTGCGGTGGCCGATGGTGTCGATCGCGATCGCGATCGTGAAGATGCCGGCGCCGATCGGGACCCACCACGCCTCCGCGGGAAACACCGCACCGGCACGATGGCCCGCGAGGAGGAATCCACCGGTGGAAGCGACGAGGCCGAGCATCATGCCGACCCAGGCGACGTAGACGATCCAGTCGGTCCGATCGAACAGGCGAATGTTGCCGACGTAGCGGACGAGCGCCGATGGCTCAGAGCTGCGGGACATCGGCGAACCTCAGGTGAGTGGTGGGCACGTGCGCACGGCGGGAGAATGTACGTGCGGGGACGGAGGCGACGAGGCGAGCGACCGAGCCGGCGAGCAGGAGCAGCTTCCTCGGGGTGGAGACGACGGCGCGGCCGGCGGTGACGTCGTAGCCGGTGCGGGCGATGCGGGTGCCGATCGCGGAGTACACGCGGCTCGCGACGGTAACGGCACCGGCGGCGCGCCACGGCAGGGCGCGGAGGCCACGATCGCCCGAGCGGTAGTAGCGATCGGCGAGCGCGAGAAGATCCCGGACCGTGTCGGCGACCGGGATACGCGCGCTGGCAGGGAACCCGCGAGCGAGGTCGGCAGCGAGATCGGGCGCGCCGTTGGCAGCGAGGACATCCGCCGGGAGGTAGAGGCGGCCGCGTCGCCAATCCTCGTCGACGTCGCGGCAGATGTTCGTGAGCTGCATCGCGAGGCCGAGGTGCGCGGCGTGGACGAGCGCCGTGTCGTCGGAGACGCCGAAGACGTGCGACATCATCAGGCCGACCACGCCGGCGACGCGCCAGGCGTAGAGGAGCAGCTCGGGGACGGTGGCGTAGTGGGTGCCGGCCGCGTCCATCGCCATGCCGGCGAGCAGCTCGGCGGGATAGTGCGCGGGAATCGCGCGCGCGCGGGCGACCTCACCGAACGCGGCGAGCACCGGGTCGGATGCGGTGGCGCCGTAGGCAGCATCCAGCTCGGAGGTCAGGCGCGCGAGCGTGCGGCGCAGGGTGAGGTCGTCGTTGCTCGCAGGATCGTCGACGGCATCGTCGGCGCGGCGGCACCACGTGTACACGACCGCGGTCTGATCGCGGATGCGCGCGCCGAGGAGGCTGCTCGCGAGCGCGAAGCTCTTCGAGTGATGCGCGATCGCTTGGCGTGCGACGAGCGCTGGGCCGGGTTGGACATGCACGAGCGCGGTCATCCGATCACGCCGGCGGCGAGAGAGAGCGTCGCCGATTTGCGTACGTCGAGCCGGAAGTCAGCGGCGATCGAGGAGTACGTGGCCTTGGCGCCGTTGATGACGCCGGGGACGCCGGCGCCGGGATGCGTGCCGGCGCCGACGATGTAGAGCCCGGGGATCTTCGCGTCGCGATTGTGTGGGCGGAAGTACGCGCTCTGGCCCAGCGTGGGGGCAACGCTGAACGCCGAGCCCTGGTGCGCGACGAGCTCGTGCTGGAAATCAGCAGGTGTGAAGTGGCGGCGCACGACGACGTGCTTGCGCAGATCCGGGAGCAGGCGCTCGAGGGCGACGAGGATGCGGTCCCCGTACTCCTTGCCGAGCGCGGCCCAGTCCACGGGCGCGTTGCCGAGATGCGGCACGGGCGAGAGGACATAGAACGCACCGCCGCCGGGTGGAGCGAGCGATGGATCGGTGACATGCGGCGCGTGGAGGTAGAGCGAGAAATCTTCGGGGATGTCCTTGCCGTGGAAGATCTCGTTCAGGAGCTCGCGGTAGCGCGGGCCGAACACAACGGTGTGGTGCGCGATCTGATCCTTGTAGTCACGATCGGTGCCGAAGTAGAGGACGAACAGCGACATCGACCAGTCCATCTTCTCGAGCCGCTTCGTCATCTTCTTCGCGGCGGGGACGTCGGCGTAGAGGCGGTCGTAGGTATGGTGCAGATCGGCGTTGGAAACGACGAAGTCGAAGGCCTCCTCGGCGATCGCTTCGGTGGTGACGAGGTGGCGCGCGCCATCGACGCGGACGTGGCGCACCGGGCTCGAGAGGCGGAGCTCGCCGCCGAGCTCGGTGAACAGGCGTACGAGACCGGAGACGAGCGCGCCGGTGCCGCCCTTCGGAAAGAACACGCCCCACTTGCGCTCGAGGTAGTGGATCAGCGTGTAGATCGACGACGTCTCGTACGGGTTGCCACCGACGAGTAGCGAGTGGAACGACAACGCCTCGCGGATGTGCTCGTCCTTCACGTACTTCGCGACGGTGGAATACACGGAGCGATCAGCACGCAGCGCCGCGAGCTTCGGGGCGACGCGCAGCATGTTCGAGAACCGCGGGAACGGCGTGTGCGCGAGCTTCGTGTAGCCGGTCTCGAACACGCGACGCGAATAATCGACGAACCGGAGGTAGCCCGCGGCATCCTCGGGGCGGCGCGCGCGGATCTGCTCGAGCATGTGGTCGCCATCGCCGTCGTAGTCGAACGTGGCTCCGTCCGCGGTCCAGAACAGGCGGTAGAACGGCGTGACGGGCAGCATCGTCACGTAGTCGCTCATCTTGCGGCCGGTGAGCTCGAACAGCTCCTCGATGCAGTGCGGAGCGGTGATCACCGTCGGGCCCGCATCGAAGGTGAAGCCCTGCTCGCGGTACACGTAGGCGCGACCGCCGGGTTGATCGCGCGTCTCGAACAGCGTGACCTTCACGCCCGCTGCAGCGAGACGGATCGCGCATGCGAGACCACCGAAGCCAGAGCCGATCACAGCAGCGCGCAGGTCAGCCATAGCGAGTCTCCATACGGCGCAGCTCGGCCGCGAAGTGTTGGGTGGTGGCGGTCTCGCCGGCGATTGCGTTCAAGTCCTCGAGCGTGGCGTCGAGCGTGGCGCGGATACAGGCGCGGCCCTCGTCGGCGATCTCTACCGCGAGCCGATCCGCGAGCGCATCGACATCGCCGGTGCCGGCAAGCACGGCACGCGCGCTCGCGATGCAGCGCGACCAGGCGAACGCATCGCGTTGCGCGAGCCACGCCCAGGGCCAGGTCGGCCGGGCGGCGCGGAGATCCTCGCGTCCCTTGTCGCGGCGCGGCGGCGAGGTCAGCGAGCCGAGGTCGTCGAGCATCTGGAGGGCGATGCCCATGCGCTCGCCGAACCGACCCACACCGGTCGCGACCGCAGGTGAACCGCCGGCGACGATCGCACCGAGTTGCGCGGCGAGCGCGCACAACGCGCCGGTCTTCAGCCGCGTCGTCGTCTCCACCACGGGCGCCACCTCGTGTGACTGCAGGTCGGTCACCGGCGTCGCGAGATCGAGCGCCTGGCCCTGGTGGCAGCGGACGAGCGTGCGCGTGGTCGCCCGATGCGCAGCAAGCTCCACGGCCGGATCGAGCTCGAGTTGCTCGAGCTCTGCGAGGGCCCAGAAGTACATCCACGACCCCGTGTTGATCGCGATCGGCGTGCCGACGAGCCGATGCAACGCCGGAGCACCGCGCCGCATCTCCGAGCCGTCCTCGACGTCGTCGATGATCAGCGAGCCGGCGTGAAGCAGCTCGATGACGAGCGGCAACCGATCCGGCATCGCACCCGCCTCGCCGCCACCGAGAACCCAGCCCATCTCGACGATGGTGGTGCGCAGCTCCTTGCCCTCTCGCGCGAGAAACTCGGCAGCGGGTCCGATCAGCGCGCGGCGCCAGATCTCGCTCGGCACTTCCAGCGGGAGCGGGCTTGCTCCACCCGGTCGCGACGCGCGTTCGAGCGCCGCCAGTGCCCGCGGCAACTGCGATGGCATCTGCAGCGGCTTCACGACGCGCGCCCTCCGAGCATGCCGCGGAGCGAGAGACCGCGCGGCGGCCGACCGAACAGGATGCGTGCCCGGTCCATCGGCGTCGTTGTCAGCGCATAGAACCGCCGGATCACCGCCTCGGGCAGCCGGTAGAATCGCTCGAGCACGTTGTAGCGACGCTCGGGAGCGAACCAGTGGAACAGCATGCGGTTGAGCCGCAGCGCGAACCGCAGCTGCCGTGCATGTGCGCGGGCATGCGCCTCGAGCGCCGGCGCCAGAAACTCGTCGGCCTCGTGGCCGGCGATCACGGCTGCAAGCCGCGCCGCGATCGGAAACGAGTAGCCCGTGACCGGATGAAACCAGCCGCCGGCATAACCACCGACGAGAGGCCAGGTCGGCATCGCCATGTCGTAGCTCCACGGCAACGGCAGCACGCCGACCTCCTCGCGTGCGTACTGCTTCACCGTCCAGCCGCGCTCCGCGATGTAGTTGCGGATCCGCACCCGCAGCTCGGCGACGTCGAGATACGCGTTGTCGCTGAAGTACGTATCCTCGACGAGCAGCCGGTCAGGCGCGAGCGGCAGCACGTAGACGAACCGGAACCCATCGAGCTGTGGCACCGTGGCGTCCATCAGCATCGGCCGATCGAGACCGTGCGGCCGATCGACCACGATCTCCTCGCCGACGAACTTCTGAAACCCGCACGTCTCCTGCGGGCCGGCATCCGGTCCGCGCGCATCGATCACGCGGTGCGCCCGGATCTCGCTCGTCGCGCCATCGCGCGTCTTCACGACCACTCGCTCGCGCTCGACGGTGACCGCTGCGGTCTCGAGCATCACGCGCGACCCTGGCTGCTCGAGCGCCGCGGTGACGCACTCCGCGAGCCGTTCGCTTGTCACGCACGCGTAGGCCGAGTCCAGGCTCCGCGCGTGCGCGGGAAACGCGACCTCGTAGCCGGGCCACCGCGTGGTGACCAGCGGCTCGATCCAGGGCGCGAGCCCGTCATCGACGTCGCCCGCGTGAAAGCACCAGGTGTGATTGCCTCCGATCGCGGCGCCACGCTCGACCAGAACGATTCGCGCGTCGGGCCGCGCGTGACGGATCGCAAGAGCGATTAACCCGTTCTGCAGGCCGCCGCCGACGAGTGCGAAATCGACAGAATCGTTCACGCTGCCTCGACGCTGCGAAACGTTCATGGGTTACACGGCCAACGTCATTTCAGGGGTTTCGGCAGCTCGCGCGGTGGTCCGGACGCGGCACGTTTTCACAGTTTGCGACCTTTGTGTCCGGTCGTGGTCCTACAAACTGGGGTCAGAGCGGGAGTAGCTTGTCGATCGCGGCGAGGTAGCGTCGCGCCTTCTTCCGCGCGAGCTCGTTGGCGAGGCGGCGCTCGGGCCACCGAGTTGGGTCGGTCGCGAGCACCTTCTCGAGGGTGGACGTGAACAGGGCGCGATCCTTGCGAGCGACGGCGGTGCCGCGCGCGAACATGACGTCGACGATCAGCGCGCCAGGACCTGCCAACGTACGGGCATGGTCGAAGGCAGCGTGACCGTCGTTGGTGCCAAAGATCGCGCCCGCACCGGCGTCGAGCGTGGCGAGGAGTAGCTCGGCGTCGGCGTTGTGTGCGCCTGGGGCGAGCTCGGCGCATCGCGCGAGGGCGGCGCGGATATCGGGGAGCTTCGTGAAGTTCGCCATCGGCGCGAGGGCGAGAGCGACGGCATCCGCGGTCGCGAGCCAGAGCAGAGCGGGCGCATGCGATCTGGTCACGAGTGGAAGGAGCTCGGCGACAGGCTTCTCCCGCCAGGCCTTCGGGAGCAACGCGCGGTTGAGCGCGGCGCAGCGCGCGAGGAGCGGGCGCAGGCGTGCGGCGATCGTCTCGGCATCGGCGGCGCGATCGGTGAGCGAGGCGTCTTCCCAGTCGTCGAAGATGAACGCGACGGCGTAGGAGCAGAACGCCTCCGCGTGGAGCTGCTTGAAGCCGGAGTGATCGGGGTAGGCGAGGGCGAAGGCGGCGAGCTGGATCAGGCCGCCGGGGGTGGCGTCGCGCGCGAGCTGGAGGTCGGCCTCGCGCTGCGCGACGATATTCGACTGCTTGATGATCGCGTAGGTCGACGAGGCAGCACGCTTGGTGATGAACGACTCGCAGCCCGTGGCGAGCAGCACGACCGCGATCAGGAGACGCGCGATCACGCGGCCTCCAGGAGCGCTCGCGTCGAGCCGGGGCGGACCACCGGGGCGCGCGTGGCGATCAGCTCCTCGACGAGCTCGGCGCCGCGCGTGGCCGCGTCGTAGTGGGTCATCTCGGCGGCGAGCTCGGTGACACGCGCCTTGAACGCTGGCTCGGTGCGAAGCCGCGCGACGGCGGCGCGGATCTTCTTCGGCGACGGGCGGCCGGTGCGCAGATCGATTCCGGCGCCGCACCAGGCGACACGCGCCGCGATCTCCGGCTTCTCCTCGCTCCCGCCCGCGACGACGAGCGGTACCCCGTCGTGAAGCGCGAGCTGTACGCCGCCGTAGCCGCCGTTGGTCACGATCGCCGAGGTCAGCGGCAGGAGCGCGTGGTACGGCACGAACGGCTCGACGCGCGCGTTTGCTGGATACGCACGAAGGCCCATCGCTTCGGGACCGGCGAGCGTACGACCGGTCGTGGCGACGACGAAGACGTCCTCGCCAGCGAGCCCGCGTAGCGCCGGGCCGATCAACTCGTGCGGATCGGTCGCGAGGGTACCCTGCGTGACGAGCACGATCGGTACGCCCAATGCGTGCGCGGCCTCGAGCTCGGGCCACCACGAGGGGAGGGCGGTGCGGTCGGGCGCGCGCCGCGGCGCGAGCGGCCCGATGAAGTGGACCTGCGGGGGCAGATCGGAGCGCGGGTACTCGAACGCGGGGATCGTGGGCTGGAGGAACAGCTGTGGCGCGAGGATGTCGAAGTAGGTGCCAGTGCCGGCGGGCAGACCGGCCGCGATCCGTGCGCGTCGGTAGCTCTTCGTGACGCCGCCAAACAGCACGCGGTGGATCATCCAGTTGAGCATCCGGTTCTTCGGATGATCGCGGTGGTCGCGCGCCGGGGGTAACGCGGAGCCGAAGGGTGCGGTATCGATGCTCGGGATCACGAGCGCGCTGATGCCGAGGCCGGCCCACGGGATGCCGCGGGTCTCGTGGAGTAGCGCCGCACCCAGATGCGCCTGGTCTGCGAGGATCACGTCGGGCTCGAATGCATCGGCGATCGCCTCGAGGTCGCGCAGCTGGTGGACCATCGGATCGATGAACATCGCGCGCAGCTGGGCCCGCACGCGGGACAGGCCGCGCTTGCGACGTAGCACCGGAAGCGCCGTCTCGATGTCCGCATCGTCCCAGTCGATCGCGGCGCGCATCGGCACGTGTCGCGCGCCGATCTTGTCGATCGCCGGTGCGAACTTCGTTGCCGCATACCAGGTCACATCGTGCCCGCGCTCGACGAGATCGCGAACGAGGAGCAGCATCGGCTGCACGTGGCCGGTCAGCGGGACTGTTGCGACGAGGATCTTCGACATCACGTGCCTCGCATCAGCTCGCGCAAGGTCGGCGCTCGCTCATCCTTCGGGGAGATCAGCGGCGCGCCATCCAGGGGCCACGCGATCGCGAGGTCTGGATCATCCCAGCGCACCGAGCGCTCGGCGTCCTTCTCGTACTCCGCGGTGGTCTTGTACGCGACATCGGCGTGCTCGCTGAGCGCGTAGAAGCCATGCGCGTAGCCGGGTGGGATCCAGAGCTGTCGTCGGTTGTCGGCCGAAAGCCTGGTGCCCACCCACTCGCCGAAGGTCGAGGACTCGCGCTGCACGTCGACGATCACATCGAAGATCTCACCGCGCGTGACCCAGACCAGCTTGCCCTGTGCGTGCGGCACGGCCTGGAAATGAAGGCCGCGGAGTGTGCCGCGCACCGAGGTCGAGAGGTTGTCCTGGACGAACCGCGCGTCGATTCCGGCGGCGGCGTAGGCGCTGGCGCGATACGTCTCTACGAACCGACCCCGAGCATCGACGTGCTCGTCGAGCTCGATGATGAGAGCTCCGGGCAGCGAGGTGAGAAGGGTCTTCATCGGGATCCGGGCTTGATGTCTGGGATGGTGGGCAAGGAGAAAGGTTTCAGCGGAACAGAAGGAGCGCGAGCACCACACCGGCCGCGAGGGCGAGCAACGCCGCGAACACCAACCACAACTTGCCGCCCGATGCGGCGGAGCCCCTGGCCGGCATCCGCTGCGACTGCACGGGCTTGGGCGGCGGTGGAACGCCGAGCGTCGTCGCGGCGTGGATTGGAGTCGACGTACCCGCGAGGCCGCTGACCTGGCCGGGCTGCGTGGTCGACGCGATGACCGCGCGCCGCGGCTTGGTCGCGAGGATGTCCTCGTCAACCACGGGATCCGGAGCCTTGATGGACGGTGCCGATTGCCGCGTGGGCAGCGACTGCGACGGCAGCATCGGCTCGGCGCCGACCCGCGATGCGTTCATGCCCGGGTTCGAGAACGACGCGAGCTCGAGCCCGGCGACGGACTTTGTCGGCAGCTTCATCGAGCGCAGCCGCCGGATCACCGTGCGCACCGCCGCGAGCGAAGGGCGCGCCGCGGGCTCCTTCGACAGCATGGAATCGACGAGCTGCACCATCTCCTCGGGCAGATCGCTGACCATCGATGCGATCGACGGCGGCGGTTCCTCGGCGTGGTACTGCAGCATCGCGAACGAATCGCTCACCGTCGGGAACGGCCGCTCGCCGCTGAGGATCTCGAACATCAGCACGCCGAGCGCGTAGACATCGGTGCGGTAATCGACGGGCAGGCCACGCGCCTGCTCGGGTGACATGTACTCGGGCGTCCCGATCATCACGCCGGTCTTCGTGATGAACGCGGCCTGGCCCATCTCGGGCATCAGCTTCGCGAGGCCGAAATCGAGCAGCTTGATATCCGGCCAGCCCTCGTCCTTCGCGATGAGGAAGACGTTGTCGGGCTTGAGGTCGCGATGGACGAAGCCCTTGTCGTGCGCCGCGATCAGCGCCGATGTGATGCCATCGATCACGTTCGCCGCCTCGCTCGGATGCAGGTGGCCGCGGCGCAGGCGCTGGCGGAGCGATTCTCCGACGAGAAGATCCATCAGGTGGAACGCGCGCCCGTCGGGGAGGTTGCCGTAGTCGAAGATGTCGATGATGTTCGGGTGCCCGATCTTGTTGACCGCGCGCGCCTCCTGCACGAACCGCTCGATCGTCGTCGCCGACATCGAGACTTCGGCGCGCAGGACCTTGATCGCGGCGCGCTTTCCGATCACCGCGTGCGTCGCGCTGTACACGACACCCATTCCACCCTTGCCGAGGATCCCGTCGACGATGTAGCCGTTGACGTCGGTGCCGTGCGCGAGCGCCGTATCGGTAGGCGATGGCGGATTTCCATCGACGTCCGTGAAGTGACTGTCCTCTCCCTCGACCACGACCCGCTGATTGTAGCCCTAGAGCGTTTCGAGGAACGCGATCAGAGCATCTCGATCGCGCTTCGCCGCGGTGCGAAATGCCTCACTGGACACAGCGGCTTCCCCGCCGTGCCAGAGGATGGCCTCGGCGAGCGTCCGCGCACGGCCGTCATGCAGGAAGGTCGCCGCGGGAACCACGACCTGAACGAGTCCGAGCCCCCACAGCGGCGGGGTACGCCACTCGACGCCCTGCGCCTGGAAATCCGGGCGTGCGTCGGTCAGCCCATCGCCGACATCATGAAGCAGCAGATCCGTATACGGATGGATGGTCTGGTTCGCGACCATCGGGAGCTCGTGGTCACCGGTCTCCAGCGTCGGAATGTGGCAGCCGGAACACCGAAACTCGTCGAACAGCGTGCGGCCGCGCTGTGCGGGACCATTGCGCGGAGCTGCCGCGGGCACGGCGAGCGTCGCGACGAAGAAGGTCGTCTGCACGAGCTGGTCGTCATTGACGTCGCGCATGCCATCCGGCTCGGGGAACAACTTGTTCGTGAGCCCGATGTCGTTGACGAACGCGCCGGCGGCCTGGACCTGCAGCGTCGGGACGTTCGCTTTGTGACCGAACCGTCCGATCTCCGTCGCGTTGGTGACGGGATTCCACACCATGTTGACGCGCCCGGAGATGCCGTCACCGTCGGCGTCGTCTGGATCTTCGAGAGATCGCAGCGTCTCGTCGGGAATCGCTGCGAGCAGCCCGAGCCCGAATACCGCCTGCGCCTGTCGGTACGAGTACTCGATCCCGGCAGGCATCGGTTGACCACCCGCCTTCTGTACGTCGACGAAGGGCGAGCGCATGTCCTGGATGTCGCCATCGCCATAGACGACCTGGCCCGGGCGCCAGGTCAGCGTGATGACCACCTCGGGCAGACCATTCGTCGTGTGATCCTGGAGCTGCTGGCCGAAGCCCGGCACCGACACGTTGCCGCCGGGTACATCGGGCGTGCCGGTTCCGAGGCTGACCCGCACGAGCGCCTGAGATCCGAACGGCACCGGGCCACGTGTGATCTCCGAGATACCGCGCCCGTCGCCGCCGTGGCAGCCGAGGCAGCCCGTGTGGTTGTACGCCGGCCCGAGCTGGGGCGGTGACCACTCGAAGTTGAACGGTCCCTTCCCCAACTGGTGGGTCTCGGCGTCCTCGGCGGAGAGGCCGGGCAGAGCGTGGGTGAACGCGCTGGCCGTGCGATCGTCGACGGTGGAGTCACCACCCTGCCGGTCCTCACCGGGCAGATTGTCGCCGCACCCCGCGGCGAGGACGAGCGCGAGCGCGCACGGTCGTGACCTCACCGACCCAGGATACACGACTACGGAAGGCGCTCGCCGGCGATCAACTGCTCGTAGGTCTCGCGCGGTCGGATGACCGTGTACTTGTCTCCGCGTACGAGAACCTCCGGGATCCGCGGCCGTGCGTTGTAGTTCGAGCCCATCGCCGCGCCGTAGGCACCCGCGGCACCGATCCAGAGCAGCTCGCCCTGTGCGAGCTCGGGTAGCTCGCGGTCGCGCGCGAAGAAGTCGCTGGTCTCGCAGATCGGGCCGACGACATCCGTGACGATCGACGCGCGGTCCGGGTTCACGACCGGCTTCATCGGGTGGAACGAACCGTAGAGCGCGGGCCGCATGAGATCGTTCATCGCCGCGTCGACGATCGTGAAGTGCTTCGCCTCGTTGCGCTTGCGATAGAGGACCTTGGTGACGAGTGCGCCCGCGGCGCCCACGATCACGCGGCCGGGCTCGGTGACGAGTGTGACGCCGAGCGCTGCCAGTGGAGCGAGCGCATCGCGCACGGCAGCGCCGTACTCGGCGGGGCTGGGGACCACGTCGCCCTTGCCATAGTCGATGCCGAGGCCGCCGCCGATGTCGATGTGCGAGAGGTTGACGCCGTCCTTGCGCAGCTCCGTGATCAGCGTGACGAGGCGCCCGATCGCGTCGGAGAATGGCGTGGTCTTGGTCAGCTGCGAGCCGATGTGGCAATCGACGCCGATGATCTCGACACCCGGCATGCTCGCCGCGTTGCGCGCCAGCTCGCGCGCCTCCTCCATCGTGATGCCGAACTTGTTCGTCTTGAGACCGGTGGAGATGTACGGGTGCGTACCCGCATCGACATCGGGGTTGACGCGTAGCGAGACGCGCGCGCGCAGCTTCATCGCCTGCGCGACCTTGTCGAGCACGACGAGCTCCTCACCCGACTCGACGTTGAACGCGTAGATGCCGGCGGTCAGCGCGGACTTCATCTCCTGCTCGGTCTTGCCGACACCGGAGAACACGACCTTGCCCGGATCGCCGCCGGCCTTCTGCCAGCGGAACAGTTCGCCATACGAGACGATGTCGGCGCCGGCACCGAGCTCCGCGAGGACGTTCAGGACGCCGAGGGTGGCGTTGGCTTTGACCGCGTAGCAGACCTTGTGCGGCATGCCTTCGAGTGCGGCGTCGAACGCCTTGTACGCACGCTCGAGCTCGCTGCGGCTGTACACGTAGACCGGCGTGCCGACCTCGGCCGCGATCTTCGAGAGCGCGACGCCCTCGCAGTAGAGCTCGTCGGACTTGTACTGGAACGGGGACTCGGGCTGCGTCATGACGGCGGGGGTTGTACCCCAAGCTCGGCGGAGATCCGATCGATCTCTGCCAGCACTCGGGAGCGCGCCGGACCGCCGGGAAGGTCACGGCGATCGACGGCGCGCGCCGGGTCGAGCCAGCTCGCGACATCCGCCTCGAACTGCGGGTGCGCGGCCTGCAGCTCGTCGAGCGAGAGCGCCGCGAGCTCGACGCCGCGCTGGCTCGCCACGCGCACGAGGTGCCCGGCGATATCGTGCGCCTCGCGAAACGGGACGTCCTTCGTGACGAGGTAGTCCGCGAGCTCGGTCGCCACGAGGTACCCGGTGTCGACGGCCGCGCGCAGCTTGCGGACATCGAACACGAGGCTGGCGACCATGCCGCGCGCGACCGCGAGCGTGGTGCGCGCCGTCTCGACCGCGTCGTACAGCGGCTCCTGCGTCTCCTGAAGATCCTTGTTGTAGGCGAGCGGCAGGCCCTTCACGACGGTCATCAGCGTGACCCACGCGCCGATGCTGCGGCCGGACTTCGCACGCAGCAGCTCCGCGAGATCGGGGTTCATCTTCTGAGGCATCAGGCTCGAGCCCGAGCAGTACGCCTCGCCGATCTTCACGAAGCCGAGCTCCTGGCTCGTCCACAGCACGAGCTCCTCGCCGAGCCGCGACAGGTGAACTTGCAACAGCGCGCACGCGGCGACCAGCTCGATCGCGAAGTCACGGTCTCCGACGGCATCGAGCGAGTTGCGGGTGACGCCCGAGAACCCGAGCGCGCGCGCGACGTGCTCGCGATCGATCGGGAGCGTGGTGCCCGCGAGTGCGCCCGATCCGAGCGGCGAGACATCGGCGCGCTTCGCTGCATCGGTGATCCGTCCGCGATCGCGCGCGAGCATCTCCTCGTACGCGAGCAGGTGATGCGCGAGCCGCACCGGCTGCGCGCGCTGGAAGTGCGTGTACCCGGGCATCAGCGTCTCGACGTGCGCGCGCGCTTGCACCACGAATGCGCGCCGCAGGTCATCGATCGCAGCGACCAGCTCGTGCGCGGCCGCGCGGGCATAGAGCCGCAGATCCGTTGCGACCTGGTCGTTGCGGCTGCGCCCGGTGTGGAGCCGGCGCCCGGCATCGCCGATGTCATCGATCAACCGGGCTTCGACGTTCATGTGCACGTCCTCGAGCGCCGCGTCCCATGGCAGCTCGCCGCTCGCGAGCTTCGCCTCGACGGCGCGCAGCCCGGCGATGATCGCCGCGGCATCTTCGGCGCTGATCAGGTCACGCGCGGCGAGCATCTCCGCGTGCGCGATCGATCCCGCGACGTCGTGCGGGAGCAGGCGGTGGTCGAAGTCGATCGAGGCGTTCATCTGCGCGGCAACGGGATCGAGGGCTCCTTCGAACCTCCGCCCCCGCGCGCCTTTCGGTCCGGACATGCCGCGGAGTATAAGGCGAGCGAAGGCAGGGACCGATGACACAGCGAGTGACATTTCCGTCGAGCGTGGGCGAGGCCGAGGGCGTGCTGCTACTCCCCGACGGTGGCGCGAAGGGCGCCGGCGTGGTGCTGATCCACGAGTGGTGGGGCATCAACCAGCAGATCCAGTCGGTCGCCGAGCGCTGGGTCGAGGCCGGTTTCGTGACGATCGTGCCGGACCTCTATCACGGCAAGATCGCATCCACTGCACACGACGCCGGCGCGATGATGAAGGGCCTCGATTTCGGCAAGGCCGTGCAAGAGATCGCCGCTGCGGTGAAGCTGCTCAAGAGCCACGAGCAATGCACCGGGCCGGTCGCCGTCACCGGCTACTGCATGGGCGGCGCGCTCACCCTCGCCACGGCGGTCAACGTTCGCGGCCTCGCATGCGTGGTCCCGTTCTACGGCTGGCCGGGTGACCTCGACTGGAAGCAGATCGATGCGCCGGTGCAGGCGCACTTCGCGAAGCACGACGACTGGGCGAAGGTGGAGCTGATCGAGAAGACGAAGGCCGCCGTCGCCGTGGAGATGGAGCTCCACGTCTACGACGCGCAGCACGCGTTCTGCAACGACCGCCGGCCCGAGGTCTACGACGAAGCCGCGGCCACTCAGGCGTGGGAGCGGACGCTGACGTTCGTGCGCACCCACACCACCTGACACCGGCTCGGGACCTGTACTGCGCGCCACCGAGTTTTCGTCTATCGTGAAGGTAGGCGAACTTGGCGAACCCGGCGCAACGACCGCGGTTTCTTGCTCCCGGCGACAAGCTCGGGAAGTTCGAGCTGATCCGCCAGCTCGCGGTCGGCGGGATGGCAGAGCTCTATCTCGCGCGAACGATGGGGATCGAGGGCTTCGAGAAGCTCGTGGTCGTGAAGCGGATCCTCCCGCAGTACATCGACAACCCGAGCTTCGTGAACATGTTTCTCAACGAAGCGCGCCTGTCGGCAACGCTTCACCACCCGAACATCACGCAGGTCTACGACATCGGCGTCGAGGAGGGCGACTACTTCTTCTCGATGGAGTACGTGCACGGCGAGGATCTCGGGCGCCTCACCGTCACCGCGCAGGAGAACGGTGTTCCGGTGTCCCTCGATTGTGCGCTCACCCTGGTCGCGGGGCTGTGCGCGGGCCTGCACTACGCGCACGAGAAGGCGGGCCCCGACGGCAAACCGCTCAACGTCGTCCATCGCGATGTCTCGCCGTCAAACGTGATCGTCAGCTACGACGGAGCGGTCAAGCTCGTCGATTTCGGCATCGCGCGCGCGGGTAGTCAGCCCGCGGCGACGCAGGGGGGGCTCAAGGGAAAGATCGTGTACATGTCGCCCGAGCAGTGCCGCGGCAAGGCGGTCCTCGATCGGCGCAGCGACGTGTTTTCGATCGGCTCGATCCTGTACGAGCTGACCACCGGCCAGCTGCCGTTCACCGACGAGACCGAATACGGCGTGCTCAACCAGATCGTCAACACCGACGTCCAGCCGCCGAGCAAGCTCGTCCCGAACTACTCGCCGGCGCTCGAGGCAATCGTCCTGAAGGCGCTCGCGCGCGATCCGGACCAGCGCTATCGCAGCGCGCTCGAGCTGCAGGGGCAGATCGAGGACTTCGCACACGACAACCGCCTGCGCGTGTCGCCGCTCGTGCTCGCACGCCTGATGTCGACGCTGTTCCCCGCGCGCCTCGAGGAGTGGGACCACGCACGTGCGCAGGGCGCGTTCTTCGTCGAGCAGCACGTGCTGCGCACGCTGATCGAGAGCGGCAAGACCGGTGACAACGCTGCGGTCAGCGCCGAGGTCGCGAAGCACGCGACGGCTATCCCACCGCCCGAGGACGAGACCACCGAGCTCGTGGCGCTGCGGCCGATGGACACGTCGGTCGGTCCCGCACCGGTGCCGAAGCGTGCGGCCTCGGCGCCCGCCGAGAATCCGTTCAGCCTGACGCAGACCCTCGCCGGTCCCGGTGTCGTCATCGCCGCGACCACGGCGAGTCGTCAGCCCACCCCGATGCCCGTACGGCCCTCGCCGATGCCGTTGCCGGCGCCGCGCCCGACGCCGATGCCGGCGCCCGATTCTCCGTCGCAGATGGTCGCGCGTCCTTCGCCGATGCCGCGCACGCTGACGCCGGTACCGGGCGTTCCCGGCGCGGTGCCGATCATCGAGCGCGCGCCCCAACCCGACGCCGTGCCGTCGATCGCGCCGTTCGCCACGGGTGCAGGCACGCTGGTCTCGAATCGCTCGCCCGACGACGAGGCCGTGGTCTACGGATCACCGGCATCGGATGTCACCGAGCGCGTGCGCGTGCCCACACCGATCCCGAGCCGCGACGATACGGCGTTCATCCGACCGCCGAAGTCGCGGTTGCCGGTGATCCTCGGCCTCGGCGTCGCGGTGGTCGCCGCGGGGATCGCGATCGTCGTGATCGGCATGGGCGGAGCTTCGAAGGCGCAGCCGGCCGCGGATCCGGTGAAGGTCGTCGAGCCCGCGAAGTCGCCCGCGGACAAGGCTGCGGTCGCCGACGAGATGAAGCCCGAGCCAGTCGCCGTGGAGCCCGATCCGGTGAAGGTCGAGCCAACGCCGGTGAAGGTCGAGCCGACGCCGACGAAGAACGAGCCCATTCCGGCGAACGCGGAGCCCGCGTTCGCGAAGACCGAGCCAGTCGCGAAGTCTGTGACGAAGAAGCCAGCGAGGCCGCCCGCGATCGCGAAGAAGCCTTCGGCGGCGAAGATCGCGCCGAAGGCTGAGCCGAAGAAGGATCCCGGATGGAACGCCGAGTCTCCGTTCATGCCCGTCCGTACCGACAAGGACAAGAAATGAAGTGGCACGTCGCAATCGCGCTCGTCATCGGCGCCGGGTCGGCATCCGCAGCACCGAAAGGTGCCGCGTCGAAGGCCGCATTCGACAAGGGCGTCGCCGCATACACCAAGGGCGACTACGCCGGGGCGTCCGATCAGCTCGGCAAGTCCTACGACCTCGAGCCCGACGTGGAGACGCTGTTCGCGTGGGCGCAGACCGAGCGCAAGCTCGAGCACTGCGAGAAGGCGAACACGCTGTACGCGAAGCTCCTCGACACGGATATGCCCGCGGCGAACAAGACCGTGGTGCGCGAGAAGTTCGACGAGTGCCAGAAGATCCTCGCGACGCGAGTGCCGAAGCCCGAGCCGAAGCCCGAACCGATCGTGACGCCATCGCCGACCCCGGCGGCTGCTCCGATCGCGCGGCCGGCTCCTCTGCCTCCGCCGCCGAGCGAGGAAGGTCGCGCGTGGTGGAAGGATCCCGTTGGTGGCGCGCTCGTCGGCGCGGGGCTCGTCGGCGTGGGCGTCGGGACCGTGTTCCTGGTGCAGGGCCGCGCCGCCGACAAGGACAAGGCGACCGCCATGACCTACGGCGAGTTCCAGTCGCTCGAGGATCGCGCGGCGTCGCGCGGCAAGCTCGGCACCGGCGTGATGATCGGTGGCGGCGTCGTGCTCGCCGCCGGCGTCGTCTGGTATGCGACCCATGGCCGCCGGAAGTCAGAGACCCACTATTCGATGTGGGCGGCGCCCGAAGCGGGCGGCCTCGTCGCGTTCGGTAGCTTCTGACGCTCAGAACGTGACGACGATCTTGCCGCGTGCGCGCCCGCGCTCGAGCTCGGCAAACGCTTCCGCGACCTCGGCGAACGGATACGTGCGGTGGATCAACGGCTTCAGCTTCGCAGCGTCGATCCAGCCGGCGAGCTCGGCGAGCTCTGCGCCATCGGGCCGCATGAACAGATAGATGAAGCGAACGCCGGCCTTCGCCGCGGCGCGACGGCGCTTGCCGGTCATCAGCCACAGCGCGGGTCTGGTGAAGCCGGGCAGCCACTCCTTTGCAAAGGCCGCATCGGGCAACCCGCCAACACCGACGACCACGCCTCCCCGCTTCGTCGCACGGATCGACGAGAGCTCCGACGCCGGTCCGAGCGTATCGAACACGGCATCGAAGTCATGCGGTGAAGCAGAGGCCGCTTCCGCCGTGTAGTCGATCACCTCGTCGGCGCCGAGCGAGCGCACGAGCTCGATGTTCTTCGTGCTCGTGGTGGTGGTGACGTGCAGCCCGAGGATCTTCGCGATCTGAATCGCGAGGCTCCCCACACCGCCGGCGCCCGCGTGGACCAGCACGCGCTGCCCGGGCGTTGCCTGGGCGCACTCGCGCAGCGCCTGCAGCGAGGTCAGCCCGGCGAGCGGGATCGACGCCGCCTGCTCGAACGACACGGTCGTCGGCCTGGTCGCGACGACGTCTTCGCTCGCAGCGACCTGCTCCGCGAGCCCACCCATGCGCAGCTTCTCGAGCCGCGCGTAGACCTCGTCGCCGACCTTGAATTTGGTGACCTGAGCGCCAATGGCGGTGACCACACCGGCGACATCGCAGCCGAGCGCCACAGGTGCCTTCAGCGGTAGCGCGAGCTTGGCCTTGCCGGCCCGCACCTTGAAGTCGAGCGGGTTCAGGCTCGCAGCGCGGACCTTGATGAGAACGTCGGTAGGACCAACCTCGGGTGTCGGTCGCTCGACGATCGCGAGGACCTCGGGGCCGCCGTAACGGGTCGCGACGAGGGCCTTCACGGCGCCGAGCTTACCACTGCGCTCCGCTGTTCACGGAGACGTGCCGAGGAGGTCCTGCAGGGTGTCGGCAGTTCTGGCCGACTCGTTGGCGACTCGTTGCGTGACCGACACGTTGCGACCAACGTAGGCGAACATGTGCAAGTTGGTGACGGCGGTGAGCTCGCGTCGGTACTGAAGGCTGCGCTCGCTGCGAAACGCGGTCGTCGTCGACAGGCTGTACTCGGCGTCGCCAACTTTGCGCGCGCCCTCCGCGAGATGGCACGAAACGCAATCGACGGACTCGGAGGTTTGCTTCGTCGGGTCCTGGAGCTCGACCGCGCGCGCGAAGCCGTTACTCGCGCCGTCGCCGAATGGCCTCGAGCCCTTGGGAGGCGCTGTCGCGGACCGCCGTCGCTGGATCGGTGACCGCGGTGCGAAATCTGTTCTCGGCACCGACGAGATCACCCGCGTCGAACAACAGCCAGCCCAACATCGCGGAGGCCTGTGGCGCCCTCGGGGAGCCCCGATAGGTCTCGAGGAACGCAGCGAATGCCGCACGTGCTTTCACTGGCTGACCGGCCCGGGCGAGCGAGACGGCTCGCCAGTACCAGGCATCTTCCGCGAGCGCCGAATGCGGGGCGATGGTCGCTGCTCGCTCGAATCCGCGGGCAGCACTCTCGTGATCTCCAGACCGCAGCGCAGCCCATGCCTCCTGGTATGCGCTCGTGCCCACATCGACAATCTGTTCAGGCACGGAGGGCTGCGAGCTCCTGGGAACGGGACGAGTGGCGTTGCGTTGACGTGCCGCGTCCTGGGGAACGATCTCCGCCCGCGATGTCGTCGACATCTGCTCGGGGGAAACTCGTTGCTTCACCGGATCCACAGGCACAACGCTCGCGGTGATTGCGGGCGTCGCCCATGACTCGCCGCGGGTGAGTGCGACCGGATCGCCGGCGAGCGGTCGAACCTCGACCTTGCCGTGCCAGACATGTACGGCAACGAGTCGGCCGTGGTCTGCAACGACCTCGAAAGCGGTGCCTCGCACCTCGACTTCGGCGTCCTTGGTGACGACCCTGAAGCGCTCGCCGCGGGAGAGCGGAGTCACCTCGACGGAGAGCGTACCCGCCGTCAACATGACGACCTCGTCCGGCCGCGAGCTGATCCGGAGGAAGGCAGCATCTCCATGCGCCGTCAGCGTCGCGTGGAACGGCGCGCCTGGCGCCGTCGTCGGTGCTGGCCACGCGGCGATGAGGACGACGACCGCTGCGGCGGCGAGCACCGGTACCACCCACCGGCTCCAGCGCCTCGCGGACACCGGCTTCGCCAGCGCAGCACTCGCGAGCAACGCCGTCCGCTGCTCCTCGATGCGGGCCGCCGATGCGTCTTGCCACGGAAGTTTGCGATAACTCGCCACCACGCGCTCGACGGCATCCCACTCATCGGCGCACCGTGCGCAGATCGCGATGTGCTGACGGACCGCGTCGCTGGGGCCGTTCGAGATCGCCGCCGCGAGGTCGTTCGCCGTCGGGCATGCCGTGCTCATGGACTCATCCCTTCGAGCGCTGCCCGGAGCGCCTTGCGTGCCTCGCTCAGGCGCCACCAAAGTGTCCCTTCGCGAACCGCGAGTACTGCGGCGGCCTCGACACCCGGTACCTCTTCGAGATCACACATCACGAACGCCACCCGCAGATCATGCGGCAACTCCACGAGCGCGCGCTGCAGGTGCATCGCGAACTCCCGCTTTCGCGTCGCTTCGTCCGGTGTGATCGGCGAGGGCTGTGGTTGGCCAATGAAGGTCGTTGTCGCGCTGTTCCGTCGCACTTCGGCTCGCCGGTGATGGCGCGACACGTTGACCGCGATCCCGAGGATCCACGTCTTCACGCTCGAGCCACCACGGAACCGGTCGGCGCTGCGATTCACCTGGAGAAACGTCTCCTGAACCAGGTCGTCGGTGTCGCGCTGGTCGGCAAGCCGCGCCAGAAACCGCTGGACTGCGCTGCGATGGCGATCGAACAACGCCCCCAGAGCCGCACCGTCCCCAACCGCACATGCGGCGAGGAGTGCAGTGTCGGACATCTCCACGGGATCCCCCGCGACGCGACGAAGGGCGAGCAGCTTTCCCTTCATTGGGCCCCGTAACGTAGGCCGAGACTCAGGCGCGCGAAGCCGCGAGGCTCGCCTGCGAGCATGCTTCCGTCCTCGAGATACCCGCTGACATGGGCCAAAGGCGACACCGCCACCGACCCTCGAAGCTCCACCGCCAGCGCGCCCGTAATCGGGAACTCGACGAGTGCGTGCGCATCGGCGCGGAGTCCGCCCGTGTCGATGTCGACGGCGCCGGCAGGCCCGACAACGCTGCTGCGGATCCACCCGACGCCAACGCCACCACCGAACGTCACAGCGAGATTGCCCCATCGAATCGGGACGTCCGTGACGAGGAGAAGATCCAGCGCCGTCCGCCCCGTCTCGAGCTTCTCCGAAGATCCCGAAATCTGCGCATCCGAGGCGAGGCGGAGGTTCGCGCCCACACACGTTCGACCCAGGCGCACGCACGTTGCCGCGGCAGCTCCCCACCACGTCGAGCCATCGGAACCAAGCGAGCTCTCGAGAGCGACCGAACCACCGAGCGTGCGAACCGGATCGCGGTAACGCACGAGCACGCGCGGGAAATCTTCGTCGACGATCGCCGCCTGTTTTGGCGTCGGTCGGGACCAACCTCTTGCGGCCAGGAGCGGTGCCTCCTGCACGGGGTCCACCCACGATTCGATCACGGTCGCCGCGAGCTCAACATCTCCGGCGAGATGGCCGTGCGCTCGTCCGTATGGGTCCTCGATCGTCACCAACAAGCCCGCGCCACTCGCGGTGATCGTGGCGCGGACGTAGGGACAGCCGTCGATGACCTCCGTCGCGATTCCGCGAGCGCTCAACATCGGAGTGATCGCTGCGACGACTTCATCCGAACCCAGCAGGATTGCGGTCGGCGCACACGACGCGTCCGCGTTCGAGCCGAGCCCGATGAAGAAGATCATGCCGATCACGACGGTTCGCATGGTGAGCGCTAGTCGTCGCTTCCTTCCGCGCCGCCCTCTTGGTCGTCGCCGCAACCGATTGCGCTCGGAAGGTTCCTGTCCGCGACGGCGCCCTCGGACGGACCGTCGTCCGTCGGGTCTTCGCCATCGGCCTCGGTGCCACCATCCTGATTCGCTGCCGGGCCGCCGTCGCACTCCTGTCCGGTGGCAGGATCGATTCCGTCCTGGCAGTCGACGCCACCGTCGGATGCGTCGCACGATCCGCCATCTCCTGCGTCATCGACGCAGACCGCACCGGTAGACGGATCGACGCCATCCTCGCACTCGCCATCGGAGCCGCCCGCCGGCGCCGGACCCGTCTTGTACGTGTGCGCCGCCGGGTCGCCGACGAATCGGACTGCTCCGAGATCGAACGCGGCCTGGTGGCCTCGCACGTCGAAGGTCGCGTCGAGCGTTCCGAGGGCGCGTGGGAACACGAGTCCCGCCCGCCCGGCCGTGGCCGCGAATTCCAGCCGGTAACGACTCCCGGACGGAATCGCGATCGAGAACGAGCCATCGCTCGCGATCGGGGTCGCGACCACGGTCCGCCCCGCGCGGACTGCACGCACGGTGTCCACGAGATACGGAAACGTCGCACTCGCCACCCGCCCGGTGACCACCTGCGGCGGGCTCGAGCTACACGCTGCGAGGAGAACCGCGGGCAGGATTGCGAGCTTGAGTAGATTCATGTTCATGCAGGCCCTCGTTGTTGTTGGTAGTGGAGGTGAGTGCCCGGGCAACCGCAGTTCCTTGGAATCTTCTCGCGTCGCCTGGCGAGGTCACTCCTCCTCGACGAACTTCCCGTCCTCCGTGAACGTCGCTTCCTTCCGGCCGCCGCTGGTCGCGAAGCCGAGCTCGTAGCTCGCCGAGCCGGTTGCCGGCGTCTGCTTCTCGGCCGCATCGACCTTGGCCTTTGGATATTTCGCCGCGAACGCGCTCATCACGGCCGTTGGCACCTTGTCGATCGGGACCTTCTCCTCGATCTGGAGGATCTTGCCGTCCGGAGCGACGTCAACCTCGGCCTTGGCGCCATCGGCCTTCACGACCTTGACCTCGAACTGCTCGCTGCCCTTCTCGCGCTCCGCCGTGCACTTCGCGATCGTTGACTTCGGGAATGCGCGTGTGATCGCTCCCGTGACCGCCGCAGGGCAGCCAGGCGCCGGTGCGCGCTTGGCTGGAGCGGCGTCGAGCGGGGCGTGCGCCAGCAGAGGCAACGCCAGGGCGATATATGCGAACCATCGTTTCTGCATCGGACACCTCGTTGAGTTTCTCGGGGAGTCTAGGAGGCCGTGAATGATGGGACGATGAGTAGCACCGCAACCGTCAGAACAACTGGTGGTAGACGGTCAGCCCCGGATGGACCAGAACGGCGGCGTTGTTGTCCACGCTGATACCGAGGGAGAGGCTGAGCCAGCGTGCGGGGCGATAGCTTGCACCCAGCACTCCGACGAGCTCCCCACCGGCGAACTCCGGGTTGACCGTCCCCATGGTCGATGTCGCCGAGGACGTCGTGTTGCCGTAGACCTCCCCGAAGAGGTAAAAGCGATCGTTCATCTCGACCGTCGCCGCCAGGGCAGCGTTGAAGATGTTGTTGACGGTGGTACCGGATGGAGCACCGAGGATCGCGTAGCCGAAGTTCGCGTGGAAGTCGGTCCTTCCAGCTCGCTTGCTCAGAATGAGATACCCGGTGTAGTCGAGCTCCCCCGTTCCGATCAACGCGTTCTTCGCGAGTGGAACTTTCAACTCCGCCGCGAGTGCGAACGCCGGCCACGGCCCTCTCTCCGGCACGACGAGGCCCACCGCCGTCAACTCGAGATCACCGATGCCAGTCGCGGTCATCGCGCCGGTCTGCTTGATCCTCGTGATCGCCACCTGCTCGACAACGAGCTCGAAGCGGTCTGCGATGCCGATCTCGACGAATAATGGCGTCGCCGTTTCTGTACCTTCGGACGAGCCTTGGACCTCGACCCCCGCGCCGGCCTCGATCATGCCCGAAGGGAGCACCCGCGCGGTTTCTGTCTCCAGGGCCTGCGCCGACGCCGGTGAAGCTGCCGCGGTGATGATTCCGGCAACCACGAGGGACACCAACCACGCTCGAGGACTCATGAACATCGCCCCCGCGCGTGGAGGTTGATGGGAGGCACGTTGCTACGAACACATGTCTTCATCCTGCTCCTGTGAGGTTGCCGACGGTCGAGCGGACCCTGGGTTCAGCCGCTGACCATGAGTGCCCGCTCGGCCGCCGAGCCTTGGCGGAATCGTGTCGACCAGCGTGACCAGCCAAACCTGCTCGTCGGCAAAACGTGCCGGCAAACTCTGCCCGCTCGTTCGAGGAACCTGTCCCGGGACGTGTCCCGCGCGGACGGGCGGTCACATCGCGTGGTGAGCCCGGGGCCGGCGATCGGGATGGCACGCGTGCTGCTGAAACCTTCGGCATGCAAGCAGCCGCTCTCGCGCAACAGCACGACTACGCCCGCACCGGCCTGGACGCGCGGGTGGCCAACGTCCTTCGGCTTGTCCAGATCGCGGATCGATTCGGCGCCGAGGCGGTGCCGGATCCCGTCGAGTCGCAGATCCGCCTCCAGTTCGCGGAGCTGGTCCGCGCCTTCGACGCTGCGGCCCGCACCATGCGCTGTGACGAAGTCCCCGCCGTCGCGGCGCGCATCCAGGCCGCGCTCCTTCCGCTCATGCGACGCGCCGAGAATGGCTTCCGGTGGTACGCGAAGCCCCGCGGCTATGCGGGTGACTTCGCGACGATCGCCCGGATCTACGACGATGAAGCTCGCGGCGCGACACAGGTCGATCGCCTGCTCGATCGTTGCTTCCTCGATTTCCCCGCGGTGTTCGCCGTACAGAATCGCCGCGCCCTCGTCGCCGCGGAGATTCGCTCCACCATTCGCGCGTGCGCGCCTCGCGGCAGCGCGCGCGTCACGAGCTTGGCGTGCGGACCGGCACGCGAATTGTTCGATGTCTACGCCGGCCTCGATGACCCGCGCGCTCTCGATGCCACGTTGATCGACTTCGATCCCGAGGCGCTCGCCTACTGCCGCGCCGAGCGCACCGCGCACGACCTCGAGCACGCCATGAACCTCGTGGAGGCGAACCTGATCCACGTCGCCGTTGGCCGGCGCGAGCTCGCGCTTCCTCCGCAAGATCTCGTCTACAGCATCGGCCTCATCGATTACTTCGACGACAACCTCGTCGTGAAGCTCCTCGATTGGATCCACAGCATCCTGCGCCCCGGCGGTCGCGTGGTTCTCGGCAACTTTCATCCGCGCAACCCGACGCGCGCAGCAATGGATCACGTTCTCGAGTGGCGCTTGATCCACCGCGACGAGGCCGACATGCATCGCCTTCTTCGCGCATCGGCGTTCGGCACGCAGTGCTCGCGGATCACCTACGAGCCCCAGCGGATCAATCTGTTCGCGGAGTGTGTGAAGACAGCCGGCGAACCCGACGAGTAGGTCAGCCGATCTCTTCGGCGTACGTCATCACGAGGTACATCACGGCCTCGTTGCGACCGACGTTGCGATAGGCGTGCGGCGTATCGGCCTCGAACAGGATCGAATCACCGGTCTCGAGCTTGTGCGTGTCACCCGCGACATCGATCTCGAGCGTGCCCGCGGTGAGGACGAGGTTCTCGCTCGTGCCCGGCGGGTGCGCATCTGCATCCTCGACGCTGCCGGCCGACAGGCGCAGCTCGTAGAACTCGACGCGGCGGGGCTCGTCGAACGGGAACAGTGCGCGCGAGCTGAAGCTGCGATCCTTGCTCGTCAGGATCTTCGACTCCGACGAGCGGAGCACGAGCGCGCCGGACTGGGTGCGTGCACTGATCAGCGCGGAGAACGTCACCTCGAGCGCGCGGGCGATCTTCCACAGGACGTTGATCGTCGGGGCCGATTGGCCGAGCTCGATCTGGCCCAACATCGCGCGCGAAACGCCGCTGATCTGCGCGAGGCGCTCGAGCGAAAGCCCGCGCCGAGTGCGCAGGC
>JBBRBG010000013.1:0-83326 GCA_038206055.1 Haliangiales bacterium
ACCGCCGCCGACGAACCGCAGGTGTCGCGCGTGCGAGAGATCGCTGCGCCAGCGATCGAGCAGCACCTGATTGTCGCGCTGGGCGAAGTCCATGCGCATCCCGAGATCGGTGAACCGGCGATCGCTGCGATATGCGATGTAGCCGCGCTTGTAGACAAGGACGGTGAACTCGGTGACCCGTGTGCCTTTCGGGATCGAGAGCAGCTCGGGGATCCGGTAGGCGCCGTTCGCGTCGGTCGAGCCGACGAACTCGCGAGCGCCGGCGGGCTCGGGCAGGGCGGTGCCGCGCTCGATCGTCCAGGCGCCGTAGACCAGCGCACCGGCGACTGGTGCGTGGGTGGTGCCGTCGACAACGCGACCGCTGAACGGGCCGGCGAGCGCACCGGCGTCGGGGGCATCGGGGCGGACGCGGAAGGGGGCCGTGCGGACTGCCGAGTCCACACACGCGGGGGCCAGGGCAGCACCCGCAAATGCCGCCACGAGCGCGAGTCGATAGGCGAGGTTGCGTACCACGGAGCCGGGCGGTCTTAGCAAGAGCGACGCTGCGTTGCAAACCCGCCCCGTGCCATTCAAATCGCCGAGTGTTGTTGAGACACTCGTGGCGGGTTCAACCCAAGGGGTCCGATGCGTTGTTCGATGTGTGGCCACGAAAGCCCAGCCGGGTCGTCGTTCTGCCTCAACTGTGGCAGCTCGCTGGCGCCTGCGGCGGCGCCACCAGTCTATGCCCAGACCCTCGCTCAACCGGCAGGGTTGCCCGTGATCTGCGGCGTCTGCCGCGGCGAGAATCCTCCCGGCATGAAGTTCTGCCGCGCGTGCGGTAGCGCGCTGGGGGCGACCGCCGCCAGTACGCTGCCAACGGGCGGTGGCGGGCCGATGGTCGCGCCTTACTCGGGTGGCGCGCTCGGCGCGATGGGCGGTGCGCCGATGATGTCTCCGTCGGGGGGGCCGATGATGGCGCCGTCGCTGTCGGCCGCGGTGGCGCCGACCATGGCGCCGGAAAACGCGATGCCGCCGCCCGGCGTGATGCCGTCGACGGCGCCCGGTATGGTTCCGCCGCCGATGGGTGGATCGTCGCCGAAGGTCGTGGTGTCGCCGTCCGCGGTGACCCCGCCGCCGGCGCAAGGGAACATGATCACGTGCCCGCGCTGCGGCACTCCGACGCCGGTCGGCTTCGCGTACTGCCAGCAGTGCGGTCTTCACATGCAGGCGATGCAGCCGACGGATCCCGGGCAGAGTCCGCGCCCGCGTCAGCCGTCGTCGGCGGGGAACGTTCCGCCGAGCAACGTGGCGATCGATCCGCAGGGCGCGACGCTCGCCTCCGATGGCGTGCGCGCAGGTTCTATCTCGGTGCCGGCCGGTCGCGCTCCATCGGTCGCCGGAGCCGCGTGGGGCACGGCGATCCTCGTCAACCGCGATGGCTCGGACGGTCAGCGGTATAGCCTCGTCGGCGAGTACTCGGTGGTTGGTCGCGCCGGCGCCGACATCGCGTTCGACGACGATCGGTTCCTCGCGCGCCAGCATGCGCGGTTCGAGCGCACCGGCGACGGTGTGAAGGTGCTCTCCCTCGACACGCTGAACGGAGTGTTCAAGAAGGCGGACCTTCCCGTCGATCTCGTCGATGGCATGACGGTCCTCGTCGGGCGCGAAGTGCTGCGCTACGAGCGGGTCGATCCCGAGGAGACCAAGGTCCATCCGCTGATCCGCCACGGCGTCGCGCTGTTCGGATCCCCGCCGCGCGAGCCGTGGGGGCGGTTCGTCGCGATCGTTCCGTCGGGCGGCTGGCGCGACGTGCGGCACCTCGCAGGCGAGGAGATCGTGCTCGGCCGCGAGGAAGGCGACATCGTGTTCCGGGACGACGCGTTCATGTCGCGCCGCCACGCGGCGGTGACCTGGGACGGCAAGAAGGCGCAGATCACGGATCTCGGCAGCTCGAACGGCACGTTCGTTCGCATCACGGGGCCGACGCCGATCAAGCACGGTGACCACGTCCGCATGGGCGATCAGCTGCTGCGGATCGAGCTCGGCAAATAGTGAGCTCGGCGGCCGAGCAGCGACCCGCGCTCGCGGTCGTGATCGCAGCGGCGAGCGATATCGGGGAAGTGCGCGAGCACAACGAGGACCATGTCCTCATCGCGGATCTCGATACGGCGCAGAAGATCGAGATCGGTGACCAAGCGTACCGGGCCGAGGGTGCGCGCGGTCCGTTCCTCGTCGTGTGCGACGGCATGGGCGGCGTCGAGGGCGGCGAGATCGCATCGGAGCTGGCGAGCGCGGTGCTGTGGCGCGAGATGAAGGTCACGCCAGCGACGCGCGATCCGGAGGTGTTCGCGCGCCTGCTCCGGCGGGCCGCGCGCGTCGCCAACCACGACGTTCACGCGATGGCGGCCCGCGAGCCGGGCTTGCGCGGGATGGGCACCACGGTCTCCGCCGCCGGCGTCGTCGGCGACCGACTGATCGCCGCCACCGTCGGTGACTCGCGGGTCTACGTGCTGCGCGCCGGTGCGCTGGTGCAGGTGACGCGAGATCAGTCGCTGCAGTCCGCGCTGCTCGCCGCCGGTCATTCGCCGGGCGAGGTCGCGAGCGCGGGAGGTGCGATCCTGCAGGCGCTCGGCGTCGGGGATGACGTCGAGCCGTCCCTGTCGATGGCGGAGCTGCGCGCCGGTGATCGCGTGCTCCTGTGCAGCGATGGTCTGTACGGCCTCGTCGCTGATCCGGCGATCGCACTCCTCCTCTCCGAACCGCACGACGTACAGCAGGCGGTGCGCTTGCTCGTCGCGGCCGCGCGCGCCGCCGGTGGCACCGACAACATCACGGCGATCGTCTGCGAGGTGAACGGCGGGGGCCTGATCGCGCCCAAGAGCGATGACGATCTGCCCTCGTTCCTCGAGTTCGATCCGCAGAAGGAAGGCGATCCTGCGCTGACCGAGACCTCGTATGTCGCGCGGCGGCTCGCGGCGCGGATCGGCATCCCGCAGCACTCGATCCCGCCGTCGATCCCCGTGACGGGGCAGCACCCGATCATGCGGTCTTCCGTTGGCATCCGCCTGCCGCCCACCGAGCTGCCCGTCGAGCTCGATGGGCCCGCACGCAAGCGGCTCGACGACGATATATTTCGCTGGTGGCTCGCGCCGATCGTCGTGGTGGTGTGCCTGATCGCGTGGTGGCTCGGCGGCCGGTGATAGGATGCACGTGTGCGGGTCGTCATCGACCACGTCGCGGGCGCTCGCCGCGGTCAGCGGCAGGAGTTTTCTGCGGGCTCGCGCGTGCGATTCGGCCGGCACCCCGAGTGCGAGGTGTCGTTCGATCCGCACAAGGACATCGACGCGAGCTCGCGGCACGCCGAGCTGCGGGTCGTCGACGCGGGCTGGGTGCTGGTGGATCTCGGCTCCTCCAACGGGACCTACGTCGAAGGCCACCGGATCACGGAGGCGCCGGTCGCTCGCGACACCCCGATCTCCATCGACTTCGGACCCGGCGGACCTCGGATCCGCCTGTTCGTGGGCGACAGTGCCGCCATCGAAGCGCTGCCGCCGCCCCCCGTGGAGGCGCGCAAGCCGCCCTGGGTCGTTGTGAGCCTGGTCGGCGGGATCGTGGTCGTGCTGTTGCTCGTGCTTCTGGTCGTCCGCTGCTAGTCCAGATTTCACGCAAACTTGCGTGCGGCCGACGGAAACTTCTGCGAAAATTCGCAAGGGATGAACTGCCCGTCGTGTAACTCGTCGCTCGAGCCAAATGCTCGATTCTGCGGCGTGTGCGGGTACCGGATCCAGCCGGCACGGGCCGCTGCTCCCGCGGCTTCCACGCCACCCGCCAACGTTCGTCCGCAGACCCCGCCGGCGGGGATTCCGCGTCCCCAGGCGGCAGCGCCCAAGCCGCAGGGCGCGCCCAAGCCGAAGCCGCGCATGAAGCACGGCGACGAGATCTACATCGACCAGGTGCTCAACAACCGCTTCAAGGTCGAGTCGAAGATCGGCGAGGGCGGCTTCGGAGCGGTGTATCGCGGCGTGCAGCTCGCCACGGGGCGCAAGGTCGCGCTCAAGCTCCTGCACCCCGAGATGACGAAGGACGAGAACCTCGTCGCCCGGTTTCGGCGCGAGGGCATGGTGCTGTGCAACCTGCGCGACGCGCACACGATCACCACGTACGACTTCGACCAGACGCCCGACGGCACGCTCTACATCGCGATGGAGCTGCTCGAGGGAAAGAGCCTGCACCAGGTCTTCCACGAGGAGGCGCCGCTCGAGTGGAAGCGCGTGTTCAAGATCCTGACGGAGATGTGCAGCTCGCTCGCCGAGGCGCACTCGCAGGGCATCGTCCACCGCGATCTCAAACCGGAGAACATCTACCTCGAGTCGCGGCCAGGAAATCCCGAGTTCGTGAAGATCCTCGACTTCGGCATCGCGAAGGTGATGCGCGGTGATTCGATCGATCCGCAGTCGCCGCAGCTCACGGCGACGGGACAGACGCTCGGCACCCTCGAGTACATGTCGCCCGAGCAGCTCATGGGCAAGCAGCTCGACGGTCGCAGCGATGTCTACGCACTCGGCGTCGTCGCGTACGAGATGATCACGGGCCGGCTCCCGTTCCCCGATGCGAAGGGGCCGGCTGGCCTGATCACCGCGCAGCTCAAGCAGACGCCTCCGCCGCCGTCGACGGCGCTCCCGAAGGCGAACCTGCCGCAGGCCGCGGATCGCGTGATCCTGAAGTGCCTCGAGAAGGACAAGAACAACCGCTACGCCGATGTCTCCGCGCTGTCGTTCGCGCTGAGCGAGGTCGTCACACACACGAGCAACGAGCTGCAGGCGCTGTCGATGCAGAATGCGTCGTCGAGCTCCGGGCGCCTCGCGGGCCCCGAGCTCCTCGAGACGCGCCGTGGCGACATGCCGAACCTGCCGCCGCCGCCGATGCCGCACCAGCAGCAGCCGCAGCAGCACAGCATGTCGGGGCTGCCCGGGATGTCGCAGCACAACCCGGCGATGTCGGGCAACATGCCGCAGCACCAGCAGAACAACATGGGCTCGATGGGCGGGCAGATGGGCTCGATGGGCGGGCAGAACAACCAGGGCTATCCGCAGGCGCCGATGGCGAACATCGGCAGCGGCGTCTCGCACTCGCCCCCGTATCCGCAGGCGTCGGTCTCGCAGCTCCAGAGCCACGGGCAGGCGCATCCGATGGCGCCCGTGTCGTCGTCGAAGTGGTTGTGGTGGGTCGTCGGCTTGCTCGCGCTCGGCGCGGCGGCCGGTGCCGTGCTCGCGCTCGTGATGCGCTGATCGACCGCTATCGGGCGAGCACGGCGCGGGCGCGTTCTTCGCCCTTCGGATCGTCTGGTCCGCCGTCGAGCCATGCCTCGAACGCCGCGCGCGCGCGTGGCACCTCGCCGCGGGACTGCGCGATCGTCGCCTCGAGCTCGAGCGCCTCGGGCAGCGTGGGCGCACGTGCACGTGCACGCGAGCACGCTTCGGCCGCGCGATCGCCGTCACCCGCCGCGAGAAAGCCGCGCGCCGTTCGCAGATCACCGCGCGCCGCGACGAGCGTCGGCAGCCGATCCGGATCGAGCGCAGGATCTCCGAGAATATCCGCCGATGGCGCCGCGCGATCGCCTTCGCCACGGAGCTCGTGGCGGAGATCGAATGCGCGCATCCGTCCACCGGCGCGGGGATCTGTGACCCAGAGCTCGAGCGACGCGGGATCGAGGATCAGGGTGTGCACCGAGCGGCCGTCATCGATCACGCCGCGGTGACCGCTCGGTCGCGGCGACTCGTCGACGCCGCGCTGATCGCGCAGCACCGCGGCCATCGCCATCACGTCGGGCAGCGGACTGCGCACGAGCTTCGCCGCGCGATCGACGCGCTGCATCGAAGCGAGCATCCGGCGCGCGCGATCGTTCTCGGGATCGCTCGACAGCGCGTTCGTGGTCAGCACGTCGCCGACCGCAGGCGACTTCGGATTGCGCTCGATGATCGCCTTGCTCGGCGTGCGCTCGACCAGCACCCACGTCCCACTCGTCCCATCGACCACGACGATCACCGCCGCCCCGAGCGTGGGTGTGGTCTCGATCAACTTCACCGCCTCGTCCAGTGTCTTCGCCTGCTCGAGCACCGTGCGCGCGAGTAACGCGACCGGGCGCGCCGTCCGCGTCGGCCGCACATCGCTCGTGCGCACCGGGTTCACCATCACGGCGATGTTCTGCGCATTGACGCCGCTGACCACGCCCAGCTGGCCGGGCCACGCCACGCCCGCCCACGCGATCCGTCCTTCGGGGTGCGCGATCGTCACGACGGGGATCTCTGCCTCGCCGCCGTCGTCGAGGCCGGGGATCGAGAACGTGCGACCGATCCACACCCGCGCCGGTGCCTGCGCCTGATGCGCGACCACGGTCAGGCTCTGCACCAGGCTCTTCTGCTCCGCTTCGTCGGTCCGGGGCGATGGCACGCCGACATCGAGCACCGCCTGCGTGCGGACGAGATCTGTGAACGAGACGTCCACGCCGCTCGCCTCGGCGCCGCGCGTCATTCCAGCGGCCATCCGGCGGTCCTGGTCGACCAGGCCGTCGTCGATGAAGCGCCAGCGCCAGGCGAGGCGCATTCCGTGCGTCAGCCCCCCGAACATCCCGTCGTCGCTGACGGTGTGCTCGATCGACGGCATCGCCGCTGCAACCACGGCGGGGAGCCACGGTGCAAGGAGCCGGCCGTGAGCCGCGCCAAAGGCGTGCGATTCCCCGCTCAGCCTCAGCACGGGCAACCCGCCGACCCAGGTCAGCGACGAACCACTGTAGGTGAGCGCGGGAGGCGCACCGGGTGCGGCCTGTTCGGAGGTGATCGCTCCCGAGACCTCGCCGCTTGGCACGTCGTAGGTGACCGAGCGACGGTAGATGAACCATCCCACCACCACTGCGACACCCAGCATCGCGACCGCGATCGCGCCCGCGCGCCACGGGCGTGGCACCCCGGAGCGTCGACCGCCGATCACCAGCTCGGGCATGGGGCGCGTCATACACCACACCGACGGTGAGCGCTGATTTCCGCATTGACCGATCTGAGGGTGGTTGCTAGCTTTCGGAGACCAGGCTGGTCGATGTCCGGATTCCTTCCATCGAGCAGCGCACTGGCTTCCGGGCCGATCACGTCGCAGGCGCTGCTCGTCGTGGTGGTCGGGCTGCTGGCGCTCGTGATCATCGGGCTCGTCGCCATGGTCATGCTGCTTCGCCGGCGCGCGAGGATGGCGCCGCAGCCCGCAACCGAACAGCGCGAGCTCTTGCCACTGACGGCTGCTCCGCCATCGGCACCGCGTCCGCGCGCGCGTCCTGCGATGGCGCGAGGTGGTGGCGGCGGCGGACTCGCGATCGTCACGTCGACCTCGAGCGCGATGGTATGTCCGACGTGCCGCACCGAGTACCACGGCATGACGTACTGTACGCGCGACGCGCGTCGGCTAGTCCCTCCCGAGGAGATGCTCGGCGGCGCGAACATGAGCGCAGCGCGCGCGATGGGGCGTAGCTCGGGACTCGTGTGCATGGCGTGTCGACGTGCGTACGAGCCGGGCCTGCGCAGTTGCCCGCACGACGGTAACGAGCTGGTGCCGTTCCCCGTCTACAACGCGTCGCGTCCACGTAGCCGCGCGAAGACCAGCGAGCCCGCGGGCGTGGTCGCGCGGATCTGCCCGGTGTGCAGCTCGAAGTACGATCTCAATGCCAGGTTCTGCGGGCACGATGCCGGCGACCTGGTCGTCATCAACTGACTAGATCGTCTCGCAGAACTCGATGCGCCTCGGCACCTTGTACGGTGCGAGGTTGCGCGCGCAGTGATCGATGATCTCCTCGGCGCCGCACTTTTGCTTCGTGACGACGCGCGCGACGACCATCGCACCCGACATCGGATCGGTGACGACCGTCGCCTGGGCCGCCTTGATCTTCGGGAACGCCTCGAGGCATCCCTCGACCTCGCCGAGTGCGACGCGCTTCCCATCGACCTTGACGACGTCATCTTCGCGGCCGGTGAGCTGGAGGCGACCGTTCTTGTCGACCTTGCCGAGGTCACCCGTGCGGAGCCAGCCGGCCTTGTCGATCGATCCGATCGCGACCATGCCCGACGCGCGCGACGTAGGTTCCTTGTCCTCGTCGAACGGGCCGATCGACTTCGGCGAGAGCGTCTTGCTCTTCACCCAGATCAGGCCGTCCTTCGCCGCGGCACCGGGGCGGAGCGACCCATCGGGCGCGGTGATCCTTACCTCGACGCCCTCGATCGGCTTGCCGACGGTGGTCGGGTACTTGCCGGTGTCCTCGAGCGTGACCGTGGCGGCCTCGGTGGAGTGATACGACGACAGCACAGCGATGCCGTACTTCTCCTTGAACTCGTCTGCCACGAGCTGATCGAGGCGCGATCCGGCGGCAATGAACCGCGGGTTCTTGACCTCGAGCTTCTTCGCGGTTGGTAGCTTCGACAGCTCCGCGTACATCGACGGCGTGCCTGGAAGCAGATCCACTTCGTGATCGCGGAGCAGCTTGCCGATCCGGCGCGCGCTGATCTCCTCCTCGAGGAACATCGTCGAGCCGAGCTTCAGCGTGGGAAGAAAGCCGAGGTCCCAGCCATAGGCGTGGAACAGCGGGACCGCGACCAGCACGCGCGTCTTCTCCGACATCCCGAGCGCGGCGACCGCGTGGTCGACGGCGGCGATCGTGTTCTTGTCGGTGCGAAGCACGCCCTTCGGATCGCCGAGCGAGTCCGCGGTGAACAGCACCGCGATCGGCTCGACGCCGTGATCCGGCGGGCTGCGCTTGTACACGCTGCACGTCAGCAGCGTGCCCTGCAGGCGACGGCGAACCTCGGCGGCGTCGGTCGCCGGCACGGTGTTCGGAAGGGCATCGCGCGGCGGCGGCGCGGTGGGGCGGGTGACGCGAGCGCGGGGCAGGGTGCTCGGGGGGACCGGCGCGCTCGTGCCGTTCGCGGAGATCGAACCCTCGCTGCCGCGTGGGCGAGTGACCAGCGCGCGCAGCGGTGCGGCGGCCAGGATCAGCTCGAGCTCGCGTCCACCCGTGGTGGGATCGATCGGGACGATCGCAGCATCCAGCTTCGACAGTGCCAGCGCGAGGATCACGAAGTCGGGGACGTTGCCGAGCATCAGCCCGACCCACGCACCCTCCTTGATCCCCATGCTCTTGAACTCTTGCGCTCTCCGGTCCACCCGGTGAAGCAGGCCGCGCCAGGACAGGTAATTGTCCCGGTATACGACCGCCTTGTTGTTACCCTGGGCTTTCGCGGCCTTCCTCAGCCAGTCGTAGAGCAGGGTCATGAATACCTCGCTCAGAGGAAGACGCCCTTTGGCGCAGTCTCCAAGCGAGGGCACTGTACCAGGCGATTCCGGCACCCTCAACGTGTCGAACCCACTTGATTTACCCGGCCATTCGGGGGAACACCGGCCCGTGAGCGCGCAGCCCCTGCCCAAACCCGAGCCGGATCCGGCCCCGGAGCGGCATGAGCCCTCGGCGGCCGATGCCGAGGGCTGGGCCATGCTCGAAGCCCTGCGGCGCCGCCTCGATGACCAGGGCGCGCTCGGTCGCAAGACCGCCGTCCAGGTCGTGGAGCTCGCAAACTCGATCGGCGCCCTCGTGGGCGAGCAGCGCCGCCGCTCGAAGTGGGCGAACCTCAACTCGTTCGTCGCCTACGTCCTGTTCACCGTCCTCGTGGGCGCCGGCTTCTACATGCTCTACCGCAGCCGTGCGCACGAGCTCGTGGAGGCCCGCGACTCCGCGCAGCGCGAGCGTGACCAGGCGGTGAAGCGCGCCGACGAGCTCACGACCAAGACCACCGCGCGCGACGCCGCCGATGCGAAAGCCTGGGACATCTACCAGCTCCTCGAGGCCGGCAAGCGCACCGAGGCCGCCGGCAAGCTCGGATCGCTCGCCGATCTCCCGCTGTCGCGCACGGAGCGCGCCGTCCTCGCCGCACGCGCGCACGAGACCCAGGTGATGGAGGTCGACGCCGCGCTCAAGGCCGCGGCCGCATCGTTCAAGGCCGGCCGCTACGCCGAGGTCGTGGCGCCTCTCGAGGCCGCGCTCGTCTCCGAGCCCGCGGGCGCGCGCGCTTCCACCATGCGGTACTTCCTCGGCGTCGCGTACGCGAAGGCGAGCCAGCTCGACAAGGCGATCGCGCTCCTCACCGCGGCGATCGGCGCCGACGTGGACCAGGAAGACGCCCGGTTCCAGCTCGCGAGCGCGCTCGACCGCGCTGGCCAGTACGCGAAGGCGCGCACCGAGTACGACCGGTTCGCGACCGCGCACCCGCAGTCTCAGCTCGCCGTGTTCGCAATGCGCCGCTCCGCCACGCTCGCGCGGATGCCGGCGGTCGCTCCGACGGCGCCTGCGGTCGTGACGTCGCCGACGGCGCCCGGCGTTGCGCCACTCAAGACGCCTACGCCTGCGCCGCCGAAGGCAGTGCCCACGCCGGCGACGCAGCCCAGCGCAGTGCCGCCCCCGGTGAAGGCGCCGCCCACGAAGACCGCGCCTGCGAAGTCGCTGCCGACGCCCGCGAAGCCGGAGACTCCATCGCCTGCCGCCACGGGCTCGGATGCCGAGCCGATGTCGTCGCTCGTCGTGCCGCGGACCGCACCGAAGGCCGAAGCTCCGAAGACCGAGCCAAAGCCGGCGCCGCCTGCGCCGGCACCGAAGACCGAGGATCCGAAGCCCGCGTCTCCGCCGAGCGCCGACCGCGCGCCGAAGCTACCGCCCGCGCCGCGCGCCGAGCCGCTGCCGGCGTTCCCGATCGATCGCACGCCGCCGCCATCGCCGCTCGGGCCGCCCGTGGATCGTCCGCCGCCGCCGTCGTCGCCGAACGCACCGCGCGGCGAGCCGCAGCCGCCGCCGCTCCGGTTCTGATCGTGGGCGCGCTGCTGCGTCCGCCCAGCCGCGCGTTCGCCGGGGACATCCGCGCCGTCCCGGCCGAGGTCCGCGCGCGCATGGAGGGTGTGTCGTGGCACGGCGATGATCCGCGATGTCCGCGCTGGGACGCGCTCGCGTATCTCGAGCTCGATCACGTCAGCTTCGATGGCACCGCGCGCGGTGAGCTCGTCGTTGCCGCAGAGGTCGCGCCGCGCGCGAGAGAGGTGTTCCGCCGCCTGTGGCAGCTCGGCTTCCCGATCCGTCAGCTCAAGCTCGTCGACGAGTTCGCCGCTTCCGACGAGGCGTCGATGGCCGCCGACAACTCCTCGGCGTTCAACTTCCGCGTCATCGCGGGGACGCAGATCCTCTCGCAGCACGCGCTCGGCCGCGCGATCGACATCAACCCCGTCGAGAACCCGTGGCGCAAGCCCGAGCGGATCGTCCCCGAGGCCGGCAAGGCGTTCGCCGATCGCGCCGATATCCGCCCCGGCATGTTCGTTCGCCCGGGCCCCGTCGTCGCGCTGCTCGACGAGCTTGGATGGGAGTGGGGCGGCGACTGGCGCCACGCGTTCGACGATCACCACATCGTGTGGTCGCGCGCGCTCTAAGGTCGCTGGTACTCTCTCCGCCGATGCCTCAGGTCGTCGAGCTACCGGCTATCGGACAGGACGCGCGTGGTGCTCTCGTCGCGCTCGTTCGGGTCTGCAAGGAGACGCCCGCGAAGGGCGAGCCGTTCAAGGAGTTCCGGTCGCGGCTGCGTGGCGCCAAGCTGTGGGACCGCGAGCGCCCCAAGGTGATCCTGCGGTTCCTCGGCACCGGCGGCGCGACCGTGATGCCGTCGCTGTTCATGCAGACCGTCGCTGCCGCTGATGGTGACGAGGCCGTCGCCGAGGCCGTCGCCGATCGCCTCTGGCAACTCAATCCGCTCCTCGGCAAGGCCGTCCTCGACCTGCTCGCGCAGCGCCCGTATCACAAGGACGAGATCTACAAGAACCTCACCAGCATCGCGTTCCGTGGCCTGGTTCCCTCGCGGCCCGCGCTCGAGGTGTGGCTGCAGATCGCGATCGGTTCGGGCCTCATCAAGTCGATCGGCATCGCCGTCGCCATGGGCCCGAAGTCCGAGCGCTACGTCGCGCTCGCCTCTGGCATCGACGTCGACGAGTTCCTCGCCGAGGACAAGCCCGAGCCCGAGCCCGTGATGCCCGCCGCCGCCTCCGAAGAAGAGGCGGCGCCCGTCGCGCAAGCCGGCGCCGAATCCTCGATCCCCGTCGCCGCCGCGGCGCCGAGCTCGCCGCTGCCCGCACCCCTGCGCCACCTCTCTGCCGAAGGCGTCATCACGCCGCGCAACCGCGATCGCCCCGTGCCGACCTCGCGGTTCGCCACCGGCTTCTCCGAGGACATCCACGACGAGACCCGCGCGCGCATCGTCTCCTGGTGGGCGGAGGCGCAGCGCCCCTCGCTGACCTACGTGCCCTCTGACTTCGGCATCGATCCCGAAGGCTGGGTCGAGGGCGCCGACGAGGTCGTCTACCGCATAGCCGTCGCCGCCGCGCTCGCGTTCCGCCTCGATCGCGATCGCAACGCCGTCATCGCCGCGTTCGCCGCGCTCGACAAGGCCGGCGTCCTCAGCGACCTCTACCAGGGCATCGTTCCCGAAAACCTCCCGTCGCAGGTCGACGCGCGCGCCCTGATGCTCGCGTCGCTCGCCGCACGCCGCTGCGCCGAGGTCCCCGAGCTCGCCTCGCAGCTCGACGGGCGCGCCACCGCCGCCGAAGCCTTCGCTTCTCTCGACAGCGCGCTCGGCCGCGGCCTGTTCCGCACCGAGCTGTTCTGGATCGTCGACATGCTCGCGAAGCTCGGCGTCCTTCGCTACGACGACCTCGCAGACTTCACCGTCACGCCGCATCGCATCGTGCGCGACACCCTGTTTCGCCTCGGCTTCGTCGAGACGCCTTACGCGAAGGACGGCGCCGCGCTGATCGCGGCGGCAAGCGCCGCGCGCAAGGCCGTGCCGAAGGGCGCCGCCGACGAGATCCTCACGATGTTCGCGCTCGCCGCCGGCTGCGCGTACGACTGCCCGCACCGGAAGACCTGCGACTTTCCGTGCCGTGAGCGGCTCGAGTAGATTTCACGCAACCTGGTGGGGCGGCGGTCGATAGGAGCAATATGCGTAAGATCCTGCGTGGTTTCGTTAGTAGCGCGTTCACGTGCGCGCTCCTTCTCTCATGCACGAAGCCCAACCCGGTCGTCTGCTGCGTGACCGCGCTGCAGTGCGATGCCCTTGGCATCGACGTGCCGAGACCGTGTGACGTCGGGCAGGCCTGCAAGGCCGGCGGCTGCATAGCGTCTGAATGCGATACCGCGGCAGACTGTGCGGCCGAATCGCCGATCTGCGCAAACCACCTGTGCCTGGGAACGTGCTCCACCGACGACGACTGCGCCGAGGTGGCGGGCAGAACGCATTGTTCCGCACAGGGAATGTGCGTCGGGTGCACGAGTGCTGCGCAGTGCCCGAGCACCACGGCGATCTGCGACATGGAGGACCAAACTTGCCGTGGCTGCGAGGCCGACACGGAATGCGCGAGCGGCGTCTGCATCGAGGCCGATGGTGTCTGCGCGGACCACAGTGCTCTCATTTTTGTATCGAGCAGTGGTAGCGACGCGGGGCAATGCGACGAGACCGCGCCGTGCCTAACCGTCGCCTATGCGCTTGGCAGGGTAGCCGGATCGCGGAATGTCATACGCGTTCTCGGTTTCGAGATCGTCGCGCCGGCGGCCGCAACGACCATCGATCGCAACGTGATCATCGACGCCACTGGTACGCGCTTGGACCTTCCGGCAGGGGGGACGTTGTTCGATGTACGCAATCCCGCTGTCGTCACTATTGAAGGCGTCGCCATCGCAGGTGGCACCCAGTCGTTGTCGGTTGGAGCAGCGAGCACGCTTCGGATCTTTGGGGCTGATCTACAGACCAAGGTCACCGTGTCCAACGGCACGCTCAGCGTGATCTCGTCGAAAGCGCGTAACTCCACATTCAACTGTTCCGGCGGGTCGATGACCACCACTGGAAATCATTTCGATCTCGTCAAAGTTCAGTTCACGAACTGCCAGACCGCCGTCACGAGGAACCGTTGGGATCCGGGACTCGATGGCTCGATCGACGGCGGCGGCGGCGTGCTGGCGGTCGAGAATAACGTGTTCGTCGTACCAAGCGAGTTCGCAGACCTCATACGTGTCTTCAATTTGGCGCCAGGCAGCATCTTTGCCTTCAACACGATCGTGAACTCACAGACGATCCAGATGTCGCCGATAGCACTGAGCTGTGATTCCACGCTCAACGTGACGAGCAACATCTTCGCCTACAACAGCAGCAATCCGATCGACGGCTGCATCGCGCAATCATCGCTGTTTGATCTGGTCGGTGCACCCGACGCACCGGGCAACCCATCGGCCGATCCGTCGACGTTCTTCGTCAATCGAGCGGGGCGGGACTTCCACCTCGGCCCATCGAGCCCAGCGCGCGGTATCGGGGCCGATGGTGTGGTGACGACCGATCTCGACGGGAACCCACGGCCGGCACCTGCGGGAACGCACCCCGATGTTGGTGCGTACGAAGCTCCTTAGCCGGCCCATCCCGCCCGTGGGCCTCGGTAACAAGGCTCTCCAAGGGGGACGTGCTACGCTGACCTCATGCTGGCTGCCTTGATCGTCGGTGGTTTGACTGCGTGGTACCTGGGCCTCCGGGCCGGGGTGATCGCCGCGATCGCCACTGCGGCGGCGCTGATCGCATCGGCGTTCGTTCCCGGCTTGACCATCGCGGTCTATGCCCTCGTGATCGCCTGGTCCGCTGCGCTGTACTTCCTCGGCGCCAAGATCTCGGCGAAGAAGCCGGGGGCCGCGTTCGGGGTCACGGGGGCGGTTACTGGGGTCGCGAGCCAGGTGTCCGCATGGGCCAAGAAGCTCATGGGCGGCGGCGGTAAGACCTGATCAAACTCCTGGACCGACTAGAGAAACTGGCGATCCCCCGGGGCCAGTTGGCACCAGTTGGGGAGCCGCCCCCCAGTCTGAGGCTCCCTCGTCCCAGCAGTAACGCAACGTTAACTTCGGCACAGGCTTTGTAATACTTGCGCAACATGCGCAGCACTCTCGCCACCCTAATCCTTGGAATGTCGCTGGTAGCCGGCTGTGAAGTCGGCGATGTCGGCGGCGGCGGCGGCGGAGGCGGAGGCGGAGGCGGTGGTGGTGGGCCCGATGCTGCCGTTAGTGCGACTCCGAAACTCGCTGTGTCAGTCGACAAGACGACCGTAAACACCGAGTTGATGACGACGACGCAGATCACGGCGACGCTCACCTCAACGGGTGGCTTCACTGGTGCCGTTACCCTGACGCCGTCCGTAGTTGATAGTGGAGGTGCGCCAATCACGGGCTGGACCGCTAGTCTCAACATGACCTCGGTTAACGTCCCCGCAGATGGCACCGCGACCGCAGTTTTGACCCTGGCGATCCCGAGCGATTCCGCAAAATTGGCGGCAACCGTCAAGCTCGAAGCCGTGAGCAGCTTGGGCACGGAGACTGCGATGAGTACGGTGACCGCTGCGAACCGTGTGACCATTTCGGTCAAGAACAATGGTGCCCAGTGCGTGTACCCGGCCGGCATGACTACGACGCGGATCAAGTTGGGTAGCACCCTCCGATTCGTAAATACTGCTACCACCCCGGGCGACGTGGTCCGCATTCACATGGACGAGAATGTCGCTAACACCTCGGGCCTGATGCACGAGCAGGCTGACATCCTCGGTCCCACACAGATGTACGATCAGGTACCGACGGGCGCGGACGCCGACGGTGTTGGTTGGTACTGCCACACGCCGGGAAACAACCCCGGCAACCTCAAGATCGTCGTCGTCCCCTGAACCGCGAAACCAACTGGACGCGAGGGAAGGCGATGCTTTCCCTTTTTGTCGTTTCGGTTCAGTAGCAGACCGGTGCGGGCGCGCAGTAGTCGAAGACAGGGCCCTCCTCGCAGAGTCGGCTCTCACATGCCTCGTCAGTCATGCACGCCGCGGCGTCCTCGAGTGGCGCTGCGCAGATCGGAGTGGTGGCCTCATGATCGCACCATGACTCGCCCGCACAGCGCGTGATGCACGGTTGCCCCACGGTCGGCACGGCTGCGCAGATGTTGCGGGTTCCATCGCACAGTCCGTAGAACGAACACTCGCCGTCCCCCGAACACGCGGCGCCCGGTCCGGAGGAGACACAGGTCTGCGCGCCGCTGCACAGCGCTCCGATTTCAGAGCATCGCAAGTAGGGACACGATTCGCCTATCAAGGCGAGTGGACGACATGTTCCCGGATCGACTCCTGCACCGATGCACCCGAGGTCGTAGGCGCACTGGCCATCGTCGAGACACGGGCTGCCCACCGGCTCGAGTGTGCGGCACTTCTTGTCTGCGTTGCAGTAGGTACCGACCACGCAGTTGCGGTCGTCCGTACAAGCCGAGTCCACCAAACCCCTGCGACGAGGTGGGCCGCACATACCCTCGCAGCAGAGGTCGCGCCGGCACGCGGGCTGATCGCACACCCCGGATTCACACTCAGTGTCGAAGAAGCAGGTGGTGCCGACGGCGTGGGTCCCGACGAAGATCTCATCACAGTCCCGAGGAGGCACACGTGCAGAGTTCGAGGTCGCATCGCAACTGGACTGCGCGATCCAGCGAAAGCAACGCTCGGCAGCAACACCGTTGAATCGGATCGCACCCGCACCGACAGCGGCGTTCCTACTGTCCTGCCGCCGAGGCCTGAGATACGCGGCGCAGCTTGCCGCATCCGTGAACAACCCACATCGCTCGAGACGAGCGCATTCCGCGTCCTGCCGCGCCTGATCGACCTCGTCGAGACGGAGCCCGGTGATGTTGTCTCCGCATGCACCGACAACGAGTAGCGCGAACATGCGGGTTTGCACCGGTACAGGATACCCGCGTTCTACTGCTCGTTCTCGGGTAGGCTCGCCGGGACGTGACAGACCGAGGTTCGCGGTTCGTGGGGAGATTGGGCATGATGGCGATCGTCGGCTCCCAAGGATGCTGGAGCACCGGCGGCCCGGCGGTGACACAGCGTCCGACAAGCCTGGATCCGAGCCCTCACGATCCGACGGGTACGTACTGGTGCTCGATCGACGACAAGGATCACCTCGAGTTTCGCTGCGACATCACGCGCAAGGGTGCGAAGCTTCGGCTGACGAAGGTCAACGGCGGCGAACGGATCCGCGGCGACCTGACCGTTGAAGGTGACGAGCTCGCATTCGCGGGCGAACGGTTCTGCATGTGGGAGGAGTGCACCTCGAAGCTGAACGGTCGCTTCAGGCCGGTGCCGGGCGGGCAGTACATGGGGACGTTCAAGGAGGCACCGCTGATCGTCCGTCTCGCGCCAATGCCGGCGGGCGCGGTGGGCGGGCAGGGCTATGGCGGGGACGTATACGGCGGCGTCGACAGAGGGGCGCAGATCAAGCCATAGTCGGCGCATGACGCCACCGAAGAGCTTCGAGGAGTTCTGGCCCTACTACGTTTCGCAGCACCAGAACCCGACGTGCCGCAAGCTGCACTTCGTTGGCACCACGATCGCCATGGGCTGTGTGGCGGCCGCGCCGTTCTATCCGGCCGCGCTGCTCGCGGCGCCGATCGCGGGCTACGGCCTCGCGTGGATCGGACACTTCGCGTTCGAGAAGAACCGGCCGGCGAGCTGGGGCGGCGCGAAGGCCGCGTGGTGGTCGCTGCGCGGCGACCTCCGCATGTGGATGTACATGCTCGAGGGCACGATGAACGCAGAGGTCGACCGTCACTCGGGTGAGCTCGCCTCCGTCGCCGCCTGAGTCTCAGCGCTCGATCAGCTTGCGCTCGCGGCTGTCCCAGCGCCACACGGGGCCTTTGCCGGTCAGGTGCACGCCACCGCGCCACTGATCGATCCCGGCCTCCGTCACGCGGTCGATCGCGCCGGCGAGCGCCTGGCGGCCGAGCGCGGTGATCGCGTCGCCGTCGACGAAGCCGCAGCCGCGGAGCGTCTTCAGCACCGAGGCGAGATAGGTGTCGGTGATCGGGTACCGCGGATCGGACGCGTACGACTGCTGCACGAGCGCCGCTTCGCTGCCCTCGTTGCGCGCGATCGCGGCGAGCACCTGGCGCTCCGTGCGCGACATGCCGCTGGTGGGATCCGGGAACTCCTCGAGGTGTCGCTCGAGGGCACCGGCGAGAAACGGCATCGCCTTCACACGACGGGTCAGGAACGGAAGGCTCCGCGGATCCGCCGCCGTCACGCCGATCCACGCCGAGATGGCCTCGTCGACCGCGTCGCGAGACAGGGGCGTGCGGCGCGGCCAGAGCTCTGCGAGCTGCTCGGGCTTGAGCTGGCCGAAGCCGAGGAAGTTCGGAATCTCGGGGTGCCGATCGATCGAGACGATCGTCAGGGTCTGCGGCAGGCCCTTGCGTGCGAGGCGCGAGAGGAGCCGCGCGAGCGCGAGCTGATCGAACAGATCGTGCTCGAACCACAGAATGACTTCCTCGGCAGCGGCCGCTTCGTCCACCCCGCGGTCCCACGCCGCGAGGCGGCCGTCGTCCTTGATGCCGCGGGATGCCCAGAACTCGCCGCGGGCCTTGTAGTGCTCGGCATCCGAGACCGGCAGCAGCGGCCCCTGGTCCAGTGCATCCGCCCAGACCCGGATCTCCCCGGGGAGATCCGCCAGCGACAGCGTATCGGCGGTCGACTCGCCGTTGCAGATGTGGACGATGCGCTCCATGCCTCGCGTGTAGCAGCGTAACTGCCTGCACCGCAAGCGCTGTTGGTCACGCTGGCGGCGGGCCGGTCGTGCGATAATCGGCTCGTATGCGGACGTATTATCTTGTCGCGTTGGTCGGGCTCGTTGGATGTGGCGATGTCGTCGAGAAGGCGCCGAGCTGTCAGAGCGCCGCGGAATGCACCGATCCGGCCGCTCCATTCTGCGTCGATCAGAAGTGCCAGGCGGCGTGCTCGGGCCCGGTCGACTGCACGGATCCGGCGCGCGATGTCTGCGCGAGCGATGGCATGTGCGTCGGTTGCGTCATGAGCTCCGACTGCGCGATCGACGCGCCGATATGTGACACCGGTGAACGCGCTTGCCGCGGTTGCGAGAAGGACAGCGAGTGCGCGGCCGGAGTGTGCATCGAGGCCGATGGCACCTGCGTTGCGGACGCGCAGGTCTCGTTCGTGACGATGATGGGGACCGACACGGGAACCTGTACGCGCACCGCCCCGTGCGCGACGTTCGCTTACGCACTCAGCACCGCTGGTGCGCGTGCGGTGGTCCACGTGCTCGGCGGCTCGCTATTCACCCCGACAGTCACACTCACGAGCGACCGGATCCTCGATGGCGAGGACACGACGCTGAGCGTCGGTAGCACCACGTCGACCATCGCGATCCAGGCGCCGGCAAAGGTCACCTTCGAAGGCTTCCGGGTCACCACACCCACGATGGCGGGCGTCGCTGCGATCTCGGTGACGGGACAGGCCCGTGCTCGGATCTACGGGATTCAGGTCTCCGGTGACGGTGGCCTTGCAATCAATGCGACCAACGGCGCGAACCTGCTGGTCAGCCATTCGCATGTCGGCAGCCTTGGCAGTACGAACACCTTCTCGATCAGCTCTCCGAACTCTGTCGCGTTCATCGACCAGAACGTGTTCGAGATGACCATCGTCGGTGGCGGTAGTTCGTCTTCCGAGCTGACCGTCACACGGAATCGCTTCGAATCATCGCGCGATGGCTCCGTACAGATGGGCGGGGGCCTGCTCGTGATGGAGAACAACCTGATCATCCACCGCGATGGCTACAACGACTCCATCTCTCTCAACAACCTGCGCGCGGGAAGCACGGTCCGGTTCAACACCCTCATCAACACCACGGCGGTGGGGTCCGATGGCTCCGCGCTCTACTGCATGAGCACGGGCGTCGCCATCACCAGCAACGTGTTCGCATACAACAGCGGCCACCCGATCACGGGCACGTGCGAGACGCGGTACTCCGTGTTCGACGACCGTGCGACTACGTCGGCGGGCACGGGCAACCAAGCCGTTGGCATCGACACGATCTTCGTGAACCGCGCCGGCGGCGACTACCACCTCGCCACCGCGAGCGCTGCCAAAGGTAATGCCGAGCCCGGCCTGAACATGGTGAAGGTCGACTTCGAGGGCAAGCCGCGTCCCAACCCGGCCGGCGGCCCCGCCGACTCTGGCGCCTTCGAAGCCCCGTAACTGCGTCACAGCCCGCATCGAGAGGTGCGTGATGCGTGGCGCCCTCGCTAGGCCGGCGGGCGTGCGAGCCGTGCGCGGACCCTCGACACGAGCCCGACGAGGTCCCCGAGTCGGTGCTCGACGACATCCTTCACGATGGCGCGATCGACCTCCGTGTATCCATGCACGAGGATGTTGCGGAACCCGGCCATCGCCCGGAGCGCGGGGAGCTGCTCGGCCGTGAGCCAACCATCGCCCACGAGAAGCGTGAACAGATGCTGGTTCGACGTCGGTTCGCCGAGGCGGCGATCGGAGACGATATGAGAAGCAACGTCGAGCGCTGCCTGGATCGCGAGCTGCAACGTGTGCTCGACGAACCGCGCCTCGCGCACGTCGTGCTCGATGCGATCGAGTTTGGCGAGGGATTGCAGCTCGTGAACGCAGGTCTCGATGAACGCCAGCCGTTTGGCAAGGAGCGCTTCGTCCGTCATCCCGCCCGCCGGTACCGGTCGAGGAACGGCTTGAGATCGAAGTAAGTGTTCCGCGCCGCGACCTCGAACCGGATCCTGACGGACGGATCTCGATCGACCAGCAGCGCGCCGTCGCGCAGAACGCGCTGGACGAGGTCGATCGGCGCGTCGTTCAGCACCACGATCTCAACGGGACGCTGCATCAGTTCCGTGAGCTCGTCGGCGAGGGCGAACGGCTGGTCGAGCAGGGTTCGTGGAGGGGATTCACGGAGGAGCACACCGAGGTCGACGTCGCTGTGTGGTCCTGCCGTACCACGGGCTTCGCTGCCGAACAGGTACGCCGCGATGAGGTCGTCGGGCGCGCGATCGAGGTAGGACCGCAGCTTGTCGGACGTCGACACCACCTCCGTATTGTAGCAGCTCGGTGGGCAGGCGCGCGTCAGCGACGCAGGCGCTCGTGGATCGAGACGAGGTGCTGCGGCCCGACGAGAAGCTGCGCGGCGAGCGAGCGCCAGAGCTTGTGCCGCGAGTCGAAGCGCGTGCGGCCAAGGAGCCACGACTTTGGATCGATCATCACGTCATCGCTCGCTTCCTCGTGCGCGACGAGCCGGTGCGAGAGGGAGGTGAGGCGCGGATCGTTGGCGTCGAGTGCGGCGCCGGCGAGGAGCAGGCCGAGGAGGGTGAACGGCATCTCGGTGTAATAGGCCTCGTAGGCCTCGGCGACGGTGGCGAGGAGGCCGGTCAGCGGTACGAGGGTCTCGGTGCCGAGCTCGATGCAGCTCTCGATGAGGACCGGGATGGTCTGCTCGTGGCCATCGCGATACGTGGGGCCGGCGGCGTCGATGAGAAGCACGGTGCACGCGAACGCGCGCGCGAGATGATCGACCTCATCGCCCTTCGCCCAGCGGGTGAGCTCGAGGGTCTCCCGGGGGTGCGACGCGAGTGGCTGCGGGATCAGACCGGAGCGGGCGATCTCTGTGACGGCCTCGAGGTGCTTGTCGTGGTCGATGTGGTCGGTGGTCGCGATGGCCTCGAGCGACCGCGCGGAGACGCGCTCGCGCAGCCAGTCGAACAGCGCGGTGGGATTGGAATCCCAGGCATCGAGCCGGCGATGCGCGACGACGATCGCCGAGGGCGCGAGCGGGATGGCATCTGTCAGCGTCGTCATCGAGGGGCTCGAGCTGTTACCTTAGCAGGGCATGGAGCCGTTCCTGCGCCTGCGGACCGAGCTTGTCGTCGAGCTAGGTGCCACTGCGAACACGATCAAAGATCCGCTGCTCGAACGCACGGTGACACTCGGCCCCACGGGGATCGCGATGGTCGTCCGCCTCGATGGCACGCGCGACGCGGACGGCATCGTCTCCGAGATGCTCGCAGAGGGCTTTACCCGGGAGAAGATCGAGGACGCGCTACGCAGTTTAACGCTGCTGCATCTGATCGAGGGTGCGGGCGATGCAGTGCGCGCGCGGATCGCAGCGATCTGGCGCGGCGACGTGCAGCTCGAGTACCTGTCGCTGCCGGAGACGCGGTTCGCGTGCCAGGCATCCGGGCTGTGCTGCCGCAGCTATCGCCTGGGCCCAATCTCGGCAGTGGAGCAGTCCGCGATCACCGCACTGCCGCTGCGCGAGGTGATGCCCGATCTGCCGGAGGGCGAGCTGTTCGTGCATCGCGACAACAAGCTCTACATCGCCACGGCGAGCGCGCACTGCGTGTTCCTGCGGCCGAACGGTCACTGCGGTATCCACGCGCACTTCGGTGAGGATGCGAAGCCGCTGACGTGCAAGTTCTACCCGATCGGTGTGCAGCCCACGTTCGAAGGCGAGCGGCTCTACAACAACCAGCACTGCGCGAGTCACTTCGTCAGCCAGGACACGGGGAACACACTGGTCGAGAGCGCCCGCCTGCTGCGGCCGAAGGCGACGGGCCCGACGACGCTGTTCCATCCGATCGTATTCGTCCGCGAGGACACGCCGGTGGACTACTCCCACTTCCTGTACCTCGAGGCCGCACTGCGCGAGACCGTGTCGCGCGGCGCCCCGTTCGAGCAGCTTGCGCGCGGGCTCGACGTGATCGACTCGTTCGTCACCGCGGCGCGCAGCGTACCGCTCGGTGCAGATCCGGCGCCCGTCCTGGCGCGCTGGCGCGATGCGGTCGCGCCGCAAGGAGCAGTGGGCCCGGTGGACTGGGTCCTCGTCGTCGACATGTTCTCGCAGCTCGCTCGTGAGATCGCCGAGTTCCTCGATGCGGCGGACGGGATCGAGAACGACGATCGCAACATGGCGCCGCTGGCGCGAGAGATCCTGCCGGTGCTCGAGCACTTGCATCGCCGCGCGCTCGCGTGTGCGGGGCACCACGCGATCATCGACCGCGACGTCGAATCCGCGGCGCCCAATGGCGATGACTTCGCAGGCGCGCTGCGCACCTCGATGACACAGGTGTTCTACGGGCGCCTCGGCCTCCCCGACGACCGCCCGCTGTTCGCCCTCGGCCAGGTGGCGATCGCGATCGCCATCGGGTTCGCCGGTGCGCAGCGGATCGCGGCGGCGGAGCAGCGGACCTACGGGATCGCCGATCTGGGCCGTGGCCATGCGCTCGCGAACCGGGCGCTGCCGACGTTCACCACGCCGTACTTCAAGCACAACCCAGATCGTGTACGTGCGCTCGTGATCGCGCTGCCGCAACTCGCGCGCTGGCCTCTGAACGCGCATCTGTAGCTACTGACAGATGCAGGGCACTTGCTCGGCTCCCGATCCGCATCCCGATACGTTCAGAATGAGCTCGATGGCGCCGAGGCTCACGACATGCCCCATGCTGACCGGCCGCTCGATGGGGGCGGGTGCGATGAACGTTCGAGCATCGGCAACCCGATCGTCACACTCGGGTGACACGGTCAGGAAGGCGTCTCCGGCGGCGAGATCGAAGCCGGTCACGCCATGGTTGTCCTCACAGGGCCACGACGCGAACCCCGAGGCCTGCCCAGCAACTTCCCAGTCGAGCCGGATCCGCGCGACCGGCCTGGCGTCCTCGAACCGCGAGGGGTCCGGGGTACAGCCGACAAACTTGTCGGAGATCCCACTCGACGATGGTCGTAGTCGCCACGAGAGCTCCACCGCTCCCCCATCAATGGTCGTACAGGCGCCGAGGCTCACCAGAAGCGCCGTCACAAACGCCCGTTCGCTCCAGCGGGACGCGATCGACGCAGACATGAGCCGAGCGTACACCGGACGCGGGCGCACGTTCGAGGTGGGGCTCAGAACGCGCAGGCGTAGAGGTACATCGACATGTCCTCCAGGACGCGGGTCTCGCTGTCTGCGACGAGGACCGGCTCCAGCGTGACGCCCTCGTAGCCGGGGTGGAGCATCACGACGAGGAATGGGCCTGCGGGCGCGATCGACCACACCGCGATCGGCTGCGGAATGCCCGGTCCGCCTTCACCGAGGTCGATCGGTGCCGGATCGGCGCCGTCCATCTCGGGTCGTTCGAAGGAAGCGTCGTAGACCTGGTTTCCGTCGTGAAAGATCTGGAGACGGCCGCGCATGTCGCCCTTGCGGGTGAGCTCGAACGCGAGCGCGCCGGCCGTGTAGCTGTGGCGCGCTGGATCGGCGTGCGTCGACTGCACGGCCACCGCGGCGGGCGTCCAGCTCGGCGGCGCGCTCGGGGGAAGTACCCACGCGGCGCCGGGTGGCAGGCGAGGGCCGGCGAGCGGATGCACGCCGAGGGTGTTCTCGTCGCAGCCGTACTTGATCGCCACGGACTCCGCGACCGTGAGAACCTGCGGCGGGCCGGATACCCCGATCACCGTGACCTTCGTCGGCAGCGGGTCATCGGTGAGGGTCAGCGCTCCGAATTGCGATGCGGCCGGGATCCACGAGCCGTTGTCGCGGGTGCGGTGAAGCCCGAGACCGAGCCAGCCGAGCGGCTCGCCGCGCTCGATCTTCACGACGACGCCGGGCGCGGCGACGTTGCGCGGCGGCACCGCTGGCGCTGCGGGCGGGCCGCACGCGGTTGCCGTGACGAGCGCGAGGATCGAGAACCGCATGTGAAAGCTTACCCGCTGTACATGTAGACGATGGCGGCGACCGGCACCGCGAGGCCCGCGCCGACGAAGTACTTGCCGCGACCGAGGAAGCCGCGGTTTCCCTTCATCATCGATACGCCGGTCAGCGCGAGAACGAGCAGGCACGCCGCGAACGCGTCGGCAACGTACGTCCAAGCGCCCTTGAGGTTGTTGAGGTGGAGCGCGTTGACCTCGAACAGCACGGCGCGCTTCGTGATCCGCTTGTGCGTGCCCTTGCCGGTCGCCGGATCGAGGCGGACCTCCTGGCCCTCGGCGAGGAACACGCGGAAGTCGTGCTCGGTCTCGGCGAAGTGCCCACGCACATCGGCGGGAGAAAGGCCGAGCGCCGCGACGACCGCCGTCTCATGTTGCGCGAGCGTGCCGACCGGCAGCGGGCCGAGGTCGATCGAGCGATCGTCGTAGGCGTAGTTCGGGTTCCAGTCGTCGATGTGATTCACCGCGAGCCCCGAGAGCGCATACGCGATCGTCAGCGCGACGACGACGTAGCCGATGTCGCGGTGGAACGCGCGGAACCACCTTCGCCACTTCACGGATCAGTTCACGTCGCGGAACACGGCGCCGGTGCCATCGAGCCTGACCACGAGCATGGGCTTGGTGATGCTGGCGGGGTCGAACGGCTTGCCGTACTCCTTCGCCTCGTACTCCGCCTGCGCCTTCGAATCCGCGATGGAGAGCTCGTTCACCGCGATCGCACCCTGCGCGACGGCCGTCTTGCCCTTGGAGTCCGGCGGGAACACCATGTCGCCGTCGGCGACCTTGAACTTGAGCTTGTGACCGGGCTCCTTGCCGGCGAGCTCCATCCAGCAGCCGCGCTTCGGGCACACGTCGAGCACCATGCCTTCGACGCGAACGGTCTTGCCCTTGAACGCGGACGGGTCCGCGAGGATCGCGTCGATCGATGCGGTCTCGGCGAGCGTCACACCGGCGCCGAAGCTCTGCCCGGAGATCACGCTCTTCGCCGCGGCAGGTGCGGTGGCCGCGGCAGGTGCGGCGGCCGCCATCGCGGGTGCCGGCTCTGCGGATGACTTTGTCGGCCCCTTGTCACACGCGGTGGCGAACAGCGAAGTGGCGAGTGTCACGGCGAGGAAGGAGCGCATCGCCGCGGAGCCTGCCGCGCGGGCCCGGGAGTGTCAACACCTGCGTGAGCGGCGCTATCTGGCGCTCTTGTTCAGGTTGTACTTCTTCATCTTGTCGATCAGCGTGACGCGGCTGACGCCGAGACGGCGCGCGGCTTCCGACTGATTCCCACCCGTGGAGTCGAGCGCGCGCGCGACGAGGCCGCGCTCGAACGCCTCGACCTGCTCCTTGAGCGACGGGCCGTTGCGGGCATCGGGGGCGGGGGAGTCGTCGTGCTCGTGACCATCTGCGATGGGCATGGCGTCCTGCGAGGTAGCGGGTGTGGTGCCCGAGGCGGCCTCGTAGTCGGCGAGGCCGATGACACCACCACTCGAGAGGGCGGCGAGACGAGCGATCGTGTTCTCGAGCTGGCGCACGTTGCCGGGCCAGTCCTCTTTCGCGAGCGCATCGACCAGCGTGGGCTCGAGGATGATCTTGCCGAGACCGAAGCGCTCCCCGTAGCGGCGCGCGAACTCGGCCGCGAGCTCGGGGATGTCGTCCTTGCGATCGCGCAGCGGCGGAACGATCAGCTCGACGACGGCGAGCCGGTAGTAGAGGTCCTCGCGGAACACGCCGGTCTTGGCTTCGGTCGCGAGGTCGCGGTTCGTCGAAGCGACGACGCGCACGTTGACCTTCTCGATCCGGCCCGAGCCGACGGGCTGGATCTCGCCTTCCTGGAGGACGCGGCGGAGCTTGGCCTGGACCGCGAGCGGGAGCTCGCCGATCTCGTCGAGGATCAGGGTGCCGCCGTCGGCCTGGGCGAAGTAGCCCTGCCGCGTGGCGGTGGCGCCGGTGAACGCACCCTTGACGTGGCCGAACAGCTCCGCGTCGGCGAGCTCTGCGGGAAGCGCGGCGCAGTTGAACCGAACGAGCGGGTGCTTCGAGCGCAGCGATTGCGCGTGGAGAAGCTCGGCGACGAACTCCTTGCCCGTGCCAGTCTCGCCACGCACGAGCACGGTGACATCGCGGGTCGCGACGCGGCTCGTGGCCTCGAGCAGGCGCCGCATCGGGCGGCTCGCGCCAATGATCCGGCGACCGAGCGTCTGCTCGGCTGACATCCGGCGGTTGTCGATGCGGAGGCGGCGAGCTTCGAGCGCGCGCTCGATCACCACGGCGACCTCGTCGATATCGAACGGCTTCGCGAGGTAGTGGTAGGCGCCTTGCTTCATCGCCGCGACGGCGACGCGCTCGCTGCCGTGCGCGGTCAACAGGATCACGGGCAGCGTGGCATCGCGCTGGACGATCTGGCCCATCAGCTCGAGGCCGTCCATGCTGGGCATCGAGAGATCGGTGAGGACCGCGTCGGCGTCGTCGAGCTTGCTCAGCGCTTCGGCGCCGGAGCGCGCGGTGAGCACGCGGTGACCCCGCTCGCTGAGGACCTCGCTCAGCGTGAACAGCACGCCGGGTTCGTCATCGACAAGCAGGACGCTGCTCATGCACGCGCCTCGACCATGGCAGCGCGCGCGGCGGGCTCGGAGGTGGTGGCGGGCGACGGCGGCATGGCGCCGGGAGCCGGGAAGTGAATGGTGGCGGTGGTGCCGTGACCGACGGTGCTCTTGTAGTCGAGCGTGCCGCCGTGCTGCGTGATCACGCCCTGCGCGAGCACGACGCCGAGGCCGGTGCCGTTCGGGCGGGTGGTGAAGAACGAGGTGCCGAGCCGCTCGAGGTCCTCGGCGGAGATGCCGCGACCGGTGTCTCGCACTTCGAGGCTGACGCCCGCGCTGGTGGTGCGCACGCGGAGCACGACGCGGCCGCCGGTGGGTGTCGCCTCGATCGCGTTGGACCCGAGGTTGATGAGCGCTTCCTTGAGCCGCCGTGGATCGCCTTGCACGGGGCTCGCTGAACCCTCGAGCTCGAGGATGACGCCGGCTTGATCGGCACGGCCGGCCAGGACATCGAGGACATCGCGCGCGAGCGCGTTGAGATCGAGGGTCTCGGGCTTGAGGTCCTCGAGTGGTCGCGAGAACGAGAGGTACTCGTGCAGGATGGTCTCCATGCGAGAGATCTCGGAGGCGACCACGGCGAGGCGCTCCTGCGTGCGCTCGCTCTCGGGCGTGCGCGCGACGAGCTGACACAGGCCCTTGATCGAGGCGAGGGGGTTCTTGAGCTCGTGCGCGACCTTCGCACCGACGGACTGGAGGCGACGGAGCTGCGCGATCGCCTCGGTGACCCTCTCCTCGCGGAGGAACGCCATCGAATCACCGGCGCGGTTCGACAGCGCCGTCAGCTTGCCGACCATGAGGTGCAGCATGAACAGGTTCCAGATCATCCCGATGACGGCGATGATCGTGTAGTGGTCCGCCGGCAGCGAGGGTCCGACGACCGAGCGCGGCAGCACGGCCATCCCGAGGATCATCAGACCGTTCGCGAGGGCGGTCCAGCGGGCGACGGGGTAGGGCCCGAAGAACAGCAGCGACACGATCGACGGGAGAACGAGCGCCGGAAGGAACGGCGAGAAGATGCCGCCGGCGAGCGCAGCAGAGCCGACGACGAACAGCTGCGCCACGATCCCCATATAGATGAACGCGGTCTCGACCCGACCCGACTCGCGCACCGGCCTGATGATCAGCTTGTGCGCCAGCGCGAACATCAAGTACAGCGCCGCGATCATACCGATGCGCCAGCTCGGATAGCCGGCGTGTACGAACAGCGCGATCACGGTGAGCTGGACGAACATGCCGAGGCCGATCGTCAGCCGCGTCGTCTTGCGCGCTTCTTCGAGGAAGAACTGATTCCGATGATCGCGCCACACAGCATCACAAGCTGCAGAGCGGGAGACGAGATCAGGAGGCACGGGTCTCGGTGTTGCCATAGACGTGCCAGCGCTCATGTCGGACTCCACTGGTGCGGCCCCATGGGGCAACTCTAGCCCGAACAGTTGGTTGCACGTCTTACGATTAAAACGTGACCGCTGCTGTCACGTTTCGTGACTTGCACGTGTATGGGGGTCCGACAGATCACCCTCTCACACGTGGCGGTCCGCGGGTATGGCGCCGTGGCACGCCTGGTGCTTTGGTCCGCGGCATGACTCTGCGAACCACGCTCGCACTTCTCCTGCTGGCCTCCGCGCCCGCGCTGGCCCAGCCCGCCAAGCAGCCGCCGGCGCCGGCGCCGGCGAAGACCGCAACGCCGGATGATATGGCGTCGTTCGACAAGGAGCTCGATGCCCTGTTCACCGCGGGCGGGCTGACCTCCGACCAGGCAGCGACCCAGGCAGTCAAGGCGTCTCCATCGGTGCGGCGCAGCGCCGCGGAGATCGAGGTCGCGATCGCGCAGGCCGAGGCCGCCGAGCTGGTGCGCGTACCGCAAGTGAGCGCGAAGGCGGCGTACACGCGGCTCTCACCGATCGACCCGGTGTACTTCGGCGACCCGTCGAACCCTGCAACGTTGAAGGTCGATTCGCTGACGAACGTCTATACGGTGCAAGGCCAGCTCGGCATCGCGGTCTCCGACTACTTCCTCCGCTATCCGAAGCTCATCGGCGCCGCGCGCCTCGCGGAAGAGGTGGCGCGCGTCAGCCGTCACTCGAGTGAGGTCAACGCGGGACAGGAAGCGCGCCTCACCTACTACGAGTGGGTGCGCTCGAAGCTTCAGGTGTTGATCGCACAGCGCCAGCTCGCGCAGGTGCAGAGCACTTTGAAGCAGGTGCGCGCCCTCGCCGAGGTCCAGCGCCTGTCGCGCGCCGACCTCATGCGCGTAGAGTCCAACGAAGCACAGGCCGATCAAGCCGTCATCCAGCTCACGCACCTCGCATCGCTCCGCGAGGAGCAGCTCCGGCTGATGATCGGCGCACCCGATGGCCAGCCGCTCACGGTGGGAGAGGACATTCGCATCACCGTTCCCACGCCGGATGCGGCGCAGCTCGATGCCTTGATGGATACCGCGAAGCACCAGCGGCTGGACTTCAAGGTGCTCGACACGGGCATCCAGGCGAAGGAGAAGCAGCGCGCCGCCGAGAAGGCCGGCTTGTATCCGCGCCTCTCCGCGTTCGCCGCGGCCGAGTACACGAACCCGAACCAGCGCGTGTTCCCGCAGCAGGACAAGTTCAGCTTCACGTGGTCCGTCGGCGCGCAGGTGACGTGGGCCCTCAACGATGCGCTCGTCAGCAACACGACCGATCGCCGGATCCGCGGCGAGACAAACGAGCTGCGCGCGGATCGCGAGAACCTCGAGCGCGGCACCCGGATCCAGGTGCTCGCGGCGCAGCAGGCCGTGGAGATCGCTCAGGCATCGCTCGCGACCTCGCAGAAGGGGCTCGCCGCAGCGGAGGAGGGCTACCGCGTGCGGCGGGAGTTGCTCAACGCCGAGCGCGCCACGGCGGTCGAGCTCGTTGACGCCGAGACCGATTTGACGCGTGCTCGAATCGCCTCGCTGAACGCGAAGGTCGACCTCCGCGTCGCGATGACCCAGCTTGCTCACGCGCTCGGTAACGACGCGAAGTAGCTGCGGATCGTCGGGAACCCGCCCGACACCTGTCGGTTTGCGATACAGGCCCGGTGCGATCGCCGGGCCTAACTTGTTGGGCCCACGGAGCACCAGATGGCAGGGACCGTGCATCGAAGGGACCCCATGCGAGCCTCCGTAGTCCTGGCCTTGGCCACGCTGATTGCCTGCAACAAGAAAGACGCCGATACGGCGACCAAGGCTCCGCCGGCACCGCCGGTGAAGGTCGAGACGGTCGCCGCGGTCGAGGCGCCGGTCCCCGAGCTGCTGACGCTGACCGGCATGGTCGCCGCTGACCAGCGGTCCGAGGTCACCGCCGACACGCAGGGCAAGGTTATCGCGGTGATGATCGAGCGCGGTCAGCGCGTGAAGATGGGCGATCCGGTCGTTCGCCTCGACGTGCGCAGCGCAGCGCTGTCATCGCGTGAGGCGCAGGCAAATCTCGCGGCCGCGCGCTCGCAGAAGGAGCTCGCCGAGGGCGAGTGCAAGCGGGTCCAGTCGCTGCTCGACAAGGGCGCGATCACGCGCAGCGAGTACGACCGCCAGATGGCGGCGTGCACGGGCGCTGTGCAGCAGGTCGCGGCTGCGCAGGCGCGCGCCGAGATGATCACGAAGTCGGTCTCCGATGGCCTCGTCCGGGCGCCGTTCGAAGGCGTGGTCGTCGAAAAGAACGTGACCCCCGGCGAATGGGTGGCCCCGGGTCGGGCGCTGTTCACGCTGCTCGATGATTCGCCGCTCAGGATCGAGCTGTCGGTACCCGAGAAGGCGGTTCGCGCGATCCGGGTCGATCAGCCGGTATCGCTCACGGCGGTCGCGAACCCTTGCTACCGCTACAACGCGAAGGTCACGCGGATCGGCGGCGAGGTCGGTCGCACGCGGTCGCTGATCGTCGAAGCCACGATCGACGCGATGACCCCGGTGCTGCTCGATACGCCGGAGTGCAAGGACACGCTCGCGCAGGTCAAGACCGACCTCGTTCCCGGTATGTTCGCCGAGGCACGTGTCGAGATCGCGAAGGTCAAGCGCCCGGTAGTGCCGGATGACGCCGTCGACAAGCGCGGCAAGCTGATGCACGTGTTCGTCGCGGCCAAGGGAGAGGTGGAGGATCGCATCGTCCAGGTCGCCGCCGCCGACGAGCCCGGCAAGGTCGCGATCGTGAAGGGCATCGAGGTCGGCGAGCAGGTCGTTCGCAAGGCCAAGGGAAACCCGGCGATCGTCGACGGTCTCCGCATCGATGGCGGCTCGTCGCCGTCGACCCCGTCCGCGGCTGGCTCCGCGTCGACCAAGTAGAGGAGACCCACCATGCAGTGGCTCAGTAATATCTCCGTGCGGCGGCCGGTGTTCGCCACCGTGCTGATCCTCGTGTTCGTCGTCGTCGGACTTGTCGGTTACAAGCGCCTCGGCGTCGACAAGTTCCCCAAGATCGATTTTCCGGTGATCACGATCGTGACGCCGTATCCCGGCGCCTCTCCGTCGGCTGTGGAAACCGATGTCACACAGAAGGTCGAGGAGGTGGTCAACACGATCTCCGGCCTCGACACGCTGACGTCGGTGTCCACCGAGGGCGTCTCACTGGTCATCGCGCAGTTCGGTCTCGAGGTCGACCCCGACAAGGCCGCGAACGACATCAACGAGCACCTGGCGAATGTGCTCCGCGATCTCCCGCCCGGCACGCGGCCCGAGACGCGCAAGGCGGATCCCGACGCGGCCCCGGTCATCGTGCTCTCCGTCAAGGGACCCGAGGGCCTGGCCAAGCGCGACCTCACGCGGTTCGCGGACAAGACCGTCAAACAGCGCATCGAGCGCCTCGCGGGCGTGGGGCAGGTCGTCATCCTCGGCGGCCAGGAGCGGCAGATCAACGTCCACCTCGATCCGATCCGCCTCGCCGCCTCCGGCGTGTCGGCGCTCGAGGTCCAGCGCGCGATCTCGAGCGGCAACGTCAACGTCCCGGGCGGCCGCATCGAGAGCGGACCGGTCAACGAGACGCTGCGGGTCGAAGGCCGCGCGGTGGACCCCGAGCGGCTCGGCGAGATCGTGGTGCGCCAGCTCGGCGATCACCCGATCCGCGTGCGCGACGTGGCCGAGATCGTGGACTCCGAGGAGGATGCCGAGACCGCCGCGTCGCGCAACGGCACGCCGGCGATCGCGCTCTCGGTGCGCAAGCAGTCGGGCACGAACACGGTCGCGGTCGTCGATGGCGTGATCCACGCGGTCGGCGCGCTACAAGCGAGCCTTCCTGCCGGCTACTCGGTCGATGTCGTTCGCGATAACGCCGTGCAGATCCGGACGTCGGCGTCGCAGGTGCTCGAGCACCTCGTGGTCGGCGCCGGTCTCGCCGCGCTCGTCGTGCTGCTGTTCCTCGGTAGCCTGCGCTCGACGATCATCGCCGCGGTCTCGATTCCCGTCTCGATCGTCTCGACGTTCGGTCTGATGATGCTCGCCGGGTTCACGCTCAATCTGATGACGCTGCTCGCGCTCGCGCTGGCGGTCGGCATCGTGATCGATGACGCGATCGTGGTCCTCGAGAACATCTATCGGTTCATCGACGAGAAGAAGATGAAGCCGTTCCCGGCCGCGATCCATGCGACCAAGGAGATTGGACTCGCCGTCCTCGCCACAACGCTGTCGCTGATGGCGGTATTTCTCCCGGTCGCGTTCATGAGCGGCATCGTCGGCCGCTTCCTGTACAGCTTCGGCCTGACGATGGCGTTCGCGATCGCCGTGTCGATGATCGTCGCGTTCACGCTCACACCGATGATGGCGTCCCGCATGCTCGCGCCCCCGCCGCTCGACGGCACCGAGCGGCGTAAGTCGTGGCTCGAGCGCGGCAGCAACGCCATCTACCGCCCGATCGAGCGCGTGTACTCCGGGGTGCTAGCGTTCTGCCTGCGCCACCGGTGGGTCGTCGGTCTCGCGATCGTCGGCTCGTGCGTGACCATGGTCCCGATGGCGAAGAAGGTCGGCGGCGACTTCCTGCCGCCGAACGACGAGGCGCAGTTCGAGGTCTATATCCAGGCGCCCGAGGGCACCACGCTCGAGTCCACCACGTTGATGGCCGAGCGGATCGCCCGCAGGATTCGCGCGTACCCCGAGGTCGAAAGCACGCTCGTGACGATCGCCGGCGGTGACTCGCGCCAGTCAAACGTCGGTAACGTGTACGTCCACCTCACGGACCCGGTGACGCGCAAGCGCAACCAGGCCGAGGTGATGGAGGAGGTCCGCAAGGAGGTCCTGGTCGACCTGCCGAAGGGTCTTCGCGTCGCCGCACAGCAGGTCAACGACTTCTCGCTCGGTGGTCAGAACGCGGTGGTGTCGTACGTCATCAACGGCCCCGACCTCGACAAGCTGCAGGTCTACGGCAACAAGGTCCTCGACACGATGCGCAAGGTGCCGGGCGTCGTCGACCTCGACTCGAGCCTCCTCGATCCGGTCAACGAGACCACCGTGGTGCCGGACCTCGACCGAGCAGCGCTGCTCGGGGTGGACGCGAACGACATCACGATGACGCTCGGCGTGCTGATCGGCGGCGTCGAGGCCTCGACGTTCGAGGACCGTGGCGACCAGTACCCCGTGTTCCTGCGGGCCGCCGAACGGTTCCGTGATGACCCGTCGGCGCTCAATCTGATCGGCGTTCCGTCGCGGACGCTCGGCACCGTGCCGCTCTCCGATGTCATCTCCGTGGGCAAGGGCCTCGCGATCTCGAAGATCACGCGCCAGGGCCGCGAGCGTGCGGTCACCATCACGATGAACGTCTCGCCCGGGTTCTCGGAGTCCACGATCGTCGCGGAGATGCAGAAGGTCATCAAGGGTCTCGACATGCCCGCCGGTTACGCGGCCGAACCGTTTGGCCGCTCCAAGGAGATGGCGAAGATGCAGGCGGCGTTCATGTTCGCCATCTTCCTCGCCATCGCGTTCATGTACCTCGTGCTCGCCGCGCAGTTCGAGTCGTGGCTGTACCCCTTGATCATCATGCTCTCGCTACCGCTGGTGGTGCCGTTCGCCATCATGTCGCTCGCGATCACCGGCGGCTCGTTGAACATCTTCTCGATGCTCGGCGTGATCGTGCTGTTCGCGATGGTCAAGAAGAACGCGATCCTCCAGGTCGATCATGCGAATGGTCTGCGCCGTCAAGGTCTGCCGCGCACGGAAGCAGTGCTCGCCGCGAGTCGCGACCGTCTTCGGCCGATTCTGATGACAACGTTCGCGTTCGTCGCCGGCATGATGCCGCTCGTCCTCAGCAAGGGCGTCGGCTCCGGGTTCTCGAAGGCGATGGCCTCCGTCGTCGTCGGTGGTCAGACGCTCTCGCTGCTGCTCACGCTCGTGGCGATTCCCGTCATCTACACCTGGTTTGACGACCTGACGTATTTGCCCGCGTGGATCAAGCGGAAGGTGTTCCGCATTTCACCCAAGCCTCCGGTTGATCGCGGCGCGAATGAGATCGGTCTCGTGGACATCCACGCCGTGGAAGTCGCTCCAAAGACTGCATGACATGTGTGCACGACGCGCTCCGGATGGATCGCGCGACTTTGGAGGAGATCGGGGTTTACGTTTGCGAGTTCGGTTTGGTATGACGCGACTCCCTCAAGTTAGTCGCGCTCGTGACCATGCCAAAACCGACACGATCCACTGGAGCACTGAGGACATCGAGCGCGGCGCGCGACCTGCGCGCCCTGCTTCACGTCCCTCAGCACGACCTCCAGTCGCAGCTTTCTAGCCGGCTCGAGCGCATCGGGTTTCCCGCGCTTCGCCCGGCCCAGGTCCAGGTCCTCTCCGCGATCGGTGGAGTGGGGCGCGATGGCGTGGTGGATCCGAACGACACGCGCGGCGTGCGGCTCTCGGATCTGGTCTCGCTGCTCTCGCTTCCGAAGCAGACGGTGGGCGACCTGCTCGACGAGCTGCAGGGCATGCGCATGGTCGAGCGCTTCCCCGACCCGGATCACGGAGTGATCAAGCGCGTGCGCCTCGGCCCGAAGGGCAAGGCGTGGGCGACCGAGGTCAAGAAGGTCTCCGCCGCTACCGAAGCGCGCTGGGCGACCCGCTTGGGCTCGAAGAAGATGAAGTCGCTGCGCGCGCTCCTCGAGGAGCTGGCGGCGACGGTCGAGAGTCGCGGTGAGGCGCGAGCCAACGGCCACCGCCTCAAGCGCGGTTGATCGTCCGATCTACAAGATCGTGTGGTCTCGGAGTTCGTTACTCCGTGCGTGGAATCGCGCGAAGACGATAGCCGAATCGGTGCCGGGACTCGATCAGGTCGCCAATCTCGCTCTTGATCAAGGCACGCCTGACCCTTCGGACCAGCTGCTTCACGTGGTTCTCGCTCGGCTCGCGGGTATCCCACGACAGATCCGCGATGAGCTCCGAGCTGCGCACGAAGCCGCGCACCAACTCGGGCTGGTGGGACTCGTTGGACATGCGGCGGATCATCAGCGCCATCAGCTCGAACTGCGTGGTGGTGAGCTGCACCTGCTTGCCATCGACCTCGATGAGGCCGCCGCCGCCCGTGGGCTCGTGCATGCGGAATCTCAACGTGGGGAGGCCGACGTCGGTACGCTCCTCCTCGTCATCGTTGGCACCGCCGATCGGGAACGTGGGGACCGGCGACATCGGCATGGGCCGATCGAGCGGCTTGATGGTCGCGGTCATCGTGCGGCCGAGCTTCGGCGCGGGAAGCTGGGTGATGTCCTGGATGAAGTAGAACGCGATGTGGCCGAACCGCACGCGGTCGCGATCCTTGATCGGCGTCGTGGCGTCGCTCAGGCGCTCGTCGGAGACCGTGCCGTTGGCCGAGCCGAGGTCGCGCATCGACCACTCGTCGCCATCGAGCAGCACGTGGGCGTGGTGGCGCGACACGGAGGGCTCGAGGATCGCGAGGCCCTGGCCGTCGACCTGCCGGCCGATCAGCGTGCGTGGATCGAGGCGGTGAGGGCGCCCCCACAGGTCGACGAGCGCGGCCATCGTGGGGCGGCCCGCGTGGAGCTGGATCTGCTCGGGCGTGATCTTGATCGGGCTCGAGAGCTCGTCCCGGCACTCTTCGCACAACACGCCGACCTCCGCCGCCCGTTGTCGACACACCGGACAATTCACGCCAGCATCCTAACTCACTTCCAGCGATCGCGACGGCCCAGGCGCGTTACCACCCCGATCTGGAGCTCGAGGCAGTGCGCATATCCCGCATCTTGCGCGACGGTGATCACGTGGAGAGCCTCCACCCGCACGGACACGCCGGGACGCGTTTCTATACTGAAAGCGGCCCCGTAATGCAGGCCACCAAGAGTTCCGACCTTGCTGGTGCCGGCGGCATTCAGGGTGGTCAGGAGATCGCCGCCGACGACGGCGCGGAGCCCGAACCGGCCTTCCTCGACGAGCCGGGCAGCGAGCTGGCCGCGGTTGATCATGACGGCTGCGACCCCGAGCCGGTTCGTATAGCTGGACGTGGCGACCTCGGACTCGACCTCGATTCCGACGCGGCGCGTAGGAAATAGGCCGAACCGGATTCCGAACAGCGGGCCGCCGCTGACCACGTCGTTCGGGTCGATCGGGTGACCGATGGCGTTGGCGCCCGTGCCGACGTCGGGCGGGAGAAATGCCCCGGCGTGGACGCCGAGGTCGACCGCGCCCCAGTCGCTCTCGGGCACCGGTGGAACGTACGGGGCGGGCGGATCGACGAGGTCGAGGGCGACGCGGCCGAGCTCGATCGCGCTCGCGCGGACGATCAGGCCGCCGGAGACCGCGGCGATTCCCGGCGTGACCGGGATATCGAGTCCACCTGCGACGCGCTCGGCGGGACCGAGGTCGAGGTCACCGATGGCGGCGACCTCGAGGTACTCGCCGATCGCTCCCACGGAGGCGACGGTGAGGTGGATCTTGGTCTGCGCGTCGCGCGCGATCGGTGCGAGATCGGCGGTGATGATCACCGGCGAGATCACGACGGGGACCTCGACCATCGGCCGGCCGTTCTCGCCACCGCAGCGCAGCCGATATGCGCCCGCGACCTTCGCGACGACCTCGAGGGAGACCTCGCTCGGCCCGAGCTGACAGCGCAGACCGGGCGAGCTGAACTTCGACCCGATCGCGAACGCGGCGATGGGTGGTGGCGTGGGGACGCCGCGCGCGCCCGGCGCGAACGCATCGATCGTGACGACGTCGATCGCGAGATCGCTGGGAGCGCTCTCGAGGCCGGCCGCGTCGATCGCCGTCACGGTGAGCACGTGCGGGCCGGCGATCTTCTCCGCGCGCTGGAACGAGGTCTCGGTGACCTCGGCGGAAATCACCTCGGCGCCGGTGGTCCACTTCGCGCGGTACTTCGCAGCGCCGGCGACCGGCGTCCATGCGACCGCGACGGGTGCGGGCTGACCGGCGAAGGCGACGAACGTACGGGTGCCGGTCGCGAGCTTCGGAGCGGGCAGCATCGGTGCGGCCCACGCCTGCGCCGAGACCACCAGCGCACAACCGAGGACGCAGACCCGCGCACCCATCGACGGAATCATCTCATGGGTGGAGCATTCGCGCGCGTTTCCCACCCCGTGTAGGGCTGCGAGAGCAGCGGCTCTTCGACTCGGCCCGGCGCGACCGCCATCACGAACGGGAACGAGCGCGCCGCGAGCCCGTCGCGCGCGGCGGTCATCACCTGGAAGTGGAGGTGCGGCGTCGACGAGAATCCCGTGTTCCCGGAGAGCGCGAGCTCCTGGCCGCGTTCGACGCGCTGGCCCGGCTTGACCTGGACGGTCGCCGGCGCGAGGTGCATGTACTCGCCGAGCGTGCCGTCCTCGTGCATGACGAGGACGAAGTTCGTGCGCTTGTAGTCGAGGAACTCCGGCGTGGTGCCCGAGCCCTGGGCCGTGGCGTTCGCGACGACGACCATGCCGGGGCGCGCAGCGAGGACAGGTGTGGCGACCGGGCAATCGAAGTCCACCGCGAACTCGTTCGAGCCGTGGTGCGAGAACGCCCCGTGGAAGCCCTGAAGCACGGAGAACGTCTTGCCCGCAGGGAACGGCAGCGCGTACTGGTAGTCGATCGGTTGGACGCGGGGGTCACCGAACCTGGCCTGGAATCCGATCTGGCTCCGGTAGCCCTGCGTGGGATCCGCCACCTCGAGCTCCGCGAGGATCACGATCGGCCCGTCTCCCTGCGGCTGCGGCGCGCGCGGCAGCATGGTCACCCCGGAGGGCATCGTCACGGGTCTCAGGTTCTCCATGCCGCTCAGGGACCACGAGACCATCAGTGGAACGGCGTACCGGTTGCGCGCGGTCTGCACGATCCGGTTACCGAGCCGATACATCTCGAGCTCGACCTGACCACCGTCGAACACGAAGTCGACGCTGTGGTAGTCGAGCTTGCCGTCGCGCGCGATCGCGTCGCGCTGGGCGACGATCATCTGGGGATTGTCGGGCGGCTGCTCCGGCGTCCCGCCGCCATAGTAGGGCGACGGCGGTGGATTGGTGATGCACGCCACCAAGAGGCATGCGAGCACGAACCACCGGCGCATCTACGTCATCGTAGCAGCTCCGCTAGTTGATCGTGACCGTCTGGCCAGACACGGCGGTCAGCTTGTCGCGGTCCGCGTCGAGCGCGAACTCCGTCACATCCAGGCCGTCGGCGGCGATGCCGTTGAGCGTGCCCGTGATCGTTCCGGCGGGCAGGGCGACGAGATCGGGGATGGTCATCTCCGTCGAGGTATCGAACGCCGTGACGTTGAGCAAGGAAGCGGTGCCCTGCTTGTACTCGACGCTGTGGATCGTCGCGCCCGCGACGGCGGTCCACCGCGCGCCCGTGCGGGTGATGCTCGGGCTCGCGGGCGGCAGCAGCCAGGTGCCGGCGGCGAGCGTGGGGCCCGCGAGCGCGCGGCGGATCAGCACGCTCTGGGTGGTCGCGGGATTGGTGCCGTTGTTCGCGATCGCGGTCAGGCGAAAGTGCGTGGCGCCGGTGAACGCGGCGACCTTCGGCGTGAGCAGCGTCGCGTCCGTGGGCGTGCGGAACTGCGGGAGCTGGAACACGCCGTCGGTGCCGAGGTCGATGCCGATGAGTGCGCCGATCGTCTGGAGGCCCGAGGGCGGCGAGCCGAAGTCCACGGTGATGTTGCCCATGTTGCCGACGTCGACCAGCGTCAGGTCCTGGCCGTTCTGCGCGACGCCCGCGGTGACCGAGATGCCGCCACGGTAGGCCCAGCGGATCAGGGTCATCGTGTCGTCGTCGAAGTTCGTCGGCGTGCCCTTGAGGTCGCGATCGTAGACCGCGGCGAGTAGCGCGACCCGGCCCGCGCGCACGTCGATCGTGAACGCGCACGGCTGCGGGTTGTTCATCCCGCCGCCCGAGCAGATGTTCTTGTCGTTCGGCGTGGAAATGTTGTTCGATTCATCACCGAGATTGTCGCTCTGCGAGTACCCGACGAGCGCGAACCGGAGGTGGCCCTGCGGAACCACGAGCGACGACAGATCGATCGAGCCCATCAACGTGGCGCGCGGTGCGACCGGCGGCGTGGCGACCTGGAGATCGAACGTCATGTTCGCGCCGTTCGCACCGACCCACATCTCGGAGCGAAAGGTGTCCGCCTTGACCGCGATGGTCTGCGGCCCTTTCACGGCCTCCGCGACGAACAAGCCCGTGGCATCCGTCTCGCCTTCCAGGGTCCCGACCAGGACCTTGGCACCGGCGATCGGCTGGCGGGTGGTGTCGTTGATGACGTAGATATTCGCGACACCGTCGATCGGACCGTCGCTGATTCCACCACCCTCGATGATCCGAGGTGGGACTTTTGAGGTCCCGTCGTCTCCGCATCCACCGAGGATCGTGACCGTTAGCAGGCAACTCAAGATAGGCGTGCGCATGAACCCCTCCGGGGTCAGGATCTATGCGAGCGCTGCGCCACACCGCGACTTTGCGCACGGCGGTCCATTCGCTTACCTTCGACCAGATGTCGGCACCCGATCGCAGCTGGAGTATCGCGCCGACACTGCTGTGGTTTGGCTGGTTCATGGCGATCGGCCTGTTCGTGATCGATGGGGGTGTTCAGGCACTCGCGGATCGCCTGACCCAACCGCGCGCGGCCGAGACGACCACGGCCGCGGGCCCGACGTTCACCGCGCCGGCAAAGGCGGTGGCGGAGGCCGGAGACGATGATCCACCGTTGCCGGTGACCGGTGCAGGCAGCGCGGATCGCGCGAGGGGCGGGGCGCTCGAGGACCTATGTCTCGACGGCACGCCCGACAGCTGCAAACGGTGGGCGATGGACGCATTCTACAAGGCCGTCGCCGACGAGAAGGCCGGCACGCTCGGGCGCGCGGTCCGCGTGTCGTGGTACGGCGACTCGGTGGTGGCGACGGACGCGATCCCGGGCCGGCTGCGCACCAAGCTGCAGGGCGCGCTCGGTGACGGCGGGCCGGGCTGGATCCCGCTCGTGCCGCCGCATCGCTTCGTCGGGCACGAGGCGATCACGCGGAGCAACACCGGCAACTGGGCGACGCACGCGATCTCGACGCTGCAGATCGCGGATGGGCTCTACGGCGCGGGTGGCGCGACCGCCGAGGGCGACGACGCGCACGCCACGATCAAGCTCACCGCCGGCAAGGTCACGAACGTCGAGCTCGCATACCTCGGCCAGCCGAAGGGCGGCAGCATCACGATCACGGCGGACGGTAACGATGCGATGCGCACGGAGACGAAGAGCGAGATGAAGGAGGCCGGCTACGCGACGACCGTGCTGAAGGACGCCGCGAGCAGCTTCAAGATCGAGATCACGGGTCGCGTGCGCACGTTCGGGCTGCAGCTCGAGAACGCGAAGGGCGCGGTCGTCGACAACATGGGCATCGTCAGCGTCAACGTGAAGAGCTTCGCGAACCACAATGCCGCCAGCTTCTCCGGCGGGCTCGTCCACCGCGGCGCGGACCTCATCATGATCATGATCGGTGCGAACGAGGCGCAGTGGCTCGGGCCCAAGGATCAGGACACGAAGCTGTATCAAGCGAACTACGAGAAGGTGCTCGCGCCGATCCGCAAGGCGCGCCCCGATGCGACGTGCCTCGTGGTGTCGCCCACAGATCAGGCCGAGGCGAAGGACGGTGGCTATCCGTCGCGCCCGGTGATGCCGGTGCTCGTCGAAGCACAGCGGCGCGCGGCGCAGGCCACCGGCTGTGCGTTCTTCTCCACGTACGACTGGATGGGCGCGAAGGGCTCGGCGGAGAAATGGTTCCGCAAGGGGTACGTCGGCACCGACTTTCAGCACCTCACGCGCAAGGGCGCCAACAAGTTCGGCGACGCGATCTACGATGCGTTGACGACGGGAGCCCAGCGTTATGCGAATCACTAGTGCGCTCCCCGTGATGTTCGCCGCGGCGCTCGCGCTGCTTGGTTGCAACGGCGGTTGCGACGGAGAGCGGATCCCTCCGAAGCCCCCGAAACCGCCGATCGCCACCGCCGGGGAGGCGGGCGTCGACGGAGCGCAGGGTGTGAGGCCGGGCGATGCGGCGGTCGCGCAGATCCCCGGCTTTCTCGATGCGCCGGGCGACACGCTGGATCATCTGTTCACCGCGTGGGATGCGGCCGAGCGCGGCGAGCGGACGGGACGCGCACTGATGCTGTTCTTCGGCGATTCGCACACCGCCGGTGATTCGATGACCTCGCGTCTGCGCATCACGCTGCAGGCGAAGTTCGGCGATGCGGGGCGCGGGCTCGTGGCAGCGGGGCGGCCGCCGGCGCGGCACTACTACCAGCGCGACGTGAAGTACGGCGTGTCCGGATCGTGGCGTGCGGCCGTGGGCGGCAAGAAAGGCGACTCGGAGCCGTTCGGTGTCGCGGGGCTTCGCGTCTACGGCTCGCAGAAGGGCGCGCAGCTGTGGGTCGAGACCTGCGCCGACTGCATCGCGGGGACGAAGGTCGCGCAGTTCGAGATTCTCTACCAGGCGGCGCCGGACCACGGCACGCTGCGCTACCGCGTCGACGATCAGCCGTGGCAGTCGCTGCTCACGCGGACCGCGCCGATCGAGCCGCCCCATCCGGCGCGCCAGATCATCCCGGTGATGGATGGCCCGCATCGGTTGACGCTCGAGCACGGCGGCGGCGGCCAGCTCGATCTCTACGGTGTGGTGCTCGAGCGCGGCCTGCCGGGCGTCATCGTGGATGCGCTCGGCGTGGTCGGACGCCGGCTCGGCAGCCTGCGCTCGTGGGACTGGTCGATCATCGGCGATCAGCTCGCTACCCGCGATCCGCGGCTCGTGGTGCTCCAGTACGGCACGAACGAGGCCGACGATCCGGATCTCGATCTCGTCGCGATGGCCCGCTACTTCGACGAGACCATTCTGCGCATCCGCGCGGCGGCGCCAACCTCCTCGATCCTGATCCTCGGGCCGCCCGACATGGGCGTGCGCGAGGGCGGACGGGGCTGCGAGCGAATGAAGCCGCAGAAGGACGGCAGCATCGTTCCCGAGTGCGAGTGGCGCACGCCCGCGGTGCTCGGCGAGATCGTGGCGGTCGAGCACGCGGCCGCGGCGCGCAACAAGGTGGCGTTCTTCGACACGCTGTCGGCGATGGGCGGCCCCGACCACATGCATCCGTGGGTCGTCAACGAGCCGAAGACCGCCTACAAGGACCACGTTCACTTCACCGACCTCGGCTATCAGCTGTGGGCCGACGCGCTGTCGAGCGCGTTGCTCGCGGACTACGTCCACTGGCGCAGCGACAAGAAGCTGCCGCCGAGCACGCACCGCGATCCGGCGCTGCCGCGGGTTCCCGTCGACGCTCCACTACCGGGTCCGATCGCGCCGTAATCGATGCTGTTCTCGAGTCCGGACTACCCGCTGTTCCTGATCGCGGTGTTCTTCCTCTACGCGCTGGCGCGCTGGAGCCGGATCGGTGTGCTGCGCGGCCGATTCGCGGTCCTCGGGATGATCGCGCGGATGGCTTGGGGGCGCATCGCCCTGATGGTCCTGCTTGGCGATGTGATCGTGCTGCTCGTCGCGAAGGATCCGAACGCGCTGTGGGATCCGGTCGGCGGATCCATCCTGCGACTCGCGGCCGGCTACCGGGACTGGCCGATCGAGATGTTCCTGCGGTGGGGTGTGGGCACGGCGGTGCTCGGCGGCGCAATCGTGGTGGGGCGACGCGGCGGAGCGTGGATCGCCTCGGCGCGTGGGCAGCGGCTGATCGCGCTCGGCATCGTGACCGCGCTGGCCATGCTCGCGGTGACCGTCACGGTCGCGTGGCAGCGGGAGGTGCTCGACGAGGTCACCGCCGAGATCGTGCGGAACGCGCACCTGGTGGTGCTGCTGATCCTCGGCGTCGGCATCGGTGCGACCCCGGCCGACGACACGCGACCGCTCGGGCGCGTGGTCATCCTGTTCGTCGCGTCGTCGCTGTTCTATCACGCGTGGGCGGCGGCGATGCCGGGGCCGTATCGCTACCTCCTCGGCTTGCTGCTCGGCACGATCGTCCTCGATTACTACCTCGGCATCTGGATCGAGCGGACCGAGGATCCGTGGAGGCGCAAGGCGCTCGTGGTGGTGAGCCTGTGCTCGAACCTCGGGATCCTCGTGTTCTTCAAGTACACCAACTTCTTCACCCAGGACATCGTCAACCCGATCGCCGGCACCGAGATCAAGCCGCTGCATCTCATCCTGCCGGCGGGCATCTCGTTCCACACGTTCCAGTCGCTGTCGTACACGATCGATGTCTACCGCCGACAGCTCAAGGCCACGCAGTCGGTCGTGAAGTTCGCGACGTTCGTGCTGTTCTTCCCGCAGCTCGTCGCCGGTCCGATCGTTCGCGCGCAAGATCTGCTACCGCAGCTCGAGACGCTGCCGGCGCTGGACTACGAGAAGGCCGCGCAGGGACTGTTCCGCATCTGCACCGGCCTGTTCAAGAAGATCGCGATCGCGGACACCCTCGCGCTCGCGATCGTCGACCGCGTGTTCGAGGCACCGGAGCGGTTCTCGTCGCTCGAGGTGGCCGTCGGTGTATGGGCGTACGCGCTGCAGATCTTCTGCGATTTCTCCGCGTATTCAGATATCGCGATCGGCTCGGCGCAGGTCCTCGGGTTCACGCTGCCTGAGAACTTCCGCACGCCCTATCGGTCCGCGAACCTCCAGGAGTTCTGGCGGCGCTGGCACATCTCGCTCTCGACCTGGCTGCGCGACTACCTCTACATCACGCTCGGCGGCAGCAAGAAGGGCGCGGCGCGCACCTACGTGAATCTGATCCTCACGATGCTGCTCGGTGGGTTGTGGCACGGCGCGAGCTTCGCGTTCGTGGTGTGGGGCGCGCTGCACGGCTTCGGGCTCGCGATCACACGGTTCTTCCAGCGCCGCACCGCGGGCGGCAACGCGCGCGAGGCGTGGAGCCTGGTCGCCGGCTGCGCGCTGCTCGCGGGGCTCGGCATCATCGCGGTCAACGCCGGCATCGGGATCGGGCTGCGAGGGGCCGAGACCAGCGGTGCGTGGAGTCAGCTGATCCTCGTGTGGCTCACCGTGACACCGCTGTGGGCGGTCGTCACCGCGTGGCTCGGCGAGGACGAGCCGGCGGCGAAGCAGCCCGAGCGCCCGGTGACGTCGTTCTTCCTCGTGTGGCGCAGCGCGAGTCCCGCGCTGTGGTGGCCGGAGCTCCTCCGGATCGCGATGTGCGGTGCCGGCGTGGCGTTCCTGTGGTCGCTCCAGTACGGGGACAAGGCGCTGTGGATCCCGCTGATCGGCCTGACCTGGCTCCTCGGCATCGTTGCCGACATGGTCGAGCGCGGCGAGCCCCTGGTTCTTCGCCGGCTGTTCGTGATCTCGCGGCGCACGATCGCCGTGATCTTCACGTTTCAGTACGTGTGCCTCGCATGGATCTTCTTCCGCGCGAGCGACTTCGACAACGCGCTGGCGATCCTGCGCCGGATCGCGGCGTTCGAGCTCGATCATGCGAACGTCGTCCCGCTCGTGACGGTCACGATGGTCGCCGGCTTCGCGATCCACTTCTTCGCCGATGGGAGCTACCGCTGGCTGCGCGAGCGCTTCGTCGCACTCCCCGCGCCCATGCAGGGCTTCGTGCTCGCGTGCGTGGCGCTCGTGCTGCGCGAGCTCGGGCACGCGAAGATGGTGCCGTTCATCTACTTTCAGTTCTGAACTTGTCCGACAATGGGGTCGGACCCCATTGTCGGACAGCTAGGTGCCCAGGACGTCGGGGCGCTCGGGTGCGATCCAGCCGGCGAGCGTGGCCGAGAGGCCGGCGACGAGCTCGGGCGCGCGCTGCGAGACGGCGGCAAAGGTCTCGCGATCGATCTCGAGGACCTTTGTCGGCTCGGGCGCGACCACGGTGGCCGCACGCTTCGCACGCGTGAGGACGGCGAGCTCGCCGACGACGCCCCCGGCGCTGATCTTGCGTGGCGGAGCGCCGGGGCGGAGGGCCTCGAGCGTGCCTTCGATGACGACGAACATGCTGTCGCCATCGGAGCCCGCGGCGAACAGCTCGCCCGAGACGGTGCGCTTCTCTGCGCGCGTGGCGAGCGCCGCGAGCGCGGGGCCGGCGATGGTGGCGAACAGCGCGGGCTTGCGGAGTGCGAGGAGCGAGGGCTCGAGGTCGGCGAGCTCGCCGGCGCACAGCTGCGCGAGCCAGGTATCGACCGCGGCGAGGACCTGTGCCGTGCCGGGTGTGGGCTCGGCGGGGCGCAGCCAGCGCTCGATCACGGCGAGGATCTCGGAGCGGCCGGATTGAGCCTCCTGGACCACGTCGAGGGCGCGCCGGCGATCGGCCTCGCGACCGCCCACCAGGTGGCGCGCGGCGGCGGCGAGTGCGGCAGGATCGCGGCCTGCGGCGGCGGCCTCGACGGCGGCGGCCTCGACGGCGGCGGCCCACAGCATGCGCGCGACGCACCGGCGGATCGCGATCTCGAGCTCCTGCTTCGCGCACGGCGACCAGTCGGCGGCGGCATCGCGCGCATCGAGGTGGAGCACGAGCGCCTCGAGCGAGGCCGTGTTCGCCGCGGCGATCGGGCCGGCGGGGAGCGTGGCGCCGCCGCGCGCGATCGCGAGGGCGGTGCGGAGTGCCGCGTGGGCGACCTCGGGATCCGTGCCGCCGAGCAGCGCGCCGACGAGCTCGGTCCCCGAGGGTGCGCCGGCGAGAGCGCGGGCGATCGCGGCGCGTGCGAGCGGCGAGAGATCGGGGAGCCAGGGCGCGAGGTGCGAGGCGCCTTCGGGATCGAGGCCGACGATCGCGGCGGTGGCGTCGGTGTCACCGGCTTCGAGTGCGGCGGCGAGGATGGTGCGGGTGGCATCGGGGCCAACGCCGGCGATCACCGCGAGGGCACCGGCACGACGGGCGGGGAGGCGCGCGGCCTCGGTGAGTACGGCGGCAAGCGCGGTCTCGGCGAAGTCGGCGCGACGGGCGCGCACGAGGGCCACGGCCCAGTGCGGATCGCGCTCGCACAGGCGCTCGAGCTCGGCGAGGACGTCGCCGCCGCGCAGCGTGACCTCGGCGGAGCGCACGGCATCGGCGACCTCGCGCGCCAGGGCCCCGCGCGAGCGACCGCGCTCGAGGAGGGTGTCGTCGCCGGCGAGGGCGAGCGCCTTGAGGCCGGCGGCGAGGGCGCGATCGTCGTCCTCGATCTCCACGGCCGCGCGGAGCTCGCCGCGCAGCGATGGCGCCGGGGAGCGCGCGAGCTGCTCGAACAGCGCGGTGCGCACGGCGGCCGCGTCGTGCCGCAGGTGGTCCGCGAGGTCCGATGCGGCGACGCGCGCACGCTCCATCGCGGCCCGGGCGATCGCGGCGATCCGCAGATCGTCGCCACCGGCCGCTTCGGCCCAACGCTCGAGGGTCTCGAGATCGATCTGGCGGAGATCTTCGGCCTGGTGTGCGCGGATGCCGAGCGGCGCGGCGAGCGCGGCCTGAAACCGGCGCGCGGTGATCTGACCGACGATCCACCATACGATCGCGACCCCCATCCCCACGGCGGCGAGCCGGGTGGGGTGAGCGACGGCGACGGGGCCGACGAGGAGCAGCACGAGCGCAGCACCGGCGGCGCCGAGCGGCCAGATGGCGCCGCGCAGGAGCACCTTCCAGCGTGCGCGCGGGCCGGGCGGGAACGGTGAAAGCTCGATCTCCTGCGACGTGCGCGAGGTCGCGAGCCGCAGCACCTGATCTGTCGTGCGCGTGCCGGCGATCAGCACGAAGCTCGGCGCGGCAGCAAAGATCGCATACCAGGCGAGAGCGAACAGCGGGTGGATCCCCACGGTCGTGGGCACGCTGCGCGTGACGAGCAGGCGCGGCACGGCGAGGATCTGGAGAAGGAACAGCACGCCGTTCGTGCCGCCGTAGAACAGCGCGACAGCCGCGGCGAGGTTGTCGCCCTGGTAGCGGTTCTTGAGCTGCGCGATGAACTGCAGGTCGATGACCGTTGCGACGATGCCCTCCAGTACGGCCACCGCGATGAGGCCGGTGAGCAGGCGGCGCTGCAGCGAGCTCAGGACCTCCGATGTGCCGGCCGGCGCGGTGGCGCCCGGCGCGCCGCCCTTCGCGAGCGCCTTCTCCTGAACGACGCACAGCGTGATGACGACGGCGGTGGTCGCGGCGCCCAGGTACGGCAGCATGGTGAGCCCCGCGCGATAGACGAGCGCGCCCGCGCCGAGGCCGGCGATCGCGCCACCGAGGGTCACGGCCGCACCTGCGCGCGGCAGCATGCGCCGTGCATCGCGACCGCCGACCGATGCGGCGACACGGTTCCACAGCGCGAGGCCCGCGACCTGCGAGAGCGCGGCGAGCGCGACGACGAGGACCACCGGCGGCACCCCGGCCGAGAGCAGTGCGGGGCTCGCAGTAGCCGTGAGCAGCAGCATGACGAGGAGGCCGAGGTCGACGACGCGCGAGCTCGCCCGCCGCGAGATCACGTCGTAGCTGAGCGTGGCGACGGCGAAGCCGCTCGCGTTCGCGATCAACAGCCACGGCAGCTTGCCACCGCCGTACGCCTCGAGGAACGCGGCCTCGGCGAACGATCGGAGCGTGACCGCGACGAAGTTGCACAGCAGCACCATCGCGGCGCCGAGCACGAACGCGCGGCGATTCACGACGTGCCCTCGAGGAGCCGGCGGGCGAGGGCGGCCGACAGCGCGGTGAGCGCGACCGGATCCTCCTCGAGGACGTCGCGCATGTCATCGACGGAGATGCCGATGACCACACTCGTCTTCTCGGCGACCGCATCGAGCGCGGGGGTCTGCGGCGCGATCACGCGCACGAGGCCGAGCACGTGACCCGCCGTGGCGGTGCCTCCGTGCTTGCGCGTGGTGCTGATCGACGCCACCGCCGACATCGCGGCGCGCGACGCGATCACGAGCGACCCTTCGACGACGATCCACACGGTGTCGTCGGTGGTCTTGCGCTCGCCCGGCTCGAGGGTCGCAGGGCGTGCGCGTTCCGCGAGCCGGATCACGACCGCGGGGGCGAGATCCGCAAACAGCGGGCACGCCGCCAGCGCGCGAGCTCGCTCGAGAAGATCCATCTAGCGCTTGGCGAGGATCTTCTTCTGATTCGCGACGATCGTCTTCTGGCCAGAGAGGAGCTGCTGCAGCGCCTTCTGGTTGCCACTGATCGTCCTCTGGTTCGCGAGCACCTGATCGAGCTTCTTCTGGTTGCCCGCGATCTTCTGCTGGTTCGCGATGATCGTATCCAGCTTCTTCTGGTTCGTGACCACGGCGTCGAGCTTCTTCTGGTTCGCGGCGATCGCCTTCTGGTTGGCGAGGATCTGCGAGAGCTGCTTCTGGTTGCCGGAGATCTTGCCCTGGTTCGCCAGGATCGCTTCCTGGTTCGAGAGGATCTTCGCGAGCTGGCTCTGGTTGCCGGCGATCTTTCCCTGGTTCGCGAGGATCTTCTCCTGGTTCGCGATGATCCGCTCCTGGTTGCCGCGGATGTCGTCCTGGTTGGACAGGATCCGACCGCTGCTATCACCGTTCGACATCGACTCGAGCATGGGGGCCAACCTTTCCAGCGCGTCCACCGCGCCGAGCGCGTATCGTTGAACCAGGGTCCGTGGTGATGCAAGGCACACGGCCCCGGTTTCGGCAATAATCGGGGCGATGCGCCGTACCATCTGGATCCTCGCGCTGGCCGCGTGCGGCAACTCAGCCCCGACGCGCGAGGGGAGCGCGGCTGTCCCTCCCGTCGTTGCGGCGGCGCCGGTGATCGATGGCGCCGCGCGCCCGCCCGACGACATGGACGAGAAGATGCGGCACTGCCCGTTGACCGTCGCCGGTGCGACCGCGACGTACGCACTCGAGCCGGCTGGCACGCGCTGGGAGATCACGGCCACGGCGCCGGAGGCGACCGCAGAGATCCAGCGGCGCGCGAAGCACGTGGTGGAGTTCGCGGCGGGGCGGAGTGAGAAGGGAGTGCATGGTGGCGGGCAGGGCGGCCGGATGCACAACTGCCCGGTGCTGACCACCGGCGTCGTGATCTCGGAGACCGATCTTCCGGGCGGTGCGCGGCTGGTGGTCGTCCCCGTGAAGCCCGACGACGTCGAGCAGATGCGCCAGGACACGGTCCTGCGCGCGAAGGCATTCACGTTTCCCGATGTGAAGGTCTCGGCGATCACGGTTCCGTAGCTGCGTGTTGCACGGCTGTAGCAGCCCGCGGGCCGTCATCTTGGTGCAACATCGACGGCGAGGGTCTTGCTCGACTCTCGTTCCGCCCATGCGCCGCCTGGCCAAGTATCTGTTCGCGATTGCGGCGGTCACCGTCGCCTGGGGACCTGCCTCCCCGGCGTTCGGGCAGCCGGCTCCAGCGGGCGCGACCACCCTCGAGGTCCCGGCCCCCGAGGGCCTGACCGACGAGGAATTGAAGAAGCTCGCCGACGGCGACGTCATCGAGATCTTCGACGAGCGGCCCGACAAGCCGTTCGATCGCGACACCGAGGTCCGGCTCACCGGCGAGCAGCTCGCCGCGCGCGGCGCCACCGATCTCGCGACCGCGCTCGCGCTGATCCCCGATGTCGCCGTGCGCGATGCCGGCCGCGGCGGCTTCAACATCGATATCCGCGGCGCGCGCAAGGGCGCGGTCAGCGTGTTGATCGATGGCGTGCTGGTAACGGATCCGTACTACGGCACGTTCGACGTCTCGACGATTCCGGTCACCGACATCGTCCAGATCCGCGTCGCGACCACGCCGCAGTCGCCGATCGATGGACCCGGTGGACCGGGCGGCGTGATCGAGGTGCTCACGCGCGACGGCGTGGGCGATCAGATCGTGATCGCGCGCCTGACCTCGGACTCGCTGCCCACGTTCGGCGCGACCGGCACGGCGCGCGTGGCGCTGGCGAAGCACGTCGGCCTGCGGCTCTCCGGCTCGGGGCTCGCGGGCGCGAGGGATCTCGAGCTACCCGGCGACGCCAAGGTCGGTGAAGCTCGGCGCGCGGCCACCGGCGCTGGGCGCCTCGAATATCGAAAGGGCGATCGCCGGATCGCGCTCGACGGCTTCCTCGACGACCGCCACTACGTCGCGCCGCCGAGCGACGTCAACCGCAGCTCGATCTTGATGATCGATCGCGAGACCTCGGTGCGCGGCTCGGTCCGCGCCGACGAGAAGATCGGCAAGCTCCAGCTCCAGGGCCTGTACTACGGCAGCTACCTGTTTCGGCGCTCGCGGTTCTTCGCCGACCCGGCGTTTGCAACGCAGGAGCAGTCCGAGAGCCTGTCGGCGATCCGCAGCGGCGGCTCCGCTCTCGCGACGAAGCCGATCACCAAGGAGCTGCGCTGGGCGGCGTCGTCGTCGATCTATCACGAGAAGGCGCTGGTCTCGAACGCGGCCGGCGAGTACGTCCGCGGCGACGTGACGATGCTCGAGCTCGCCGCCGACGGGCAGTTCGAGCGCAAGCAGTTCCGCGTCGACGCTGCCGCGGGTCTCGCGATGCCGTTCGGCGTCGGCGCCGATCCATGGCCCGAGGGCAAGGTCGTCGCGAAGTACAAGCCGGGGCAGCACCTCGAGCTGACCGCGACCACAGCCTACAAGGGCCGGCTGCCGAGCCTGCGCGAGCGGTTCGACGCCGCCAACGGAAACCCGAAGCTCGGAGCCGAGAAGGCCGCGCACGCCGAGCTGCGCGCGGTGGAGACTCGCGGTCGCGTACGGCTCGAAGCGGCGCCGTTCTACAAGCACACCACAGGCATCATCCGCACCGATACGGATCCGATGGCGATGGGCAAGCTGACGAACCTCGGCAAGGTCAACTTCTGGGGCGTCGATGCGCAGGCGCGGGTGGCGATCATCCCCGATCACTTCGACGTCGGCGGCTCGTACAACTACGTCAAGGCGCACGGCGACTCCGGTGACGATCCGATCGATCGTCTCCCGCACAATCGCTTCGACGCCTGGGTGCAGGGCTCCATCGACAAGCGGTTCTCGGGGATCGCGCGCGTGAAGTACTTCGGCTCCGCGATCGACAAGGGCAAGGTCGTCGATGGCTACGCGCTCCTCGAGGCGAACTTCACCGCACAGGTCTCCAAGGAGTACCTCGCCGTCCTCCGCATCGACGATCTGTTGAACGTGGCCCCCGAGACGCGCGACGGCTACCACCTGCCGGGACGCGTGATCTCGATCGTGCTGCAGGGGATGTGGCAGTGAGACGCGTGCTGCTCGTGGCCGCACTCGCGGCCTGCAGCAGCAAGTCCACGAGCGAGCCGCCGCCTCCGCCCGCGGCGCCCGCGCACCAGACGATCAGCGTGGCCGTGATCGGCGGGATGATGGAGACCGGGTTCTGGCCCGAGCTCGTCAGCCGGTTCGAGCGCGCGACCGGCCATACCGTGAAGCTCGCCGCCACGGGCCCGAAGCCTCTGGTGGTCGCGGCGTTCAGGAAGGGCGGGATCGATCTCATCACCGTGCACGCGAGCGACGCGATGGTGAACCTCGTCGCCGATGGGCTCGCGCGCGACCCGCAGCCATGGCTCCGCAACGACCTCATCATCGTCGGCCCGACTGCTGACCCGGCGCACATCAGAGGCGAGACCAGCGCGGCGGCAGCGCTCGGCAAGATCATCGCCGCGAAGGCGCCGCTCCTCGTCCACGCCACGATGGGCGCCGATGGCGTCCTCCATGATCTCGTCGAGGACAACCACCTGGTCCTCGATCCCGTCGCGACCTTGCGGTTCACCGGCGAGAACCAGCACGAGGTACTCGCACAGGCGGCCAAGGCGGGGGCGTACACGATGATCGGCCGCATCCCGTTCATCACCAAGAAGCTCCACGCCGACGGCATCGAGCTCATGGTCCGCGGCGACGTGCGCCTGCGCAGGCCATACCTCGTCGAGCTGTCGACCACCGCGAATCCCGCGGCTGCCGAGCTCGTCGCGTACATGCGGTCGCCCGAGACGCAGGCGTGGATCGCGAGCTACGGCGTCGGCAAGTTCGACGACGGCCCGCTGTTCTTCCCGGTCACCGTGCCGTGATCAGTCGCCGACAGTCGATGGGCACGCACCCGCACCACCACCGCCGCCGCCACCGCCGCCACCGCCGCCGCCCGTGCCGCCGACGTCCATGACGGTGCCGTCGATCTTCACCTTGGCGATCGTGGTCGTGCAGCCGTTCGCGATCTTCGTGTGGTTGGTCCCGTTGACCTCGGCCGCGCCGCCCGTCGTGATGGTCGCGGAGATCGGCTGACCGGCCACGCCGAGCGCCGTGATGTTGATCGTGCCGCCGGTGCCGAAGTACTCCTTCGCGGTGGCAGCACCCTTGTCACCCACCGCGCGCAAGCACACGCCGCAGGTGTTGTAGTCGGTCTCGATCGGGAACGAACCGGTCGTCACCGCGGCGGTGAACGCTCCGTGATACGGCCACAGCTCGATCTGTACGATGTCGCCGCTGGCCATGGTGGCGGAGAGCCGGTACCACTTTCGCGCGCCCATCGATCCGTTGACGTTGCAGCGCTGCGCCTTGAGCGCGGGCAGCGCGCCGAGGTCGGCCATGTTGTCGGGCAGCGGGCAGTTCGCCTGCTGCCCGGTCGGGGCATCGGGCGTGACGCCGTCATCGCCGGTGCCGCCCGGATCGGTCGTGCCTCCCATGCAGGCGGTCAGCGAGATCGCGAGGCCGAGGAGGAGGCTCTTCATGCCCCCTGGATGAGCAAGGCACGTGCCCCGGTGAGGCCAGGCCAACCCCGCGTAACCACGTTACAGCGGCGTTACCTGGCCGATTTCCTTGGGGGCTTCGGGCCGGGGAAGCGGGAGTCCAGACCCCGAGACGATGGGGGTTCCATCAGTGATCCGGCGCGATTCACAGGCTTGTCATCGGCGCCAACGGGCTTGCGCGCGGCACGTCGCTCGCACCGTGCGCGAGGTGCATGCAGTTGCACAACGCTTTCGCGCACACGCTGATCGACGAGCTCCGACCGATCTTCGTGCGCGCGGATCCGAACGGCCTCGCGTTCGATCCTCACGCGCACGCGCTCTACATCGCCGACAGCTACACCGGCGCGATCATCTGCGCGGAAGGGGATCAGCAGCGGAGGATCGCGACGATCGAGAGTGGCGGAGCGATCGGCGAGCGCATCGGTGGGCTGACGATCACACCGTACGGCACGCTGTTCGTCACGCGGATCGGGCAGGGCGGCGCCGGTGCGATCTTCCGCGTGGAGCCGGATGGTCAGGTCGACGAGGTCGGGCGGCTGCCTGCGGTCTACCACCGGGTCGGTGTGACGTACGACGCACGCGAGCACGCGCTGTACACCACGCAGTTCAGGACCGGCGCGAACGGCGCGTGCGATGGCTCGATCGTGATGATCGATCTCGTGACGCAGGAGCCATCGACCGTGCTCGATGGGTTCGCCAGGCCCGTCGGGATCGTCAAGCTCGGCCCAACGATCGTGGTCGCCGACGCGCGGCAACGCGCGGTGTTCCGCGTCGAGCTCGTGTCGGGGCGCGCCGTGAGGCGACTTCAGCTCGCGGGCAACATCGGTCGCCCCGACTCGCTGTGTGCGTTCGGTCTCGATTCCGCGCTCGTCACCACGTACGACGACGAGGCAAAGCGCGGCGCGCTTCGCCGGCTGTGGCTCGATGGTCGCGTGCGCACGATCGCATCGGGTGCATGGGAGCCGCGCGGCATTGCCACCGACGGTGAACGCGCTTTCGTGGCGATGCGCCGTGGTGGACAGGTGATGACGTTCCTCGTCGAACCGTCGGACGTTTGACGGCGCGGCGCGCGTTCTCACGAGTTACGACGCGGCGCGGCGCCTGCAGCTTGGTCGGGCATGTCCGACATCACACCGCTTCGCCACCGCCCGCGCCGCCGCCTCGATGATGCGCGTCTCGCGTTCCGGATCGCGAGGAGCGTCCTCGATCCGTTTCGGCCGCTGGTTGCCAACCTGATCGTCACGCGCCGGTGCAACCTCGCGTGCGGCTACTGCAACGAGTACGACAAGACCTCCGCGCCGGTGCCACTCGACGTGCTGAAGCAGCGCATCGATCACCTCGCGCGCCTGCGCGCCGTGTTCGTCACGTTGACCGGCGGCGAGTCGCTGCTCGTGCCGCACCTCGCCGAGGTGGTCGCGCACGTCCGCGCGAAGGGCATGGTGCCGTTCGTCAATACCAACGGCTATCTGCTCACGCGCGACTGGATCGAGAAGCTCGATGCCGCCGGTCTCTACGGCCTGCAGATCAGCATCGACAACGTGACGCCGAACGACGTCACGAAGAAGTCGCTGAAGGTGCTCGAACCGAAGCTGCGGTTGCTCGCGCGCCACGCGAAGTTCCGCGTCCGCATCAACACCGTCCTCGGCGCCGCTCCGCCTGCGGAAGCCGTGCAGGTCGCGAAGGCGGCGATGTCACTTGGCCTCGATGCGTCGACGTCGCTCCTCCGCCATGGCTCCGGCGAGACGGCCGGCCTCGACGATGCCACCCGCGCCGCGTACGAGGAGATCCGCTCGCTCGGCCGCCGCGCGCACCCGCTGCTCGGCGATGACTTCCAGCTCGCGCTCGCGAACGGCGAGGAGGCGAGCTGGAAGTGCCGCGCCGGCGCTCGTACGTTTCACGTCTGCGAGGACGGGCTCGTGCACCTGTGCGCGCCGAAGGTGGGCAGCCCCGGGACGCCGCTCGCCGAGTACTCCATCGACGACATCAAGCGCGCGTTCTACATGCCGAAGCCGTGCGCAAAGACGTGCCCGATCGCGTACGCGCACCACGTCAGCCGTCTCGACCAGTGGCGATCGCAGGACGGGGAGCCCCTCATGCTCCCACCTCCACCTACGGCGATCGCTCCCGACGGCAAGCTCCATCTTCCCGTGCTGGCGGCGTAGGCCACACGCTAGACTTGTCCGATGGGGACCATGGGGCTACGCACGTCGCTCATCTGGCACGACGAGGTGATGGGCGACGTCGTTCACGAGAAGCCTGCGAAGGTCACGATCGGCTCGGCGAGCGAGACCACGTTCACCACGCCGAACATCGGCACCGCGAGCGAGTACGCGATCGTCACGCCGGGACGGCGCGGCTATCTGCTGACGCTCTCCGATCAGATGCACGGCACGATCTGCCTCGGCGGCGTCGAGCACGACGTGGCGGAGTTCGTGCGCGGCGCCGACGAGCCCACCGGGTTTCGCGCCACGCCGATCGGCGGCAATGACTGGGGCGTGATCAACCTCGACGCGACGGGTGATCACAAGCTGTTCTTCCAGTTCGTCGAGCTCGAGGAGGCGGAGTGGAACCTCGGCCACCCGATGATCCTCGCGGCCGTGGGCGGCTTCGCGCTCAGCGTGGCCGCGCTGTCGGGCCTGTGGTGGTGGAAGGGCGTGCCGCTCGGCGAGGCGCTGTTCCGCGCCGGTAGTCTGTCGTCGCTCGCGATCGGCCTCGCGGCGATCGTGCGCTGGGTGCTCCGGCAGGACAACGAGTCGCGCGCGTCACTCGCGTTCTCCGTGATGCTCCACGCCGCATTTCTGTTCGCAACGTTCCAGCTCTACGAGCGCTCGCAGCCGTTCGAGTGGCCGAAGCAGCCCTCGGTGACCGGCGGATACCTCGTGAAGCTCGACGAGCTCCCGACGCCGAAGCCGGAGGTGAAGAAGCCGACGGTGGTGGACGTGAAGCTGCCCGGCGCGGCGGCGCCGGTCATCGCGAGTATTCCGCCGCGCCATCCGTTCGTGCGGCCCACAGGCACGAAGGTCGACAAGCCGAGCTTGAAGATCTCCGCCCAGGTCCCGAACCAGACCGAGACCGGCGTTCCGAAGATCCCGTCGACGAAGATCGCTCCGCCGAAGGTCGGCCTGTTCCTGCACGAGGAGATCCTGCACGGCATCGCCGCGCGCAACGTGGGGCAGGTCGCGCAGCAAGTCGCTGGTGGGCCCGAGGGCAAGGGTGGGCCCGAGGGGCAGGGCGGCCCGGGCAAAGGACCGCCGGGCGTTGGTGGGCCGGGCACGACCGTCGGTGGACCGCAGGGAAATGGCCCGGTCGGCACGGACGTCAAGAGCGACGGGCCGATGAACACCGGCAAGAATCGCAACGCGATCTGCATGGGCGCGGGCTGCGGCGATGGGCCCGGCCCGGAATACCTGCCGCCGCCCGAGCCGCCAGGACCGGACCGGGTGACCCTGACCGCGAAGGAGATCGACGAGGTGATTCGCCGTAGCCAGGGTCTGTTCCGCGCCTGCTATCAGAAGGAGCTCAACCGCGTCTCCACGCTCGCCGGCGACATCCGGATGCACTTCGAGATCCTTCCGAACGGCAGGGTCACCGGTCAGCGGAAGAACGGCGGCTCGATGACGAACAGCGAGGTCATCCAGTGCGTGAAGACCTCGCTCGGCTATCTCCGGTTTCCGCAGAAAGGTGGGGCGATCGTGAACTATCCGTTCGTATTCAATCCGGGCCAATGATGAGCCGCATCGCATTCATCGTGATCGTGCTCGCCGCGTGCAGCAGCAAGAAGGCGGCCCCCCCGCCGCGCCCCGAGCTGATCGAGACCGTGCGCGCGATGGCCGATCGCGTGTGCGCATGTGAGACCGACAAGGACTGCGTGCGCGAGGTCCGCAACGACTGGGACGCGCAGAAACGGGATCTGATGGACAACGGCCTGGTGGGCGAGCAGCGAGCGCAGTTCGACGCCGAGTTGATGCGGGTGCGCCAGTGCGGGGATGGCGGTGGACTGACGTTCTGGATGCCGCCGGTGCCGCAGGACTGACCACTGGAGTCGAGTCCTCGACGGTTTCGCCCGTGTCCTGCCACCGGTTGCCAGGTCGTGACGCGGCATGTCGCTTGCGATGCCTCCGGGGATGCGCGCGGAACGGTATGTCGGTTGGCTCCAGCGGCGAACGCGATCGATCCTGCTCGTCAGCCTGCTCGCGGTCGTGGGCTCGGGCTACCTGGTCGCCGCGCACCTGCCGCTACGCGCGGACTTCTCGTACCTGCTGCCCGCCGACGCGCCGTCGGTGAAAGCGATGCACGCGCTCGCGGACCGGATGCCCGCGCGCGACACGACGATCCTGCTGATCACCGCACTCGATCCGGTGACGCGCGCCGTCGCGGGGCGCGAGGCGATCGCCGGCCTGCGCACGATCGATCGCACGCTGATCGAGCGGATCGAGAGCGATGACCGCGAGACACGCGACGTGATCCGCGCGCACCGGCATCTGTACGTGCCGCTTCCGGATCTGATCGCGGTGCACGACGCGCTCGCAACGCGGATCGCCACGGGCAAGCAGAAGGCGAATCCGTTGCTCGTCGATCTCGACGATGCCCCGGCTCCCGATGCCCTCGATGCGCTGCGCGCGAAGCAGCAGGACGCCGCAGCGCGACTCGACGCACCCGACCACGTCAGCGCCGACGGGCTGACGCAGGTGGTCGTGATCCGCACCGCGTTCGTCGCGACCGACGTGGAGAAGGACCACGCGCTCGAGCGGCGGCTGGATGCGCTGATGACGCGGATCGAGGCCGCGCACCCGGGGGCGAAGCTCGGGCTCGCTGGCGGCATTCCCACTACCATCGCCGAGCAACGCGCACTGATCAAAGGCGTGCTGCTCTCGACGGTGATCACGCTCGTTCTGGTCGCGTTCGTGCTGTTCGTGCACCTGCGTAGCATGCGGATGCTGATCCTGCTGACGTGCAACATCGCGGGCGCGACGATCGTCTCGTTCGGCGCCGCGGCGATCAGCGTGGGTCACCTCAACGCCGCCACCGCGTTCCTCGGTGCGATCATCGCCGGCAACGGCATCAACTACGGCATCCTGCTCGTCGCGCGCTATGGCGAGGAGCGCCGGCGCTGGGCGAGCCGCGATGCGATGGTGATCGCGATCCGCGGCACGCTCCGGCCCACGCTCGTCGCCTCGCTCGGCGCGGCGATCGCGTACGGCGCCCTCGGAGCCACCCGGTTCCGCGGGTTCGCCGACTTCGCATGGATCGGCGGCATCGGCATGCTGATCTGCTGGATCGCCACGTTCGTGCTCCTCCCGGTGCTGATCCTTCGCTTCGCGCACACGCCGCGCCGCGAGCCATCGCGCCTGTTCGGCGGCCTCGTGCTGCGCCTGTTCGGGTTCCGCCGGCCGGCGGTGGCGATCGCGATCGCGGGCGTCGCGGTGCTCGCGAGTGCGGTCGTGTCGTGGCGCTACCTGGCGAATGACCCGTTCGAGTACGACATGACGCAGCTGCGCTCGCAGGCATCGGATGCGGTCGCGGCGCGCCGCTGGATGGACGTCTCCGACAAGGCGTTCGGCCGCGGGCTCGCGGGCATCGCGGGTCAGACGTTCGTCGCCGTCGATGATCCCGCACAGGTGCCGGCGATGGTCGGTGCGCTGCGCGAGGTGGCCGCACGCGATGCGATCGTGGGCCCCCTGCAATCGGTGCTCGACGTGCTCCCACCGGATCAGACGGCGAAGCTCGCGATCCTCGCGCAGATCCGCTCGCAGGTCGACGAGGTGGCTCCGCTCCTCGACGACGCCGAGCGTGCCGATCTGCTCGCGCTGCGTCCACCGGATGATCTGCGAGCGATCTCGGCGCGCGACCTCCCGCCGGCGCTCGCCGCGCGCATGACGGAGCGCGATGGCACGCTGGGTGCCGTCATCGCGGTAAAACCGGGTGGCGCGTTCAGCGAGTACGACGGACGGGACTTGATGAAGTTCGCCGCCGCGGTACGCAGTGCCGATCGGGATGCGGCTCATCCCGCGACGATCGCCGGCCCGGCGGTGCTGTTCGCCGATGTCTTCGCGCAGATCCGCCGCGACGGCCCGGTGGTCATGCTGGTCGCGGGCGCGGGCCTGCTCGTGATGGTCCTGCTCGTCGTCGGGCGCAATCGCCGCGCGGCCGCGGTGCTGGTCGCCACGTGCGCCGGCAGCCTCTCGATGATCGCCGTCTGCGCGATCGCCGGGATCAAGATCAACTTCCTCGATTTCATCGCGCTGCCGATCGCACTCGGCCTCGGCATCGATTACGCGATCAACGTCGCCGATCGCGCCGAGCACGATGACGCGCGCGTCGCGCTGCGCTCCACCGGTGGCACCGTGCTCGTGTGCTCGCTGACCACGATGATCGGCTACACGTCGCTGCTCGTCAGCGACAACCTCGCGATCCGCGGCTTCGGCCTCGCGTCACTGATCGGCGAGATCACGTGCGTCGCGGCGGCGCTGGTGATCGTCCCTGCGATCCTCGCCACGCGCCCGGGATCACTGGCCACCACACTCCTCGGTGATTGCTCGCGCTCCGCAGTCGAGGCATAGGGTCTGCGCGACGTCGGCGCAGGCGCCCCGGTCGTGAAGCTCGCACGCATACTCGACGGTTGGCCGCGTCGTCGCGTCGGCGTTGAACCCCTCCTCGAACAGCGCGAGCGACCACCGGCTCTGCGACAGCCCCCCGACGAGCGCGTACCTGGTGGCGCCCTCGACGCTGGGAACCAGCCAGCGCACGATGAACGGTTGCTGCGCCGCTGACGACGCGATGGCGCAGTCATGGGACACGCGCCACGGCGTGAGGTCGGTGGGGGCTTCGAACGGCGCGCCGACCGGGTACCCGCAATCGGCTAGATCAGCCGGGTGGATGGCTTCCTCCACGACGTGATCGAACGAGCAATCGGGATCGGACCCGCAGCCGGCCGCGATCGCCACGGCCACCAAGGGCCAACTCATCACGCCATCCATCGTCAGGCTCTCGGTCACCAGTTCTTTCCGGTCCAATCGGTGGGCGGCCAACCGCAGCCGACCAGCGAGATCACCAGGAAGATCTTCCACATCTCGCGAACCTAGCACCTGCGACTCCTGCGCAGCGGCAACGTCCGGACCAGCGTGAAAATGTCAGTCGTGCTCGCACCCGCCCGTAGTAGGGTCCGGCCGCTATGAGGTTGGCCCCGCTCCTCCTGCTCGCCGCGTGCACGTCCAGCGCGCGCGTTCGCACGCAGGCTCCGGTCGCCGAGGCACCCGCTTCGGCCCCGGCGCCGCTGCCGGCCCCGGCTCCCGCGGTGATCCCGTCGGCCACCACCTACGAGCACGATGGTGATGCCGCTGCGGTTCGCGCCACGCGCACGTTCGCGCTGCCGCCCCGCACCGCCGCCGCCCTCCAGCGCGAGCGCGTGCGCGGCCAGGTGCTGGTCGCCGGTCCGCTGTTCCCGACCGAGATCGCCGCGAAGGGCCTGGTCGCCACGATGGACGCCGATCAGCCGGTCGCGATGAAGGTCGTCGCCGACAAGGGCAAGGTCATCCAGGTCACCACCACCGCTGGCGCCGATTGCGTCGAGGGCTTCGCGCAACACTACGAGCTCTCGGTGTTCGTGCCGCGCAGCTCGCTCGTGCCGCGGACCACCGCGGAGATCACGAAGGCGTTCGACGACGGTACCGCCTATGCGATCGATCGCGGCGCGCCGGTCAAGGTCACCGCCGCTGGCCTCGCGTGGTTCGATCCACTCCTCGATCAGACCTCCGCCGCGCCGCCGGAGCGCCTCGCATACAGCCTCGCGAAGCCGTACGCGCCGGCTGCCGTCCCGAGCGCGCCGGGTGAGCGCCTCGTCTGCGATCGCGATCCGATGACGAAGTCGGAGTGGATGGCGAAGAAGCAGATCGAGCTCGACCGCGCCGCTGCGCAGACCACCGCTGCCTCGCGCCGGATCGCCGATGCACGCGCCGCGAAGAAGGCCGGCGGGGCCGACGCTGTCGACGGCCTGGTCGATCTCGTGCTCGACGACGGCGCGAAGGCGGTCGATGCCGCGCGCGTCGATGCGCCGTACTGCAGCATCGCAAAGCCTGCCGCCGCGAAGCTCGGTGGCGCGCCCTACGTGTGGACCGATGTCCACGGCGACGAGGCCGTGTACCAGAGCGATCGAGGCTACGTCGCCGAGGTCCGCGCCACCTGCGCACGCGCCCGCGTCGCCGTCGGCCCCAGCGCTGTTCGCCGGGTCCCGGCCGCCGACGTCGCCGCCATTGGCAAGCTGCGCCAGCGCGTGTGGATCCCGAAGGCGGGCCCCGTGTTCTGGCCCGACGGCAAGAAGGCCGGCAAGTACACCGGCAAGGACCAGCGGTTCTACAAGGTCAGCGAGCACGATGACCTCGTGTGCGTCGGCCTCCGCGGCGTTGCCGAGGAAGTCTGCCACCGCAAGGCCGACGTCACCGTCGAGAACTGATCCGCTCTACGGAACGATCTCGAGCGCGCTGACGTCGTTGACGAGGCTCGGGCCCCACTTTCCGGCGGCGTCCTCGAAGCGAAACTTGAGCGTTCCGCGGCGCGTGGTGTGGATGACCGGCGTCTGCGATGCGTCGTCCCATGCGGCCGCATCGATCGGCTTCGTTCCCTCGGGCCCCGTCACCGATGTGACCCGCGCGGTGGGGCCGATGTTCTTGTGAACGAGATCGCGGAGCGACCAGGTGTCACGCGCCTCGCCGCTATTGTTGGCCGTGGCGTGGTGGGGGACGGCGGCGAACGCATCGGCTCCCCAGGTCGAAGCCTTGCCGGCCACCGTGACGCGCAGGCCGAGCTGCGCGGCGGCGACGGCCGGCTCGTTCCGGTCCTCGTGCTTTTGCTCCGTGGACTTCGAGCATGCCGCTGCGAGCAGCAGGCAGGCGACATTCAGTTTTGGTGACCCCATCGAGACTTGAACTCGAGTTTTCTGCGTGAGAGGCAGACGTCCTAACCGCTAGACTATGGGGCCGGTAGGAAGGACGACGTTTCTACCTGGAGGGGTAGGAACGGTCAAGCCTTCGCTGGTTCGGGGACTAGGATTCGAACCTAGATAGCAAGAGTCAGAGTCTTGCGTCCTGCCATTAGACGATCCCCGAGTGAGGGTCTGTTGTCTAAACGGATGGGGCCGTTTCGTCAAGAGGTCGGCCGCGGGACAAAGGAGATCACGGTCTTGCCGGCCGCTCGGACGACGTGCAGAGCGAGCCAGGAGGTCGATGGGGTCTGGCTGACGAACCGCGTCAGCTCCACGCCGCGGACCCGGTAGGGGCCGATCTTCTTGACGATGATGCCGGCCTTGTCGAGCTGCTTGGCGAGGAAGTCGCTCGACTCGCGGAGCCCGCGGCCCGAGATGTACTGACCGCTCGCGTCCGCTCGAGTCCCGGGTGGCAACCGCACCGGCGGGTCCGCGCTGGAGAGCCCGGCGCCGGCGCACAAAACCGCCAGGGTGAGCAGCTGCCTCCGCAGGAATGGCGGTAAAACATGTGACATGCGTATCGCGATCGGTCTGTTGTCCGTGCTGCTGGCTGTCGGGTGTGGCGGGAAGAAGAAAGAGGATCCCGGCACCGGGAGTGGCAGCGGTGCGGCCGTCACTGGCTCGAATACCATGGGCAGCGGCTCCGCAGCAGCTGGGTCGGGATCCGCCGTCGAACCGGGTGCGCCCGGGACAGGAGACGGTCAGGCGTTCTCGCACAAGGGCGGAAACTGCCCGAGCAGCGTGTTTGGCTCCACCACCAAGGCGGAGATCCTGGACGGCAAGATCGCCTTGGTCGTCACCGCTGATGACAAGGACGCGATCGTGGCGATCCAGAAGCGCACCGAGCTGCTCCTCAAGAACACCGACAACCCGAACGGCGCAGGGCACGACCAGAAGGGAACGCACGGCGGCGGCATAGGGCGTTGTCCTGTGTTCCTCGGCGACGGCGGCACGGCGACGGCGAAGAACGAAGCCAAAGGCGTGGCGATCACGATCACGACGAAGGACAAGCCCGAATCCGTGAAGGCGGAGATCGACACCCGCATCACCAAGATGGCGGACTGGGTGAAGGAGAACCTCAAGCCGGGTGACAAGGGGACCGAGGGCGGTGTCGGCGGAGGCAGCGGTGGCGATGGGATGAATCGCTCGGGACAGGGCGACGGCAAAGGCATGGAGCGCAAGGCAGGCTCGGGCTCGGGCGACGGCAAGGGCGGCGGCAAGGGCACCGGCGGCGGTGGTGGCGGCGGCACGGGTGGCGGCGGCTCCGGTTCCGGCGACAAGAAGTGATCGTCCTGGGCGGGCGCGGATCACACTCTGCGTGACCGCCCGGGGGTAGACTCGACGCAGATGCGTCCCGCAGTCGCGTGGATCGCGGTCCTGGGTCTCGGACTCGGCGGCTGCGACGATGGCAAGCACCACCTCCACCCCGAGGCGGGCATGGACGCGGCGCCGCCTCCCTGGTGGCGTCCGACGCTCGGCATGGCGAAGGACTGGGACATCCAGCTCGCCGCGCCCTACGAGCTGACGATGCGCTCCACGATGTACGACCTCGATCTCTGGGCGGTCACCACCGCGACCACGATCGACTACGGCGATGGCATGCCGATCACGGTGCCCGCCGGCCCGCTCGCCGGGAAGATCGCCGAGCTGCACGCGCGCGGCGTGAAGGTCGTGTGTCACTTCGATACCGGCGCGATTCACCTCACGGATCCCGACGCGAAGAAGTTCCCCGGCTACTCGGCCACGATGGTTCCGAACCGGCCTGACGCGCCCATCGCGGGCAGCGTGATCGGGTGGAGCGTCAGCGAGACAAATAACCTCGAGGAGCGCTACCTCGATATCCGCGAGGCCTCGCGCCCGCTGTGGACGAAGTACATGTGGAAGCGGTTCGATCTCGCGAAGCAGATCGGCTGCGATGGCATCGACGGCGACCGCAACAACAGCAACTCGTCCGCCTCCCCCCCGTACTCGGGCTTCGACATCGGCGCGCTCGAGGTGTTGTCCTGGTATCACGAGCTCGCGATGCAATCGCACATGCGCGAGCTCGCTGCGGGCATGCGTAACGGTCAAAACGTGCCGAGTCTCGTCGACACGGGCGCAACCGAGTTCGACTTCATGTTCATCGACCGCTGTGGCGAGTACGGCGACTGCGACATGACGCGCCCGTTCATCCAGCTCCAGCGCGTGGTGTTCGCGATCGACTACGTGACGAACGAGTTCTCGGGCATGCCGAACGTCCAGGCGGGCATCTGCCAGACCCAGCAGCGGGCGCAGGTGTCCGAGGGCCTGATCAAGGACGACGCGATCTCGAGCGTGCGTACGCAGTGCACACCGTAGCTACTGCGCGAGGAAGCCGGCGATCCGCGTCTGCAGCTGCTTCGTGAGATCGTCGCGGACCGCCTTCGCGATTGCCGGATCGATCAGCGCCTTGTCGGACTGATCCATCGCCCACTCGGCGACCTTGTTGTCGTTCTGCACGGTGAACACGAGCAAGCAGGTCGGCAGACCCTTCGCGTCGTAGCCGATCGCGCGCATGCCCACGGCGCCGCGCTTCAGCTCCTTGACCTCGAGGGCGATGGGCACGTTGACCATCTCGACCTTGTAGACGATGAAGCTCTTCGCGCCGAGCAACGCGGCGGCGGCGCGGCGGCGATCTGTCTCGCTTGCGGCCTTGTCGAGCAACACGCGCGCGGCGGGGGCATCGAGCTCGGGTGGATTGATCCACTCGTCGTACTCCGGCACCTTCTCGGGGAGCGGCTCGGCGCCCAGCTGGAACATCGCTCGCGCCGTGAGCGGTGTGGCGTGGAGATCACCGACGGTGCAGTCGCGCGCGCCGGCGGGCGGCGGGATGTTCTTGATCATCACCTGCGCGAGCGCCGCGACCTTGGCCGGATCGGCCTCGGGCGGCGAGCCCTTGCTCGAGCACCCGGCGACCGCGAGGAGGAGCGCGATCGCGATGCTAAGACGAGATGATCGTCCCGACATCTTCTCCCTTGAGCGCGGCGAGCACGTTGCCGGGCTTGAGGCCGTTGACGATCTGGAGCTCCTTGCACCACTGCGAGCGCTGCATGTATTCGACGACGACGCGCTCGACGACCACGTCCGGTAGGCCGCGCTCCTCGAGCTCCTTCGCGGTGATCCGCGGGATGTGCACCGCGTTCGGATCCTTCTTCGGATCATCGGTGTACAGGCCGTCCTCGTCCTTGATGAAGATCGCGCGGCGCGAGCCGAGGAACTCCGCCGAGAGGAACACACCCGCGTCGGTGCGGTGCTGGGGGATCCGGCTACCCTTCTCGCGCTTCTCCCAGTAACCGAACGGCGGCATGCCGCTCATCACCGGGATGCAGCCCATCGTGAGATAGAGCGGCAGCTTCTCGAAGTCATCCGGCAGCATGTAGATGCCGCCGTGCTTCGCGAGCAGCATCTGCACCATCCGCGCGTTTTGCATCGGGATGTACTTGCCGAGCGTGGCGACCACGCCGGTGGGCATATCGAGCTCGCTGGCGATCGAGTAGATGTGCCGGGCGCGCGTCCCGCCGCCGGTCAGGAGCACGACCTGGATGCCGAGCTTCCGGGCCGCGACGATCTCGTCGAGGATCGGGAACAGAGCCTCACGGCCGCGGTCGAGGATGCTCTGGCCGCCGATCTTCACGACCTTGACGTCGGGCATCACGGCGGTGGGCCGGTACTCGCCGAACGCAGCAGGAACGAGGGTGCGACGCTCCGACATCAGTGGTCCTTCACGATCACGGTGCCGACGTCCTCGCCGGCGAGCGCGCGGGTCAGCTCGCCGTGCTTGAGCCCGTTGACGATCACGACGCGCTTCAGATTCTTCGCCGAATCCCAGGCGTGGAACAGCTCGCGGTCGAGGATGTTCTCCTCGGGCAAGACCTCGAGCAGCTCCGAGAGTGTGATCTTGCCGAACTTCTTCGCGTCGGCGTGCTTCTTGGGATCCTTGTCGTACAGGCCGTCCTCGTCCTTCACGAAGATCGCCTGCTTCATGCCGAGCACGTCGGCGAGCTGGAACAGGCCGAAGTCAGAGCCGTGCATCGGCAGGTGGCCGTGTTCCGGAGGCGGCTCCCAGAAGTGATACGGCGGGACGCTGATCGCGATCGGCGTGATGCCCTCGGCGAAGTACAGCGGGAGGTCCCAGAAGTGATCGCGCTGCATCGGCATCGAGCCGTGCGGAGCGAGCAGGGTGTTGAGGAGGATCGCGTTCAGCTCCTCCATCGCGCCGACGAGCTGCGCCATGCCGCCCACCGGCAGGCCGAGATCCTCCGCGATCGAGATCGTGTGGCGCACCCGCGTGCCGCCGCCGACGCCGATGACGAAGTTCAGCGTCTTGTCGCGCTTGATCTCCACCAGCTCTGCAACCAACGGCAGGATCGCGTCCTTCCCGCGGTCGAAGATGCTCTGCCCGCCGATCGAGACCATCGATACATTGGGGAAGATCTGGATGTCGCGTTCGCTGTCGGTATCCGACAGGACGCTCTTGTTCTGGAGGGACTCGCGCATCAGCTTCGAGGTGATGTGCGTGCGACCATCGCCGCCTACGAGCTCGCTCATGGATGGCTCCAATCTACCGCCGAAAACGGCGAAAGGCGCCACCAAGCGGTAGCGCCTTTCGGCTACGGAGTTTCTCGTGGACTAGTTCTGCAGCGCGCGCGGGGGGTCGCAGGTGCCGGCCGTCTTGCGCGCCATCGTCGAGGTGTAGAAGGCGTTGAGCGCCGTCATGCCCGCGTTGGTGGTCGCGTTGAAGGTCGGGTGCTCGCGGTGCGGGTCGAGGCCAGCCGACACACCCTTGAAGGAGGTCGTGTTGACGATGACCTTGGCCGCTGCCGTGCCCATCGTCAGGTCGACGGTGAGGTACTGGAGGAAGTAGTACTTCTTGACGGAGAGGCCGTTGTAGAAGTCGGTCGAGACATCGCTGATCAGCATGCCGAAGCCACCGTTGATGTGGCAGGTGCGGCACTGGCCCTGGCCGGAGTTCATGTTGCCCCAGGCGCCAGCCATGTTCGCGGCGTCGAAGTTCGTCTTCGACATGCAGCCCGCGAACTCGGAGAGGACGCGCTCGGTCGCCTGCGACAGAGTCTCCGCGCCCATCGGGGGCGGGGTGGTCTGCCCGTTGCGGAGCTCGACTTCCTTGTTCAGCCAGGCCGTGATGTTGGCCTCTTCGGTCGGCGTGTACTGAACCACCGTCTTGTGGCCCGCCTTGATCTTCGTCAGGATCGGGGCGGCCGAGGCCGCGTAGTTGCCGACGAGCGCGGCGTAGTTCGTCGCGAGCTGCCAGCCCTTGGTGGCGTCGGTCGCCACGAAGCGGGTCAGCGTCGTGCCGGTCGCGTTCTCCGAGTGACAGGCGCCACCCGTGCACTTCGCATTCACGATGCCGTACACCTTGGTGTCGTAGAGCATCTTGGCAGCCGACAGGTCAGAGCCCGCCGGGTTGTCGCCGTTGTCGTTGCCATCGCCATCGGGGGAGTCGAGCGGGTCGCCGCCCTCCGAGGAGATGCCGCCGACGCAGCCGACCAGACCAACCGCTGCAAGCGCTGCGAGAAGGATGGTGCGCATTTGGTATTGCTCCGAGGTCCGTGTTGGATTGGGTAGGGTTGGGTTGGTCGGCCAGGATTAGGCGCGGCGGCGGCGGATGAAGGCGGCGAGACCGATGAGGAGGAAGGTCAGCGCGCCGCTCGAGCCGTGGCCAGCCGAGCAACCACCGAGGGCGGAGCCGGGAGCCGGGTCACCGTTGTCGTCGGGGTTCGTCGGGTCGGTGCCGGGCGGGGTCGTATCCGAGCCACCGGCGGGCGGGGTGACCTTCGGGGTCGAGGTGACGGGGAGGACCGAGATGTAGCCAGTGAGCTTGATGGCCGGGTTCGTCATCTCGGCCGGGTCCTTGCCGGTCGTGGCGAACAGCATCAGGTGCGCGTCGGTGTTGCCGTTCATGCCCAGGTAGGGGTTGGCGACGAGCGTCGAACCGGCATAGTTGCGGCCCTGGTTACCCGGGTTGTTGCCGAGGTAGTTCGGGTAGAGGTGGCGGTCGTAGGGTCCGACCTGGAACATGCCGGCGTCGACGAGCGTGTTGGTCGTCGCGTCAAAGGCGAGGGCGCGGGCCTGGGCCGAGAGGCCACCACCAGTGTGGCTGCCACCGAGCATCATGACGCCGGGCTGCATGGCGTCGGTCGTGCCGAACATGCCGAAGTTCATGCCGTTGTGCGTGCCGTCGAGGCCGGACAGCTTCGTCTGCGCGAGGTCCGTCATCGGCATGATGTACTTCATGCCCGCCGCGGTCGCCTCGATGACGGCGAAGTTGATGCGGCGGTTGGTGCCGCCCTTGTTGTTGCCGTTGTTGTTGCCCGAGAGGTCGTTCGACTGCCACATCAGCTGGTCGGTGGCGACGAGCTTGCCGCTCGCGTCGGCCTTCATGATGCGAGCCTGCTTGGCGCGCATCGAGTAGGTGCGGATGCCGTCGATGTCCTTGCGGCCGTCGATCTGCTTCTTCCAGAGGAGGCGGCTCTGCGCGTTGTTACCGTTCTGGCCCTGGCCGACGTTGATGGCGGCCATCCAGGTTCCGTCGCGCTGCGGCTGCGTGTTGCCTTCGGTCCAGGTCGCGATCACCGTGTTCGGGTCCGTGCCGAACGAGACCGAGCCGTGCGAGCGCTCCTCACGCGGGCAGACCGAGAGGTCCGCGATCTTTGCGAGGGTGCAACTCGTCTGCGCGGCGTTGCAGGTCAGGTCGTGGATGCGGACCCAACCGTCGTCGTTGCCGTTGCCGTTGCAGCCGCTCCAGCCTGCGAGACGGGCGACCGTCGGGCTGACCTGGCGGGTCGCGGTCGACGCGATGTCCTGGGCCATCGAGCAGTCGTCGTTGTTCTTCTGGAACACCAGGGTCTGCGGCATGACCGCAACGCCCGCGGCGTTGAACACCATCATGTAACGCTCGGTGTTGTTGGTGTTGTTCGGCTGGTAGTTGTACTCGACCGCGATCAGGTTGCCGTCCATGACGGGATAGGCATCCGGGTGGTTCGCGTTGCGGTACTCGTTACCGTCGTTGTTGGTGACGAACTTGGAGGTCGGGATGTCCGCGACCGCCTGAACCTTGCCGGCAGCGTCCTGCGCCAGGCTGAACTTGGTGAGCGAGAGCTGGATGCGGTGGTTCGCGCCAACACCATTGAGCTCGGTGGTCATCGCGAACACGAGGCCGGACTTGCCGTCCTTGAACATCGCGAGGGTCGGCATCTCGTTGCCGGGCTGCTCTTCATCGGTGCGGCGGAGGCGAGCCGGGTTACCGGACACCGGGGCTTTGTCGAGGGTCGGCGAAAGGGCGAACTTGCTGACTTTGACGTCGGCATTTGCGAGTGCCGGCATGAGAAGCCCAGTGGCGGCGAACATCATCAGCTTCTTCAGGTTGGTCATTTGCTCTTGCCCCAGTGGTTGGTTGGTGTTGTCGAGCTATTGAGCAATGAGCGTGCCGCTGAGTTTTCACTGTAACCCTGCGTAAACAGGGGATGTGATACCAATGAAACATGGTCCCAGCCCCCCCCACCATGGGGCCCCAGACCTCCCAAACCCTTGCGATCCCGGGATCTAGCGGCCTTCAATCCGGATGCAGTGCCGGAGCTGTTCGGCACCCGAACAGTGGGGGGTGGAGCCTCCAGGGTGGGGGACGGGTCCCCACCCGAGGTTCCATCCGGATTCACTCGTCGTCTGGAGTGATGGCCGGGATCTCGGACGGATCGAGCTTGCGGGTATGGAGAGCGACCACCTGCGCCTTCGGGCCGTCATTGATGGTGATGCCGCCCTTGGCCTGCGAGCTCGCCGTGAAGGTCATGGTCTGGAGGTCAGCACCGGGGAAGTGTTCCTTGCGGAGCTCGTCGCGCACGAGCCACGTCTCGACAACCTTCGAGAGGTCGACGCCCTGCGCCTCGAGCACCTGCTTGAGACTCCAGTGCAGCTCGCCCTTGGTGTCCTTCGTCGCCTTGCTGACGTCGAGATCCTGCCGCTTGATCACCGCGGCGAGCTTGTCGTCGAGGTAGACGCGCACGCCGCCGCGGATCGGCTCGCCGTAGTACGGAACGCCTTCCTGCTTCACACCGTCGAGGAACAGACCTTCGTTGCGCACGAGCTTCGGCGGCGTCTTCTTCAGATAGACGAGCACGCTCGTCACCTTGTCGGGAGACAGTCCGTTGCCGAACGTGTTGAGTGTGTGCGGAATCGCCTTGCCGTACGTGTTGCCACCGAAGTGAAACCAGAACTCGTCGGCCTGTTTCGAGGCGAGGTCCTTGCCGGTGGCGATGATCGTCTCGGAGAGCTTCGCGCCGTAGACGTGGATCTCTTTCACCGTGCGCGGCTCGACGCCCACGGCCTTCAGATAGTCGGTGAACTTGTAGACGCGCTGCTGCGCCCAGCGCCAACCGGGATCATCCGTGCCCGGTCGCTTCTCGGCAGAGACCTTGTCCTTCAACCAGGTCGGCTTGCATCCGATCGGCAGCTCGCCGAACGTCAAAAATCCGACCGGTTTTCCGTCGACGTACACGCCGGTGTCCTTCCAGCGCGACATGCCTTGCTTGAACTCGGCAGGCACGTACTCACTACTATCGGATCCAGAGCCGGCGCCGTCCGGCTCGAGCTGTTCCTGCGCCTGGATCATCTTGTCGCGCGTGGTCTCGATCATCGGCACGCCCGCATCGCGCGGGATCTCGACGACGACCTTCTTCGAGCTTCCAGATCCTTGCTCCGGCGGAGGCGCCGATGCCTTCGATCCCTTGCACGCAACGAGTGAGGTCGACGCAACGAACAGTGTCGTGAGAACGAGGCGCATGCTCTTCACGACCTATTGTTCGCCCCACAAATTCCCTGCACAAGCCGTCGTCCATACTTTGATGAGCTGAGAGCTCCCGGTTGGGGAGTTCTCCCTCGACATGGGGTCGCGGCTCCACCCTTGGTGTGCGGTCTCCGCACGTAAATCCAACGGGTTCGCGCTGGCACCAGTGTTGCCTATAGCTGATGCATGAGGACTCTACTCGGGGCACTTGCGACCAGTCTCCTGTTGGCGGCGTGCGGCGTTGGTGACGATCCAGTCTCCGACGATCGCAACATGAACCTCGGGATCGAGTGCAACGCGACGTTCACGACGACGGGAACGTGGACGGCAGCGACGCCGACGCGTCCCGCCGAGGTTCCGACGGGCTGCTGGCCGGTCGGCACGTGGACGTTCACCGCGAAGGTCGACACCAACGAGTGCGCCGCGGCGCCTGCGCTGTTGCCCAGCTACAGCTTCAAGGTCGCCCGTGCCGTGAATCCCGACCCGAACATGGACATCGGGTACGTGGAGTCCTACACGTGGCTCGGCGATCAGGCGCTGCTATTCAAGCTCGCCGTCACGGAAGTCGGAAACGGTTGCGAAGGCGGCCTCGAGCTGTATAGCGTTGATGGGATGGAGTTCTGGAACATGAAGCCGCTGCTCCAGGATGACGGCAAGGTTGCCGGCTTCGGCGAGTACGCGCGCTTCACGAAGAGCCAGAAGTAACGATGGGGAAGTGGCTCGCCGCGGGCGGTGTTGCACTCGCGGTCGTGCTGTTCCTCCTCTGGAGACAGCTCGACTCGGCGGATGCCGCTGCGCCGGCGACCCAACCCAAGCCCGTCGCCACGGAGCGTGACGCGCTCGCCGAGGCGAAGAAGGTCGCCGCAGACGAACATGCGAAGGTCGGCGTCGTCGAGCCCGTGAAGGTCGCGAGGACCGACGGCAAGCCCGACAAGGTCGACGTCCTCAGCGACGACTTCTTCTATCGGTTCCAGGAGGTCGTTCCTGCGGTGCTCTCGCGCAAGGCCGCTGCTTGCTACGAAGGCCGCACGGAAGCGCAGCGCCTCAACCGCAACCAGAAGTTGACGCTCGAGTTCCACATCAAGATCAAAGACGGCGAGGTCACGATCAGCGACGTGCATCCGAGCGCAAACACGATCAAGGATGCGGCGCTCGAGATCTGCTTCACGCAGGCCGTGATGCGCTCTGGCTGGCACGACGACACGCTGCCCGACTGGGAAGCGGATGATCAGCTCGTGATTCGCCCCGAGCGCGGCCTCAAGAAGTACATGAAGTCGAACATGGAGTACGTCGGTGCGCCTGCGCCGCGTGCCGATGAAGACGTCATCCGCACGGGTCAGAAAGACTCGAACGGCAACGAGTAGCGCTAGGTCATCACGGCGCGGAACAGCGCCACGGCCCAGTCGAGATCCTCGAGCGCGACCCATTCGTCGGCGGCGTGCGCCTGCGCGATGTCGCCGGGGCCGATCACGATCGCATCGGCGCCGTGTGCTGACCACATCGCGGCCTCGGTCCAGAAATCGAGCGGGCCGATCGACTTTGCGAACGGGCGGACGAGCTCGGCGAGGTGCGAGTCGCACGCGAATGGCGCGTGATCGATCGTGTTCGTGATCGAGATCTGCGGATCGATCGCGCTCGCGAGCGCCATCACCTCGCGCTGCCAGCCGTGGTGGTCGAACGCCGGATAGGGACGCAGCGACCACTCGAGCTCGCCGCGCGCGGGGATCACGTTGAACGCGACGCCGCCGTGGAGCGCGGCGATGTTGAGGCACGTGCCCGTCATGTTCGCGGGGCCATCGGTGACGCGACGGCGGCCGGCGTCGTCGAGGCCGACGGCGAGCCGCGCGAGCTGCGCGATCGGCTTCGGCATGTGATCGGCCTTCGAGGAGTGCCCACCCGGGCCGAGCAGCGTGGCCTTCTGACCGAGCACGCCGCGATGCGCGACGCCGGCGACGCGTGCGGTGGGCTCGCAGACGATGACCTCCTTGATCGCGGCGGCGTGCGGCGTGTCGAGAAACGCGTGCATGACCTCGCTGCCGGCTTCCTCGTCGCCGGAGAACAGCACGCCGAGATCGCGCGGCTGGGCGCCCTCGAGCGCGACGAGCGTGGCTGCGATCGCGCCCTTTGTGTCCGCGGAGCCGAGACCGTAGAGGCGACCGTCCGCGATGTGAGCGGTCCACGGATCGCGCGACCAGCCGGCGTTCGCGGGTACGGTGTCGACGTGGGCGTTGATGATCCGCTTCGGCGTGCCCCAGCGCGCGAACACGTAGGCGCCGGGGCTGCCATCGGTCCGCGGCGCGGTGCCGATGATGACCTCGTCCGCATTTCGTGAACGGAGGAGCGGTGCGAGGTGCTCGCAGAGCGCGCGCTCGTCGCCGGCGCCGCGCTCGGGGCCCGCCTGTTGCGTGGGGAAGCCGACCAGCTCGGCGAGCAGTTGCGCGACGGGCGCGATCACGGCGCGCCAACCGATGGCGCGTGCTCGATGCGCGGCTCGAGGAGGGACTGCCAGGCGGCGTGCTGGGCGATCAGCGCGAGGCCGCGGACGAGCAGTGTCTTGCCCGGTTCGGTGCGGTGCCACGTGGATGCGCCCGATGGATGCGGGAGCGCGATCATGTCCAGCTCATGACCGGCGAGCGTGATCCGCTCGATGGTGCCGACGATGGTCTTGAGCTGGAGGTCCTTTGCGGCGTCGGGACCGAGGAGTTGCGCGATCGCGAGCTTGCCGACCGGGATGACGAGCTGCGGTCGGAGGATCCGGATCTCGCTCGCCATGTGGCGGCTGCAGCGCTCGATCTCGTCGGGCGCGGGGACGCGGTCTCCGCCTTTCTCGGCCTTGCCGGGGAAGCAGCGGCACACCGCCGCCATGTATACGCGCGCGCGGAACTGGTCTTCGCTCATGCCGAGCGAGGCGAACCACCCGAACATCGTCTTGCCCGCGGTCCACGCGAACGGTTTCCCGGCGGGCCCCTCCTTGTCTCCTGGCGCCTGACCGACCAGCATCACCGGCGACAGCACGGGCGTGCCCGTGACGACCGGCCCGATCATGTCGGGGCAATCCGTACAGCCCTTGAGGCGCGTCACGTGGCGCTTGATCTGAACCAGGGCAGACACGGCGCAGACTATGGCAAAGAGCTGTGACGCTCGCACGGTCCGGAGTCGTGCAAGTCCGCGCGGGATCTACCTATCTAGATCACGCTGCGGGAGCGCGCGGGCACGCTAGACTACCCCCGTGACCCTCACGATCCACGAGCCGCCGCACCAGGAGCTCATCAAGAAAATCCTCGGCGCCAACGTCCTCGAGCTGAAGCTCGGGAGGCTGTCCGTCGAAGAAGCCGACTACACCACCACGATCAAGCTGAACGTGCTCGAGGGCGATCAGTCCATCGACGTCGAAGGCAAGGGGGTCGGCGTGGTCGATGCGATCTTCAGCGGCATGCTCGATCGGTACGCCCGCGAGTACCAGTCGCTCAAGACCATCCAGCTCACCGCGTTCTACGTCGGCGCGGACCTCCAGACCAAGAAGGCGGCGCCCGGCGTGGATGCCGTCGGCCAGGTCACGCTCGATATCATGAACAGCGAAGGCCGGCGGTTCACGTTCAGCGATCAGTCGCGATCCGTCACGATCTCGATCGCGCGTGCGGTGCTCAAGGTGACCCAGTACTTCGTCAACGCGGAGCGCGCGTTCCTGACCCTGCACAACGCGCGGCGCGATGCGCTGGCGCGGAACCGCGAGGACCTCGTGTCGCGGTACACGGCCGAGATGGCGCTCGTCGTCGAGAGCACCAGCTACGCCGAGGTCATCTCGAACATCCGCAAAGAGATCAGCTAAGGCACGGGGCTCACGAGGCGGGCGTCACCTGAAACCCGAGCTGGCGGAACATCGCCAGCGAGTCCTGACCGAGCCAGTGCTCGACGATCTTGCCGTCGACGACGCGCATGATGTGGATCTGCTCGAACTTGACGGCCTTCCCGGTCGGTTCCGCGGGCATGCGCGTGAACATCATCGGGCCGCGATTCGTTCCGGACATCGTCATCCGCAGGACCGCCTTGTCGCCTTCCACGATGACGTCATCGAGCGTGTAGCTCATGTCGGGGAACGCGGTCCGGATCTTTGCGACGATGCGCTCGAAGCCCGCGCGGCCTTGCGCCTCGGGGATCGCGGAGTGGTTCACGCAGTCCTCGCTCATCAGCGAAGCGGCACCAGCGGTGTCACCGGAGTTGAGGCGGTTGAAGTGGTCGAGGGCGGTCTGCTTGGTGTTGTTGGTGGTCATGACAGTCAGGCGTTCCATGGCTCCGGAACATCGTTCCGTCGGCATCCATGCCTGACGTTCCAGATGGTTACGTGTGTAGAGGGCAGTACGAGCAGTACGTGCCCGTCCGGATGGTCGCATCCAGATAGCGGCCGAGCGTCTCGTCCTCGTTCGCCAGCCGGCGGATCGCATCTCGGATCCGGCGCTGGACGTTGACGCGGCAGCGCTCGACCCGCGAGCCGGCGCGGCGGCTGCGACCGCCGAGCCCGGTCGCCGCGAGCAGCTGATCGGTGATCGCTTCGAGCTCGGCGGTGAGACGATCGATGCGACCGAGATCGTTTCGATCGCGTGCGGTGTCGAGCTCCGCGGTTAGCTCCTCGGCGTGGGCGCGATATGCGGCGCGGGCGGCGGCGTCGAGCACCTCACCCGCATCGCCGCGATCCTCCTCGCCGGTCAGGTCCGCGACGTGAAGCTCGCTGCCCGGACGCGCGATCAACGCCGCGAGATAGTCGAAGCCCTTTGCACCGGGCACGCTCAGGTCGCGGCCGCGCCAGCGGACACATACACGTTCGCCCTCACGGGTCATCTCGAGCGATACGACGGGGGCTGCGAGACCCGTGATCTGCGGGGATTCGTCGGCCTGCACCAGCGTCGCCGCCTCGGTGCGGATCGCGCGAGTCCGCTCGCGATCTCCAGCATGACCACGCGCGGTCAGCGCCGCGGCGAGCGCAGCGAGGCCACGCGCCACGAATGGCGGGGCGGCGAGCCGCCGCGAGAGCTCGAGCCCGCGCTCGATCGGCTCGATCGCTTCGGCGCTGCGATCGAGCAAGACGAACGACTCGCCGATCACGATGCCGAGCGGGCACATGATGAGGCTCAGCGACGGTCCGAGCGCCATCGGCGCTTGCACCGCCGCGGGACCGAGGGCTTCGACGCCGCGCGCGACCAGCGCACGATCGCGGAGACCGAGCCCAGCCTCCACCAGGAACTGCGTCAGCCCGATCGGAGGGACGAAACCGACGGTGCCGAGGACGCCACGTGCCTCCTCGGGGCGTCCAGCGAGCACGAGCACGCACCCGTGAATCGCCGCCCCGATGCCGCCGCCAAGCGGAATGCTGACGGCGCGAGCCTCATCGAGGATCGCGACCGCCCGAGCTTGCGACCGCGACGCCAGCGCGACGCTGATGCCGGCGAACATGCAGCATAGCCGCGCGCGATCGATATCGTGCTCGCGTGCGAGATCTCGGGCAATCGTGATCGATCGGTCCGCTTCGACGAAGTCGCCGCGCAACGTTGCGCGGGTAGCGCGCAGGATCGGGATCCGCCACCGATAGTGAGGCTGGGGCAAGCGCTCGAGCAGCTGCATGAACGGCTGGGTCGCCGCATCGGCCGCTGCAACATCGCCGACCGCGAGGTGAGCGTTGATCATCCATGAGCGATGTTCGAGCGCGTCGAGCGGCCTGCCGAGACGCTCGGCGATGGTGATCACGTCGGTGGCGGGCGCGAACGTCTCGCGGAGACCGAGCCGAAATCCGTGCGCGTGCAATGCGAAGCGCCTCGCGAACAGCCTGGTCTCGTCATCTCCGCCGCGCTCGGCCATGGCGACCGCCTCGTTGGCGAGCTCGTACGGACGGAGGTCGGTGGGATCGAGCTGTGGAACGAGCGCTGCGCCGAGGCGTGCGGTAACCCGCGTACGCAGCGGACTGTCCCCGGGTGGGAGCGCGGCGAGCGCCTCCTCGAGGAGATCGATCATGAGCTGGTTGCGACGCCCGCTCGCGAGCTCGGTCGCATAGGCGAGCGCCGACCGAGCGAGTCGATCGGGATCCCGGTGGCCCCGCGCAAGCGTGGCGGCACGGACCGCCTCGGCCTGTCCACCGTCGAGCGCGCCGGCCGCTTGCCGCGCGCGCGACAGCTCCAGCCGAAGGTCGATCCGCTCGGTGACCGCCGCGTCCGGCGAGCCCTCGAGCGTACGCAACGCAGCGGCGAGCAACGCGGCCGCATCCTCGAACGCGTGAACTTTGATCGCACGCGCCGCGGCCTCCCGCGCCGTGCTTACCGCGCTCGCGATGACTTCCGGATCGTCGGTGACACCGGCGAGTAGGTGGTGCGCCGCGGTCGTCAGGGAGTTGCCGCGGCGCTCGAATGCTCTTCCTGCGGCACGGTGGAGCTGCGCCTTACGCTCGGGCGCGAGCTCGCGATAGAGGTGATCGCGAAGCAGCACGTGGCGGAACACCCAGCGGGGGCCGTGCGGCGCGCCGAGACCCGCGAGCTCGGCCTCGCGCAGACTCGATGAGATCGCGGCGGCGGGTCGAGCCACCAGATCGCGCAAGAGCTCGAGATCGACCTCGCGGCCGAGGACCGATGCGGCACCCAAGATCTCGCGGGTCGGCGCCGACACCAATGCGAGGTGATCATCGAGCACGGTCGCGATCCCACGCGCCGGCACGCCTGCGCGCCGTGCACGTAGCAGCTCTTCGACGAACAGTGGGTTTCCTTCGGACGTCTCATGGATCGCGGGGCCATCCACGCCGATCCACGCGGTTACCTCCGCCGCGGTCAGCCGACGCAGCGAATGGACCGTGGCGTGCCGGCTCGCCCGCGCAAGCCGCCGCGCCGCATCGGGCCGGTTCGCGAGCTCGGCGTCGCGCCAGCCGCCGAAGATCGCGATCGCCGCACGTGGAATCTCACGACACAGCAGCTCGAGGAGCTCGAGCGATGGATTGTCCGCTGCATGGAGATCGTCGATGACGATCACGAGCGGCTCTTCCTGCGACAGGTAAATGAGCGTGCGCGACAGCGCATCGAGAAGAGCGAACCGCGCGGCCGCCGGGTCGAGCGTGTCATTCGCGGGTCCCGTGGCGAGGTTCTCGATCGCCTGAACTCCGGGGAGCTCCTGCACGCGCGGGCCGAATCGTGTCGTAGCCGCGCGCATCACCTGGATCCAGGGCCAGTACGGCGGTGCACCGGGTGACTCCCAGGCTCCACCCGCGAGCACCACACCACCTGCGCGCGTCGCGGCCTCGCCAAGCAGCGTGGACTTTCCGAGCCCGGCCTCGCCGGTGACGAACATCGCCCGCCCGCGCCCGGCGCGTGCACTCGCGAGCAGCGCATCGATCGCCGCGAGCTCCGGCTCCCTCCCGTGCAGCACCCGCCGCAGCGTAACGCGACTATCTCGCGGACGTTGCAGGAACGGGTACCGACCTCGCTAAGGCGGGGCGATCAGGCGCCGCGCCCGATCGCGCGAGCGCGAAGGTTCGTCGCCGAGCTGGCCGAGCGTGCGGGTCGCGATCTCGGCCGCGGCGGCGCGGTCGCCGATCGCGAGCAGCGCGTCGGCGATCGGCAAGGTGAGCGCCGGATCGAACGGGCCGGGGCCGGCGATGCGGGTGCGCAATGCGAACGCGAGCCCGCGGCCCTGCTCGGGCGGCAAGAGCGGGACGCGGACCGCGAGTGCAGCCGCGCGATCGATGGTGAGCGGATCCACGGCCGTGGGTAGATCGTCGAGCGTGATGACCGCACCGGCAGCCGCGCGGCGCGCGACCAGCTCGAGGCGCGGGTCGATCGTGGCTGCACGGCCGTAGAGGTCGCGAGCGGTGACGAGATCGTTCGCAGCGAGGGCGAGGTCACCCTGCAGCGCGATGACCTCGCCGAGGCGCGGGCTTGCAGCGCCGAACACCGCGGTGCGGATCTCGAGCGCCGTCGCTGCATCGCGGCTCGCTTCGTCGACGCGATTCGCTTCGAGCAGCGTGCGCGCGCGACCGAGCAAGCTCGTGGCGACCGAGCGATCGGACTTGCCGAAGGCTGTCGTCCGCAACGCGAGGCTCTGGTCGTGGAGCGCGAGCGCATCGCGGAGGTGGCCACGCGCGCGATCGGCGGCGGCGAGCTTGTCGAGGTAGATCGCGAGCGTGGGGTGATCCTCGCCGAGCGCGCCGCGAGCGAGCACGAGTGCGCGCTGAAGCGCGGGCTCGGCGGCGCCCGGTAGACCAGCCGCGAGCTCCACGGCGCCGACGTTCATCTCGAGCAACGCGCGTTGCTCGCCGCGCAGCGGATCCTTGGACGCGAGTGCCTTGGCAAGGTGGACGCGCGCGCCCGCGAGGTTACCCGCATCGCGCATCGCCTCGCCGACGATCCCTTCGATCTCGGCCCCCTCGTGGCCGGCGCGGGTGGCCGCGGCGAGCGCGAACGTCGACCATTCGATCACCTTGGCGGGCGCACCGGCGAACAGCTCGTGGCGCAACAGGCGCGTCCAGACCTGCGCCTCCAGCTCGGGCGCCTTCGCCGCAGCCGCGGCGATCATCGCGGAGTCGAGGAGACCGTGTGCCGCCGCCGGAATGCCGATGCGACCTTCGATGGCAGCGTCGAGGAGGAGAGAGGCCGCGTGTAGCGCCGGCGCGCCCATCTCCTGGGTGTTCGCGATCGCCTTCAGCGTATCGCCGGCGGCCGCGTAGTGCCCCAGCTCGTACTCGGCCCACGCGCGGTCGAGCGTGTGCTCGGCTTCGGTGACACGGGCGCGGCCCGCCGGATCCGCGGGCAGCGCCAGCTCTCCGGGATCCACGAGCTTCTCGCACGCAACCGGATCCGGCAGCGCGGCGATCGCTCCGATCGCCTCGGCGCGGCTGGGACCATCGAGCGGCGCCGACAGCGCCACCGTCAGCGCGCCGAACCGATCGAGCGCGCGATCGAGGCAGCGCATCCGCAGGTCGAGCAGCGTATCGGATTGCTCGCCGCGCACCCGTGTGGCCTCGCAGACGTTGCGATAGCTCAGCTCCCACTGCGCGGCCGTTGCATCGAGGCCTTCGATCGCCTTTGCCGTCCACACAGCCGTGCCGAGCGCGCGCTTGACCTTGACGGTCGCGGGCGCGGTCCACACCGCCCCCCGTCTCTCGGTGCCACCGCCGCACGGATCGCCCACCGCGCGGTGGCGAACCGCGACCACACCGAGTGCCGCACCGGCGAGTGCGCCCGCCGCAACCAGCGCGATCACGCGGTTGCGCCGCCGTCGATCGCGACCGAGCGCTGCCGCGAGCTCGGCCATCGACGGAAACCGGCGCAGCGGATCCGCTGCGAGAGCGCGCACCACGATCGCGTGCAGCCAGCCCGGCGGTGCCGATCGCACCGCGCGCGCCGCCCGCGCGAGCGAGCCCGAGGTTCGCGCGAGCACGCTTGACGAGGACTCGCGCTCTGCGTCTCTGACGTCGGTGCCCGATGCGGCGGGACTGGTTCGCGGGGCGGCGGCGGCGTCCGAACCCGGAACCGATGCCGAGCCCGAACCCGAACCCGGAACCGATGCCGAGCCCGGACCCGATGCCGAACCCGAACCCGACGTCGGATCCAGATCCGGGGGCGGGTCGGTCTCTACGACATTTCTCGCGAGCAGGCCCGGCCCGGCCTCTGTGGCGCCATTCGCATCGACGTCGGCTGCGCGGCCGCGCGGTGACGTGGTCCTCCGGCTCGCCGGTTCGTCCGTCGAGGCGTTCGCATCGATCGCGGGTGGTGGCGTCGACTTCACAGGGCGGGCCGACGCGGCGAGCTTCGCGGTCTCTCGTAGCTCGGCGCGTGTGCGGCCCTGGTGTGGGCGCACGCCATAGAGAGTCTCGTAGAGCGTGACGCCGAAGCTGAACTGATCGCTCGCGGCGGTGGCGGCACGCTCGTCGAGGACCTCCGGCGCCATGTAGCTCGGCGTGCCGGCGCTCTTGCCGTCGTCGCCCCCGGTCTGGTCGTGCGCGAGGCCGAAGTCGACGATGCGTGCGCGGTCGTGGCCGATCAGGATGTTGTCGGGCTTGATATCGCGGTGCACGAGACCCGCGCGGTGAGCGGCGGCGAGGCCGGCGGCGGCTTCGCCCATCACGCGCACCACATCGCGCCAGTCGCGGTCCCCAGTGATCCACGTACGCAGCGGCACGCCCGCGACGAGCTCCATGACGATATAGATCTCGCCATCCAGCTCGCCGACGTCGTGCACCGCGACCACGTTCGGATGCGCGAGCTTGCCGAGTGCACGGGCCTCGCGGATCACGCGCTCGCGATCCTCGGCGCCCGGCGCGATCAGCTTCACCGCGACCTTGCGGTCCAGGGTCGGGTCATACGCCGCGAACACGGTCCCCATCGCGCCGCTGCCGATGCGTTCGAGGATGATGAGGCGGCCAAGCCGGGGCGCGTGATCGCCACCGAACAAGGTCGCCTTGACCTTGGCCTGCAGTAGCTCGTCGACCAGGTCCCGCACGGGCTTACTATAGGCCGGTGACCGACCTGGAGCTGCTCGACGCCTGGCGTTCGAACGATGCGCGCGCCGGTCAGGAGCTCGTCACGCGCCACTGGTCGGCGATCTCGCGGTTCTTCCGCGCCAAGGTCGGGGACGACGGTGCGGACCTCATCAGTCAGACCTTCCTCGCGTGCGTGGAGGGGAAGGACCGCATCGACGGCGACAACGTCCGCGCGTACCTGTTCGCGGTCGCGCGCCGGCGCCTCGCCGATCATTTCCGCACCCGTGCGCGCTCGCCATCCACGGACCTCGCAAATTCGTCGCTCGCCGACCTCGCCCCCGGCGCCGCGACCGAGCTCGATCGCCACCAGCGCGCCGAGCTGCTCAAGGTCGCGCTCACGCGCATCCCGCTCGACGACCAGATCGCGATCGAGCTCAGCTACTTCGAGGGCCTCTCGACCCGCGAGCTCGCCGCGGTGCTCGACATCCCGGAGAACACCGTCCGCAGCCGGCTCTCCCGCGCGCGCGACAAGCTGCGCGCCACGCTCGAGACCCTCGGAACGCCCGAAGAGGCCGCCCTGGCAGAGTCCCAGCTCGTTGAACGCTAGTCAGAATGGGGACGGTTTCAACTTACGCAACTTGCGATCTGGAACCTCGCAGAACCACGTCAATGCGTTGCGCACGCTCGCGCGGTGTCGTGCGCAACGACATGTTGCTCGCAACGACACTGCGATCAAGGTTCGCGCACTTACCGATCGCAAGTTGCGTAAGTTGAAACCGTCCCCAGTGCTGCGCGTCTAGTGGCGCGTGGCGCGGTGCTCGAACGGGTTCGCGGCCTCGAGCTGGGCTGCGACGCGAAGCAGGAGATCCTCCCGACCGTAGGCGGCGACGAGCTGGACGCCGATCGGGAGGCCAGCGGCGTTGTGATAGAGGGGCAGCGAGCACGCGGGCTGGCCGGTCGCGTTGAACGGCGGCGTGAACGGCGTGAAGTCTGCGGCGCGGAAGATCGCGGCGAGCGGATCGTCGGTGGTGGAGGCGAAGGTGCCGAGGGGGACGGGCGGCTCGGCGATGGTGGGGGTCAACAGCAGGTCGTAGACGCCCCAGAACTTCGCCGACTCGCGGGTGTTGTTCTGGATCCAGCGCCAGGCGGTGGCGTAGGCGGGGCCAGAGATCAGGCGGCCGAGCTCGGCGAGCGCCCAGGTCAGTGGTTCGACCTCGTGCGCGGCGATCGGGCGACCGATCGCGCGCGAGCACTCGTCGAGCTCGGTGGTGACGCCGCAGGCCCAGAGCGTGAGGAACCGCGGTGTCCATTCGGGATCGCGAAGCGCAGCGGGGTAGGCGGGCTCGACGTGGTGGCCGAACGACTCGAGGAGCTGGATGGTGTGGCGAACGGCGGCGACACAGTCGGGGTGCGAGTCGACGATGGAGCCGTCGAGCGCCGCGTGGTGGGTCTCGAAGCCGATGCGCAGACGGCCGGTGGGAGTGGTGAGCTCGGCGGTGTACGGGCGCAGCGGCGTGGGTGCGGTGTACGGATCGCCCGGCTGCATGCCGGCGAGGACGTCGAGCACCGCCGCGGAGTCGCGCACGGAGCGGGTGACGACGTGCTCGCTCACGAGGCCGCCGTTGATGTCGCCGATGTGCGGCGCGAACGAGATGCGCCCGCGGGAGGGCTTGAGGCCGAACAGGCCGCAGCAGGAGGCGGGGATGCGGATCGAGCCGCCGCCGTCGGAGCCGGGGGCCACAGGCAGCAGTCCGGCTGCCACCGCGGCAGCGGCTCCGCCGGAGGAACCGCCGGCG
>JBBRBG010000014.1:0-80407 GCA_038206055.1 Haliangiales bacterium
AAGGGCGGGATCGTCGCGCTCGGCCACGCGCTGGCGATCAGCCTCGGCCCCCAGATCCGGGTCAACAGCATCAGCCCGGGCTGGATCGCGACCGACGAGCTCGCACCGCGCGACCAGCGCAGGGCGCCGAAGCTCTCGCGCACCGATCATGCGCAGCATCCGGTGGGGCGGGTCGGGCGTCCGGACGATGTCGCCGGGCTATGCGCGTGGCTGCTCTCGGGCGAGGCCGGGTTTGTCACCGGCGAGAACATCGTGATCGACGGCGGGATGACCCGGAAGATGATCTACGCCTGATCGGGTCGGCGCGGGCCCAGCTCGGCTCGCGAGCCGGGTGCAGGTGGACCCGTGCTCTCGGCCAACTGTGCGGACTGGAACGACTCGTCGCGTGGCCCATCAGCTGCACGAGGGGTCAGCCTCTTCCACGAAAGGCACAGACGGTCATGAAGGCAAGCAAGTTCCTCGTTCTCGCCGGCGGCATCCTCGGCATCCTCGCGTTCTTCCTCCCGATGGTCACCATCCACCGCGCCGACTACTCCGGCTCGGCCAGCGCGTTCCAGATCATCAAGGGCCTGCAGGTCGCGGGCGACGCGGCGAACAGCGATGACGTGCGCGCGGCGGCGATGAACAGCGAAGCCGTCGCGTCTGCGAAGGAAGGCCTCGACGCGATGAAGGGCATCGTGTTCGCGATCTTCGTCCCGGCGATCCTCCTCGCGGCGATCGGTGCGTTCGGCGTCAGCAAGCGGAGGTTCGGCCGCGCGGCTGGCTTCTTCTCGCTGCTGCTCGGGGTGATCGGCCTCGGCATCGGCATGCTGCTGAAGAGCGCTGCCGGTGCAGATGGCGGCATCGGCCTGACCTTGCTGCTCGGGACCGGGGCACTCGGGACCGCGGGTGGCCTGTTCGCGCTGATCAAGCCCGAGCGTGTCGCGCCGCCCGCGCCGCCCGCGCGCCTCGTCGGCGTCCCGGCCTGAACCGCGCGGCGACTTCTGCGACGCGATGGGTCGGGAGGAATCCCGGCCCATCAGTCGTTCCGGATCACTTCGGTGTGGCGGCCGGCGAGATCTGGTTGCCGGTGACGGTGCCGTGCGTCCATACGAGACCGACGCCACCGCCACCGCCACCGCCACCGCAATCACCGTTGCCGCCGGTGGCGCCGGTGGTGTTGCCGATGGCGGAGCCCTGACCACCGGGGCCCGCATTGCCCGCACCTGCGGTGCCTGCTGCGGCGCGCGTGTTGTAGTTCGTCGTGGTGCCGTCGCCGCCCGCGCCACCCGCAGTGCCGCTGCCGCCGCCGCCGCCGCCACCGCCGCCATTCGCGGCGACCTTGCCGATGATCGTGATCGTCGGAGCATCGAAACCGATCATGCCCCCCGATCCGCCGCCGCCGCCGCCATCGCAGTTATTGCCGAACAATCCGCCGGCGCCCGCCGCGTAGACGCCGCCGTTCGTTCCGATCGTGATGCTCGATCCCGCGATCAGGTACACGGCGCCGCCGCCCGCCGAGCCGAGACCGCGCTGCGCTCCCGCCGTGCCGCCGTCGCCGCCCTTGCAGCCGCCGCGGATGACGGCGGTGGTCTGCGATGCGCCCGCGACACCGCCGGCCGCCTTGCCGGCTGGCGCGCCGTTGTTGTTCTCGTCGCCGCGCCCGCCATCGCCGCCCTTCGCCTGGAATCCGCCGCCCGCACCTCCGGCACCGCCGCCGGTGTCGTCGGCGCCCGCCTGCGCGACCGTGCACACAGGGGAGTTCGCGGCTGCGCCTGCTGCGCCCGTCGAGCTCGATACATCGAGTGCGCTCTGCACGTCGATCGCGTCCGTTGCAACGAGGACCAGCGCGCGGCTGCCGACCGCGTGCGTGGCGCCACCAACCGTGATCGTCGTCGCTGCGACGACGCACAGCTCGGGCCCATTCGCCTGCGTGACCACCTGCGTGCAGTCGCTATCGGTGTTGATCGTCAGGGGCAGGTTCATCGGATTCACGGGTACGCTGGTGAGGCAGATGTTGATCGGTGTGCCGAAGCACTGGCGCGCGTCGGCGATGTACCCGTCGGGTGTATCGATCGAGACGTCGACCGCCGCATCGATCGGTGGCTCGTCGCCGACGCAGACACCGGAGAGCGTTCCGCTCGAGGTGCCGTAGCGCTGACCCGAGGTGCACTCCGCGTCCTCGAAGCTGCACAGGCCGTTGAGCATCTCGCAGCGCCCCGCGCCGGGTCCGCCGGTGCATTGCGCGTCGGTCTCACAGTGAAATGCGGCACCGCCAGACCACGGCGAGCAGGCCGAGATCGCGAAGGTGAGCGCGCACGTGGCGAGTCTCATCACCATCCATTGTAGAGCAATCCGCTGAGATCCCGCGAGGATGACCTGCACACGATGTTTCCTCCCACTTCGGGTGCTCCCGCAATAGAATCATAGGCATACGCGCTTATCGACATGCTCCGACCGCTTCCCGCCAACGCGGGCTGCCATCGATCGGCCTCGAGATGACCGCTCCGAGCGAGGTCGAGCTGACGCCGATCGCGGCGGGTGCCTCCGTCCTGCGGTGCCGCGAGCACAAGGATGGCAAGACGGTCGGCGAGCTCGAGGTGTCGATGTTCGCGGCCGCGCTGCTGATCGATCGCGACGGGATTCTCGAAGACAAGGCGCGCGAAGCGGCGGCGAGCAGCGCCGATGCGGCGAGCATCGCGGGCACGTTCGCGATCTCGCTACCGGGTGCGAGTGGCTATCGCGCCGACGTCGAGCCGTCGCGCACGCACGGCTTGCCGTACATCTATGTGTTCGCGATGGCGCCCCATGATCTCGGAATCCAGGGCGGCATCATCGTCACCGTGCGCAGCGCGGAGCCGGAGTGGCCCGCTGCAGATGCGATCCTCGCCTCGCTGCGTCTATTCACGCGCAATGGCGGCGCGCGGCCGGCGAACGACGAGCTCCACGAGCCGCTGCTGCCGCACGTGAAGAAGTAGTCACTTCTTCTTCCACCGGCTGTCGGCGGGATTCGTGAACGCGCCGTAGACCTGGCGCACCTCGCGCTTCTGCACGCCGGCGTACGCGGTCGCGGCGGCGAGCCGGATCGCGGCGTACGTTCCGCCGTTCGCGAACGCCAGCACCGTGGCCTCGAGCGGTGCCGCGTTCGCGAACAGGAAGTCGCGCGTCATCAGCAGCGGAACACGCGTCGCCGCCGGAACCTCGTCCTCCATGTACGCGGCCGTGTGGCACGCGATCGCGATCGCGCCCTTCGTCAGCGTGCCTGGCGTTGGCCACTGGAACGACTCGAGATCCATCAGGCGGTTGTGCCCGACCCACGCCACGATCTGCGCCGCGCCTCCGGCGTCGAGCGTGGTGCCGTCGGTGAGTGTCACGGTGCGCGCCTTCGAGCCGGAGATGTCCTCTGCGTACGCGGCGAGCGCGCGATCGATCGCCGTACCCCGCCAGCCGTGGATCACGAGATCGACCTCGAGCTTGTCGGGCGCGCCCTTCTTGCGCCATGTCGACGGCGTGCTGATCACGCGCCGGTACACGTGCACCGCGAGGACATCACCGTCGCCGGTCTCGCCTGCCTTCTGCTTGAGCATCCGCTTCCAGCCACTACCGCGGCGTGCGAACCACTCGCCGAACCCGGGCGTCGTCGACCAGTAGAGGTTCGTCTCCGGATTATCGCCGTCGCCGAGCTTCTTGTTGCCGCACGCGATGATCGTGCTCTCGCACAGCGGCACGTGGATCTCGACGACCAGCGGCTTACCGGCCTTCGCATCGGCAACGACGCGATCCGTCAGCCCGGCGAGCCAGGTCTCCTCCTGCGTCGGAGCCGCGCGTGCAGGCGACGCGATCGCCAAGAGACCCATCATGACGAGTGCGCATTTCATCGACGAGGAGACAGGCCGACGCGGTTATCGTTGCGGATCGAATGACGAAATAACCGTGACCGCCTGCGCGTTCGCGCTTCCCCGACGCGCTACGAAGGCAGCTTGTCGCGTGCTTCGTCGATCGCCGTACGCGCCGCGATACGCAGCCGTGACAATCGCGCCACGACATCCGAGGACGGCGTTGGCTTCTTCAGATAGATCGCATCCAGCCAGCGCAGCGCGGCGAACGGTGAGGTCAGCGCGACAGCGGCGGCCGCAAACGACAGCGGCGGCGGCAGCAGCACCATCGAGCCCGCGACGAGGCCTGCGGCCCACAGCGGATAGACGACGAGTGCGGCGCCGAGCTTGATCGTCGAAGTGGCGTCGGGGTCCGCCTTGCGTGCGATCCAGCGCGGTACGAAGTAAGGAATCCAGTAGAGCGCGAAGCCCGAGGCGGCGAGAGGTGCGAGGGCCGCCCGGCGCAGCGGCGAGAGTGGCACGGCCTGGGGCGCCGGAGGACCACCGGCGATCTGCGCATCGTCGAAGCCGAGACGCTCGAGCTCGCCGTAGTACGCGTCCACGTGTTGCGCGACGCGCGCGATCAGCGCCGAGTCCACGGTGCGCAGCGTGCGCGCCGCGAGCTCGACCTGCCGACCCACGGCGGACCAGCCGCCGAGCGTGCGATCGCCAGCATCGGCCGCGAGCAGCTCCGCGACGCGCGCGATGCGCATGCGATCCTGGTGCGTCTCGCCCTCGACGAGGAGCTCCTTGAGATCGTCCTCCATCTGCGCGGTCGCGGCGCGGATCTTCTCCTCGCCGTTGCCCGGCACGTCCGCATAGGTGCGCACGGGCCCCCACAGCACGAGGCAGCGCGAGCGGAAGTCACTCGGTGCATCGAACTCGAGTGCGACGGCCTGGAACGTCGGTGGCGTTCCGTTGCGCTCCGCGGCGGCAGCCAGCATGCGCGCGGCGCCGGTCTTGAGCGGGGCGAGCTTGGATTCGGAGTGGCTCGTGCCCTCGGGGAAGATCAGGATGTTTCCGCCGCCGGCGATGTGCACGGCGATCTTGTCGAAGATGGCGGCGTTCGCCGACGCGTCCTTGTCGGGGCTGTCCTTCTTGCGGATGATCGGCACCGCGCCGGCGCGATCGAGCAGCCACGACAGCCCGGGAATGTCCCACAGCGTCGACTTCGCGACCGGCGAGATCTCGCACGGTGCATCGGTCATCACCAGCACCGGATCGAGGAGCGCATTGGAGTGGTTCGAGACGAACACGCGCCCGCGGGTTCCCGCCGCCGGCGCCTCGCCGAACCGCTCGATGTCGCGGAAGTAGAGCCGCATCAAGCGGCGGAACGTGCCGACCAGCGCACCGCGCAAAGTCGGCGGATCGCGAACCTCGTCGGCGAACGGGACGGTCACCCCGTCATGATGCCACGGTCAGCCGTAAACGAGCGAGCCGGCCGACCACGTCGTCATGGGCGTGATGCTGTTGTCGAGCCGTTCGGCCGTGGCTCCGTGCGCGGCGCAGAACCACCTCTCGCCATCGGAGTCCTCGCGCACTGCCGCGCACATCCCGCAGCGCGGCGACGTATCGGCCGCACCCGGCATCCCGACGACGAGCGTCGGGCATGGCGCGACGCGGATCACCCGGTTCGGGATGTTGTTCCGATGCAGGCCGAACTGCCCGACGACGATCAGATCGCCCCGGATCTCGTCGGCGAGCTGCGCGATCTGCTCGTCGGGGGTGCCGCGCCGCACGTGCAGGCGTGCGCGCCACTCGCTACCGTACTGATTGAACGTCTCGAGCGCCGGATACACGCGGTCCCACAGCGCCTGCTTGAGGTCCTCGGAAGCCGGCTTGCGCTTCTCCTTCACCGTCAGGAAGTGCAGCTCGGGAGCGTCGTGACGCGCGGCTTGATCGAGTGCGTGCTCGATCACGATGTCGGCGTACTCGGAGAGATCGATGCCGACGACGATGCGGAATCTCCGCACGCGGCCGAGCAGATTCGGTTCACGCAGAGGGGGGCTCATGGCGAACCAGAGGCTGCACGGGTCGTGCCCGCCGCGGGTGGCGCAAATGGCTGCGCAACGTGGGGTAGCGATGCGCGCCGACGCGCAGGGTGAGCGCGTGTCCCGTTGAGTGATCCTCATCGCTCGTGGGACAGTCTGCATGTGCCGCCCCGGGACAGAGACGCGATGGAGCTGCGTGGCGTGGCGGCGCTGGTCGCATCGGCCACGCGCGAGCTCGTCGCGCCCGTGTTGCTCGTCACGAACGGCACCAAGACGATCGGCATGACGAGCGCTGAGCTGTTGCGCCCGTGGGAACCAAAGCAGCTCTCGGTACTCCTCGCATTCGATGGATCGATCGCAGTTCCCGTCGCGAACTGGGGGATGGGTCGCTACTCCGGCGTCGGCATGATCGATCTCTCCGGCCCGGTGCCTGCCACCGCCGACGTTCGGCCGCTGCCGATCGCGAGCGTGTGCGCGAGCCAGAATACGCGCGGCGCACCGTCGGCGATCTGCGCGATCATGGTCGCGAACGGCCGCATCGTGCGCGAGCTCATCCCCGTGCACGTCGACATGGCCGATGGCGGCGGCATGAGCGACGATCCGATCCGCCTCGCGACACCGATCGATCCGAACCACGCGGGGGCGCCGATCGAAGGCGGCGTGCTGTTCACGTGGTTCCCTCCGGATCCCGTGCTCGGTCGCAGGAGCGAGGTTCTCGCTGTCGCGATGACGTATCCGTATCGAGCTGGTATGTATCAGCCGCGATCCATCGCAGCGATCGCCGAGATGATCGGTCTCGACGATCTCGGCCGCGCGCTGATCCAGGCGACCCCCACCCCGGAGGAGCGCCCCGAGCTCCAGCAGGTCACGGGCGAGATTGCCGAAGTGAAGTCAGATAAGGCTCCCGTCCTCGACGGTGTCGACGAGTACCGCCAGAAGCGCGAACGCACGTAGCCCGCGTAAGGCGGATCGCTTCCGTAACCCGCTCTCGCCTCCCCGCTGACACCCGTCGGGTACGTGTGGGGATGCGTCGACAGGTTCTGCTAGTCGTGGTCCGGCCACCGGGGTTATTGAGATTCATCGTGCGCAGACAAGCAGACCGATACACGGTGGAACTTCCCGTCGAGATCACCGCGCAGGGCGTGACCCAGAAGGTGAGCCTCCAGGATCTGTCGAGAACCGGCATGTTCCTGCGGATGACCGCGCCGTTCCCGAACGGGACCGAGTTGCAGGTCGCGATCACGCACGAAGGTCGCCGGCTTTACACGCACGCGAACGTCACGCACAGCTTGCCCGAGGCCGAGGCTCGCTCGCTCGGTCGCGTCGCCGGCGTCGGCATCGCGTTTCAGTCGGCGATCTCGCCAATGGATCACATGTTCGCGATCGCGATCGAGCGCATCGTGCGCGAGCGACGCACGAGCGCGCGCCCGGCCGGTCTGCATGTGGTGATCGCAGATCGCTCCATCCGCGTCCTCGAGCGCATGTCGTGCGCGCTCGACGAGGCCGGCTGTACCGTGGCGATCGCCACGACCGGAATGGAGGTCCTCGCGGCGTGCCTGCGCAAGACGCCCGACGTGGTGCTCATCGAGCGCGACATGCCCGTGATGGACGGCCTCCGCGTGATCGCCGAGCTGGCCGCCGATCCGGCGCTCGCGATGGTCCCCGTGATCATCACTTCCGAGCAGCCCTCCGATATCGACATCGCGTTCGAGGCCGGTGCGATGGACTTCATCGCGAAGCCGTTCACCGCGATCGAGGTCGTGGCGCGCGCTCGCCGCCTTCCACATGCGCAACCCCTCGTCGTCACGGACCGCGTCGTCCTCCGCGGCTCGCTCGCCGATATCGAGCTGCCCGGTCTGCTCACGATGTTCGAGCACGAGCGCAAGACCGGCCGCCTCGTCCTGTTCGGCGCGCAGACGGCGTGGATCGATCTCATCGACGGTCGCATCGTCGGCGCCGGCGCCTCCGGTCAGTCGGCACCGACACGCGCGGTGATGATGTCGCTGCTCGACTGGACTCACGGCTCGTTCGAGCTGGTGATCAGCGCTCCGGAGGATTCCGGCGTGACCTATCCGATCACGCACCTCCTCCTCGAGCACGCACGCATTCGCGACGAGGCACAGCGACGCAGCGAGGAGATCCTTCCGCGCATTCACGAGCGTCGCTCGCTCGCGTTCAGCTAGCGCGTAGGTCATAGACCTGCGCGAGCGGCAATCCGCAGTGCCGGCTGCGAACCGTAAGTCCGCTGGTTCAGGTGAGCCCCGAAGGCCCCGAAGGTCCCGAAGCAGAGTCTTCTCCTGCAGGAGAGACTCTCCATAGGGTCTTCGAGAACTTCGGGGCTCGTCTTTCTGGAAGCACGGTTGCGTGGATTCATCGCCGTCCGTCCGGCCGGGTCGCCCCCTGGCGCCCCTAGTGCGTTGGATCGAGCGGAGCCGGGTCCGTATCGTCGGGCCGGCCGTCGCCATCGAAGTCGGCGACCGGCGGCTTCGTCATCCTGACGCGTGGTGCGGCGCCGGCCTGGTGGGTGGTCAGGATCTCGAGCACTTGATCGAGGGTCTCGTAGATCGGGTTGTCGATCGTGATGGGATCAGGTAGCAGCCGGAACGGCACGTCGCCGGTGGGATCAGGAGCCGGGTCGTAGCGGAGCATCCCGTGCTCGCTGCTCCAGTTCGCACCGTGCGTGGCGGGTTCGTACTGCACGAGCACGGCGGTCTGGCCGTTGCGATTGCCCGCAGCGGGCGAGGCGATGGTCTCGAGACCGGCCGGTGCTTCGAGGTGCGGCGCGAGGACGTCGAGGCCGAGGCCCTGCGCGAGCGCGGTGGTCCCCAGGTTCGAGAGCACCTGATCGCCGACGACCTCGATCGCGATCACGCTGCGCGGACCGAGCGGCGTGCCGGCGATGGAGAACCGGTCGTGCAGGATGTGGGGCGCGTAGGTCAGCGGATCGGCGCCGTCGATCACGGACTGCATCATCCCGATCAGCGGGCTGAAGCGATCGAGCTTCTGCTTCGGGTTGTAGATGGTCTCGATGAACGGCAGCGCGAGCGAGCCGATCTCGGCGCTCGAGGGCAGCAGCTTGTCGAGGATGCCGCCGCCGGGCACGTCGAGGATGTAGAGGTCGATCGACGGCTCGATCGCCGCGAACACCGTGCCCACCACGGTACCGAACGACTCGCCCATGTACGCGACGTGCGAGGCATCGAGCTTCGGCATACCGCCGGGGCCGGCGAGCGCCGAGAGATCGAGATCCGCGCGATGCACCAGCTGCGATACGCGACACAGATCGAGCGCTGACTGGCGGATGCCATCACGAACCGCTGCGATGCCAAGAAAGCCCTCGAAGAAATCGAACGTAGAGCCGATGCCCGTGCGATCGCCGAACCCGTCGGGGCCGGCCCCGACGCCGGTGAACTGCGGGAGCTGCACCGACATGTTCGCGATGTCATCGGCCGGGTTGTACCGAGAGCCGTGGCCCACCATGTCGATGCCGACGACGGCGAAGCCCTGTGCGGTCAGCGGCTCCGCGAACGACAGGAGCTGATCGCGTCCCGCGCCGAGGCCGTGGCCGTAGATCACGACGGGATATCCGGCGGCAGGCGGCGGCGCAGCGGGGAGGATGAAGGTGATCGGAATCTGCTCGATGGCGCGGATCGCGGGTGGCTGGGCGAACGATTCGTCCTCGGGCCCATCGGTGTGCGTGTCGTCGTTGCGAAACCGCGCCACGGTGATGAGGCCGGTGCCGACGACACCGACGTGGTCGTGTGCGATGCCGGTCGGGTTGTCATTGCCCCAGCGCTCGAGCCCAGCACGATCGCCCGTGGTGGCGCGCGTCGCCTGGCCGATGATCCGATCGAGCGCGGTGGTGCCCGCAAAGACAAGCTCGGGGCGATCGAACACGAGCGTCGGTGCGGGCGCCATGGCCTGCAGCGTCGCGGCGGCGAGGAGTGGTGCGCTCGCGTGCTCGGTGGTGAACACCGCAAGGCCCGCGAGGTCATCGCGCTCGAGCGCGACGAGCGCGTCGGCGGTGGAGCTCCACCGCGCGGGGACATCGTCGAGACCGCGCAGCGGTGCGGCGCCGATCGCGGTGGTCACGAACGCCGCATAGCGGGTGCCTTCGCGCAGCGGGATGCCGGTGGCGAGTGATCCCGCGATGACGTGGCGCTCGGCGTCGTAGCGCCAGTCCATCGGGATCTCGTGCAGGAAGTCGGGTGAGTCTGGATCCACGCTGACCACGCCTGCGCCGCCGGCGGGGACATCGTCGAGCGCGAGATCCGCGTCGAGGAAGAACTCGACGACGGGGCGAACCCCAAACCCATCGAGCGCGGCGAGGTGGGCGGCAACCGCATCGGCGTGGTGCGCGACGATCGCATCGAGGCCCGCGATCGAGCCGAGGTGGTCGCCGTCGCGCACCGCATCGGTCGGGAACGGCGTCTCGCCGTACGCGGGCGGAGTATCCGCGACCTGCATCGTGACGTGAACGGCGGGCGCATCGCTGCACGCACCGAGGAGGATCAGCAGGAGCGCTCGCTTCATGATTTCTCCGGTCGCGGAAGGATGGCGCGCGCGACGGCGATCAGCTGCGCGCGCAGGGCAGGGAGCTCGATCTCGTTCCACACGGCCCAGCGCACGATCTGGATCTCGAGCGCGCCGATCAGCGCCCACGCGAGCGCCTCGGGATCCGCGATGCGCACGCGCTTGAGCGACGAGAACCGCATCACGAGGAACGCGGCGAGCAGCTGGTACTCGATCTGCCGGGCTTCCATCGCGGTGGCCGAGCCACCGGCCTCCGAGAGGATCAGCCGGACCAGCGCCTTGCGCTTCGCGAATTTCTCGCACAGCAGCTCGACGCCGCGCTCGATGCCCGATTCCAGATCTCGCGCGCCATCGAGCACCGCGGGCGCGCTCTGATGGAGGTCCGCGAACAGCCGCGCGGTCAGCGCCGCCAGGACCGCGTCCTTGGAGTCGAACCGCGCGTAGAACGCCGTGGTCGAGACCTGCGCCGCCGCCATCAGCGTGCGGAGCGAGACCTCGCTGTATGGCTGCTCGGCAAGCACGCGCTCGGCGGCATCGAGGATCCCGTCGGCGCTCGGTTTCACAGCTCGCTTCGCCACGATCCACTCGTATCGCGGCCTGGAAAGAAAAACAAACGTTTGTTTTCTACCTCGTGGAACCACCTGGAATGTCATGAGAACCGCGCTGTGCTATCAGGAGAACCGTGAAAGTCGCGACCTGGAACGTCAACGGGATCCGCGCCCGCTCGTCGCAGCTCCTGCACTGGATCGACGGCGAGGAGCCCGACGTCATCTGCCTGCAGGAGATCAAGGCGTCTCCCGAGCAAGTGCCCGAGCCGATCGCGAACGTCGCCGGCTATCACACGCACTTTCACGGTGCAGGCGGCTACTCCGGTGTCGCGCTGCTGCTGCGCCAGAAGACGTTCGCAGACGCGCCGGTGTACACGCACCCGCCGTTCGATCTCGAGAACCGGATCGCGATCGCGGAGATCGGATCGATCGTGTTCGGCAGCGTCTACGTGCCGAACGGCGGCAAGGACTTCGCCGCGAAGATGCAGTTCCTCCGCGAGCTCGAGGCGTGGACCGGCGCGCTCGAATCGGCAGGCAAGCATCTCGTGCTGTGCGGTGACTACAACGTCGCCCGCACGTTCATGGACGTCCATCCCGTGCTCCGCAAGCCGATGGTCGGGCAGACCGGCGAGGAGCGCGAGCTGATCGAGAAGCTGCTCTCGCACGGGCTCGTCGATGTCGGTCGCCATGTCGAGCCCGAGAACGATCGCCTGTTCACGTGGTGGGCGCCGTGGCGCAATCTGCGCGAGCGCAACATCGGCTGGCGGCTCGACTACATCGCCGCCCACCGCGCGCTCGTCGGTGGCGACGTCACCTGCAAGCACTATCGCGACGTCGGCACGAGCGACCACGGTCCCGTGATCGCACACCTCCGCGACACGCCCGCCTAGCGAAGCGGCATACACGTGCGAGCGGCAATGCGCAGCACGCTGCGAAACGGGTGCGCTGGTTCAGGTGAGCCCCGAAGGCCGCGAAGGTCCCGAAGCAGACTCTTCTCTTCGAGGAGAGAGCCTCTCCTCAGGGTCTTCGGGAACTTTGGGGCTCACGATTCTGCCGCACGGTCGCGTGGATTGCCTTCCGGTCGGGACGTCCCTAGATCGCCCCGCTCACGGTGACCAGCTCGTAGCCGCGGGCGCGCAGCGCCGGGATCAACTGCCGCACCGCCTCGATCGTCTCCTCGCCACCGTCGCGCGCCTCGTGCATCAGGATGATGCTGCCCGGCCGCGTGCGCTCGAGGACGCGCTCCACGACCTCCGCCGCCGGCTTGCCCTTCCAGTCGTAGCTGTTGACGTCCCACAGCACGAGCCGCTTCGCGAGGCGGGCAAACGCCCGGACCGTCCACGGCGAGCGACCACCCCAGGGCGGGCGCGCGACCTTCGGGACCTGGCCCGTCGCATCCGCGATCGCGCGGTCGGTCTTCGCGAGCTCCCGCTCGACGCTGCGCGATCGGGCAAGCGGCAGGTAGCGATGGCAGTACGTGTGATTGCCGACCTCGTGACCCTCGGCTGCGATGCGCGTGACCACCTCGGGATGCATCTCGACCGCGTCGCCGAGCAGGAAGAACGTCGCGGGCGCGTTCGCCTCGGCGAGCACGTCGAGCAGCGCCGGCGTGCGCACCGGATCCGGACCGTCGTCGAACGTCAGCGCGACTACCTTGCGCCCGCTCCGCCGCAGGTGCCGCTGGGTGTGCATGAGCCAGTCGATCGGGCCGGAGAACCCGCCGTAGCAGAGCAAGTACGTGAGTACCAGCAGCGGAATCAGTGCCAGGAGCGCGAGCAGCATGCGGCCAGGAGGTGCGACCCGTGTGCCGCCTGCTGCCCGACGGTATGCCGCGGGCTTACCAGCTGGACTGGTGGTTCAGTGGCAGACCTTCACCACCGTTGTCCGGTAATGGGGTCCGACCCCATTTTCGGACGGCGACCGGACATATGCTCGGCGGGGATGTTCCGGGCGGCTCGTAGACTCATCGCCGACGCGGGCCGGTCGTACTCCCGTCATGGCGGCCGCATGCTTGCCAGCGCGGTGGCGTTCTCGGCGCTGCTCTCGGTCGCCCCGCTCCTGTACATCGCGCTAGGGCTCGCCAGCATCGTGATCGGTAACGAGCTCGGGCGCGCGAGCGTGATGCAGGATCTCTCGCGCTGGATCGGCGTGGATGGTGCGAACACGATCTTTGCGCTCCTGGATCGAGCGTCGGGCGGCCCGCGCAGCGGCATCGCGCACGTGCTCGGGCTCGTCGTGCTGATCTATGCCTCGACGCGGCTGTTCAGCCAGATGAAGCGCGCGCTCGATCAGATGTGGGAGATCTCGCCGAAGTCGGGACGCGGACTGAAGGGGAAGGGCAGGCTACAGCTGCGACGACGGGGGCTCTCGCTGCTGCTCGTGCTGTTCGTCAGCGTGCTCATCGTCGGCGTGGTGATCGTGAAGACCGTCCTCGTCACCTCCACGCATGTTCTCGAAGACACGCTGGCCCGCTTCATCCTCCGCGCGGGGGAGACGATCATCTCGCTCGTCACGACCACGCTGATGTTCGCAGCGCTGTTCAAGCTGTTGCCGGATGCGAAGCTCGCGTGGCGGGATGCGTGGCGCGGTGCACTCGTGACGGCGGTGCTGTTCGCGATCGGCGCGACGCTGATCGGGGCCTACCTCGGCCACAAGGCGCTCGGCGTGGTCTACGGCCCGGGCGGCTCGGTCGTGCTGCTACTGCTCTGGGTTCACTACTCGGCGCAGGTGTTCTTCTTCGGTGCCGCGGTGACGGGCGAGCTGGCGCGCCGCCGCGGCTATCCGATCGAGCCGAACGAGAACGGCGTGCGGATCGTGATCCACGATCCCGAGGACGCTATGCGTACCGCGCCGCCAGCGTGACCGCGAGTGCGAGCGCACCAGGGATGAACTGCGCGAACAGGATCGTCTTCGATGCAGTGGCTGCGCCGTAGGCTCCGGCGATCACCACGCACACGAGGAAGAACACGCGGACCTGGAACATCAGCGCCGGATCGCCGAAGTACGTCCACACGAGGCCCGCGGCGAGGAAGCCGTTGTACAGGCCCTGGTTACCGGCGAGCACCTTCTGCGACTCCATCTCGGCGAGCGGACGCTTGAACGTCTTCGCGCCGAACGGCGTGGCCCACAGGAACATCTCGAGGACGAGGAAGTACAGGTGCAGAAACGCGACGAGCCCGGTGAGCACCTGTGACGCTGTGGCCATGCGCGGACTATCTCATCGCGATGCGGATCTGCGCCATCGCCGCCGCGTGCTGTCGTGCAAACGTGGCCTTGTCGATCACCATTGTCACGTCGCCCTCGTCGGCGTACTCGCGGGCGGTCGCGGAGTCATCGACGACGTAGCCGAGCTTGTCGAACACGCGCCGCGACGCAGTGTTCGCCGGCACGATGGAGGCGTAGAGGCGGTCGACCTGCAGGTGCGTGAACGCGAACACGTGGAGCATCGTCGCGAACCGCGTCCCGAGCCCTTTGCCCTGAGCGGACGGCGCCGCGATCATGAACGCGAACTCACCCGCACCGTCGGCGATGCCCCGGATGTCGCCGTCGCCGGCGAGCTCCCCATCGGCGAACAGGAGAAACGGATGCGCTTCCTGCCCGAGTAGCGACTCGTAGTGATCGAGGACCTCACTGTCAGCGAGCACCTGCGTGTGCCCGAGCAGCGGTGCGTTGTGCGGATCGTTGTACGCGGCCGCGAGCACGCGCACATGCCCGACCACCTCGTCGAGCCGCGGCTCGTAGGCCATCAGCTCACCGCTCGGCGTTGTCCAGTCGATGCGATAGCCGGGTAACTGCACGCCCGCAGCCTACGTCATCGGCTTGGACCACATCCGGTTGGCGAGCTGGAAGAACACGATGTCCACCAGGAGCCCACACACCGCACCAACGAGGAGCGGCGTTCCGTAGTTCCACTCCTCCTTGTCGTCGACCCGGAGGTTGTGGAGGCGCACCGTGGTGCTGACCGCGCCGATCGTGATCAGCGTGCACGCCGGCGTGGTGCACGCGAGCGCGATTGCGATGGCCACGTTCAGGTTCCGCATCTCGCGCCGAGGATCTCACGCTACGCTGCGCATGTGAATTTCCTCGCCGTGGTGCTCGTGCTTGTCGCCTGTGGCAGCTCGAGCGCGCCGCGCCCGGCCGACGACGGCAGCGGGCGCTACCAGGGCCGCGAGATCGCGCAGACGTGCAGCTACCTCGGCGCGGACTGGCTCGACCGTGCGGATCGGACCGAGCGGGAGCAGCCCGACAAGGTGGTCGCCGCGCTCGAGCTCGCGCCGGGCATGACCGCGGCCGACGTCGGCGCCGGCACCGGCTACTTCACGGTGCGGCTCGCGCGCGCGGTCGGGCCCACTGGCACCGTCTACGCGACGGATCTGCAGCCGGAGATGCTGAAGCTCCTCGCCGCCACCGTGACGCGCGAGCGGATCACGAACGCGCGGATCATTCGTGCCACCGAACACTCGGCGGAGCTGCCCGCGGCGTGCTGCGACCTCGTGCTCCTCGTCGACGTCTATCACGAGCTCTCGGATCCGGCGGCCGTGATGGCGGGGATCCATGCCGCGCTGCGGCCCGGTGGGCGGCTCGTGCTCGTGGAGTACCGTGGCGAGGATCCGGCGGTGCCGATCAAGCCGGAGCACAAGATGACGCTTCCGCGGATCCAGAAGGAGCTCGGCGGGCTCGGCTTCACGTTCGTCGAGTCGCTGGAGTTCCTGCCGGATCAGCGGATCGTGCTGTTCACAGCGGCGGATCGAACGCGATAGCGATCCGCGACCTGGGCAGCGCGTAGACGGTGACTTCCTTGCCGACCACGTCCTTGCGCCTGGTATCGAACGTCGCAGGTGCCACGGACAGGTGGCGGCCGGCGACCATGATGAAGCCCCACCGGCTGCCGAGGCTCGATGGCTGCACGTGCGTGATCGCACCGTCGAACCGCTCGAGCCGACCTTCGGTGATCTCCGCGCGGATCCGGCCAACGGAGCGCCGGATGCCGTAGATGATGGCTCCCGGGATGGCGACCGCGAGCATCCCGAACACGGCGAGCCGCTCCGGTGGATCGACCTCGAGCCGCGTGACCAGGCCGAGCCCGATCACGAGGAACGCGAAGATGGGGATCAGCACCAGGATCCCGCCCGATCTGGGATGCATCGCGAGCAGGTACTCCGTCTGCTTGGGCGTCAGGAGGCCACGCTTGTTCTCATCGAGATCGCTCATTCCAGTCTGCCCGCGGTGCTGACCTTACCGCGCTCGCGGTACATGCGCTCGATCGTCATGCGCAGCAGCGCGTTATCGATCTCGACGTTGTTCGCGCCCGCGACGTACGCCGCGCGCTCGCACGCGACCTTGATGAAGCCGCCCGAGAGCTCGTATGCATCGGAGAGCTGGTCGTAGTCGATCTCCGCCGCGCGCGCGCGCTCCGGCAGGGTGCGTCGCCACAGCTCCGCGCGCATCTCCGGGCTCGGAAAGCTGAAGAACACGTCGTAGCTGAACCGTCGCTTGAACGCCTGATCGATCGCCGAGGTCAGGTTCGTGGTCAGGATCGCGAGACCGCCAAACCGCTCGAGCCGCTGCAAGAGGTAGTTCGTCTCGAGGTTCGCGTAGCGATCGTTGCTGCTCTTGACGTCGCTCGTGCGCTTGCCGAACAGCGAGTCCGCCTCGTTGAACAGCAACACCACGTGGCCGGGCTCGGCTGCATCGAACACGTCGCTCAGATTCTTCTCGGTCTCGCCGAGCCACTTCGAGACCACCTGCGAGAGGTCGATCTCGTAGATCTCGAGGCCGAGCCGCTTCGCGAGCACGGTGCCCGACATCGTCTTGCCCACGCCGGGGTGACCGGAGAACAGCACGCTGATGCCCTGCGCGCCGCGCAGCTTGAAGTGGTCGTGGATCCTGCGGCGCTGGCTCGCCGCGGCCACGATCTCGAGCAGCGCGTTCCGCGTGTCGTCGTCGACGATCAGGTCCTCGAGATCGTAAGGCGTGGGTAGCTTCTTGCCGAGCCGCGAGATCCGCTGATGGAGCTGCCCCGCGACCGCGTGAGCGAGATCCTCGCCGCGTGGCGCGCCGGCATCCGGCATCCGACCCGCGGTGGCCGCCTGCGCAGCCGCGACGATGATGCCGCCGGGAATCGCGAATCGCCCCGACAGGCTCTCCGCCTCCGTCTGCGTCAGCGATGGCACGACCTGCTGCCACATCGCGGTGCGCACGTGTAGCCCGGGCACTTCAAGCGTGAGGTGCACGATCGGGCGCTGGTGGATCCGCGGCATGCGCTCGCGATTGATCGTGAGCGCGACCGGGCCACCCCATTCGTCGACAAGGGTGCTGAAGAACGCAGGCAGCTCGTCCTTGTCGGCCTCGAGGTTGACGGCATCGTCGATATCGGGGAGCACCGGGATCGCATCGAGCAGACGCAGCTCGCGGATCAGCGCGCGGATCAAGCCGAGCTGCGAGGCGTGCGGCACCTGCGCGAGCCGCTTGCCGTCGATCACGAGCATCCGCTTGTTCCAGTGCGCGCACGCCTGCTGGAGCAGCAGCTTCTTTCCGAGCCCACGCTGGCCCTGCACGCACAGCACGACCTCGTTGGATGCCATCGCCGAGGTCGCGCGCTCGACGGTGAGCTCGGGAAACGATCCGGACACCGCGCCGCTGCGCAGCTCCGCGATCTCCGAGAGCTCCGGGTCGAGCGAGAGCCGTGTGCCATCGAGCAGGTAGATGAGCCGCGTCGCGCCGCGGATCCGTCGGTACATCAGCGACTCCGCCGCCGACAGCTCGAGCAACTGGAACTTCACGAGCGGCGACCCCGGCGAGAGATCGCGCGCCATCAGCGAGCGTGACTCCGGCGTGTCGTAGACGAGCTGCGACAACAACCTTCCGTCGAGCCCGCGGCAGCTCGCATCGCGCGCGAGGTAGCGATACGCCTGCACGAGGTTCGGATCCGCTTCGGGCAGGACCGCGTACATGAGCGTCGCCCACTGGCGCTGCGTCAGCTCGAACAGCCGCATCACCTCGACGAGCTGCGAGCGCGTCCGCGCGCGAAGCGTGGCGGCGATCCGGGCCTCGGTCTCGCGATGCGCCTCGAGGTAGCGCTCGAGCACGATGGCGGCGCCGGCGTCGTCAGTCGCGGTGACCTCGCCGCGTGCGGCCGCGAACAGGCGCCCGATATCCGATGGCGCGACCACGTCATCGCTCGGCAGCGGCGTGGCCTGCGGCCCGCGCGACCAGCCGAGGCGGATCTGGTACTCGACCCGCAGCCAGGCGCGCCGAAGCTCGTCGCGGAGATGGCTCGCGACGTCGATGTACGGCTCGGCTTCAGCCATCGGTCGCGACTATCGCACGCAGCTACGCGCGCTGGAGGTCTTCGCGTGCGAATCCGAGGTCGCTCTTCGCCACCTGATCCTGATCGTGCTTCGTGTCGTGCTTCGCGTGCGCGTCCTTGCCCGGGCGCGGCTGCTTCGCCTCGGTGGGCTCGGTCGTGGTCTTCGGCGTCGCGGCCTCGGGCTTGTTGATCGCATCATCCTGTTTGCGCGCGATCGCCTTCATCTGATCGATGAACGGCGTGGTGTACATCGCCGACGAGATGTGGAGCCGCTGCGCCGCCGGAATCGCCTTGTCCAGCGTTCCGCTGGCCGAGCCGAACAGCTCGTCGAAGCGGTGATCGCCGAGCTCGTCGCGCAGCTCGTCGAGCTGCTCTGCCACGGCGATCGAGGCGAAGTCGGCGATCGTCGGCCCCTTGAACCACGCCTTGATCCCGGCCGAGGCGCTGACGCCCTTCTTGAGCTCGAACTTCATGCCGCCCTTCTTCGACGCCATCCACGAGTCGGCCTTCGTGTGGCCGCCGCGATAGGACTCCTTCCACTTGTCGGTCATGCCGGCGGCCTCGCACGCCTGCCGGTACTCCTCGGGCTGATGCACGCCGTGGTCGATCGAGCTCGAGTCGGCCTGCGCACCCTCGAACGCGAGCTGCGAGGCAGTCGCCGTGGCCGGCGTCGCGCCGCCCTTCTCGACAGCGGGAACCTCACCCTCGCTCTGGATCGGGGCTGCGCCGATCGCGGTCTCCGGCGGCGCCGTGACGGGAGCCTCGACCTCCTGCTCGTCGGACGCTCTCTCTTTGGCGGGCATATGGAATCATACGGTCGAACGGCACGGATCTCCCTCCCGAACTTCCCCTAAGATCCCCTGCGTGGGCTTCGGGTTAGCTCGGCGTGCACGGTCGCGGAAGGCCAAGGGAGGTCTGCGCGCGCTCCTCGGGCGGGCTCCCGACGCCCGCGAGGTCGGTGAGCGACTGATGCGGATCGCCCGTCGGATGCTTGGCGACGCGGTCGTCGATGCCTCGCCGAAGCGCGTGACGCTCGAGCTGCATCCCGCCGCGGGGCCGGTGCGGATCGTCGTGTTGCCCGATGGCGACCTCGAGATCACCGGCGAGACGAGCGTGATCGGGCCGGGCTATCACGCGGATGTCGTCGCGCGCATCGAGCCGGTGATCGCGGAGCTCGACTTCGTGTGGACCGAGGACGAGGTGGATCCGCGCACCGCGATGAGCGCATGGCTCGCGCGCGAGCTCGCTGGTGGCGCGACGCGGATCGGGATCCCTGCCGAGCTCGACTTCCAGATTGCGGCGGCCGTGTTGACACCGATGGGGCCGCGCGATCGCGCGTGGTGCGATGCCGTGATCGCGGATCCCAGGCGCGGCGCCGATGCGTTCGCGTGGTGGGACGATGGCCCTGGCCAGCTCGAGCGTTCGAGCGCGTTGCTCGCGATGTCGCTCGAGGTGCCGTGGCGCGAGCCGCTCGATGGCGAGGAGCGCGCGCTGATGGTGAAGGTCGATACGGACCTCAAGGCGGCGCGCAAGGCGGCAAAGTCGCTCGAGCTGCCATACACGGAATGGGCGGAGCTTCTCGAGCACCTCGGCGAGGACGAGCGAGCGACGGAGATGCGCGCGCGCGCCGGCGCTCGTCCCGCGGCGCTCGGTTATCGGCGGCACCCGATGACCGTCGAGCTCGACGCGGGCTGGAAGCTGGAGCTCCCGGGCGCATTCGTCGGCTCGTGGGAGGACGATCGGTACTGGGCCACCGACGGAGATCGCCTCGTCGAGGTCACCTGCGTTTCGACGACCGCCGAGCACGACTCCGAGAAGCTGCTCGCGGTCGCGCCGGAGAAACATCCGGTGATCGAGCGGATCACCGAGGACGATCGCCAGGGTCGCGCCGAGGTCTACGACGAAGGCGACGTGCACATCCTGCACGGGCTGATGGCGGCGGCACCCGAGGTGGCGATCGTCACGTGCAAGGGCAAGCGCACCGACGAGCCGTGGGCGCTCGCCACCTGGCGCAGCCTGCGTCGCAGCTAGGGCGCCCCGGCCGGACGGACGGCGACGAATCCACGCGACCGTGCTTCCAGAAAGAGGAGCCCCGAAGTTCTCGAAGACCCTAAGAGGCTTTCTCCTGCAGGAGAAGACTCTGCTTCGGGACCTTCGGGGCCTTCGGGGCTCACCTGAACCAGCGGACTTGCGGTTCGCAGCCGGCTCTGCGGATTGCCGCTCGCGCAGGTCTATGACCTAACGCTTGGCTTCCAGCGTGACGTTGTACGTGGCGCGCGGCTCGACATGGCGGACCATTGGCGTCGCATCCCACAGCGCTTCCTCGACGCACGTCTGTTGCTTGCGTCGCACCGCCGCCGAAGCGTCGTCCCGAAACTCGAGCGAGGCGCTCAATTCGACGATCTCGACGAGCGTCATCTCGAGCGCGACGGAGATCCGCACGTTCTCGACGTGACACGCCGCGAGCAGCGGACGCAGCTGGCTCGCGAGATCCGGCGGCTCCCACCCCATGTGCCCGTGGCCGATGCCGATGCCGATGTCGTGGCTGCCGCCGCACCCGCATCCGGATCCGCCGCCCGCCATTCCAAACCCGAACTCGCCGGGATACTTCGCGCTGCCACCCCACGCGACGTACAGCGACCAGTGATCGTTCACCGCACGCGCGAGGCCATCGACCTTCTCCTTGAGCTTCGCGTCGAGCACGTCGCGCGCGGAGAGCTCGCGAGCGACATCACGTGCATGACCTGCGTCGGGCCGGAGCAGGCGCTGCACGCGCTTGCCCCACACGAGCCCCTCGACCACCACCGGGCCCGACGAGACGTCGCCTTCGCCCCACCAGGTGCACGACTGGCCTTCGCGCAGGAGGCCCTCGGGCTCGCTGCCGCAGTGGACGGCGCCCGGCGAGAGATCGATCTCCGTCCAGCCCGGCGCCTTGACCTTGACCATGTCGAGCGACATCGGGCGCACGAGGAGCGTCGTGTCGAGTTGCTTCGGATCGTCGAGCGGGCCGAGGCGCACGGCCATGCCATCGGTCGCAGCGGCGAGCGGAGCGAGCTTCGCATCCTCGTCGCGTCGCGGCTCCGTGGCCCGCTCGTCGACCGCGACCACCTGTACGAGGGTCTCCGGCGGCAGCAAGCGGCGCAGCGTTGCCGGCGGCGTTGCCTCCAGGCGATCGGCCATGCGCTCGTCGGTGACGAGCACGATCCGGCGGGTGCCCTGGATCCGCTCGAGCCAGATGGCCGCGTCGGCGAGGGCGACATCGAAGTTCGAGCCGTTGCGCGGCGCGAGGCTGCGCAGCTCGCGATCCACGCGCGCGGCCGCCTGTGACGCACTGGTCCACCCCGGCAACAGCGGCCGGGTCGTGCGTGCGTAGGCGAGCACCTGCACGCGGCTCTCCGGCGCCGCCTTCAGATACGAAGCAACGAGCTGGCGCTGCGCCTCGGCTTCCTGCGAGGACATCGAGCGCGACCCATCGACGAGCACGACGGTCGCGAGATCGCGTGGCACGTCGCCGAGCTGCCCCGCGAGCCCGAGCTCGACACGAACGATGTGCTCCTCGCCGAGCGGAAGGCGACCCGCGAACGCGCCGATTCGATCTCCCGAAGGCTTGCGGGTCAGCTCCGGCGCTGCGAAGCCGATCCAGGTCCTCGGCGCTTCGATCCCGTCCTCGTCCGCTGGCTCGCACGCGGCGGTCACTGCCTTCGCGTTCACGGGGATCCGTCGCAGCGTGAAGTCGGCGACCTTGGTCCACGACGCGGGCACGCTGACGTAGCGCGCATCGCGATAGAAGCAGGTCGGGGCGGCGATCGTGACCTCGATCGTGAACACGCCGGAGCGCGCCGAGGCCACCCCGACCTCGGCACGGCCGGTGCTGCTGGTGATCGTGATCGCATTGGTCTTGTCACGCCCGACCACGCCCTCCTCGACGTCTGCGAGCTCTCCGAACTTGGTGCTCGCTTCCTCGGCGGGAAGCATGCCGAGCGGATGTGCGACGCCGTTGGATCTCGCGGTCGCGGACGTGACGAGCCCGCGTGCGGGCAGGTCGATCCCCGACAACGCCGCCGTGTACATCGCTGACTTGACCGGGATCACGTAGCGCACGGTGAACACGGCAATCGGTCCCTCGAGCTTGCCGTGGACGACGGCGGGGCCGATGTCGGTCTCGGTGTCGCGCCGGCTCCATGCGCCGGCGGTGCTCGAGACGAGCAAAGCAGCGGCCACGAGCTGGATGCGCATGGGCGTGAGACAGCCGGCCGGGAGAACGGTTCCAGCGATCAGTAGCCGGCGGAGGCGAGGACCGCCCGCCAGGTCGCCATCTCGGCGTACGGACGCAGATTTTGCTCGAACAGGGTCCGCGTGATGACCCGCTGGTTCTCCGTAGGGGCGACGACCTTGCCGCCCAGCAGCTTGGTGACGAGGGCGGACAGGCCGCGCATCAGCGACTCGCTGTTCGGGTGTCGCGGACCCTCCTTGCCGATCGGGGTCGCGCCGGCGATCTTCGCGATCGGGCCGGTCGCGAGTGCCACGAACCTGGCCGCACCGGGGAGGTCCTTCGCGAGCAACCGGCGCGCGACGATGTCGCCAGCGAGGAGCACGGCGAGCTGGCGCGCGATCGCGCCTGGCACGAGCGTGCTCTTGCCACCCGGCTGCGCACCGAAGCGCGCGATGATCGTCGGTAGTGCGCGCTCGACCTCGTCCGCGACCTTCGCGTCGGGCGCCACGCGGATCGCCGTGCTCAGGATCTCGGTCCACGTGGCGAGCCACTGCTCCGGGGATGCATAGACGTTGCCGTGGAGCGTCCACGCGAACGCACGCGCATCGTCGAGCGACCAGCCGGGAACCTGGCCGGCCAGCTCGAACAGCAGCGCGAGCGCGGTACCCGCGTGAGCCGCGAGGTTGCTCGAGGCGGCGAGCCGCTCCAGCGTTGCGATCATCCCGGGTACGTCGCGCGGCGCTGCGATCACGCGTGTGGCCTTACCGAGGTTCATGATCGCCGAGCTGTCGAGCGTGAGGTGCGGGATGAACAACGTGATGTTGCGCGGTCCGTGCGCGACGACGCGGACCTTTGCGCCGATCCCGACCGGCTTGCCCAGCTCGACGGCGATCACGGCGTCACCACCGACACCCGCAAGCAGGACGCGACTGTCGCGCACGGCGACGACGAACTGGTCCGGTGCGGTCGAGACATCGACGAACGCGGCCTCGACCTTCTTCGCGAACAGCGGATCCGCCGCTCGCACGAGCGCACGCACGGTGGTGGTGCCGAGCTCGCGCCGACCCTCGAACGGACCGCGTAGCTGCTCGCGCTCGAGCCCGCAGTGATGGCGCATGTTGAGGTCCGGATCGACGTCGATCGGAAATGTTGGTGTGAGCTGGCCGACGAGCAGATCGTCGACCATCTGCGCCGGGTCGCGCTTGGCGGCCCATGCAGCGGCGAGCTCCGGCAGGTAGTCGGTCCAGTCGGTCTTGATGTTTCCTGGTGTGCGCGCCGCGAGCCCGGCAAGGCCGCCGTCGCGCAGCGTCGCGATCAGGTCGAGGCTCGCCGACGCTAGATCGCGATATGCCACACCGCCGAGCAACACCTGCGCACGCTGACCGGTCGCCGCATATAGCAAGCCCTGACCGGCATCGACGGCGTCGTCGCGTCGCGCGGGGTCCTTCGTGATCGCCTGGACCTTTGCCTCCGCCGCCGGGTTCGCGGGCGCGAGGAGACCGAGGACGAACGGGTCAGTGACCTTCGCGATCGTCGTCGGGAGGTCGGGCTTCCCCGTGGTCTTCGCGAAGCTCTCGAACCAGCCGTCGTGCGCGGCCGTGACGTTGTTCGGCTCCACCATCGACTGCATCGAGAGCGTCCCCGCCGTGCCGAGCGGGAGCGGCGTCGGAAACTTGCGCAGCGGCTTCGCCGGCACCGGCCAGCCATCGTGATCGACCGGGCCGATCACCAGCTTCGCCTTCGCATCGAAGTAGAACGACGCGGGGTGCCCGAGTAGATCCTGATAGGTGCCGAGGTAGATGACCTCGCGCTTGATCGGCGTCAGCTTCGTCTCGATCATCATGCAATCGGCGCCGGCCGTTCGCGCACCGATCACCGCCACGACACCCGCAACGAGAAGCCTCATCGCCGTTGATCCTACGGTACCGTGACCGTATGGACGACTTCGATTCGGGCCTCTTCGTGCTCAGCCGGCTCGCCGGACCGATGACGGCGATCATCTCGATGCTGGTGACCCTGACGATCTTCGTACCGATCGTGCTGTACGTGATCGCACGATGGCGGGCGAACCGCGATCCCGAGGTCGACCGTCACCTCGGCATCAAGGTCGCGCTCCACTACTTCGCGATCAGCGCGTTCCAGCTCGGTCTCGCCGGGTTGACGCTGCTCGTCTGGGCCCTGATCTCGAGCGCACCATCGGAGGCGAAGGGTGCCCTCTACCGGATCGCGTTTGGCATGATCGTGCCGGCCGCACTCGTCCAGGCAGCGCACCTGTCGCTGCTGCGCAGGACGAACGATGCGCAGGCCACGAGCGTTCGCCGACTGTTCGGCGGCTACAACTTGATCGTCACCGGCCTGATCGGGTTCATCGCGCTCGTCCTCGCATTCCAGGCGCTGTTCGCGAAGGGAAGCTCGGGAGAGATGGGCCGGGTCGCCGGCGCGATGATCCTTGTCTACGGCACCTCGTGGGCCGTGATCGGCTGGCGGTTCGGCCAGGCGGTGCTCGGTGGAGGCGGTGGCGCGAGCGCGGCGCCGCCGGCGGTGACCACGACCGTGCCGACCGCAGCGGCGACGCCGAGTGGTGGTGGTCTGCCGTCGCTCGGGGGTGGTGCGTTCCCGCCGATCGAGCCGCCGAAGCCCTGATCAGGGTGCGGTGATCTTCGCGGCTTCGATGTTCCGCGGGATGAACTGGCGGTCGACGAGATCGTAGATGTCGATCTCCTTCTTCAGGATGCCCGCCTTGATCGCGTACTTCATGATCGCCTTCATGTCCTCGTCGGTCGGCGTCAGCATGCGATAGCTCACGCGATCCGGCGGCTGCGTCAGCACGAACTCGAGGAGCTTCTGGTCCTGACGGAAGTAGGGCGCGGCGACTTTCGCGGCCTCGAGGCGGTGCGTCTCGGCCCACTCGCCGCTCTCCGCGATCCCGCGCACGAGATCGCGCACGACCTCGGGGTGGTCGCGGATCAGCTCGTCGCGCACGACCAGCACGCATGACACGAAGTGCGGCCAGATGTCCTTCGCATAGTAGAGGACGCGGCCCGTACCGTTGAGCTGGGCCTTCGCCGCGAATGGCTCGCCGACGAAGTACGCGTCGATCGCGCCGGCGGCGAGCGCCTGCGGCATGTCGGGCGGTGGCATGTCGACGAAGTTGATGTCGTCGGGCTGCATGCCCTCGTCCTCCATCAGCTTCGTGATCACGAGGTACTGATTCGAGTACTTGCTCGGGCGCGCAAACGTCTTGCCCTCGAGATCGCGGATCGACTTCGCGGGCGAGTCCTTGGGAACGATCACCGTCGAGCCATCGCGGTGTCCCAGGTAGACGATGTGGATCGGCACGCCCTGCTCGCGGAGGACCATCGCGAGTGGTGCCAGGAGAAACGTCGCGTCGATCTTGCGCGCCTTGAGCGCCTCGACGACGGTGGGGAACTCGGTGAAGCGTTGCGACTGGAAGTGCGTACCCGTGGTGGTGGTCTTGGTGGCGAAGTCGGTGACCGGGCAGGTCAGGTGGCAGGTTACCGGGAGGAAGCCCACGCTGAGCGCCGACGCGGATGCGTCGTTCACCTGCCACGGCTTCTTGTGCAGCAGGGTCAGCGCGACGAGCGCGACCGCGGTGACGAGGATGATGCGGACCTTCGATGTCATGACAGTCCCAGCTCCTCCATGATGGCCTGCTCCGCCTCGGCAACGCCAGGAGAAGCGGGCGTGCGCGCGCGCCCCGGCGGGAGCTCGAGCACCTTTCGCACGCGCGTGGGGCGACTGCCGAGGACGAGGACGCGATCGCCGATCTGGACCGCTTCCTCGATGTCGTGGGTCACGAACACCACGGTGCGCGGCCGTTCCACGAGCGTCGCGACCAGCTCGCGGCGCATCCGCATGCGTGACTGATAGTCGAGTGCGCTGAACGGCTCGTCGAGGAGAAGGATGTCGGTCTCGGCCGCGAGGGCGCGCGCGAGCTCGACGCGCTGGCGCATGCCGCCGGAGAGCTGGTGCGGATAGCTATTTGCGAAGTCTGCGAGACGGGTGATCTCCAGCCACTCGGCGATCTTCTTGTCCCGCGCGTCGGGCTTCGTGTCGCGCGGTAGCCCGCCGGCGATGTTCTCTTTCACCGTCAGCCACGGGAACAGTCCACCGTCCTGATAGATCGTGCGGCTCTGCCCGGTGCGGTCCACGGTGCCGCGCGTCGGCTTGAGGTGACCGGCGAGCAGGGAGAGCAGGGTGGACTTGCCACAGCCGGAAGGGCCCACGCATACGACGAGCTCGTGTTTCGCAACCGTGAGATCCAGACCGTCGATCACCGTGAGCTGCGGATAGTCGAAGCCCACGCCGTCGAGCTTCAGGATCGTCTCGGCGCTCATCGGTCGAAGCCCCACCGGACGCTCGGGATCTTGGTGAGGCGCGCGAACAGGATATCGAGGCCGATGCCGATCACGCCGATCGTGATCATGCCGCACACCACGAGATCCATGCGGAGACCGTTACGTGCGTCGACGATCAAGAAGCCGAGGCCGCTGCGCACCGCGATCATCTCGGCGGCGACCACCACCATCCACGCCACGCCGATCGCGACGCGGAGCGCGGTCACGAGCTGCGGCATGATCGCCGGCAGCGTGATGCGGAACAGCACGTCGGCATCCGACAGGCTCATGTCCTCGGCGACCCGGTAGTAGATCTTCGGCACCGTGGCGACCGCCGCGCTGGTCGCGAGCGTGATCTGGAAGAACACGGCGATGAACAGGATGAAGATCGCCGGAGGATCGCCGACGCCGAACCACACGATCGCGAACGGGATCCACGCGATCGGCGACAGCGACCGGAAGAAGTTGATCCACGGCATCAGCGACTCGCGCGTTGCCGCCGATCGGCCGATCACGAGGCCGAGCGGGACGGCCGCGAGCACACCGGCGGTGAAGCCCCAGGCCACGCGATAGAGCGAGGCGATGATGTCCGCGAACAGACGACCCGACGCGATCTCCTCGCCGAACGCGGTCGCGACCTCCGGCGGCGACGGCACCGTGCCGACCGGGAACGCTCCCGCGGACCACGCGATCCACCAGATCGACAGGATCACGAGCCCCGTCACCACCGGGAGTAGGAACCGACGCACTGCGGCGCCATCCTGCCACACCCCGCACGTAACCACCAAAGTTGACAGAAGGCTGACACGAGCACGGCGTATCACGAGGGCATGCGCACACTGCTTCCGACCCGCCCGCCGTACTCCTTCGATCAGACCGTGGCGTTCATCCGCCGGTTTCCGCCGTGTCAGGGCGAATACATCGTCGAGGATGACGCCTTGACGGCCGCGGTGACCGTCGGGTCCCGAGTGGTGCCGCTGACCATCCGCCGCACCGGCAAGACGCTCGAAGTCGAAACGCCGCGTGCGGCCGACATGCCGGTGGTGGCGGCGCACGCTGCCCACTGGATCGGCGCCCAGGACGATGTCGGAGCGCTCTATGCAGCGGCGCGCGGCGATGCGGCGTTCACCGCGCTGATCGAGCGATTGCACGGCCTCCACCACGTGCGGTTCCTGACGCTCGAGGAGATCAGCGTCTACTGCGTGATGATGCAGCGCACGCCGATCACGATGGCGAGCCGGATGAAGCGGGCGTTCCTCGCTGCGTTCGGCACGCCGCTCGAGGTGGCGGGCCACACGCTCCGCGCGATGCCTTCGCTCGCGGCGCTCGCGCGGCTCGATGGCGAGGCGATCGGTAAGGCGATCAAGCACGCCCACAAGGGTCCGATGATCGCGACGGTGGTCCGTGGCGTCGCGGCGATCGGCGAGACGACCCTTCGCGAGGCACCCTACGCAGAGGCGCGCGACGCGTTGCTCGCGATCCCCGGCATCGGACCGTTCTCTGCGGGCGCGATCCTGCTGCGCGGCCTCGGTCGCATGGACGAAGTGCCGTCGGTGAAGATGTTCGCGGACGCCGCCGCCACGATCTACGGTGGCGCGATCGACGAGACCGCGATCGCGCGCCGCTACGGTGCCCAGATCGGTTACTGGAGCTTCTACGTGAAGACCGGAGCCGCTCGGCACTCCGGACGGATCGTGCGAACGTCGCGCGCATGACGAAGATCGCGATTCTCGGTTCTGGTCCGGTGGGCGAGGCGCTCGCAAAAGGTTTCCTCGCACACGGGAATGCGGTGATGCGCGCGTCTCGCGAGCCGGAGAAGCTCGAGGCGTGGAAGGCGAGCGCGTCGGGCGATCCGCAGATCGGCACGTACGCGGACGCGGCGAAGTGGGGCGAGGTGATCGTGCTCTGCGTGAAGGGCTCCGGCGCCGAGGCCACCCTCGAGCTGGCGGGCATCGAGAACCTCGCGGGCAAGCTCGTCATCGACACGACGAACCCGATCGCCGAGGGCAAGCCGGATCACGGCGTCATCCGCTACTTCACGAACTCGAACGAGTCGCTGATGGAACGGCTGCAGGCGAAGGCGCCGCAGGCGAAGTTCGTCAAGGCGTGGAATAGCGTCGGCAACATGTTCATGGTCAACCCGCCATTCAAGCCCACGCCGACGATGTTCATCTGCGGCAACGATGCCGGCGCGAAGGCCGAGGCCACGAAGATCCTCGAGCAGTTCGGCTGGGAAGCAGCCGATATGGGTCTCGTCGAGAGTGCGCGGCCGATCGAGATGCTGTGCCAGTTGTGGTGCGCGCGCGGCATGCTCCACAACGACTGGGCGCATGCGTTCAAGTTCCTCAGCCTCGGCTGAGGGGGTGATCAGTCGCCCCAGGCCATGCCGATGCCGAACATCGCGCCGGTCCCGCCATCGAAGCGGATCGCGCGCGCGATCACCTCGGCTTCCCACACGCGCGACGAGTGCGCATTGGTGAGGCCCCACAGGTAGTCGTAGCCCGCGCGCAGGCCGGCGAATGCCTGCGGCATGACCTGAGTGCCGCCGACGTCGTCGGAGATCACGCCGAGCCCGCCGCCGACCTCGGCATCGAGATAGAAATGGACCTTGTCGCGCACGGTCGCGCCGATCAGCTCCGCGCGCACACCGCCGAGGGCGCGGTGGCCGGTGCCGGAATAGCCCGCGGTCGCCAGCGACATGGCCTCCGTCTTATCGAGCCACAGGAATTCGTACTCGGCGAACAGTCGCACGGTGCGGATCACCGGGTGCTCGATGTGGAGGGTGAGACCGGACGTCCTCACGTCGCGCTCGGGGAGGTGCAGCGTGCCGAACCCGATGCGAAAGCCGAGCTTGTCGTGCGCTGGAGCGTCCTCCACCGGCGGCGGCGGCGGCGGCGGCTGGGGCTCGGGCGGCGGCTGAGCGTATGTCGGCTCGTCGGAGACGGGCTGCATCTCCGCGCGCGCCACCGCGGGCAGGGCGAACAAAGCGAACACGAGGTGCTTCACCATACGAACCCGAACAGCGCCATGACGCCGGAGCTCGACGATCGCGACGCGTCGGTCGTGCAGGTGGCACCGCGGCACACGGCCATCGGCGCGGCCGAGTGGTCGTTCGGTGCGAAGTAGGCGCGCGCACTGACGCGAAGCGCGAGCTTGAACGGCTTCAGCAGGCGGACCTGGTAGCTGACGCCGAGGCCGAGGTCCGGCCGCAGGACGTGCTCACCGCGCTCCCAGCGCAGCTGACCGAGGCCGGCGAACGCCTCGAGGTTCATGTCGACTCCACCGTGACTGTCGAACAGGAACGATCTCGCGAGCCAGCGTACGCCGATGCCGCCACGGGTGAACATGCCGGTGCGCTCGGTGTCCTTGCTCGTCAGCTTGGTGGCACCGAGCTCCGCGAAGTACGACCACCGCCGGGTGGTCGCGGCGACCTCGAGGTAGGGCCCGAAGCCGCCCTCGTCGTGGCCGAGGTAGCGGCCGTTGTGCCCCATGATGCCGAGAGCGACGGATCGGGATTGCATCGGGATCGGGTCGCGATCCTCGACCTCCGCCCTTGCAGGGGCCGCCACAGCGATCACCGTCACAATGGCCAGGGCCAGTCGCACGCCTGCTACGACGCACGACACCAGGACTCGGTCTAAACTTGGGCGTGCTCAGGTTCAGTTCCCTCGTGCTCGTCGCCTCGTGCTCGTCGCCGGCGCCGTTGCCCGACGCGCAGGACAAGCCGTGGGCCGAGGGCACGGAGTTGCCGGGACCGCGCCTCGAGCCCGGCGTCACCGCCCTGGGCCAGCGCCTGGTGGTGCTCGGCGGCTTCGATCAGAACGTCAGCCAGGGCCTGCGGATCACAAGCGACGTGATCGTGCTCGATCCGGTGATGGGCGTATGGACCTCGCTGCATCCTGCGCCGGTCGCATGGACGCACGTCAACCTCGCGGCGTCGTCGACCACGCTGTACCTCCTCGGTGGGGAGGAGACGCAGCAGTTCACCGCGAAGGGCGAGGCATACGCGCTCGATACGCTGGCCGGGCCGCAGCAGTGGCGCCAGTTGCAATCGATGCCTGCGGGCGAGGAGCGCGGTGCCGCCGGCATCATCGTGGCCCCGCCCCACATCTATCTCATCGGCGGCGCATCCTCCACGGGCGCGCTCAAGAGCTGCCTCGACTACAACATCACGCTGGACACGTGGACCACGCTTCCCGAGCTGCCGGCGCCGCGGTCGCATCCGGCCACGATGCGCATGGCCGATGGGACGCTGATCGCGGCCGGTGGTCTCGCTGCGCTCGACGCGTTCAGCGCCGCGACGGATGTGTGGGCGCTCCCCATCGGTGCGACGGCGTGGCAACCCCGCACGGCGATGCCCACGCGCCGCGGCGGATGCGCGTACGGAGTCGTGCGCAGCAAGCTGGTGTGCGCGGGCGGCGAGGTCGACCAGGCCGCACTCTCCACGGTGGAGAGCTACGACGCCGTGCTCGACATGTGGACGACGCGCACGATGATGCCCGCGGCGACCGCCGGTACGCAGGGCGCGGTGATCGCGAATCGCCTGTACGTGCCGGGCGGATCGCGCACGTTGAACTTCCAGCCCGAGACCTCGCTCTACGTGTTCTCGCCGCTGGACACGTTCTAGACGGTCGCGCTGGCGAAGTGCAGCCGACGTTTGCGACATGTCCTGCTACGCTGCCGGCATGTCGTGCCCGCGCTGCCACGCCGATGGACCCACGGGACGCATGGGCTGGTGCCTCGAGTGCGAGCGCCAGTACGACGCATGGATCCGCGGCTACGCCGGCGACATCGTGGTGCCGGTCCTGGCCGGCATGGCGATCCTGACGACGGTCGCGATGCTGTTGCCGTTCCTCGGCGTCGGGCCGTTGATCGCGACCGTCGGTGTCGTCGCCGGATTCGGCACGCTCGGGGGCATGTTCAAGCTGCGGCGCAAGCGGCGGCAGCAACAGTTCCTCACGGCGTCGCTTCCGCGTGCGTACCTCCCGAGCAAGACGTAGGATCGCAGCATGCTCGGGATCCCGGTGGGCCTCGTGGTGTTCGGTGCAGGCGAGTGGGCGATCCACAAGTATCTGCTGCACGGGCTCGGCCGCGATCGGAACAGCCGGTTCTCGTTCCACTATCACGACCATCACCAGGCCGTGCGGCGCAACGGCGGCTACGACCCGGCGTACGAGGGTCCGGTGTGGAGTACGCCGACACAGTCGCGCGAGGCTGCGGGGCTCACGCTTGTCGCGCTCGCGCACGTGCCGCTGTTTCCCGTCGCGCCGTTCTACACCTCCACGATCTGGTACTGCCTCTACCGGTATCGGCGCGATCATCGCCACGCGCACCTCGATCCCGAGTGGGCGCGCGATCATCTGCCATGGCACTACGACCACCACATGGGTGACCAGGACATGAATTTCGGCGTGGCCTGGTCGTGGTTCGATGTGCTCGTGAAGACCCGCGAGATCTTCGTCGGTACGCCGAAGGAGCGTGCGATCCACGACAAACATGCGGCGCGCGCCGAGACTGCGTTGTCGGGTGCCTCGCTCCGCGCACAGAGGCGCAGCCCGCTGCGCTGGCTCATGCAGGCCGCGCGGCGCTGACGTATGATGATCGCGCGATGGAGGCGTTCGTCCAAGGCTACGGCCTCACGTTGCTGCTGGTCGGGTTCATCGTGCTGGTGTTCCTCGGGGGTTGGTGGCACGTCCACGGCGAGCTGACCTGGGTCCGCGCGCTCACCGACCACCTGGGTTTCGAGCTGGTCGCTGACGAGCCCGGCACCGCTAAGCCTCCCGGCTCGCTCGACGTCCAGGCGATCCGCGACGAGTCGCACTCGATCCTCACCGCGAAGGATCCGGCGTGGGCGCAGAAGCAAGTGCGCTCGTGGCAGATGCGCGCGAACCGGCTCGAGCCCACGCTCGCGTTCTGGGTCGACCTCCTGCGCCAGCTCGGGCTGCTCGGCACGGTGCTCGGTCTCGGTCTCTCGCTCGCGTACACCGGCAGCGACGTGACGAAGCTGCTCGGGCCGCTCGCACTCAAGGTGTGGACCACCGTCGCGGGTCTCGCGTGCAGCATCATCCTGTCGGCGAGCTTCAGCATGCGGCTCACCGCGTGGGTCGATGCCGCCGAGAAGAACCTCGAGGCGTGGGATGCCCAGCGCCGCGCGCGCCGCGAGGCAAGCCAGTGAGATCGCGCCGCCACGCGTATCGTCGTCCAGACCTGACGTCGCTGTTCGACGTGCTGTTCATCATCATCTTCGCGTCGCTGATCCGCGCGGCCGCCGCCCAGAACGCTGCCGAGAAGGCGCTGCAACCGCCACCCAAGGCCGTCGCACCACCCACGCCTCCCGATCTCGCGGCGCTCCGTACCCGCGCCCTCGCCGATCTCGACACGCAGCTCGCCACGCGCACGCCGCTCGTGATCCGCGTGTCGGCGAAGGGCATCATCGAAGCGATCGAGGCGGACGGGCGCAAGATCGCGCTCGACGTGCCGCTCCTCGAGCACAGCCCGGATCCGGACGTCGCGATCGCCTATCTCGGTGATCGCTCGACGGAGCTGCGCCTGTGCCGCGTCGCCGTCGTTCACCTCGACGTCGCAGACCTCTCGAAGTACCTGGTGATCGTCGCTCCTACGCTTCCGCTGACGGACCTGCCCCACGCGCTGTTCGTCGGCCTCCACGCGGATCTCGATCGCTGCTTCGCGGAGCAGCACGGGCTCGCAACGATCGTCGACGCAGCCGCAGTCACCACACCATGAGCAACGACAACCAATTCGCGAAGAACGTGGCGAAGCAGCTCGATCGCCGACGCATGCGCCGCAAGCTCGTGCTGCTCGGATTGTTCGTCGCAGTGATCGCGCTCGCGGTCACGTTCCTCACGTGTGGTCGCGGCTGGGGCGTTGGCGGAGCGGGGAAGGACGAGGGTTCCGGCCCGGGCCCGGGATCGGGAGCCGAAGCGCACACCGATGCGGGGCACAAGCGCTGCAGCATTCGCATCACGGCGGATGACATCGTCGTCGACGGCGCGTCCGCCACGCGCGCGGCGGCGGTCGCCGTGTGCAAGGCCACGACCGGCGCCGACGTGGTGGTCACCGGCGATGCGCGACAGGGCGACTGGGATGCCCTGCGCATTGATCTCGAGGCCGCGAAGGTCCCGATCTACATGAAGCACTGAGGTCAGGGTTTCGCGGTCGGCGTCATCAACGTGTTCGAGATCGCGAGCTCCGACGTCGCGTGACCGGGGCGCTGGTCGGCGCTCACGGGCATGATCACCTGGACCTCGCTCGGCGAGACCTGGGGTACCGGCTTCGGCGGCTTGTACGCGGTCCACCATGCGAGCGCCTTCGCCTCGGTCCACGCATGCTCCGCGGGAATCTCGATCTCGCGCAGCATCGCGGCCAGGTGCCGCGCGTCGGTGGGCCGCTGGTCCGCCTCCTTCGCGAGGCACGTGTAGATCACGGCCTCGAGGTCCGGCGGGCACCAGCCACGGATGTTCGTCGCGAGGCCGGGTACTGGGTCGTAGATGTGCTTGTGGAGGATCTTCGCGTCGGCGCCCTGGCGTGGGAAGATCTCCTTGCCGGTGAGCAGCCACCACGCAACGCAGCCGAGCGCGTAGAGATCGGCACGGCCGTCGAGCGTCATCCCGAGGATCTGCTCGGGCGCCATGAACCCTGGCGTACCGAGCATCGCGCCGAGCTGTGTCAGCTTCGGCGTCTCCGGGATGTCCTGCGCAGCAAATTGCTTGGTCATTGCCTGCGGCGTGTCGCTCGCCGTCTGGACGATGCCGAAGTCGAGGAGCTTGATGATGTCGAGCTCGTCGGCGGCGCGGCACAACATGAGATTCGGCGGCTTGATGTCACGGTGGAGCAGACCGGCCTCGTGCGCCTCGGCGAGCGACGAGCAGGCCTGGATCAGCATCTTGATCACGCGCGCCGCGGGCAGGGCGCCTTCGCGCAGCACGAGCGACTCGAGGTCGAGACCCTCGAGCAGCTCCATCACGTAGTAGAAGACGCCCGCGTCGGTGACACCGTAGTCGTAGAGATCGATCGTGTGGCGCGACCGCATCGAAGCGAGCACCTGCGCCTCGCGGCGGAACCGCTCGCGGATCTCCGGCTCTGATGCCGGATCGGCGAGTGCCTCGGCGCGGATCAACTTGATCGCGGCGGACCGCGCGAGCAGCCGGTGCTCCGCGCGCCACACCTCGCCCATGCCGCCGGCGCCGAGCCGCGCGACGAGCTTGTACGATCCGAGCTCGCGCGCGCGCGCCTCGGCGGTCCGCGCCTGTGCACGCGAGGCGGCGACCTGCCGGCGCATGCGGACGAGGTTCCACGCGAGCACCAGGGCGAGCCCGAAGGCGATCGCCAGCGCACCGCCACTCGCGATCACGCTCGAACGCTCGAGCGCATGCGTCGGGCCGAGCAACGTGCGCGTCGGGACGATCGTCGCGACGTACCAGTCGAGCGGCACGCTGACGCCGGCGCGCATGCCGCCGATCGGCGCGATCGAGGCGAGGTAGCTACCGTCGGTCGCGTCGAGCTCCGTGATCGCCAGCGACGTGCCGAAGTCGGGAGCACGGAGCGCCGCGAACAGCGCATCGAGAGATGGATCGTGCAGCTCGCCGAACCGCAGCAGCTGATCGGTCGCGGGAAGCGCGCGCTTGTCGGCCGCGGGGTACGCGAGGATGACGCCGTCGCGCGTCGAGACCAGCGTGCGCGCCTCGTCGAGCGTGGACCGCGCGACAAACGTCGACAGCGCGCCAACGTCGAAGTCCACGGTGATCACCGCGACGAGCTGCTTCTGCGCGTCGTACACGGGCTCGGCGCAGGTGATGCCGGTCTCGTGGGTGCGAAAGAACGTGTATGGCTCGGTCCACGCGCGTGCACCGGTGCGTTCGGCGAGCTGATAGAAGCCGCGGCGCCGCGGATCGTAGTCGGTGACCTCGTCGCGGAGCTTCGCGATCGCCTCGCCGACCACCGTGTAGCGCACCACATCGGTGCCGCGCGCACCGACCCGGCTCTCCTGCACCTCCACACGCCGCTGCTCGCCGAGGTACGCGCCGCGGAACGTGCCATCGGGGAAGCTGATGCTCGCGTACGCCACGCCGGGCCGCCCGACGACCAGATCGTGGATCCGTACGAGCACGTCCTCGACGGGACGCGTCGGATCCGCGAGCACGCGCAGCCGCTCGAGCATCGGGCCGGCCTGATCGAGCGCGAAGGCGACATCGGCCTTCACCGAGGTCGCTTGTTCGGCGAGCTGCTTGCGCGCCATCGACTGAGAAGCCGAGCGTGTCGCATCGCGCCCGACGAGCAGGATGCCGACGCCGACGGCGACGACCAGGAGCGGGATCGTGACGATCACGCCGATCGGCGAGGCGAGCGCACGGCCGATCTGGAGCGCGGGCCGCCCGGGAAGCGATTCACGGGCGGTGTGCTTAGTCACGCGTCTCGTAGACCGTGCGCGCCGGGAGCTCGAACGCGGTCAAGAAGCCACCCTTGCCGCACGCCGTGTCGAGGCCAACGCACGCCGGACCAGCCCACATGTCCGTCGGATCGTCGGGCGTATGCGTCGAGAGCTCGTTCGGAAGCGTGCGCGTGGTGGTGTGCCCGAACACGACAAGCTTGCCGCGATAGTTCTCGAAGAAGTCGCGATCGCGGAGCCACAGCAGCGCGCGCGGCGGCACGACCTCCGACGGATGCGGAAAGAAGTCGTCCTGCATGCGCTTGATGCCGGCGTGCACGTAGATCGCGTGCTCGTCTTCGTACCAGTGCGGCAGCGTCTTGAACCACTCGATCACGTCGGCGGGAAGAAACGATCCGTCGAGCATTGCCTCGAGCTCGTTCGCTTCGGGCATCTCGTCTTCGCCGGGAATGCCGAGGCCCTTGTAGGAGCGATAGCACTCGTAGCAACCGTTCCCGCGTGGCAGCAGGAACTCCGGCCAGCCCGATGTGACGACCTGAAGCCACGCGTCCTCGTGGTTGCCGCGCAGCGAGATCACCTTCGCCGGTCCTTGCTCGGTGAGCTGGCGCACACGCGCGACGACTCCCGCGGAGTCGGGCCCCCGGTCGATGTAGTCGCCGAGGAACACGATCGTGTCCTCGGCGGTCATCGGCGGGAGACGCGTGAAGAGCTTGTCCAAGGCCTCGAGATCCCCGTGGATGTCGCCGATCGCGAAGGTCCGACCTGACACGTGAACATCGTAGTGTAGGAATCGCCCACGATCACGGTGTGGAGTGTGGGTTCTTACGACTCTGCAGATCGTGCACTTTCCTTTGGTTAGCGTGGCACGAGCCGTGGAATCATCAGCCCCATGTCGACCAGGCTGGTTCTCGCGCTCGCCACTGCCCCCTTGTTCCTCACAGCCAGCGCGCACGCGCAGGCACCGGGAGATGACTCGGGCGGTAACGGTGACTCCTACGCGGGTCCATCCGCCGCGCCAATCGTCGCGCCGCAGGTGTACGTCGCGCCGCCGCCCAGCGTGGGTCGGTTCTCGGTGGCGCTCGGCGTTGGTTCGATGAGCCTCGCGACCCAGAACTCCGCTGCCGGGCAGAGCACCGACTTCGCCATCGGCGAGATCGCGCTGCGCTATCGCGGCTGGCGCCACCTCGAGCTCGAGCTCTCGTTCGCCGGTGGTAACCAGCAGCTCACCGCAGAGCAGGGCGGCGGCGAAGGCGATCTGAAGATCGCGCATATCACGCTCGCCGCGCGCTACCGGTTCGGCGTCGAGAAGCATTTCAACTGGTGGCTGATGGCCGGGTTCGGCGGCACCACGATCGCCCCGAAAGGCGCGACTTCCGACGAGGCCAGCATGCAGCAGCGCGGTCACGGCATGCTCGGCGTCGGCGCCGAGTACCGCTTTACCCACTTCGCGCTGCAGGCCGAGGCGAAGGGTATGGGCGTCAGCCCGACCAAGGCCGAGCAGCAGTACGCCAACGACACCGGCATGGACGCGACCGGCCTCGGCGGCGGTTCGTTCACGCTCGCCGGCGCCTACTATTTCTGACGCCAGCGCAGGACGTCGATCGTGGCGGGCGCCTGACGTGCGAGCGGTTCGATGACGAGGCGAGGGTGGCCCATGTGGATCACCAGATCGAAGCCGTCGAGCTGACCATCCGCCGCGCCCTTGAACGGACCGGCCGGGTCGCTCTTGTCCTCCCACAGCGCGGCGACGTGATCGAACGCCCGCGGCGTGTGATTGCGCAGCGTGCCGCCGTAGTCGATGCGAATCAGGTCGCCCGGCTGAACGCCGGTGATCGGAGTCTCCGGCATGCCGCGGTCATCGAGCTCCGTCGAGGGCTGCACGATCTTCGCGTAGCTCGGTAGGCCCGCGACGTTCGTGTACGCGACGCCGCGTCCCGTCCTCCGCCATGCGCCGACCATGACGTCGGCGCAATCGGCGCCGGTGAAGCGCTCCGTCTGATGATCGCGCCCGCCTCCGGCCGAGCCGAACACCTCGGGCACCAGCAGATATGCCGAAAGCCAGCCGAGGAAGTCATCGCTCTTGCGGATCGACACGCGATGCACCGCGCGCGTCAGCCCGAAGGTATCCGTCGCCTCCACGCCTGGGCTCGCGAGCGTCACGCCCGATGCCACCTGGAGCTCGACCTTGAACCGCACCGTACCGAGTCCCGCGAGCTGTTGCGCATCCGGCTCGCCGGCCGTGACCTCCGCTGCGATCCGCGCGGCCTGACCCCACGGCTGCACCACGCGCTCGAAGTAGTCGATGTGATCGTAGCCGAGCCACTTGCCGAAGCTGGGCCCCTCGGTCGCGACGTTCGAGTAGAACTGGCTCGTGGCGCCGTTCGCGGCCGCTTCCTCGCGAAACCCGTGCGGCTCGACGGTGGACCACTGCACGCGCACGCCGCCAAGCTCGGCGATCGTCGCGGTCTTCTCCTTGCGCCCACCGATCCGCACCTCGCCGACGCCGTCGGGCGCCAGCACCACGCGTTGCTTGCCGCGATGCGCGACGACGATCGCCGCGAGCTCTGCGTGATCGTCGAGACGCGCCTCGGTCGCACCGTCCGTCCACGGCGCGGTCTCGCTCGCGCGGCCGACGATGACGACGCGATCGGGGACGAGCGCGGGCGCCGCGGCAGCGAGAGTTGGAACGAGGAGGCTCGCGAGCGCGAGGCGCATCTCTTGGGAATGCGCGATCGGCGTCGGCGGGGCAACGTCAAAAGCGATAGCGGGCGTCGCAATAAGTCGTCGTGCTCACGCGTACGCGACGCGCCACGACCGTGCCCCTGATGATCTAACAGGAGACACGGAGACACGGAGCAGAGTCTTTATTCTGGGGCTGCCGAGGAAAAGCCTCCTCTCCGTGTCTCCGTGTCTCCTGTTCAGTTTCCGTGAGCACACGCGTGGACGAGCGCACGCGTGCCGGAGTACGAGCCCACGGTCGACCCATTGTCCGACGATCGGATGGCTATGGCGCGTCGACGGTCGCCTGCACCGCGGCCTCGGCGACCTTGCCGAACCGCGAGCGAACCGCGTCGTCGAACCACGTCGTGTACGGCAGATGGATGAAGCCCGCACGGCCGTGGCCGGTCATCGCGCCGATGTCGGCGAACATGACGTTGTTGCAGATGTAGCGGCCGGGGTCGGTCGAGGGCTGCGGCGTCTCGCCGAGATCGACGAGCGCGGACTCGATCGCATCGAGCGGGAGCAGCGTGTCGCGGGTGGCAGGTGCGTCCTGTGAGATCTGCTGCGCCGCACGGAGGATGCCGCGGTTGTCGGGCGCGCCGCCCGAGAGCTCGCCGGTGTCCTGCAAGTTGTACGCGGTGTGCTCGAGCGCGATGTCGTTGCCGCCCTGGCCGAAGCTGATCACGTGCTGCGGCTGGCAGCGGGTGATGGCATCGGTGACGAGCGCTGCGGCACGGTCGTATTCGACGGGGAGCGTGAGGCGCATGACCCGCGCGCCGCGGAGCACTTCGGGGCGGAGCGCGCTGACGGCGACCGCGGAGACGTTCTCGTGCCAGCCATCGGCGGGGAACGGCTGGAAGCCCGTGATCAGCACCTTGGCGCCGTTCGGATCGCCCTCGAAGGCGCACTCGGCGCCGGCCTTGCGGATCTGCATGCGTGACGTATCGCCGCTCGAGTGAACGCGCAGATCGACGACCTCGGCGCGGTTCGGCAGCACGGCATCGAGGCGGAACCGGATGATCGACCGGAACGCGGTGGTCTGGCGCGAGACGAGGCGCGGGTTCGCGTTCTCGAGCGCGGAGCGGATATCGACGCCGTTCGCCTCGAGGCGCTCGATCTTCTTGCCCTTCGGAAGCTCGACCGTGACGTAGTCGGTGTCCTGGTAGACGCCCGAGCCGGGAGAGATGACCACGCCGAGATCCTTCGGGAACACCTCGACGTACTGCAGCTCGACGACGGCGCCGGGCGTGACATCGAGCGACACCTTCGCGACTCGCACGACCTCCTGGATCTTGATCGGCAGGTCGATCCAGCGATCGCTGCCGCGCAGCCGCGCGACCGTGAGCGTCTCGGTCCCGAGGACCTTGCCGGTCGCGTCCTTCGCCGTGATCTTGACGATGTCGCCGTCGGGGCCATGCTGACGAACGCGGAGGCGCGCGCTCACGGTGAGCCCACCGACCTCGGCGCCTTGCGGCATGGAGACGTCACAACTCGCCGAGAGCTGGAACACGTCGCCGCGGCGCGTGCCGCAGCCGAGGCGCTCGCCTTCGACGACCTTCGCGTTCAGCGGGTGCCCGGCGTCATCGAACTTGCCGTCGATGAAGTCCCGCAGCAGACCGTCGTTCGGGTCGCTGGCGACGACCTCCTGGGCGGGGGCTTCGGCGCAACCGGCGGCAGCGAGACCAACGAGCGCGAGGGCGGAGACGACAGGACGCAAGAGCACGAGCCACCCTGGAGCAGTGGTCGTGCCAGATCGTGCGAACAGGATCCTCGGTAGTTGCAGCGATCACATGCGGCAACTCGACTTGCCACGGCAGGGACACTGAGACCCACCTGGCTAGAGATCGATCGAGCCGCGGCCGAGCTCGATCACCGCGCCGGTCACATAGATCCCGCCGTCAGCGGCGACGCGCAGCCCGAGCCGCGATGGCCGACCGACCGCCTCGCCCTGGCGGAGCGTGCGCATGATGGGCAACGGTTGCCCCGTCGCGACGTGCCAGCCGCCGAGGTTCGCGCATGCCGAGCCGGTGGCGGGATCCTCGATGACGCTACCGCTGAGCGTGAAGAAGAACCGCACGAGGTCGTCCTCGCCGGGCGCGCCCTTCGCCCACAGATAGGCCATCGCTTCCTCGCGCGTCGGGGACATGCCGTGCTTCGCGAGCAGCTCGTAGCTCGGCGCTGCGGCGCGCACGAGGTCCTTGCTCGCGATCGGAATTACGAGCTGCTCCGATCCGGTGTTGACCCACAGCGGCCGATCGCTGACCGCGCCGGTGGGCAACCCGAGCATGCGCGCGAGCTCGTCGTTCGACGCATCCACCGCGCGCGTCTCGGTCGCACGGCCGGTCTTCAGCGTCCACGTGGTGCCATCGGTCGTCACGGGCACGAGGCCCGCCTTCATCTCGAGCGTCACGCTCGTGCGTCCCGCCGCGATCACCGACGTGGTCCCCAATGTGGGATGGCCGGCGAACGGCATCTCGAACCCCGGCGTGAAGATACGGACGTGGGCGTCGGCGCTCTCGCGCGACGGCGGCAGCACGAACGTGGTCTCCGACAGGTTGAACTGCCGCGCCAGCGCCTGCATCTGCGCGGGGGCGAGGCCGCGGGCGTCCTCGAACACGCAGAGTGGGTTGCCGGAGAACCGATCGTCGCCGACGGTGAACACGTTGACGATGCGGAACGCGTAGCCCATGCCTCGATGTACGCCCGGCACCGACCGCGAAACAAGGCACAGGCACGCACCGTCTCTGGCAGCACACCGACGGCTACCTCAACATCTGACGCGCCGGGACGATGTCCTTCTGACATGCGCCTCACCGTGGTCGTCGCCGCTCTTGCCCTCGCTGCCTGTCATCCAAAGCTCAGCATGGGTTACGACGCCTCGGCGCACGTGCGCGGTCCGCTCGCAAATCTGTCGACCATCCCGCGCATTGCCGGCTTCACGGGCTCGACCGAAGGCACGAACCCGGCGCCGGAAGGCCGCACGCTCAACGCCGGTCTCGCGTTCGGCGATCAGAACTTCCAGATCGGCATCGGCCTGCGCGCGAATAACATCGCGAAGTCCACGCTCGATGTCGCGAACGGCCCGCAGTTCGTTTCCGCGGCGGCCTCGCTCGACTTCCGCTACACGTGGGTCCGCATCAAGAACTTCTCGACCAACGTTGTCCTCGCTCCTACGCGCACGATGCTCGTCGACAGCGCGAACGCGACCTACTCCTGGGGCAGCGGCCTGCGCTACGGCACCGGCATGATGTTCAAGCTCAGCATGTTCGGCGTCTACGCGGATCTCTATCAGGAGAAGATCGTGTTCGGCGAAGGCCCGGCGTTCGGCAACAGCACGCGCACCGGCGTCTCCGTCGGCCTCGCGTTCCAGCCGTGACGGGCCGTGGCCGCGCTCGCCGCGATGGGCGCGCCCTTCGCGCTGATCGTTAGCTGTCAACCGGACCGCGCGGTCGTGGATCCCCGTGGCATGCGCATCCTCCTCGTCTGCCTGGCCCTTGCCGCGTGCTCGTCTGCCCAGGCGGGTCCTTCGATCACGGAACCTCGCAAGCTCGATGCGTTCACCAGGATCGATGTCTCGACCGTCATCGATGTCGAGGTGACGATCGCGTCCCCCGCGAAGGTCGAGGTTCGTGGCCCGCAAGAATGGGTGGCGCGCCTGCAGACGAAGGTCGTCAAGGGCGTGCTCGTCGCGTCGATGCCGGGCAACTGGGACAACGTACCGACGCTGAAGCTCGTGATCACCACGCCGTCGCTCACCTCCGCGTCGCTCAGCGGTGTGGTCACGTTGAAGGCGGCAAGACTCAGCGGCAAGGCCTTCGATCTCGACTTCTCGGGGGTCGGTACCGTCACGCTCGCCGGCGCGGTCGACACGCTCCACGTCGCGAGCTCCGGCGCCGGCACCCTCGATGCCCAGAAGCTCGTCACCGGCACCACCGCCATCGAGCTGAGCGGCGCGGGCGAGGCCACGGTCCACGCCACGAAGCAGCTCGATGTCTCGCTCTCGGGCGCCGGGAGCATCACCGCCTACGGCAAGCCCGCGACGATCCACAAGTCTATCAGCGGAGTTGGCGAGCTCGAGCTGCGCTGAACATCGGCTGTCACGCTCGCCTCCGGGGTGCGTTCTACTGGGCATGTCCAAGGTGCGTGCGAAGGGTCAGCTGCTCCCCATCATCGGCGTGGTTCTGCTCGTGCTGTTCACCCTCGGCAATGCCGCGGCGAACATGCTCTCGCCGAAGCACCCGACGAAGGCGGAGATCTGGGCCGAGGAGCGCGCGGAGATCGTGGAGGCACGGCGCGCTCGGCTCGCTCAGCTTCGGGCGCACGTCGATCACTGCGAGGCCGCGAACGCGCATGACCTCGCGCGGCTCCTCGTGATGGACGGCCGGTTCGCCGAGGTGTCGTTCTTCGCGCAGGGCTACCAGGCGCAGTGCGGCGCGGACCCGGTCGTCGACCACTGGGGCAAGGCACCTCGTCCGCGTGCGAGGTAAGCTCGTGGTGTGCCGGCCACTGTTGTCGATGCGGTCGAGACGCCGTTCCCGTGTCCCTGCGATTGTCACGCACGGCTGACCCTCGACGAGCGCACCGCCGGCATCGCCGCCCTCTACCGGTTTGATGATGCGATGCGCGGCTGGGGGCAGACCGTGATCTGGGACCTCGCGGCGCCGACGCTGTGGCGTCTGCAGCAGCAGCTCGGCGAGGTGAAGTGGGTCGCGGTGCGCGATGGCGGGTGCATTCATGCGCGCCTGCTCGGCTTCTGCGTCCACGAGACGATCCACGCGATGTGCGGCGATCCGGCGCTGCCGAACTACGGCACCCCGGTCGGTCTCCCGTATGGCGTGCCCGAGTCGATCCCCGCGACCGAGGAAGCCGCATATCTGAATGTGTTCAACCAGCACGAGGCGCGCGCATGGGTCGGTCTCGCCGCCGTCGCGTATCGACTGTTCGGGATCGAGTGGACGCTGCTCCCCGCGCGCGAGGTCGGCACCTACGGGTTCGCAGGCGGCAATGCGCTGTGCGACGTGCCGCCGGGCTATCGCCGCGTGCCGCACTACGATCATCAGCAGCACACACGGCGCTACACCGCGCTCGCGCACAAGCTCGAGGAGGAAGCACGCGACTGGTTCACGCCGCCGAAGCTCGACGAGATCCACGCGAAGTTCACCGCCGCGGAAGACAAGGGCCGCGCGCTGCGGCCGCTCGCATTTCCCGCACCCCGCGAGGCGGCGCGGATCAAGCCGAAGAAGCCGGGGCGCAACGATCTTTGCATCTGCGGATCGATGCGCAAGTGGAAGCAGTGCTGCGGCGCGCAGGTCGCGGACTGATGCGCGCGCTCGTGCTCGCGCTCGTGTGCGCATGCGGCTCCGATGCGCGATCGACGTCGGGGTCGTCACCGGAGACTGCGCCGCTGACCGAGGCTGATCGTGTCGCCACCGAGGCGCGCGATGCTCGTGCGCACGTCGAGCAACTGCAGCGCGACCTCACGGCGTTCGATGCGCGCCTCACCGCTGCGGTGACCGCGGTGATCGATGCGCAGACCGAGATCGCGCGCACCGATGCGAAAGATCGCGTCGAGCGGTTGCGTCGCGAGCGTGCGCAGGTCGAGCTCCAGCTCGCTCAGGCGAAGCGCGCGGTATGCGTGGCTGATCCGGCCGCACCCGGCTGCACGTAGCGCGACCGTGGCATGCTCACGCGCATGAAATCTCTCGCCTGGATGTTGGTCGTTCTGTGCGCGTGTGGTGGTGGTAACAAGCAGGCCGCAGAGCCCGCGGATCCGGTCGCGAACGAGACGAAGGCGCCGGCCCCCGTGCCCGATCCGACGACGGATCCCGGCGCCGCAAAGGCGCAGGCCGACGCCGATCGTGCCACCGCGAACGCCGACGAGGCGCGCAAGAAGGTCGAGGCGCTACAGGGTGAGATGACCGCGCTCGACGCCACGGTCAACATCGCCGTCGACGCCGTGGCGAACGCGCAGAATCAAGCCGACCGCGATGCCGCGAAGGCGAAGCTCGACAAGCTGCGTAAGCAGAAGGCGGAGCTCGAGGGTCGTCTCGCGCAGGCGAAGGCCGACTCGGCGAAGGCGGAGCGCGCGAAGGGCGTCAAGGTCAGCCCGACGTGCATGAACAATCCGCTCGCGAAGGGCTGCGAGTAGACGCGATCAGACGGGCGGAAGGATCTCGCTCACGGCGATCGTCACGTCGGGGAACGCGAGCATCTGCAACGTGTCGCCACGGCGATACGTGGTGATCGTCCTCCACACGCCGGCATCGCGATCGCGCCTCACTTCGACGAGGCCGTGAATCAGATCGACGATCCAGTATTCTTCGACGTCGGAGATCCCGTAGAGCAGCGCCTTCTCGTTTCGATCGTATGCGAGCGAGCTCTTGGCAACCTCGATGATCAGGTGCGCACGTGAGGCATGGTCGCGCCAATAGTTGCCCAGAGGCGTGACATAGATATCGGGCTCAGGCTCCGAGTCATCGGTGGCTGCGATCGGAGCCTGGCACCGAACCTTCGCACGGCCGCGCAGCGCGGCCAGAAGGAGATCGTTGAGGACCGACGTCGATTCGACATGGCTCGGATCGATCGGACTCATCTCGACGACCTGGCCGAAGATGAGCTCGACGCGCTCGTTGAGGAACGCGCCCTTCGCAACGAGGTCGTCGTACTCGGCGCGCGAATACCTTCGCAGCGGCTGGTTGCGGATCGGGACAGACTCGGCGGACATCGCTTCCATGATTCTACTCCTTGCACGCGTGTGCGAGGAGGCATGTTCCGTGCGCGAGCATCGCCGCAGCGATTTCGCGCTCTTCACCGCGCTCGTTGTCCGACGTGCGGCCACTGGCCGTACGGCACGCCACCGCTACCGGACGTTCGCTACTCGAGGTCGGACACAGCGGCCTTGAACCGCTTCGTGCGTACGGCGGGGACGGTGACCTTCGCGGCCTTCGCAACCTTCGTCTCGAGCTTCGCGATGCGGTCTGCGGCCTTCGGGTGTGTGGCCGAGAAGCCGCCCGAGCCGGTGGCCTGGTGGGCGTTGAGCTTCTTGAGATACGAGACGAACGCGGCGGGGTCGTAGCCGGCCTTGATCATGATCTCGAGGCCCACGGAGTCGGCCTCGAACTCGGTGTCGCGCGAGTAGCCCTTGACGAGGATCGAGTCGGTCATGTCGTCCATCGCGCCGTTGAATACGTTGGTGAGATCGCCGAGCGCCTTCTGATCGAGGGTGACAGTGGAGTCCATCGTCTCCTTCATCACGCCGGCGAACCGGGACTTCTTGATCGAGCCGAGGGCGTGGCCGCGGCGGACGTGCGCGACCTCGTGAGCGAGGACGGCGGCGAGCTCGTCCTCGGAGCCGGCCTGCTCGACGGCGCCCATCGTCACGAAGATGTAGCCGCCAGGCGCGGCGAACGCGTTGATGCTCGAGTCCTCGAGGATGACGAAGTGCCAGCCCGCGAGCGGTGTGGGGCGATCGTCGTCGTGCTTGACGTCGAGAGATGACAGCGCGACGACGTTGCCGACCGCGTTGATGTACGCGGTCATGCCCTCGAGCTTGCCCGAGTCGAAGCCTGCTGCGTCGCGGTACTTGTAGTTCGACTTCGCGAGGATGTTCGTCGCGACCGCGCGGCCCACGTAGTACTCGTTCTCCGGGGTGAGGTCTTTCCGCGCTTCCTTGATGCCGTGATAGGCCTTGCCGATCGAGTCGCCGGTGAGGTTGAGCTGGCAGGCGGCGAGGGCAACGGCGGCCACGATCCCGATCTTGCGAATCACTGGCCACCTCCCAGCTTGCCTTCGGCGACGAAGGCTTCGAGCTCTCCGGGATCGATCGAGGTCTTCTCGATCTTGTCGACGTGCGAGAAATCGAGGTTCGGGTTCTTGTTGCGGTACTCGCCCTCGACCTGCGGCGTGAAGCCACGGCCCGCAAGCTCGACCTCGTCGCGCGACGCGTTACCGGTGCCGTCGCCACCCGGCTTCGACGACAGCGTGACCTGGCGCTCGGTCAGGTTGGTCTTGTGGATCCAGCCCTCGACGGAGCCGGTGACGCGGTACCAGTCGCCCTTCGCCTCCTGGAAGGTCAGCTGCGAGCCGCGCGACACATCGCCGGCTGCGGGGCCGATGAACTTCGGCGACTTCATCACCTTCGCGGTGAGGACGCGCACCGTGACGATCGAGCCGGTTTTTGGCGCGGCGATCGCGAGGCTGGCGACGAACAAGATCGAGCAGAGGATCAAGAAGCGACGTTTCATCCTATTTCTCCTTCATGTGCCAGACACCATCCCAGCCATCCCCAGGAGGCTCGGATTCGAAGTACGTGCACCGCTCGACATAGAGCTTGCTCGGTGGGTCGTCCGAAAGCTCGGCGAAGATCGTCTTCGCGTCGGAAAACTTGCAGGCGCGGTAGAGCGCGAGACCTTCCTCGAACCGACGCGCGGTCGCGATCATCTCGGGCGGCGCCTTGCCCTTCAGCTCGAGGACCTCGAACACGCGCACGGCCTTGTCCTTGCCCTTGACGGCGACGAGGTCGAGCTCGCGCACGTCGCACGCACCGTTCAGATCCGTGAGCGTGGTCTCGCTGATCATCAGATAGGTGCCGTACGGCTTGTTCGCGCCCTCGAGCCGAGCGGCGAGGTTCACCATGTCGCCCATCACCGTGTAGTTGTACTTGTGCTTGGAGCCCATGTTCCCGACGACGGCACCGCCGGAGTTGACGCCGGCGCGCGCGTGGAGCTCGTGACCGAACCGCTCGAGCCAGCCGGCGCGCAGCTCGGCGCAGCGCTTGCGCATCGCGATCGCGCAGCTGACCGCGTGCAGCGCATGATTCTTGTCGCGCAACGGCGCGCCCCAGAACGCCATCACGGCATCGCCGATGTACTTGTCGACGATGCCGCCGTGGGCGAGCACGAGATCGGTCATCTCCGTGAGGTACTCGTTGAGCAGCGTGACGAGATCCTTCGCCGAGAGGTTCTCGCTGATCGTCGTGAACCCGGCGAGGTCGGAGAAGTACACGCTCATCTCGCGCTCGTCGCCCCACTCGAGCGAGAGGTGCTCGGGGTGATCGATCAGCTCCTGCACGAGCGCCGGCGACGTGTAGCGGCCGAGCGCCTCCTGCACGAACCGGCGGTTCTGCCGCTCCACCGCCGACATCACGATCAGGGTCACGAATGATGCGAGGGCGCTCGCGATCGCCGGCGTGGCCACGGCGATCCACACGTCCTTCGCCTGCAGCGCCCAGCCCGCGAGCAGCACGTAGCCGCCGCTGATCACCATGGTCGTCAGCAGCATCAGCGGGAACGCGATGATCACGCGCTTGAACGCGCGCGACAGTGCGGTCATGGCACCCGCGGCGAGCAGGCAGAGGAACAGCGTGATCAGACCGTCCGTCGCAGGCGAGGTGCGCCGGATGTACAGGCCGTCCTCGAGGTTATCGAGGACGTTGGCGTTGATCTCCGCGCCGAGCTGCGCCTCCGACATCGGCGTCGGTCGCAGATCGCGCAGGCCGTGTGCGGTCGCGGCGACGATCACGTACGCGCCCTTCAGCTCCTCGTCCTTGATGACGGGCGGCTTGCCCTCGTCGATCAGCGCCTGCGAGCGCAGGATGTCGTACGAGGAGATCGTGCGGTAGCTGCCGGCGGTGACGAACCGGATCACGAACCGGCCGCTCGCATCGAGCTCGAACTTCTTGTCGCCGACGGTCAGCGTGTGGCCATCGAGCGCGAACTTCTCCGCCGGATGCGCGACGAGATACGCGGCGAGCGGCAGCGACGGGAACAGCCGCCCGTCGTGCTCCACGAGCGGGGCGTGCTCGCGCATCACGCTGTCGATGTCGTTGGTCTGGTGCACGTGGCCCAGCCGCGTGGGCGCGAACGCGAGCACGCCGAGCGGCGGGTCGATGCCATCGCGTTTCGGTACCGGCCCGGTGCCCGGGATGCCCTCGCGCTCGGCGACCAGCTTGCCGATATCGAGCTCGGTGGTGAGCTCGGCCGCTGCGAGCTGCCGCATCTGCGGCTTCGGCACCTCGGCATCACCCTCGAGATCCGGCGCCACCACGTCGCGCGCGTTCTCCGGCCGCGCGAGCCGCGTCCACATCGAGGTCAGGTCCGCTTCGTTCGTGAGCCCGCCGTACCAGACGACGACCGGCCCGGCGCCGAGGAGGAACGTCCGCGTATTGAACGCACCGAGCCGAAGCGCGGCGGCGACCGCCTCGGCCTTCGTTGGAAACGTGCCGAGCAGCGCCGCCCACGCGCCCGGCTTGCGCTCCTGGAGGATCGAGCTCGAGGTCAGCGCGAGCCCGATCACGGTGTTGCCGGCATCGCGCAGGGCCGTCGCGAGCTCCTCGGCATCTCCCACCGAGAACTGCCCGCGCTCCTGGAATAGCCAGTCGTAGACGATCACGCGCGCACCGGCGCGCTTGCAGTACGTCGCGATGTAGCCGAACAGTGCGCGCGGCCACGGCCAGGAGATCGAGAGGTTGTCCTCGACGTTCGTGATGTCTTGCTCCGACACCTTGATGAGGACGATATCGGTGCGCGCCTGGCGATCCGCGGCCGCGCTGCGGATGCGCAGGTCGTAGCTCCACAGCTCGCTGCGCTCGAGCGCCGACGGGCGGATCACCGCGAGCACGAGACCGAGCAGCCCCACCGCGAGACCTGCTGTCAGTCCCGCGATCCAGGGCCGCGCCTTGGGTGACACGGACGGAAACATTCCCCGTCGACCAGGCTAACACGCGTGTCGCACGTGTCGCACGAACGTGCGCCGAAACCCCCGGTGTACAGTTCGTCCCATGTCGCGCTCGATGCTCGCGCTCCTCGTCGTCGGTCTCGTCGGATGTCCGCAGAAGCAAGTCGTGACGCCGCCCGAGATCGAGCCGAAACTGGCGGCGCCGGTCACCAGCCCCGGCGGTGTCGACGTTGCGATGCCGACGCTGCGCCTGCCGAAGAACTTCGTTCCCACGAGTTACGCCGTGCGCCTCGACGTGGATCCGGCGAAGGACGGGTTCGATGGCTCGATCGCGATCACCGGCGTCGTCGATCAGCTCTCGTCGGTGATCTGGCTGCACGGGTATCACCTCCAGATCCGTCGCGCGACCGCCACGAAGGGAAGCTCCGAGGTCGCGGTCACCGTGACGCCCAGGGGCGAGGACCTCCTCGAGCTGCGCCCGAAGACACCGCTCGACGCCGGCGAATGGACGCTGATGATGGACTACGCCGGCGAGCTCGATCTCTCGAGCACGAGCGGTGCGTTCAAGCAGATCGTCCACGGCGATGCGTACGTGTACACGCAGCTCGAGGCGCTCTACGCGCGGCGCGTGTTTCCGTGCGTCGACGAGCCCGACAACAAGGTGCCGTGGAAGCTGACGCTCGACGTGCCCGCGAAGCTCGTCGCTGTCTCCAATACACCGATCGCGAGCGAGGCTCCGATCGCCGGGGACAAGCGGCGCGTGGAGTTCGCGCAGACCAAGCCGCTGCCGAGCTACCTGATCGCGTTCGGCGTGGGCCCGTTCGACATCGTCGACGGAGGCAAGACCAAGGGCGGCACGCCGGTCCGCATCCTCACGCTCGCGAAGCGCGGCGCCGAGGGCGCGTACGCCGCAAAGACCACGGCGAAGATCCTCGAGCTCACCGAGGAGTGGTTCGGGATGCCGTATCCGTACGAGAAGCTCGACATGCTGAGCATCCCGATCACCGTCGGCTTCGGCGCCATGGAGAACGCGGGCCTCATCACCTGGAGCGAGACCCTGATGCTGATCGATCCGAAGTCAGGATCGAAGGCGCGGCAGAACACGTGGATCGTCGTCGCGGCGCACGAGATCGCGCACCAGTGGTTCGGCAATCTGGTGACGATGGTCTACTGGGACGACATCTGGCTCAACGAGGGCTTCGCGAACTGGATGGAGACGAAGACCGCCGCGAAGTTCGAGCCCGCGAACCACAACGAGAATCGCGAGCTCGAACAACGCAACAGTGCACTCGATGCCGACAGTCTGATCACGGCGCGTCAGATCCGGCAGCCGATCAAGGTCGTCGACGACATCCTCACGGAGTTCGACAGCATCACCTACAACAAGGGCGCGTCGGTGCTCCGGATGTTCGAGCAGTACGTCGGACCCGCCGTGTTTCAGAAGGGCGTGCGCGACTACCTCGCGTCGAAGGCGTTCGGCAACGCGACGTCGGCGGACTTCGCGGCGGCGATCAGCAAGGCGGCGAACAAGGACGTCGCCCCCGCGTTCGCCACGTTCCTCGATCAGGCGGGCGCACCGGAGCTCGTCGTCGGGCAGACGTGCGGCGCCAGCCCGAAGATCACGTTCGAGCAGCGCCGCTACCTGCCCGCCGGTGCGGCGAGCGCCAGCGCTACCAAGCCGTGGACGATTCCCGTGTGCGTGACGTACGAGAAGCAGGGGAAGCGCGCCGAAGCCTGCACGCTCGTCGACCAGCCGACCGTGCAGATGGACGTCGCCGGTGCCTGCCCGCGCTGGGTGATGCCGAACACGAATGGCGCGGGGTACTACCGCGTCGCTTACACGGCCGCGCAGCTCGCGGTGCTTCGCGATGACGCATGGTCCGAGCTGACGTGGAACGAGCGGCGCGCGATCTACAACGACGTCGTCGTCGCGTCGAGCCAGGGCAAGGTGCCGCTGATGCTCGCGCTGTCGTTCGTGCCGAAGATGCTCGTCGGTAACGATCGGTTCACGCTGCCGCTGGCGATCTACTTTCCGGCGGGATTCGACAAGTGGGTACCGAACGATCTCCGCCCGAAGTTCGAGTACTACCTGCGGACGATGTTCGGGCCGGGAGCGCTCGCGGCGGGGCTCGCACCCAGGGACACGGATACGCTCGACATCGAGGACACACGCGCGGCGCTGGTCGGGACGGTCGCGTGGACGGCGCGGGATCCGAAGCTGGTCGAGCAGGCGGTCGCGCTCGGGGACAAGTGGCGCGAGCTGCCGCAATCGACGCGCGGTCTCATCCTCGGCATCGCCGTCGACGCGAAACCCGAGCTGTTCGCGAAGATCCTCAAGGACGTGCGCACCGAGCCGGACCGGAACCGCCGCGAGGAGATGTATGGCGCGCTCGGGAGCGTGCGCGATACGAAACGGCAAGCCGACGCACTCGCCCTGATCCTCGACCCCAAGCTCGATATCCGCGAGACGCTCGGCATGCTGTTCAACAGCTCGTTCGAGGACAATGACGCCGCCACGCGCCAGTTCTGGAAGGACCATGACAAGGAGATCCTCGCGCGACTTCCGAAGGCCGGCACCACCGAGCCGCTCGCGGGCTATGCATATCTGTTCACGAACGTGTGCCGCGCCGACAAGCGTGACGAGACCATCGCGTACGTTCGCAAGGAATTCGTGCCGCTACCGGGTGGTACGCGTGTCGTCGAGCAGGCGATCGAGTCGATGAACCAGTGCATCGCGAAGCGCGCCGTCCTCGAGCCCGAGCTTCGCGGCTGGCTGACCGGCGTCAAGGTCGCGAAGGACAAGCCGAAGGACGAGAAGAAGTCCGAGACGAAGAAGACCGAGCCGAAGAAGTCCGAGAAGAAGAAGCAGCCGAAGCCCAAGAAGTGACTAGACTCCAGGCATGGCGGACCCACAGATCGAAGCTCGGCGGGTCGAGCTGAACGCCTGGATTGCCGGCACGCGCGGGCATCAGAAGAAGCTCGGTATCGGCACCGCCGCTGGCGCCGTCGTCAGCATCGGGCTGATGGTCTGGAACAGCACCATCGGGGGCGCCGGGCTCGGGATCGTCGTCCTCGTGGCTCTGTGCGGCTTCTGGATCACCGCGGGCCACATCATGGATTGGCGCAACAAGCTCTCGAACCTCGGCAAACCGAAGGTGCTGCGGGTCTCCGGCGGCGGGCGACGGTTCTAGTTCCGCGCAGTTACCATCGCGTGTAACCGGGGAGCGAGCGCCGTGCACAGTGTGCTCGACGGTCGACGTTCGGCCGCGAGAGGACCGCTATGCCACGCCTGGCTCATGGGATTGGTTTGTTCGGAGCGTTGGTCGTCACGGCCGGGACTGCACTCGCGCAGCCCGCCGGCAACATCGCGATCGATTCGTTCAAGCCGGCGATGGATTCGCGCGGCTACCTGACGCTGAACTCGTCGCAGCCGCTCGGGCACAAGGAGGTCTCGTTCGGCCTCGGTGCACTGTCGTGGGGCCATCGCCTGCTGCAGTTCGAGGGAGGCGGCGCGTCGTACTCCGTCGATGACGTGCTGACGGCGACGTTGATCGGTGCGTTCGGCCTCAAGGCCGGACCGCTCGAGCTCGAGCTCGGAGCCTCGCTGCCGCTCGCGATCCTCTCTGGTGATCGCGGCCCCGATAACCTCGGCGAAGCCGGCAATCCGAACGACGACATGCGGTTCAAGGTCGATGGCCAGGGCCTCGGCAACCTCGGCGTGCACCTCAAGATGCGGTTCCTGAAGACGAGCCGAAAGCCGCACATCGGCCTCGGCGTGATCGCGAGCCTCTACCTTCCCACCGCGACGAAGGATCGGTTCCTCGGCGAGGCGAAGCTCGCGCCGCAGCTGATGGGCATCCTCGATCGCGAGTTTGGCTATCGCGGCCGGTTCCGCATCGCGCTCAATGCCGGCATCCGCATGCGCTCGACGACGACGTTCACCGATCTCGGCGACGGTGGCGCGATGCCGACGAACGGTACCATCACCGCCTCGGGCGAGATCCCCATCGGCCTCGGCATGGCCTATGCGATCGCGCCGCAGAAGTTCGAGATCGTCGGGGAGGTGTTCGGCTCGGTCCCGCTCGGCACGCACAAGGACTATCAGCCGGCCGAGGCGATCGGCGGCGTGAAGCTGTACCTCGCGCACAACTCGTTCCTCTCGCTCGGCGCCGGGCGTGGCCTGCAGCCATCGAAGGGCGGCAGTCCGGACTTTCGCGGGTTCATCGGCATCGTGTTCGAGCCGAGCGTGGGCGACAAGGACGGCGACGGCATCAAGGACGACCTCGACAAGTGCCCGCTGATCCCGGAGGACTTCGACGACTTCGAGGACGAGGATGGATGCCCCGAGCCGGATAACGATCACGATCAGATTCTCGACGGCGACGACAAGTGCCCGAACGTTCCCGAGAACTACGATGGGTTCCAGGACGAGGACGGGTGCCCGGATGACCACGCCAACGACCGCGACGGTGATCGGATCCTGGATAACGTCGACAAGTGCCCCGACGATCCGGAGGACTACGACGGCTTCGAGGACGAGGACGGTTGCCCGGATCTCGACAACGACAAGGACAAGATCCTCGACGTCGACGATCTGTGTCCGGACGTGCCGGAGGACTACGACGGTTTCGAGGACGAGGACGGCTGCCCGGATCTCGACAACGACAAGGACCGCATCCTCGACAAGGACGACAAGTGCCCGAACGAGCCCGAGACCTACAACAACGTCGAGGACGACGATGGCTGCCCGGATCACGGCATCACCGAGCTGACCGGGAGTGGGATCGTCACGCTCGAGCCGATCCAGTTCGAGTTCAACAAGGCCGTGATCAAGAAGCAGAGCTTCCCCGTCCTCGACGCCGTGGTCGCCACGATGAACGGCAATCCCGATATCTCGCTGATCGAGGTTCAAGGTCACACCGACGAGCGCGGCGACGACGCGTACAACCTCGACCTCTCGGATCGTCGCGCGGCTGCGGTCGTGGATTACCTGACCACGCACGGCACGAAGGCGGAGCCCAACAAGCCGGTCGCCACCGCGCGGCTGACCTCGCAGGGGTACGGCGAGACTCAGCCGGTAGATCGCCGCCACAACGAGACCGCATGGGCGACGAATCGTCGCGTGGCGTTCATCATCCTGAAGCGCGCCACGGACTGAGCTACCATCGGCCGCGATGCGCGCCGGTGGTTTCCTCGTGACACTGTTGATCGCCGCCGCCGCGCACGCGTCGCCGAAGCCGGAGGTCGTTCCGCCGGCGACGTTCGAGGAGCCGAAGGCGCTCGCCGCATTTCGCGCGGCCCTCGCGGCGCAGCAGGCCGGGAATGCCGCCCACGCGCTGCGGATCTCGTACTTCGGCGATTCGCTGACCGCCGACGATCAGATCACGCACGCGTTGCGCGAGAAGCTCGACGCGCTGGTCGGCGACGGTGGGCCGGGCTTTGTGTGGGCCGTGCCGCCGCACCCGTACTGCCAGCATCGCGCGATCGCTCGCGCGAGCAGCGGCACCTGGCGCGTCCACGGCATCTCCACGGTGCAGCCCACGGATCACTTGCTCGGCCTCGGCGGCAGCGCGGAGACCGATAGCGGAGGCTCGATCCGCCTCGTCGCGAAGGCGAACGTCACCAGCATCGACCTGCACTATCTCGCCCAGCCGAAGGGCGGCGTGCTCGCGGTATTCGCCGATGGCAAGGAAGTCGGCACCGTGCAGACCGGCGCCGAGAAGAAGCAGGCGGCGTTCGCCCAGCTCGCGATGCCTGATGGCGCGCGCAAGTTCGAGCTGCGCGCGAGCGGCAAGGTCCGGCTGTTCGGCGCATCGCTCGAGAACGCGAAGGGCGCGGTCGTCGATAACCTCGGCGTCGTCAACGCCACGGCGAAGCAGCTCGCGAGCCACAACCTGCCGGAGCACTGGCAGAAGCAGCTCTCGCACCGCGACGCGGATCTCGTGGTGATCATGCTCGGCACGAACGAGGCGGAGTGGCTCGCGCCGCGCGGTGCGGGCATGGCGGAGCACGAGAAGCTGTTCGGCGATCTACTCGAGAGCGTGCGTACCGGGAACCCGAACGCGTCCTGTCTCGTGGTGTCGCCGCTCGACCAGACCGACTACACACTCGAGACCATGCCACCGCGCGAATCGATCCCCGCGATGGTCGAGGCGCAGCACCGCGCCGCCATCGCCCACGGCTGCGCGTTCTGGGACACCTACGCGTGGATGGGCGGCAAGGGGGCGTCGAAGGTGTGGTACCGGCGTGGCCTGGTCGTGAAGGACTACCAGCACCCGACCACGAACGGCGCCGTGCGGATCGCGACAGCGCTCTACGCCGGCCTCGTCGGCGATTAGCGAGCTAGCGAGCTAGGGAATATCGATCGTCAGCATCACCGGCACGATCCCGCGCTGCGCGGGGATGTCGGTCACCGGCGAGGATCCGAACGGCTGGTCGCCTGCTCCGAGCACCTTCGCTTGCGAGGTCAACGGGCCGTACGGCACGTCGGTGGTCGCGTCTTGCTCCATGCAGTCCCAGATGTCGGTCACCGGCGTCAAACCCGCCGGCGTGTTCGTCACGCTCACACCCTGCGTCGTGAGTTGTGCGCACGTCACGGCCGCGCCGGTCTTGCGCAGCGTCCACGTCGCGTGGGCCTTCGAGGTCGGCGGCAGCACATTGATCGCCGACGACGCGAGTGCGACGGCCTGATCTGCCCTGACGAGCGTGCCGCTGGCCTGGCTGATGCCCGCGACGTCGCCGAACGTGCCCATGGCCTCGAGCGATAGGGTGTAGGCGCCGAGTGGCAGCTTCGGCGTCTCGAGCGTCGTCTGGGTGCAGCTGGCGCTGATCTCGGTCGTGTCCCCGGTGGCGGTCTCGGTCGCCGTCACCAGCACCGCGTCGAGCTTGTACGACGCGCAGGTCGGCGGCTGGGTGGCCAGCGGATCGCGCAGCGTCCAGCTCACGGTGAACGTGCCGGTCTCGGGGGCGTCTTCTCCGCAGCCGGCGAGGCAGGTGATGGTGAGAACGGCAGACAACAAGGTGCGCATCCCGGCTGGGTACCACGCGATTCGGAGAAAACGCGGCGGCAAAGTCGGGCGACTGTGACGCAACCCAGCCGTTGCGCCAGTGTCTGATCAGCGTGAGGCTCGCGGCCGCGCTCGTCCTGGTCCTCGCCGGCACCTCGCACGGCGCGCCGAGCGAGGAGGAGATGGTCGGCGTGATCACGATGCAGCCGCGGGCGGCGAAGGCGCCCGTGTACGTGCGCTCGCTGCTCGACAAGCTCACGCGCGAACAACGGATCGCCGAGCGCACGGCATGGGTCGACAGGATGCTCGCGATGCCGCGGCTGCTCGCTGGGCGCGAGGAGCTGATCCTCGCGTTGCAGAACATGCAGATCAGTCAGCGGTTCCTCGACGCCCGGATCTTCATGTCTCATGCGCTCCGGAGCCACCTGGTCGAGGACTGGCGGCGCGCTGCCGCCGGGTTCGTCGATGCAGCCGAAGTCTCGCGGCGCTGGTCGACCTCCGTCGATGTTCGCGACGGCTACCGTATTGTCAGCATCGCGGACGAGGCCAGGTTCGATGCGGGGCTGTGCTGGGAGCACGCTGGCGATGTGACGGCGGCGCTGGCCACCTACGGCACGCTGATCGGTGGCACACGGAGCGAGCTCGCCGCGCAGCGCATGGTGGCGCTCGGGCTGCGCGCGGTGGTCCTCGTCCACGTCGAAGGTGCAGCGTGGCTCGCGTACTGATCGGCGTGCTGCTCGTGCTCGCAGGCACCGCCCAGGCGGCGGAGCCCACCGAGGACGACCTGATCGCCGTGATCACGATGCAGCCGCGCGCGCCGCACGCCGGGATCTACGTCGACCTTCTCATCGATCGGCTGCACGGCCAGGACCGGCGCGACGAGCTGGGCGTCTGGGTCGATCGCCTGCTCAAGATGCGGCCGATCCTCCAGAGTCGCCCCGGGCTCGTGCGGCGGTTGCAGACGCTTCAGGTCCAGTTCCTGACGTCGCGTCCGTTGCTCGCGTATCGCCTCGGCAAGACCACGCGGAGCATCGACGCATGGCGCGACGCAGCGCGGTTGTTCCTCTCGCTCGCCGACCTCGAGCGACAACTGGGCCAGCCGGACTCCACCGCGATGTTCAATGCGGGCGTCTCGCTCGCGCAGACGGGAGAGAACTACGCAGCGCTCAGAGCCTGGCTCGCCGTGCTCGTCACCGATTGACGGCGCGCATCGCCTTGTTCGATTCCTGGGTCGCGAGCTGGATGCGCACGCGCACCGGATGATCGTCGTGGTCCGTATCGAGATAGATCGGATACACGCCGTCGCCCCAGCTCGTGAAGAACAGCAGCATGCGGGAGCCTCCTAGCTCCATCTCGCCCGCACCCTTCGAGCTGGCGCGCGCGGCCGCGAGGGCGTGGAAGTGGTGCGAGTGCGGGCGGAAGTCGGTGGCGAGCAGCCACTTGTTCTCGGCCTTCTTGCGCTCGGCCTCGTCAAGCTTCGCCTCGGCGACCGCGACGGTCAGGTTCGACCAGCCGTACCCATCGCGGGTGCGAGGTGCGCGCATCACCGCCGCGAGCTGCTTCTCGTCGCGGCCCCAGAACATCACGTCGGCGAGACCATCGAGGCTGTCGTCGTGCTGCCACTGGTCGAGCGAGGTGTGATCGACGCAGACCAGGCGAGCGAAGTCCACGCCCGCCTCGCCGAGCTTCTTCGAGTGGTGGACCTCGCCATCACCGAGGACGACCGAGACGTGGTCCCAGCAGTCCGCGAACCGGCCGCGACCGAGGCGCGCACCGACGACGGCGAGCTCGCGATCCGCGGGGACGCTCGCCTTGACGATCGCCGGCTCGAGCGCCGGCCGTGGCAGATAGCCGTGGAGTCCGATGTCAAAGATCGCGAGCGTTCCCGACGGGCAGGTGATCGTGCCGAGCGACTCGAAGCGCACCGCAGGCGCCGAAACGGACTTCGCCGGCATCCTCTTCGGAGCCGGCTTCTTCTTCGGTGCGGCCTTCTTGGCCTTGGCCTTGGTCTTCGTCTTCGTCTTCGTCTTCGTCTTCGTCTTCGTCTTCGTCTTCGTCTTCGTCTTCGTCTTCGGCTTGGGCTTCTTCGCAGGGGCCATGCCTCGAGCGTACGCCTACTCGATGTCGCCCTTCAGCATGACGTAGCCGTCATCCGAGTCGATCTTCATGTTCCGCATCTGCAGACCGGCGACGGCCGGGAGCGGGATGTTCACGAGCAGCTTGCTGATGGTCTCGATCTGACCCTTCAGGCAGCCCTCGGTGGCCATCGAGAGGTCCTCGTTGGTCAGGCGGGTCGCGTTCGCGATGTCGTCCATGACCGTGACCTTCGCGGTGGGCTTGCCGAGCTCGAGGGCAACGCCGTAGCCGTTGGCCGCGGGAACGACCTTGAGCTCGATGGAGGCGTTGATGGCGGCCTTCGCGACCGGGTTGCCGTGGTCGGTGTACGTCGCGATCATGTCGCCGAGGATGACCTTGAGCTTGCCGTCGGCGGGGTCGGCCGAGATCATCGGCGGGAGGCTCATCGCGATGTTCGTGTTGTCGAACGTGCCGCCCATGGCCGGCATCGCGAGGTTCATCAGGCCGGTCTCCTTCATCTCGGCCATCATCTCGTTGACGAGGTCATCCGCGAGACCGAGGGCGAAGCCGTTGCCCGGGTCCATGTTCGGCATCGCGTTGTCGGTGAAGATGAAGCCGGGGCTGGTCTCCGTGCCCTTGATCAGCATCTTGGTGTTGAGCGTGATCATCGCGCCGGTGGAGTCGATGTCGATGGCCGAGGGGTCGACTTCCATCGTGAGCGTCTTGCCCATGACGTTGACCGTCTGCGGGCCGGCGAGACCGCCGAGCGCCTTGTTCATCATCGGCTCCATCGCGAGCGGCGCGGCCTTCGAGATCACGTAGCCCGCGATCTTGTCGAGGCTGAGGAAGTCGATGACGGCGCCTGGGATGCCCGAGGCCTGGATGTCGAGGCCGGTGATGGTCACCGTCTCGCCGGTGAGCGAGGTCTTGAAGCCCTGCGGGCCGTTCGGCGTGACGACGAGCGTGCCGGCGACGACGACCCGTGCCGCCTTGACGCGCACGGTGTTGGAGCCGTTGACGCAGGCTACGGCGTAGCGCGCATGGCCTGGAACATCGAGGCCGTCGATCTGCGCGCGGAACTGGAGGCCCGCGTTGCTCGGAATGATCGAGATGTCGGCGTTCGAGAGGCTGACGTTGTCGACGTACATGCGACCGAACAGGCAATCCTCGCCGCTCTCGTCACCGGCGTGCGCCATCGGCTGCATCGGTGCGAGGATCGGCATGAAGTCGAGATGCTCGATCATCGTGCTCGCGGCGCCGGAGATCTTCGCGAATGCGGTCTTCGACATCGAGGCCGTCAGCGCGTCCTCGACCATCGTACCGACCTTGCGCAGCTCGCCGGCCTGGATGGCGCGGGTGTCTTCGGCGACCTGACCCGCGGCATCGCGCGCGGTCGTGTTGATCAGGGTCGCACCCGGCTTCACTTCGATCATCGCGGAGAATGAACCGTCCGCGTTGAGCGTCGCCTGGACGTTGTTGACGAGGACCTTCTCCACCGTCTCGCCAGAGATGTCGTTCGGAGCCACCACGCCGGTAACCTTCACGAGGCCGGCCTTGCCCTGGATCGTGCTGCGCGCGGGCGAGTCGATGCGGAGCTGCGGCGGGTCCTTCATCTCTTCTGGCGACGTATTGCAGGCGGCGGCCGAAGTCAGAAGGCTGGCGGCGAAGATGAAGTTGCGCATGGCTGCTCCGGTTCATCAGCAAGGGGGAGGCCAGGCGCGGATCGACTACACGTGATCCCTTCTCGCCCATCAGGGTGTGTGGATCGGGGTGGTTAGCGCGGGTCAGCTTCGACGCGGCGCGTCGAAGTCCGCGTGCCGCCAACTGGATCTTCCAGGCCAGCCGAACCCACCTGCCGTGGATCGGCTGGTCGGTTAGCCACTGCAAACAACTCAACCCACGGTCACTTTGACCACTCCGCGAGCTGTCAACACGGCCGGGAGTCGAGTGCGAAGATCACCCTGGAGCACGATCGTATCGGCATCGACCACGCCACCGCAGCCGAGGGCCTGCTTGAGCTCCTTGCACCACAGCTCGAGCTCCTTTGGCGGAAGACCGAGTTTCTCGATCACCGTCGCCTCCTTTCCGCCGCGCCCTTTTCGCTCCATCCGAACGACCGCCCATGCAGGAGGCTTCTTCTCGGGCTTCGGGACCGGCTTGGGCGCGGGGCCTACAGGTAGCTGTGCGCGAAGAGCATCGAGCGCCGCAAACGGATTTGACGTGCCTTTAGATTTCGTCATCGCACATTCCGATCATCCGCGGCCTCGAATCCTACATCGTCGTCACAAAACGACAGTCAGAAATCACTGACAGCCCACTTGATCGAGACACGCATAACCGCATCATGGGTTCTGATGGGAAATTCCACTGCGAGGGAGTCGATGGTGAAGGTCGGGGATGTGGTGGAAGGGAGGTACCGCATCATCAAGACGCTGGGCGAAGGTGGGATGGGCACGGTGTTCCTTGCGGAGCACGCCCTGATCAAGCGCCGCGTCGCGATGAAGCTTCTACACCCGGAGCTCGCAACCGACGCAGATGTCGTCGAGAGGTTCATGAACGAGGCCCGCGCTGCCGGCACCCTTGGTCATCCGAACATCGTCGAGTCGACGGACATGGGGTTCACCGGGAACCACATCCCATACATCGTGTTCGAGTATCTCGAAGGTGCGCTGCTGACCGACGAGGTCTATCGCGTCGGTGGCCTGCCGGTGCGACGCGCGGTGCGGATAGCGCAGCAAATTGCGTCAGCCCTACATGCCGCACACAACGCCGGCATCGTTCACCGCGATCTGAAGAGCGACAACGTCTACCTGACCGACAAGGATGACGCGCTCGACCACGTGAAGGTCCTCGACTTCGGAATCTCGCGATTCCGCGATATCGACGACGAGCAGACGCGCCGCGGCATGATGTTGGGCACGCCGGAGTTCATGGCGCCCGAGCAGATCACGTCGCCAAGCTCCGTCGACAAACGTGCGGATGTCTACGCACTCGGCGTGATCATGTACGAGATGCTGACCGCGCGTCGCCCGTTCTCGAACGACGAGGATCGGCACGCGCTGATGCACCGGATCGTCAACAGCCCGCCCCCGCCGCTCCAGCGCAACGAGGTGCCGCAGGCGATGTCGGAGATGATCTTCCAGCGGCTGCTCGCGAAGGATCCGGCGGAACGCTACCAGTCGATGCTCGAGGTCGAGGCCGCCCTCGGTGCGTTCGAGGACGGTGGAACCAACGGGCGCCGCAGCCGCTCGATCGCGGTGCCGAACCACACCAATGACGATTCGGATGTCGCGCGCCGCTCGGACCTGATCCCGCGTCCGTCGAAGATGCTCGATACCCCGTGGCCGCCGGACGCGATGCACAACGTGTCGCTGCCCAACAACGGGCAAGCGAAGAAGCCATGGGCGCTCTACGGCATGGCCGCCTTCGGTCTGCTCGTCGGCGGCGCTGGCCTGATGTTTGGCCTGCGCGGCAGCGGCAATGGCAAGGACACCACCGCCGCGGTGACCTCGGGGCCGGTGCAGCCCGCTCCGCTGCCTGGGGCCGCAACGCCCGCGCCGCGTGAGGCGAAGGCGCCGTCGAAGATCCAGGTCGATCTCGAGGCCAACGTTCCGAACGCGCGCGTCACGTTCCGCCGCCGCGTCTCGGCCGCGCCGTCGACGACGCAGATCGCGCCGAGCGATATCGTGGAGCTCGTCGAGGTCTCGGCGCCCGGCTACAAGACGCTGCGCTACTGGCTGACGTTCGATCGCCCCACGCACCTCGCCGCGAAGCTGGTGAAGGGCTCGGGGCTCGAGGAGGCATCCGAGGAATCGACCCTGATCGCGCTCGGCGAGGTCTCGGCACCGACGACGCCGTCAGTCGCGGCGGCGGCTCCAATAGCCGTTGCGAAGGCCGAGCCGGTCAAGGCACCGGAGCCGGAGAAGATCGTCACGCCGGTCGCGAAGGCGGTGGAGACGCCGGTCGTGAAGGTGAAGGCGCCGGAGCCCGTGAAAGTTGCGGCCGCAGCGCCGAGCGAGAAGACCGCGCCGACGCCGCGCAAGATCGGCAAGGGCGCGGTCGAGGAGACGAAGATCGAGACCACCGTGGCGGAGGCGATGCCCGAGCCGACGCGTGCGGTCGCCGAGCCGACGCCGGAGCCCGCGAAGGCGGAGCCGGTGGCCACGGAGCCCGTGAAGGCTGCGGAGCCCGCGGTCGCCAAGCCCGAGCCGATGCCAGCACCGACCCCCGCTCCGTCGAAGGTCGAGCCGGTCGCCGAGCCCGCCCTCGCCAGGCCGGCGATCGACAAGGCGACCCTGTCGTCGGTCGTCGGTCAGCACCGCACCGAGATGCTGAAGTGCTTCTCCGAGGGCAAGAAGAAGCTGCCGGGGATGAAGGGCACCGTCACGCTGCAGCTGCAGGTCGATGCAGCGGGCAAGGTGCGGGCGCAGGTGCAGTCGACGCTCGGCAGCCCGATCGTCGCGGCTTGTGTGATCAGGGCCGCGAACGGCTGGAAGTTCCCGTCGCGTAGCGGTGGGGAGATGGCAAACATCTCGTACCCGTTCACGATCAACTAGCGCTAGAGTCCGCCCGATGTGGGCCACCGTCGCTGCGCTGCTGGTCGTCGTCGCTGCATGCGGGGATGACGGCACGCCACCCGAGCTCCCCGAGGTCGAGGACACGGTCGCGCTCGTCGACCCCACGATCGGCACCGGCGGCCTCGGCTTCGGTGCCGGCAGCTGCTTCGTCGGCGCCGTCGTCCCGCACGGCCTCGTCAAGCTCGGGCCCGATACCAGCGGCCCGTTCGGGACCATCAACTTCCAGCACTACTCGGGCTACTTCGCCGGCGACGACAAGATCCGCGGCTTCTCGCACCTCCATCTCCACGGCACCGGCGCCACGGACTACGGCGTGCTCTCGGTGATGCCGATCAAGACGTTCGATCCGTCAAAGCTGAAGGTCACGGACTACGAGACGCGGTTCACCAAGGCGAACGAGCACGCGACGGCGGGCCTCTATCACGTGTCGCTCGCGAGCGGCATCGAGGTCGAGCTGACGGCGACGCAGCGCGTGGGCGTGCATCGCTACGCCGGCGCCGGTGGCGTGATCATCGACCTCGGCAAGACGCTCGAGGGTGGCAGCGTCGATGACGCGGCGATCACCGTCGACGATACGGCGCACGAGATCACCGGTCAGCTGCACACGAAGGGCGGCATGTCGGGCGGGTTCGGCGGTTACACCGTGTACTTCGTCGCGCGGGCGGCCACGCCGTGGACCGCGCACCAGGTGTGGTCGATGGGCACGGCGCCGTCGGCGGCGACGACCGCGATGGGTACGGGCGTCGGCGCCGTGCTGACCGTGCCCGGCAACTTCGAGATGGCGGTGGGCATCTCGCTCGTCTCGCTCGCCGGTGCGCGCGCGAACCTCGCGGCCGAAGTGCCGCAGATCTCCGTCGACGCCGTGGCGGCGCAGGCGCGCGCGAAGTGGGCGACGATCCTCGATCGCGTGCTGCTCACCGGGGGCACCGAGGAAGAGCGCCGCGTGTTCTACACGAGCCTCTACCACGCGTTCCTCATGCCGAGCGTGATCGGCGACGTCAACGGCGACTACCAGCTCGCGGGTCAGCCGGTGCAGACGAGCACGTGGCACCAGATGTCGGATCTCTCGCTGTGGGACACGTACCGCACCGTCAGCTCGCTGTATGCGTGGCTCGCGCCGGAGAGTGCGCGGGATCAGGTGCGCTCGCTTGTCGCGTTCGGCGAGGGGCTCGGCGCGTATCCGAAGTGGCCGATCGCCACCGGCGAGTCGGGCACCATGCTCGGCGCGTCGGCCGAGATCGTGGTCGCAGACGCTGTCCTGCGCGGCATCACCGATACCGGCGCCGACATCGGGTGGCCTCGGCTGCGCGCCGCGGCGATGGATCTCGCCACGCCCGTCGGTGGGCGCGGCGGACGCGGCGATGTCGTCGACTACATCAACCTCGGCTACGTGCCGCTCACCGCCGGGCGCAGCGCATCCACCACCACCGAGTATGCGAACGATGACTTCGCGCTCGCGCAGCTCGCCGGCGCGCTCGGTCACACCGCGGACAAGGACACGTTGATCGCGCGCAGCCACGGCTGGCGCAAGCTCTACGATCCCGCGGTCGGCTTCCTGCGCGGCAAGAACGCAAACGGCTCGTTCCCGTCGGCCGCGAGCTTCAACCCGCTCGACATGAGCGCAGAGTACGCCGAGGCGAACGCGTGGCACTCGCTATGGATGGCCGCGATCCACGATCCCGAGGGGCTCTCGGAGATCCTGGGCGGCACCGAGGCCGCGGTCGCGAAGCTCGAGGAGTTCTTCACACTCGCGAAGGCCGACTGGGACACCGCCGACGAATCGGCCGCGAACTTCCCGCGCCCTTACTACTGGCACGGCAACGAGCCCGACATCAACGCGCCGTTCCTGTTCGCGCAGCTCGGTCGCCGCGATCTCACGAGCAAGTGGGCGAAGTGGGTCGCCGACACGATGTACAGCGACAAGCCCGAGGGCGTCGCGGGCAATGACGACGGCGGCACGCTCGGGTCGTGGTACGTGCTCGCCGCGCTCGGCGTGTATCCGATCGCCGGGAGCGATCGCTGGATCATCGCCGCGCCGCGGTTCCCCCAGGCGCGCGTGCGCGTCGGTGCGCACGAGCTGGTGGTCACCGCGGAGGGACTCTCGGAGAAAGCGTTCTACGTGCAGTCAGTCGAGCTCGACGGCGTGCTCGTCGAAGGCAACGAGCTCACCCACGCCCAGCTCGTCGGTGCATCGACGCTGCGGTTCGTGATGGGTACGTCGCCGAAGCCCTGATGTCGCCTGCACGCGTGTTCCTGCTGTGTGCATTCGCGGCCTGCGAGCGCGCCGAGCCTCCGCCGGCACCGGAGCCGCCGCCCGTACCGGTGCACGAGGCAGCGCACGCGAAGATCCGCTACGCGGCGAAGACCCAGCCTGCGTACTCGGGCACCAACAACACGTTCTTCTCGATCGTCGAGGACGCGGCGTTGTTCCTGGTCGCCGACGCGAAGGATCCCGCGGCGTCCAGGCTCCTCGCTAACGAGTTGGAGGTGTATCCGCAGACCGCGTGCGCGGATCGCCGCGACCCTGACGAGCGCGAGATGTGGTGCGGGATCGAGCGCGCGAATCGGAGCCTGCGCGCGGCGAACCAGACGTCGTCGTTCACGGCGGTGATCGTGCGCGATGGCGCGGCGCTCGTCGCGACCGCTGGTGACGTTCCCATCTACATCCGCAACGGCACCACCGGCGGGATCGTCCGCGTTCGCTCTGTGCCGCCGCTCGGCACCAGCGCAGCCCCGCAGGTCGACGTGAAGTGGATCCCGCTCGCGGTGGGAGATTCGTTCCTGATCGTCGATCGCGGTCTCCTCACGGCGCTGGGTCTCCCGCGTGTTCGCGCGGCAGCCGCACCTGCCGTTGCCGAGAAGGTCGACCTCGAGACTGCAGTCGGAAGCCTGGTTGACGAGGGAATGGCGCTCCACGATCACGCAGAGCTGACGGCGGTGGGCGTTCACCTCGCGCCGCAGACGCCCTGAGCGCTTACTGGCCGCCGGGAATGTGCGGGCCGACAGCGCACAGGACGACCAGCAGTGTGAGCACGACGAACGTCGCGATGTAGACCCAGCGTGTCGCCCGTTCGCTCGCCTCGGAGGAGCGCAGCGTTGCGACCGGGAGCGACACGGCCGGCTCGTTCCGCTCGACGACGAAGTCGCTCTGGAACGCTGATCTCGCCATGCCCTTGAGATGCTCACTCCTGGAACGCCGGGATGTGGTGGAACGCCGCAGGAACATCGTCAACCGGATCACCAGGTTGCGAGGGTCGCGAACGCCGCCAGCTCGGCCGCCGCGGTGCCCATCAGCAGCATCACGCCGAACAGCGTCACGGCCTCGAGGCCGGCGGTCTTGTCCTCGGCGATACGCGACAGCCGCCATCCCGCGATCGGCACCGGGAGCGTGGCGGCGATCACCACGCGGGTCGGCAGGCCGAGCAGCGAGGCGATCGGGATCGTGACGTACGCGAGCGTGGTGATGATGACGTAGAGCTGCGCGGCGCGGTCGCGGCCGATGCGCACCACGATCGTGCGCTTGCCGGTCGCCTCGTCGCCCGCCGCATCCGGCAGCTCGATCGCGATCAGCATCGCGATCTGCAGCAGCATCAGCGGCGTGATCGCGAGCAGCAGCGTGTCCACGCCCGCGAGATCCGGCGCCTGTAGCGCGAAGCCGAGGAACGGCACCAGGCCGGTGACGACGATCGCGGTATCGATCTCGCCGAGTCCGCGCGCGCACAGCCGGAGCGGCGGTGCGCTGTACGCCCACGCGAGCACCGCGATCGCGATCAGGATCGCAAGCGCGCTATGCTCCTCGCGCACGACGAGGATCGAGATGCCGGCACCGATCGCGAACAGCACGAGCGCCGCGATCAGCGCCACCCTGCGCGGAAGCTCTCCGTTCGCGAGCACGCGGCTGCCGCCGGACCACGCCGTCGGGGTCGTGTTCGCCACGTCGGCGTCGTAGTCGAAGTACTCGTTCGCGTAATTCGTCATCCACTGGAATGCGGTGACCGCGGCCTGACCGAGCGCATAGCGATGCCAGTCAAGCGCGTGCCCGGCCGACGCGGCGATCACCGCACCGAGCGCATACAGAAGGAAGCCGCCGCCGAGAAACAGCGGGCGCCCGAGCCGGAGGAACGCGACCAGCGATCTCACGCGAGGACCGGACCGAGGAACCGATCCGCTTCGGCGAGAAGCCGGGGAAGTGATGCGGCGAGCTCGTGGCCATCATCGAGCTCGACGAGATGGACGTTGCTCCGGCCGGTCGCGAAGCGACGCGAGTGATCGATCGGCACCGTGGGATCGCCGATCCCGTGACAGATCAACGTTGGAATCGTCAGCTCGGGAAATCCGATATCGATGCTCTCCACATCCTCGGCAAACCCGTAGTCCACGCGCGACGGTGCGTTCGTCGTGTAGTCGTTGACCGCGCGCCAGCCGGTGCGCTTCCAGTCGTCCCACTCGGCGCCGAGCATCGCGCGCCATCGCGGCCCGAGCTGGAACGCCGGCGCGAGCAACATCACCGCGATCACGCGCGGATCGCGCTCGGCGACGCGCGCGGCGGTCAGCCCGCCGAGAGAGCTACCCACGATCACGGCGCGATCGGCAGGCCCGCCGATCGCGGCGCGCGCGGTCTCGATCATCGCCGACAGCCGGAGGTGCTCGAATGACGGCACGCGCAGGTTCAGCCGGTCGACCTGCACCCCGCGCCCGGCGAAGTGGTTCGCGAACGCCACGCCCTTCGTCGAGCTGGGCCCGGAGGCGAAGCCATGGCAGTACAGAAACCTCAGCGCCATGGCAGCAGGGTACAGGCTTGCGCACCGCCTAGATAGTGTTACTATGACACCATCATGAGGGAGCCGATCGATCGCGCGCGAATCGCGCTGGAGGGCCTCAGCGTGGGCGACGCCTTCGGCGAGCAACTGCACACGCCGAGCGGTCCCACATCGATACGACGTGCGCGATCGTCGGCGGGATCATCGTCGGTGCGGTCGGACTCGCGGGAATTCCGGCGGACTGGCGGGCGTCGCCCGAGCCGCTGCCGGCGGCGTGACCATGCTTCGACCGCCGTCGAGGGTTGCCGCCCCCCTGCCATGGCCCTCCGGCAATCCGCAGCGTCGGTCGGCTGCCCGCTGCAATAGTTTGATCCGGACGCCCCAGGTGCGATGATTCCGGCGTGCGTGGCCTGCTCGTATTGCTGATCCTGACCGGTGCGTGTCAGCGCAAGTCGAAGGTGCCGACGTGCGAGGTGATGTCCGATCACGTGCAGACGATGTTCGAGCCGGTGGATGACTTTGCGAAGTCCGTGCGCTCGGTGTTCGTCAAGCGCTGCACCGAGGATGCGTGGAGCGACGAGATGCGGACGTGCGTCGGCGACACGAAGTCGCTGGTCGAGCCGCAGAACTGCAAGCGCAAGCTGTTGCCCGAGCAGCAGAAGAAGCTCGAAGCCGACCTCAAGGAGGTCGAGCTACGCGAGACGAGGAAGGTCCTGCCGCAGGTGTGCGGGCGGTACGAGCAGGTACTCGGGCTCGTGCTCGCGTGCGACAAGCTCCCGCAGACCGTGCGCGACGACCTCGCCGCGAAGTTCAAGGCGGCGAAGGCCGAATGGGCGACCATGACCGATAAGTCCGAGCTCGGCCCGGTGTGCTCGAGCGGGATCCGCCTGCTCAAGCAGGCCGGGGTCGACTGCCCGAACGCCGACAAGTGGTGACGTGGGCGACGCCGAGCTGAAGTTCGCAGTGGTCGCCTTGTCGGCGGTGTTCTTCGTGATCGATCCGCTCGCGAACGTGCCGATGTTCCTGTCGATCACCGCCGGTGATCCGCCGCACCAGCGCAGGCGCACGGCGTTTCGCGCGGCGCTCGCCACGTGGATCACGCTGTGCATCTTCGCGCTCGCCGGCGGCGTGATCTTCCGCGCGTTCGGCATCTCGCTCGGCGCGTTCAAGATCGCGGGCGGGATCATGCTGCTGCTGATGTCGATCGACATGATGCGCGCCCAGCCATCGCCGACACGCACGACCGTGGAAGAGCAAGACGAGGGCCGCAAGCGCGACGACGTGGCGATCTTCCCCCTCGCGGTGCCGATGCTCGCGGGCCCGGGCGCCATCGCGACCGTCATGGTGCTGATGTCGCGCGCAGACTGGCAGCCGATCCCGACGCTCTCGGTGTTCTTCGCCGTCACGGTGACCTGCGTGGTCGCGTGGTTGCTCATGCGCTGGGCATCGAGTGCCGACAAGTACTTGCCGAAGACCGTGCTGCGCGCGTTCGAGCGCATCATGGGACTGCTCCTCGCCGCGGTCGCCGTCGAGTTCATCGCCGGCGGCGTGCGCGACATGATCCACCCGCAGTGACAGGAGATCCGATGCGCGTGCTCATCCTCGTGGTCGTGGTTGCATGCGGCGGCGGTGGAACGCCGCCCGCGGCAAAGCCGGTGCCGGCCGGTGCTTCGTGCGCGGCGGCCGCCGATGGCCTGGTCGGAATCATGCCGTTCGCGAAGGATCCGAAGGTCACGACCGACGCGGCCGATGCAGCCCGCAAGCTGATCATCGGGCGGTGCGATGCGGATCAGTGGAGTCCCGAGGCGCGGCGCTGCTTCAAGGACATGAAGACGGCCGATGATGCCAATGTCTGCGGCACGTTACTGACCGACGACCAGCAGGCCGCCCTGGTCAAAGCACAGGCGGAAAAGTCCGGGGCGAAGCAGCCATGACGTGGTACCCGTAGGCCCCCGTGTCGGCTGTACCCAGAACCTTGTTCTCGCATCGCCCGTACTGGGCGAAGCGGTTCGGTGTGGCCCCGGTCCTGCCGACCACGCGCGCCGAGATGGACGAGCTCGGCTGGGACTCGTGCGACGTCATCCTGGTCACGGGTGATGCGTACATCGATCATCCGAGCTTCGGCATGGCGCTCGTCGGGCGCCTGCTCGAGTCGCACGGGTTTCGCGTCGGCATCCTCGATCAGCCGGACTGGCGCAGCGCCGAATCGTTCCGCGAGCTCGGCCGACCGAATCTGTTCTGGGGCGTCACCGCCGGGAACATGGACTCGATGGTCAACCGGTACACCAGCGACCGGAAGGTTCGCAGCGACGATGCGTACTCGCCGGATGGCGCCGCCGGCCTGCGCCCCGATCGCTCGGTGATCGTCTACGCGCAGCGCTGCCGGGAGGCGTTCGCCGACGTGCCGCTCGTCGTCGGTGGCATCGAGGCGAGCTTGCGTCGCATCGCGCACTACGACTACTGGTCCGACAAGGTCCGGCGCTCCGTGCTGATCGATTCGCATGCGGATCTATTGGTCTATGGCAACGCGGAGCGCGCGATCGTCGAGCTCGCGCACCGGCTGGCCGCCGACGAGCCGATCAGCGAGATCCGCGATCTGCGCGGCACCGCTTTCCGCCACTCGCCCGACGCCGCATGGAACGTCGTCGACTCCACGCAGGTCGATGCGCCCGGCAAGATCGACGCGGTGCCCGATCCTTACGCGATGGAGCCGGAGCGCGCGGAAGCGCCGTGCTCCACCGGCGAGGCCGCGCCGACGGAAGCACCGCTGATCCAGCTGCGCCCGCGGAAGGCCGATCGCGGTCGTCAAGTCATTCGCTTGCCGAGCTTCGAGCAGGTCACCCAGGATCCGATCCTCTACGCGCATGCCTCGCGCGTGCTCCACCTCGAGCAGAACCCGGGCAACGCGCGCGCGATCGTGCAGCGCCACGGCGACGGCGCGAAAGCGGCCGACGTGTGGATCAACCCGCCGCCGTTTCCACTGACCACGCCGGAGATGGACGCCCTTTACGAGCTGCCGTACACGCGCTTGCCGCATCCGAAGCACCAGCCGACCAAGCTGCCCGCGTACGAGATGATCAAGTTCAGCGTGACGATCCTGCGCGGCTGCTTCGGCGGCTGCAGCTTCTGCTCGATCACCGAGCACGAGGGCCGGATCATCCAGAGCCGCTCGGAGAAGTCGATCCTCGGCGAGATCGAGAAGATCCGCGACCAGACGCCGGGCTTCACCGGTAATATCTCCGACCTCGGCGGTCCGACGGCGAACATGTACCGGATGGCGTGCAAGACGCGCGAGATCGAGGCGGCGTGCCGCAAGCCGTCGTGCGTGTTCCCCGGGATCTGCGACAACCTCGGCACCGATCACGGCCCGCTGGTCACGCTCTACAAGAAGGCACGCGCGCTCAAGGGTGTGAAGCGGATCTTCATCGCATCCGGCGTCCGCTACGATCTCGCGGTGCGCTCGCCAGAGTGGATCCGCGAGCTCGCGCAGCACCACACCGGCGGCTATCTCAAGATCGCGCCGGAGCACACCGAGGATTCGCCGCTGCGGCACATGATGAAGCCGGGCATCGGCGCGTACGATCGGTTCAAGGAGCTGTTCGATCGCTACGGCAAGGAAGCGGGCAAGGAGCAGTACCTGATCCCGTACTTCATCGCCGCGCACCCCGGGACCACCGACGAGGACATGCTGAACCTCGCGCTGTGGCTCAAGCGCAACGGCTTCCGTCCCGATCAGGTGCAGGCGTTCCTGCCGTCGCCGATGGCGAGCGCGACCGCGATGTATCACTCGGGCTACAACCCGCTGAAGTCGCTCAAGGCGCGCGAGCGCGTGCACGTCGTGAAGGACATGCAGCAGCGCCGCTTGCACAAGGCGATGCTGCGTTATCACGATGCGAACAACTGGCCGATGATCCGCGAGGCGCTCACGCGGATGGGCCGCGCTGATCTGATCGGCGGCGGCAAGCAGCACCTCGTGCCGCCATGGCAGCCCGCTGGCACCGGCCTCCAGCACGAAGGTCAGCGTGGTCGTTACACGCAGCAGCCGCGTCGCGGAACCGCTCTCACGCAACACACGGGACTCCCGCCGCGTGCAGGCGGCCCCAAGCGCCGCGGGCGCTAGCACTCACGCTGCACACACATCGGGCCCTTTTGTGGTCGAGAGTCGTCGGGGTACTCTTGCGACTAGCGCCATGGCTGCGTCTCCCTCTCCCTCGCCCGACGCCGATATCTCGATCGGCAGCGTCCTCGACGGGCGCTACCGCATCGATGCCCTCCTGGGCATCGGCGGGATGGGAAGGGTGTATCGCGCCGAGCACACCGGCATCGGTCGACCGGTCGCGATCAAGGTGTTGCACGCGGATCTCAACCGCAACCGCGAGGCGGCGCAGCGGTTCCAGCGCGAGGCCATCGCCTCGGGCCGGCTCGACCATCCGAACATCGTCAACGTCAGCGATTTCGGGGTCGTCGACGATGGTCCCTGCTACCTGGTGATGGAGGTGCTCGAGGGCGAGTCCCTCGGCGCGCGGCTCGAACGCGACAAGCGCATCCCGTGGCGCGAGGCGATCGAGATCATGCGCGGCGTGCTGCTGGGCCTCGCGCATGCGCACGAACGCGGCGTGGTGCACCGCGACATCAAGCCCGATAACGTCTTCCTGACGCGCAAGGACGGCGAACTCGTCGTCAAGATCCTCGATTTCGGCATCGCGAAGCTGTTCGCCGGGACCGCGGATGATCCGGCGTCGACGCGCGCGGGTCTCACCGTCGGCACGCCGGCGTACCTGTCGCCCGAGCAAGCCGTGGGCGGCGAGATCAAGCCCGCGTCGGATCTCTACTCGGCGACCATCCTCTTGTTCGAGATGCTCACGGGCCGCGCGCCGTTCGAGGACAAGGATCCGCTGGCGATGCTCGGTGCTCACGTCAGCCGCGAGCCGCCTCGCGTCGCCGAGGTCGCTCCGGACGTCGCGATCCCTGCTGCTCTCGAGGAGGTGATCCAGCGTGGCTTGATCAAGACGTCCGCGACCCGGATCAGCACGGCCGAGAGCTACATGTCGCAGCTCGATGCGGTGATCGCGAGCGCACGCCTCGGCAGTGCGCCGATCGTCGCGGAGCACGTGCCCGAGGCGCTGGGCAGCGCACCGACCGCGATGCTCGCGACCACGCCGGCACCAGGGACGCTCTCGCACCTGACGCCCGCGCCGGGACACGACTCCACGATGATCTTGTTGATGGATCGCAAGGACGGCGCTCCAGCGCTGCCCGCGAGCACGCGCGCGATCTCGCTCGCCGATGCGCCGCCGATCCCGCGTAACTGGATCAAGCTCGCTGGGATCGTCGTCGGCCTGGCCGCCGCGATCATGATCATCACGGCGATCGCGAGCGCTGTCGGGTCCAAGCCGAAGGCGTCACCACCCGAGCCCACCGAGCCCGCACCGAAGTCGGGCAAGCCCGCACCGGCGAAGCCCGCGCCGAAGGCCGCCGTGCCCGATCGCGACCCACCGACCATCGTGACGCTACCTGCGATGGCCACGGTCGACCGAGATACGCAGCTCAAGGCGTTACTTCACGATCTCGATACGCTGGCGACCTGCCCCGAGCGCAAGAAGATCATCGCGAAGATCGTGGATCTCGGCGACGATCGCGCGATCAAGCCGCTCAAGGTGGCGCGGTTCCGGATGCGTGGCGGCATGCTCGGTTTCCGGCAGAGCAACACGAACAACTGCTTGAAGGCGGAGGCCGAGGCGGCGATCAAGAGCCTCGGCGGCAGTCTCAAGTAGGCTTCGACTTCCAGTCCTTCTGCGAGAACACTTCGAAGTCGACGACGAGGCACACGGGCTTGTCGGTCGCGTCGACGGCCCAGTACGCGGCGAAGTCGCCGGTCCCGGCGGGCAGTGCGAGTGCGCGGCGGCCATCGGTCAACGGGATCTCGACGGGCTGGATGCCGTTCGTGGGCGGTAGCGCGATCGGCCCGGGCGAGCCCACACCGGCATCGAGCAGCACGATCCAGCCGCTCTTCGCTTCGAGGCGCGGGAGCTGATCGGCGGACTTCGGCGGTTTCTGGGCCTTGTAGTGCGCCACCGTCCAGCGCTCGATCGGAGGGCGCCCGACGTGGATCACGACGGCCGCGAGCCGCTCCTTGTCGCCCGAGCGCGCGACGCTGAGCATCACGCGGAACTGACCCGGTGGCACCGGACGATCGAACACGCGCCAGCTCTTTGGTGTCGCGGGATCCGCGATCGCGAGCGCGCCCGCTGCGGCAGGGAGCTGGATCGGGAGCATGCGCACATCGATCTTGTGCGGACCGAACTGCTCGCCGTAGCGGAGCAGGCGGCCGATATCGCGCGGTGCGACGAGCTCGGCGCGATGCACGGGTGGTGGCGGTGGCGGCGGCGGCAACGGGAGCGACGGCGGCCCCGCCTTTTTCGGCTTGACCGCGACCGCCGGAAGCTTCGGCTTCGGAGGCGGCGGCGCAGGCTTGGCCACGCGCTTCACCGACTTCGCCGGCTTCTGTACCGCACCCTTCGTCTTCACCACGGGCGGCACGGTAACATCAGCGCATGCGCCGCGTGTGTCCCGAGTGCAAGGCCGTCAATCGGATCCCCGTGCGTCATCTCGCCGATAGTGGAAAGTGCGGGAAGTGCGGCCACGCGCTGTCGCCGCATGGTGCGCCGATCGAGGTCACGTCCGAGGCGCAGTTCGACGAGATCGTCGCCGGCGCTCGCGTTCCGATCCTCGTCGATTTCTGGGCGACGTGGTGCGGTCCGTGCCGCACCGTCGCGCCCGAGGTCAAGAAGGCCGCGCACAACCTCGCGGGCAAGGCGCTGGTGCTCAAGGTCGATACCGATGCGCAGACCGAGCTCGCGCAGCGCTATCAGATCTCGAGCATCCCGAACTTCGCAGTGTTCTCCGGTGGCCGCCTGGTTCGCCAGCGCGCCGGCGCGATCGATCATCGCCAGCTCGAGAAGCTCGCGGTCACTCCGCAGTAGATCGCTCCCGCGGACCTCGAAACTCGTGCAAAGCGGCCGAACTCCTGCCGCGAGGGTAAGGCCAGACCCGGGTGAGTAAGATTCTACCCGGGGTAACACCTTAAATTATCAGTAGTTAAGACCACAAATCGGTGGCCCGAGGGTTGCGATAGCTCCCCCCGTGCAGCAAACGACCAGAGCGCGGGACCAGCTTATTTCTGAGCACGCGGACATCGCGCGCCGGATCGCCCTCAAGATGGCGCGTCGCTGCCCCGACTGGGTCGCCCGCGAGGACATCGTGGCGGCGGGCATGCTCGGCCTGACCGAAGCTGCCGCGCGCTACGACGACACGCGCAAGGAGCCATTCCTCTCGTTCGCCGAGCACCGCATCCGCGGCGCGATCCTCGACGAGCTGCGCCGCGGTGATCTGCTGCCGCGCCGCGTTCGCCAGATGGCACGCAAGATCAGCAATGCGATCCGCGAGCTCGAGAATCAGGGCGAGGCCGCGAGCGACGCGCGCATCGCGATGAAGCTCGGCGTCACCCCCGATCACTACCGGACCGGCCTCGCGCACCTCGTGCACATCGATGTCGAGCCGCTCGACGAGAAGTCTCCCGCTCTCCGCACCTCGATGACGATGGCGCCCGACGAGGCCGCCGCGCGGAGCGAAGAGCTCGTTCGGGTCAATCTGGCGCTCGCGAAGCTCGAGCACCGCGATGTCACGATCCTCGGCCTGCACTACATCGAGGATCTGACCTATCAGGAGATCGCGAAGACCCTCGGGATCACGCCGTCGCGCGTGTGTCAGCTGCTGTGGCGCGCCGTCGAGCGGCTGCGCGCGCACCTCGGCGTCGAGGAAGCTCCGCTTCACAATACGTCTGCTCTCCGCGCTGCCGCCGCCTAGCCTGGGGCTCTGGCGTTCGCGGGCTGAGCATGCCAGCCTGTGTTCGTTCGCATGGCCGAGGATGTCGTTCGTGTGAACGTGATGGTCGTGGAGGACGATGTCGAGGTCGGTAAGCTCCTCGCACGCAAGCTGAACCAGGACGGTCACGACCACGAGGTTCTCGAAGATCCTCGCCCGGTGCTCGAGCGACTCGAGGCGGGCTACGACGGTTGGGATGTCGTCATCCTCGATGTCGGCCTGCCCGGCATGAGCGGCATCGACGTGCTGCACAAGTTCCGCGAGGCCGGTTCGCTGGCCTCGATCATCATGCTGACCGGCGACAACAGCGCGCAGACCGCGACCACCTGCATGCGCGCCGGCGCGTTCTACTACCTGACCAAGCCGTTCCGCCCGTACGAGCTCGGGGCGATGGTCGAGTCCGCGGCGCGGTACTCGAGTCTGCGCCGTCAGCTCGCCGCCGTGAAGGCGCCGCACCTGAACGGAAGCGAGCCGCCGAGCGATCTGGTCGGCATCTCCACCGCGATGCGCCGCCTGCGCTCTGCGCTCGATCGCCTCGCAGGCCAGGACGTCTCGGTCTTGATCCAGGGCGAGAGCGGCACCGGCAAGGAGCTCGTCGCGCGCGCGCTTCACTCGCGCGGCATGCGCAAGACCAAGCGCTTCGTCCCGCTCAACTGCGGCGCCATTCCCGAGTCGCTGATCGATAGCGAGCTGTTCGGCCACGCGAAGGGCGCGTTCACCGGCGCCACCAGCGATCGCCCGGGCGTGTTCGTCGAGGCCGATGGCGGCACCCTGTTCCTCGACGAGATCGGCGACATGCCCGTCGCCGTGCAGGCGCGCCTGCTCCGCGTGCTCCAGGAGAGCGAGGTCCGCCCCGTCGGTTCCAACGTCGAGAAGAAAGTCGACGTCCGCGTGATCGCCGCGACCCACGTCGATCTGGCGGCCGCCGTCGAGGCGCAGCAGTTCCGCCAGGATCTGTTCTACCGGCTCAACGTCGTGGTGCTTCAGGTTCCGCCGCTGCGCGAGCGGCTCGACGATCTCCCGATGCTCGCCGCGCACTTCCTCCACAAGCACGGCGGTGACACGGCGCCCAGCCTGTCGCCCGATGCACTCGAAGCGATGACCGCGTACCCGTGGCCGGGGAACGTGCGCGAGCTCGAGAACGCGATCCAGCACGCGCTCGCGCTGCACCACGGCAGCGTCATCGGCCCCGAGTCACTGCCCGCATCGATCACGCATCGCTCCGCGCCGCCGGGAACGCCCGTCGCGCGCGAGGACGGCGAGCTCGAGCCGCTGACCGAAGCGAAGCGCCGCGCGAGCGCCGCGTTCGAGAAGCGCTACCTGGTGGTGGCGATGGAGAAGGCAAAGGGCTCGGTCTCGGAGGCCGCGCGCCTCGCTGGCCTCGATCGCACGAACTTTCGCCGGCTGCTGCAGAAGCACGAGATCGACGCCACGGCGTTCAAGGCGTAGCGTCAATCCTGCTCGGCGGTCGCGACCTCGACCAGATCATCGAAGCGTGTGACGAACGCTGGCGCGTGAGCCTGTAGATACGACCGTGTCGCCTCGACATCGAGGCTCAACTTGATCAGCGCCACGACGTCCGCGCGATCCTGCATGCGTGACGCCTTGAGCTTCATGTAGACCAGCGGCGCGACGTCGATGACCGAGCCCGGGGGCGCTCCGAGTGCGGCTTCCAGAAACGGCTCGTCCGCGTCGGGCGACAGGAAGTCCACGGCAACACCATCGACCTGAAACGGCAGCCCGGCGCGTAGCGACACGAGCTTGCCGTGGTGCTCGAATGCTTCGTCGCCGATGAGAAAGTGCACGTCCTTCGTGGCACGTGGGTGACCGTTGGCTCCGACGGCGAGGCCGCCAACCACGACGTGCCTGACGTTCGCAAGGGCCAGCGCTTCGGAGGCGAGTTTGAGCGCCTCGAGAACCTTCGGCGCGACGACATCCGTGAGCAGCGAGAGATCCGGCTTGGTCATGAGCTTGCTCCGGCGCCGCCCGATGGAGAGATGAGGTCGCGCGAGCATGGCTTCGAGTATGGCGGCTTCCTGCGGCGGGAACCCGCCCGTTCTCGGAGCACGACGCAGGTCGACTGGTCGAGAGGTCGTTCCTCGGCCGGTCCACCCGTCGCGCGCGAGGACGGCGAGCTCGAGCCGCTGGCCGAGGCGAAGCGCCGCGCGGGCGCCGCGTTCGAGAAGCGCTACCTCGTCGCGGCGATGGAGAAGGCGAAGGGCTCGGTCTCCGAAGCCGCGCGCCTCGCCGACGAGATCGACGCCACGGCGTTCAAGGCGTAGGCTGCCGCGACCCGGGAGATCACGCCATGACCGTCGCAAGCCACCAGGACCTGCATGACTTCTTTTCGTCGTACTTCAATCAGGAATGGAAGGACGGCTACGCCATGACGGACGAGGTCATCTCGCAGTATGTCAACGATGTCCGTGAGCCCGACAAGCGGTCGCGACTCGCTGATCACCTCGAGGCACTCGTGACCAAGACGCCCGATGACCTCGCCTTGATGAAGGTGCTGGAGGATCTCGGAAGCCACGCCGTGCCAGCGGGCGAGGGCGCCGCGCGAGCTTGGCTCCGAGACGTGGCCGCGAAACTTCGAGCGGCTTCGACATCGGGTTAGCCGCGGCGGCGTCGGCGCAGCACGAACGCGAGGGCGCCGATGCCGAGGCCTGCGCCACCCGGACCTCCGCCGCAGCCGCACCCGCTGTCCTCGGAGATCAGCGCGTAGATGTGGCTGGTGACCACGATGCGCTGGTTGCCGTCATCGACGAGCTCGACGCGGAACCGATGCGTTCCGATCGTGGTGTCCTTGTAGTCAACGACGATGTCATCGCTCGTGATCTCGTCCTGGTGGACCTTCACGCCATCGCGAAAGATCTGCGCGAACATTCCTGCGCCGCCGGTGACGTGAACGCGAAGGTCGGCCGGGCCGCCGGCGTCGTGGACCTCGTCGCCGATCTCTCCGGTCCCGGCGAGGGTGAAGTCGACGAGCGGGTCGGCGGGGCCGCGCATCTGCACGATCGTGCGGCCGTGGCGGATCGCATCGACGATGGCGGCCTCGGAGAGTCCATCCGCGAGGACGAGGGTGGTCGGGCTGCCGAGCGGCGTGTCGGTGACGCCGGTGCCCATGCCGGCGCGGTGATCGTCGCTGCCGCCGATCGCGGCGATGTGATTGCCGGCGTCGAGCTGCGCGTCCCACATCGCGATCGCGGCGGGGGTGAACGCACGCTCGACGAACTCCCACTTGCCGGTGATCACCTCGATGCCGTTGACCTTGCTCCAGTCGGTGTCGGCGTGGCGCCACGCGCATCCGATGCACGCGCCACCGAGATCGAGTGCAGGGTGATTGACGATGAACACGCCGCCTTGCGCCTGGACCTCGTCGAGCACGCCGCCGATCGCACGCGCGGCGTGGCCGATGCGGTGATCGATGTAGGCGTTGGTGCCGACGGAGTTGCCGTGACCGGCGTAGGTCGTGATCTCGGCGCCGCGCAGGAACAGGAGGCCCGGCATCATCGGCTGGAGCGCGGCGATCAGCGCGTGCTGCGCGTTCGTGTTGTGGTCGCTGAGGTTGACGAAGTCGAGGCCGCGGCTCTTCGCGAGCGTCGAGATCTGCATGAACGTCGCGGTCGCGTCGCCGCTCTGCTCGGAGTGAACATGGAAGTCGCCCTTGTACCAGCGACGCTCCGTCGACAGGACGGCTGGCGCGAACGTCCCCTTCGGCAGCACGGCGAGCGTCGCGTTGTCGCGGCAGGTGACGTCGATCGAGTAGTGGCCGACCGGCGCCGGATCGATCTTCGCCTTGCCGATCGACACGGTCCACGTGCCGGGCGTGATCGGGCCGGGCAGGTAGCTGCGCGATGACTGCGCCACGCCGATGATCGCGTCCTCGGTGTTGCCGCCGCCCCACCCGCGAAAGCCCTCGGGGCTCCACACGCCCCCGTCGAGGATCACGACATCGGAGCCGTTGGTGTGCGAGACCTGGATCTCGACGGTCCCCGCGGGGACCACGAACGGTACGTCGACGTAGTCACCTCCGGCGATCGGAACATCAGCCTCGTAGTGCATCTGCGAGAGCACGGTGAGGACGGCGAGGAGCATGCCTCGAGCGTACTACGACAACCGTGTGCGCCTGGCGATCAGCGACTCGCCGGGGCTCGCCATTCTACGAGCGCGGCCTTCAGATCGCGGTTGCGTGCGCGCGGAAGCCCGCAGAGCACGCTCGACGGCATTCATGCAACAGCTCCGAACGGGGCTGCAGTCCGTCCGACCTGCGGTCGCCGCGTCGCCGCGTCCGTGGGCCGGATGTTTCGGACGCGCGGGTGCCGAGATTTCGCACGGTTGTCGGTGGCTCGGTGCTTGCTCTGCGTCGCGGAATGTCTGCGCGACCGAACCCCAACCACGCGAGGTATGCTGAGCCATGTCGATCGAGACCACCGACGCGGACTCCGGCTTGCCGGACGTCGACGAGCGACTCGTCGCGCCGGAGTCGGGGTACG
>JBBRBG010000015.1:0-78534 GCA_038206055.1 Haliangiales bacterium
GCGCGATCGGTCACCTCGATCGGCGGTCCGTGGACCCAGTCGACCATCAGCGAGGAGATCGCACGCGGCTTCGATGATCGACTCGCGGAGCAGCGCCAGCTCATCCGCACCGCGCGCGAGGGTGGAGCGTTCGACCTCGAGGTCGATCGCGGGCCTTCGGTCGGTCACGGCACCGAGATCGCTCTGACACCGGTCTCGATGACCAGCGGCATCACGATCATGCCGGCACCGGCGCGGCAGGCGACCTCGCCGTCGCGCGAGCTCCCGAAGCCACGTCCGCCTGAACCGGCGACGTTCGCCGCACCTGCGCGTCGGTTCCCGATCGCACTCGTGGTGTCCCTGCTGCTCGCACTGGCCGGTGGCGGGCTCGTGATGTTCCTGGTGATGCGCGGGCGGGGCAGCAAGGAGTCCGAGCCGGCGTCATCGAACGAGCCGCCGAAGACCGTGGCGCAGGCATCCATCCCACCACCGCCTCCATCACCGGATGCGGGCATTCCCGCGGTCGTGATCGATGCCGCACAGGCGGTCACGATGGACGCGGCGGTCGAACCAGTCGTGACGACAGTCCCCGACAAGCTCACCCCGACGAAGCCGACCAGACCTCCGGCGGCGGCGGTGCCCAAGGGCCCGCCAGGCTTCATCACGATCGATTCCTCGCCGGTCTACGCCGTGATCTTCATCGATGGTAGGCGCTACGGCGAGACGCCGCTCGTGCGGCAGTCGCTCGGTCCGGGCAAGCACAGTGTGCGCGCTGTCTCGCCTTCGGGGACCGTGCGCAACGTCAGCATCACGATCGAATCGGGAAAGGTCGCGCCGACGCGTCGTATCGAGTGGTAAACTCTGGAGATGCGTCGCGAGGGAGCGATCGTGATGGCCGTGCTCCTCGCGAGCTTGGCGCCACGGGCCCACGCCGATCCGACGCTCGTTGGCGCGAAGGCAGCCGTCGGCGCATCTGACTACCTGACCGCGCGCACGCAGCTCACGCAGCTCGTCGCGAAGGGCGACAACAGCCCAGAGGATATGGGCGAGATCTATCGGCTGTCGGGGATCGTCGCCGGCGCGCTTGGCGAGACGAAGGCCGCGACCGAGGCGTTTCAGAAGTGCCTCGCACTGACGCCGAAGGCCACGCTGCCCCTTGGAACGTCGCCGAAGATCGCCCGCCCGTTTGCCGAAGCGCAGACGTACTTCAAGACGCACGAGCCGCTGCGGATCAAGGCCGATACGGTGCCCACCCCACCGGCGGTCACGATCACGGTGGTCAGCGACCCGCTCGCGATGATCTCCCGGGCGCGCGTGATCGCCACGGTCGACAAGGCTGCGCCGAAGACCCTCGAGAAGCCCGCGGCGGCCGAGGTCACGATCGGGTTGCCCGCTGCCGCGCGCATCGATCTCCGCGTGGTCGCTCTCGACGATAACGGCAACCGGCTCGCCGAGGTCGGCTCCGCGGACGTCCCGATCGTCCTCGTGGGCACCGCCGTGGTGCCGGTGATCCCGCCGAAGGTACCGCCGAAGAAGATCGTCCACGAGACGCCGCGCTCGCCGCGCCCGCTCTACCTCAAGTGGTGGCTGTGGGGCGGCACCGCAGTCGCGCTCGCGGGCGGTGCCACCTACTTCGCGTTCGGCGCACGGTCGGCAAAGACCGAGCTCGACGAGCTCAACGCGCACAGCGTGAACCACGACTTCGACGAGGCGAAGGCCGTCGAAGCGCGCGGCAAGCGCGACGCACTGCTCACGAACATCGGCTACGGCGCCGCGGGTGCGTTCGCCGTGGTCTCCGTGATCCTGTTTCTCTCCGAGTCTCGCGCCCGCGAGGAGTATCGCGTCACCACCGTCACGCCGGTCCCGATGCGGGGCGGTGGAGCTGTTGTCCTGGGAGTACCGTTTTGATGCGCATCATCGTCTTCGCGTCGTTCCTCCTCGGTGCGTGCTCGTTGAGCGCGGACTACACGGGCACGTTCTACAAGTGCGGCGAGAACGACTCGTGCCCCGACGGCTACGTCTGCAAGCAGCAAGTCTGCATCCCCACCGAGCCACCACCGCCCGCGTGCTCGACCACGGTCTCGGGCGGCGACCAGCACGCGTGCGCGATCCGTGGCGACGGCACCGTGTGGTGCTGGGGTCGCAACGACTACGGTCAGCTCGGCGACGGCACGATCGCGGATAGCTCGATCCCCGTGCAGGTCGCGGGTCTCGCGAATGCGCAGGAGGTTCGCGGCGGTCCACTCCATACGTGCGCGCGCACCGCAGACGGCCTCGTCTCGTGCTGGGGCCGCAACGACCTCGGTCAGCTCGGCGACGGCACGAAGACCGATAGCCGTACGCCAGTCCAGGTGCAGAACGTCGCGGGTGCCACGGCCATCGCGGTCGGTGGCCGGTACTCCTGCGCGATCGCAACGGGCGGCGCCGTGAGCTGCTGGGGCGAGAACGCCGATGGCCAGCTCGGCGACGGCACGATGACGTCGCGGTCGAGTCCGGCGCCGATCGCCGGCTTCACCGCGAAGGCGATCGGCGCACAGAACGACTCGACGTGTGCCGTCGGGACGGACGGCGCGCTGAGCTGCTGGGGCGCGAACCAGAGCGGGCAGCTCGGGATCGGAAGTGTGATGAGCCAGCCGCGACCGATGGCGACGGGCCTCACGGGCATGGCGGGTGTCGCCGTCGGCGGCGGGTTCGCGTGCGCCTTCGACACGGGGGGCCGGGTGTTCTGCTCGGGGAGCAACGCCTACGGTGACCTGGGCATCGGGACCGAGACCCCGTACACGGGGCCGTCTGCGAACACCATGGTGTTCGTGCAGTCGCAGCTCCCCGCGAAGGCGGTCGAGGTGATGGCCGCCGAGGATCACGTGTGCGCACGCGACGACAAGAAGCGGCTGTGGTGCTGGGGCAGGAACGATGACCGCCGCCTCGGCGATGGCACGAACCTCCAGCGCACCGTACCCACGCTCACCCTGTTCACGAACGTCGCGGCCGCGGGCATCGGCGATCAAGCCACCTGCGCGGTCGACGACGTCGGCGCGATCCGGTGCAGCGGCGACAACACGCGCGGTCAGCTCGGCGACGGGCACGCGACGACGAAGGGCACGCCGCAGACCGTGCTCGGGATCTCCGATGCCACCGCGGTCGGCGCGGGTGGTGCGCACGCGTGCGCGATCGTCGGCGGTGGCGCGGTCGAGTGCTGGGGGGCGAACTCGGAAGGTCAGCTCGGCGACGGAACGTTCGTGCGCAGCGCGACCCCGGTATCGGTGGTGGGCCTGACGAACGTCAAGAAGGTCCGCGGCGGATCCGACCATACGTGCGCGCTGACCATGGCCGGCGCAGTGTGGTGCTGGGGCGACAACTCCAACGGCGATCTTGGCAGCGGCACCGGCGACTCGCCCACCCCGCGCCAGGTCGATCTCGGCGGCGGAGCGGCCACGGACCTCGCCGTCGGGAGCGAGACGTCGTGCGCGCTGATCGCTGACACGGTGAAGTGCTGGGGGCGCGGCTACACCGGCGTCCAGGACTCCGGCGAGACCGGCGTCACCGCCGTGGCGACGGCGAGCAATCACACCTGCGTGATCGAGGGCCCGACGAACGCGGTCTGGTGCACGGGGCAGAACGGCAACGGCCAGCTCGGCAACGGCAACGAGATCAACCAGCCGATGTACGTCGCGACCGGGCTGGTCAACGCCACCGAGATCCAGGCTCGCTACAACATGACATGCGCGCGGAGCAGTGCCGGCGTGGCCTGCTGGGGCGCCAACAGCGAGGGGCGTCTCGGAATCGGCAGCACCGTCGACAAGAGCACGCCGCAGATGGTGACGATCGATTCCGTCGCGCAGATCGCGATGGGTTGGGACCAGGAGTGCGTGCGCAAGACCAATGGCGATGTGTGGTGCTGGGGGCCGGGCGGCTACGGCAACCTCGCCGATCCCACCTACCAGGGCCACACCATGCCGCACCAGATCTCCGGCCTGTCGGTCACCGACATCGCATCGGGTGGCACCCACGTGTGCGCCGTCAAGGCCAACCAGGTGGTGTGCTGGGGCGCCGACTACGACGGCCAGCTCGGCGACGGCACGCTGGGCCGCGACGAGATCGTCGGTGTCGCGATGACCTGCGAAGCCCAGTAGCTCAGTGCGGGTGCGGCGGCGGAGGAGGCGTGAGCTTCTCCCACGGTGCGTTGACACCGAGGTACTCACCCCACTCGAAGCCGGCCTCGTACATCGTCTTCACCTGACCGGGGTCGAGGATCTTGCCGACTTGCCCCTGCGCGTCGGTGAGCACTCCACCGAGGCCGCCTGCGTAGTCGAGCCAGCCGGCGACATTGCGCTCGTACGGCGACAGCGTGCCGTCGGTGATCGCCTTGTTCGTGTAGTCGAGGACGTCGGAGTAGACCTTGTCGAACGCCTTGTCGAGCTTCGCGGATTGCTCGGGCGTGACGTGTGCCTTCTCCTCGGCGACGCGACGACTCTCGTTCGCCTTCATGCGCGGCATCATCAGCCCGGCCGCGATCATCGGAGCGATCCGGTTGCGATACTCCTCCTCGGTCTCGCCATCGTGCCTTCCGAACATCGCCCCGAACTCCTCGGTACGGCGCGCGCGGCGATCCATGCGCGATTCCTTCGGCTCCTCGGGCAGCGACGGCTGTACGCCGGGCGTGGTGCGCGCCTTGATCTCGGCGGACCGCGCCTTCGGCTGCGTCCATGGGTCCGGCCCCGACACGGCAACGGTGTTGGTGGTCGCGACAACGGCCGACTTGTCGGTGAGCTCGCCACGTAGCGACCGGTTGTCGAGATACAGCCAGATCGACGTGGCGAGACCGATCACGGTCGTCGCCGCGAGCACTCCGGTGGCGCGCACCATGGGCGCAAACGTAGCCTTCTGCAGGCGAATCAGCCATCCCCCGTTCAGGCGGGGGGCGCAACACCCCGGATCGCATCGGGATCATTCAGGTGTCGGGGATTTGAACAGTCGTCGCAGGCCGGGATATAACCGATCAAGGCACGTGACAGACGACTACCGCGAAGGCGGAACGCTGATCCTGGCGCGCCCGATCGGACCTTCTGAAGAGAAGAAACCGCCGACCGGGGACGCATGCATGGTCAACCTGCACCCGCCCGGTCCGGATATCGGCAAGCGCGTGCCGCTGCTCAATCCTCAGTACATCGTGGGCCGGGACAGCGAAGCGGCGTTCGTTGTCAGCCGCAGCTCGGTCTCGCGCCAGCACGCGCGGCTCTACCTGGACGATCAGGGCGCATGGTGGGTCGAGGATCTGAACTCGACCAACGGCACGTTCGTCAACGAGAGCCGGATCCGCGCGCAGCAGCTGACCGATGCCGATCAGGTGCGGTTCGGCGACGCGATCTACAAGTTCCTCAGCGGCTCGAACATCGAGAGCGCGTACCACGAAGCGATTCACAACATGGCCATCCAGGATGGCATGACGGGGATCCACAACAAGCGCTACTTCATGGAGTTCCTCGAGAGGGAGATCGCCGTGTGCGTGCGCCACGGTCATCCGCTGACGCTCGTGATGTTCGACGTCGATCACTTCAAGAAGGTGAACGACAGCCAGGGCCACCTCGCCGGCGACGCCGTGCTGAAGGATCTCGCCGGTCGCATCAAGCCGCGCATTCGCCGCGAGGATCTGTTCGCGCGCTACGGCGGCGAGGAGTTCGCGTGCGTGCTGCCGTCGACGGCCTTGCCCGGCGGCATCGTGTTCGCCGAACATCTCCGCACGCTGATCGAGGAGCGGCCGACGATGTTCGACAACGCCGCCATCCCGTTCACGATCAGCCTCGGCGTGACCACGCTGCACCGCGAGACCGGCGTCGACCCATCGATCCTGATCAAGCGCGCCGACGACAACCTCTACGCGGCGAAGCGCGGCGGGCGGAACAAGGTCGTCCCGAGCCTGCAAGACCTGATTCCGGGCTGAGATTTCGTCCGCGCGACACCTTCGTCGCGGTCGATGACATGATCCGGTGATGGTTCGCTGCGTCCTGATCCTGCTGGCATATGTGGGCGTCGCGCGTGCCGAGCCGGCGACGAGCGTGTGGGCCGGCGCCGGTACCTCGTGCGCCGCCTTGAAGAGCGGCAAGGTCGCGTGCTGGGGGGAGGTGTTCCTCGAGAACGGCGTGACGAGCGCGAAGCCGATCGTGATTCCCGGCGTCACCGATGCGATCCAGATCGATTCGCTCGCCGATGTCTGCGTGCTCGACCACCGTGGATCGCTGACGTGCTGGCGGACCGGGAGGCTGCGCTCGAAGCCGATCGGGAGGATCGAGCCGATCACGCTCGAGGTCTCGCCGGTCACCGACATCGTCGAGCTCGCGCTCGGCTCGGGCAGCACGTGCGTGCGGATCAAGGACGGCACGGTGAGCTGCTGGGGCCGGAACGAGATCGGGCAAGGCGGCAACGGAGGCAAGAAGGACAGCCTCGCACCCGTTCCGGTGAAGGGACTCACGGGCGCGCTGCAACTCACGGGGAGTGCGTACGCGTCGTGCGCGCTGCGCGCGGACCACACGGCCGTGTGCTGGGGCTACAACCACGTCGGCGAGCTCGGCGACGGAACGAAGACGAATCGCTTCGTACCGACCGCGATCCCGAAGCTCGCCGATGTGTCGCAGATCGCGCTCGGCGACTCGCACGGCTGCGTGCTGACGAAAGGCGCCGTGCGGTGCTGGGGCAACAACGACTACGGCCAGCTCGGCGACGGCACCACGAAGTCGCACCTCGCGCACGCCGCGGTGCTCGGCGTCACCGATGCAGTCGCGCTGGTCGCCGGCGCTGGTGGAACATGCGCGATCGACAAGGCGGCGAAGCTGTGGTGCTGGGGTGCGATCGCGCCGGGCCTGAAGACGCGCAACACCCCCGCGGTACTCCTCGAGAAGGTGGCGCAGGTCTCGCTCGGCGGCGATCACGGATGTGCGCTGATGAAGGATGGTGGCGTCCAGTGCTGGGGTGGCAACGGCGGCGGGCAGCTCGGCGACGGCACGACCGACATTCATCGCGACAAGCCGGGACCGGTGAAGCTCTGATAACGTGGAGCAATGTGGCGAGCGAGCGCGGTGGTGGTGAGCATGATCCTCGGTGCGTGCGGAAGCCGGCCGACGTGCCCGGCCGGTGATCTCGAGTGCCTCGCGGCCGCGTTCTCGATCAACGACTTCTCGACCTACGACGACGCGAGCAAGCGCGACAAGTTGACGACACTGACGGTCGCGCTGCCGACATCTACGAGCACGAAGCTGAGCCTCACCGTCCAGGGCACGGTGGACGCCGCCGATGGTGCGCTGCTGCTGTTCACCTGGCGCGACACGAACGGCTGCCGCCCGTCGCTGTGCATGAGCCACTGTCCCCGCGGTGTGCGCTGCGTGACCGGAGCACGGTGCACGCCGTCGCGGCGCGATGGGCTCACGCAATCGACGACGACACACTGGGTCGAGTACGGATCCGATCCGGTCGCGGCGACGGATCTCGATCTCGTGGTCACGCCGGTGTCGGCGACCGGCTGCCCGGCGGATGTCGCGTCGCTGATCGAGCTGGGTGATGCGAGCGTGGCGTTCGGGCCGGCGTTCGTGATCCCGGTGCACCTGCCGGCATCCGGTGGTGGTGGCGGCGGTGGCGATCCGGTGTGCGGTGACGATCTGCACGTGTCGACCTTGAACTGCACGCCGATCGGATCGGGCGGTGTTCCCGATACGTGCATCTCCGACGCGGAGTACCGCGGCATCTTCGGGGTTGGACTCCCGGCATCGTGCGCGCCGCAGGGGACGACCGGGTGCATGGATACGCAGAAGGGCGCGCTCGTGAAGCCGTGCTGCCCGGGGCTGACCTGCAAGGTCGGTTCGGCGTGCGGCGGCGGCACCGTCCTCGGCGGAACCTGCCTGTGAGCTGATCAGCCTCCGGGGCAGGTCACGGTCAGCCCGCCGGATGGGTTGTTCGCGCAGGACGAACCGCAGGGTTCCGACAGGACGCAGCCGCAGCTCGCCGGCGTGCCACAGGATCCCGGCAGCTGCTTGCAGATGAACGAGTCGGGCTCGTTGCCGACGTCCGAGACCGCTCGCTGGCAGTACTCGCTCGCCGTCTGGCAGGTCCGGAATCCGCACGCGAACTGACCCGAGGGCACCGGGCACGACCCGCTGGCATTGACGTCCACACCGACCGCCTGGGCATCGCATTCGTTCGAGTGCACGACGTTGTCGCAGCCGCACACCGGCGCGAACAGGGCGGGGCAGCCGGTGGGCCGGGCGCGACAGGTGCCCTGCTCGTCGGTGCCGCCGCAGCTGTTGCGGCCGAAGTCGCAGAACTCGGCGGCCGTACAGCTCGCCCCGCTGAACCCTCCGCACGGGCGCAGGCTGCCACCGCCCCCATCGGGACGGACTCCGCCGCTGCCGTGCTCGTAGCAACCGGTCAGCAGCATGGAGAGCGCGAGCAGGGCCAGTCGGGTCATCGACGGTCGTGCTCCAACTCTCGTGCCATCGCTCGAGCGGGCGATTCTCTGCGGTTTCGGTGCATCGCCTCAGAAATCTGACTCGGTGGAGGCCCAGGCTCGCCGACCAGCCGAGTTCATGGCAAAACGGCTGCCCCGTGATCGCTGCACGAACCCTCGATGACCTCGGCTGGCCGACCCTCGTCGACCACTGGGCGAAGCGCTGCGCCACCAAGCGCGGCGAAGGGCACGTGCGCGCGCTGCAGCTGTTCGATGACATCCACGAGGCGCGGCAGCGCGCTGCGGAGATCACCGAGGCCCGCGGGCTCGCCACCCGCGGTGAGGGCATGCCGCTCGGCGGGATCGCGGACATCGCGAGCTCGATCGAGCGCGTGCGGAAGTCCGCGGCGCTCGATGCACCGGAGCTGGTCGCGGTGGCAACCACGGGGCGCTCGCTCGCGCGGCTGCGCACGCACATCCGCAATCAGGCGGAGAGCGTGCCTCGACTCGCTGCGCGCGCCGCGATGATCGGCGACCTCGGGCACGTCTATCACCCGATCCTCGAGGGCTTCGATGCCGACGGGCGGCTCGTCGATCACGCGAGCGATGCACTCGGGCCGTTGCGGCGCGCGTTCGCCTCGATCAAGGCGCAGCTCGAGAAGCGTATGCAAGACCTGCTCACCGACGAGCGGTTCAGCCAGTACCTGCAGGACGCGTACTACACGCAGCGCGAGGAGCGCTACGTGCTGCCGGTGCGTACCGACGGCAAGGGCTTCGTCCGCGGCATCGTGCACGGCACCTCGCAGAGCGGGCAGACCCTGTTCATCGAGCCCGAGGAGATCGTCGATCTCAACAACCGCGCGAAGCTCGCCGAGGCCGAGATCGCGGACGAGGAGCGCCGCATCTACGCGAAGTTCTCCACGTGGATCGCCGAGGAGGCCGATGCCTTCGAGGCCTCGCTCGCCGCCGCCGAGACGCTCGACGTGATCTCCGCCGCCGCGATCATGGCCGAGGACACCGTGTCGGCGGAGCCGATCCTCGACGATGCGCCGCGGATCGCGCTGCTCCACGCGCGACATCCGCTCATGCTGCTCGCCGAGCGCCGCTGCGTGGCGAACGACATCATGGTCGCCGCGGGCGCCACGCTGCTGGTCTCGGGTCCGAACGCGGGCGGCAAGACTGTCGCGCTCAAGACCGTGGGCCTCGCGGCGCTGATGGGCCGCTCCGGCCTCCACCTCACGGCCGAGAGCGGGAGCGCGATCGGCTGGTTCCACGAGATCCGCACCGATATCGGCGACGCCCAGAGCCTCGAGAACGACCTGTCCACGTTCTCCGGCCACATGGTCAACCTGCGCGAGTTGCTCAAGGCCGCGGGCTCGGGCTCGCTCGTGCTGATCGACGAGATCGCCGTCGGCACCGATCCCGAGCAGGGCGCGGCGCTCGCGCAGTCCGTGCTCGAAGCGCTCGCGGAGCGCGGCTCGACCGGCATCGTGACCACGCACTACGAGCGGCTGAAGGCGCTCGGCGCGACCGATGCTCGGTTCTCGAACGCCTCGGTCGGGTTCGACCTCGCGCGCCTCGAGCCCACGTTCAAGTTGCACCTCGGCACGCCGGGCAGCTCGGGCGCGCTCGCGGTCGCCCAGCGGATGGGCATCAGCGTGTCGATCGTCGAGCGCGCGCGTGCGCTGATGGGCCCGCACGTCGTCAAGGTCGAGGAGCTGCTCGCGTCGGTCGCCGACCAGCAGCGCCGGATCGAGGACGAGCGCGCGGCGCTCCTCGCCGAGCTCGAGGCCGTGGAGGCCGATCGCGCCGCGCATCGCACCTACCGCGAGAATGCGAAGGCGCGGTTCGAAAAGCAGACGCGCGCCGTGCACGGCGAGGCGCTCGCCGAGCTCAAGGCCGCGCGCCGCGAGATCGAGGAGGTGCGCCGCCAGGTCCGCGCGAAGGCCGCGGCGGAGACCGCCACCGCCGATGACGTGCGCGCCGCGAATCGCCGCCTCGCGGTGCCGGGTTCGCAGGTCGCACGCCACGAGCCGCAGCGCGCGATGCCGCCGGGCACGCCCGCGACGATCGAGAAGCTCGTGCAGGGCGCGCCCGTGATCGTGCCGCGCCTCGGCCGCGCCGAGGTCGTCGCCGTACTGCCCGATGACAAGGTCGAGGTGCGCGTCGGCTCGATGCGCGCGAGCGTGCTGATCAAGGACGTCATGATGGATACGCACCGCGCTCGTCGCGCGATGCTGCCGCCGACGCCGCCGGCCGATGCACCGCCGCCCGGTGTGGTGCTCGTCGATGGTCAGCCCGCGGGTGGTCGCGCCGGCGCGCGCACGATGGACACCACGATCGACGTGCGCGGCAACCGTGCCGAGGAGGCGATCTCGCAGGTCGATCGATTCGTCGACGAGAGCCTGATGGCCGCGCGCGATACGATCTTCGTGATCCACGGCCACGGCACCGGTGCGCTGCGCACCGCGCTCCGCACGCACCTCGCGTCGCACAAGGCCGTCGACAAGATGCGCCCCGGCGAGCAGAACGAGGGCGGCGACGGCGTGACCGTGGCGTTCCTCAAATAGCTGGCCGTGGCTCGGACGGCCGTAACGGATTTCAGTCGGACACGTACATCGATCGCCCGCGAAATCAGCCTCTCGAGATTGGCATCGTCAGTGCTTGGCGTCGGGGGCATACTGAAAGGGAGCGCGATGGACCCGACTGACAACGAGCAAACCGAGATTCTCCGCGAGATCTGGAAGCAGCTGGTCGCGACCGACCGAAACCTCTCGAACCGGATCGATCAGACGAACGCCCGGCTCGAGCAGACGAACGCGCGGCTCGATCAGACGAACGCAACGTTGGGTGCGTTCATCGATCAGACCGAGGCGAGTTTCGGGCGCGTTCAGCGCAACTTCGAGACCGTTCAGCGCAACTCCGAACGCGTCGACGAGCGCTTCGTGGAAGCGGCCGCGGACCGGGAGCGCTCGCGCACTGTCGACGCACGGCTGACGCGGCTCGAATTGCACGTCGGTCTTCGCGACGCCTGATCTCAGTTTCCGACGACGAGGAACGTCATCGTGTAGTAGCCGTCTCGCTCCTTGACCGCGGGATACGCGACCTTCGCCGCGAGCGGCTCGACACAGCGGAGCGCACCATCGACATCGGCGCGCGACGTGGCGTCGGCGTTCTTGTCGAGGCGCGGCGCGATGCCTTCGGGCGGCGGCGTGGCCTGCCGGATGCGGTAGCGATTGGGCGGCGGAAGCGGCGTCTTCGGCGCCGGGCCGGAGGGGCCGGTCTTGGTGACGCTGACCTCGACGGTGGCGTAGGGCAGCTTCGCGAGGCACGCGCGCATCGCCGGCATCTGCTTGCGGACGGCGAGGGCGGCGGCGTCGAGATCGAGGGCCGCGGCGCCGGTCTTGCGCCGGACGTTCTCCGGGAACGCTGTCGGCCTCAGCTCCTTGAGGTGCTCCTCGGCGCGCTTGCGCCACGGGCTGTCGGGCGCGAGCTTCACGAACATGCGGAAGTAGATCAGCGCGTACTCCGCGTACGGGGTCTCCTGCGAGGCCCACGCGAGGCCGAGCAGGTAGTTGGCCTCGCCGGTGCCGAGGAACGGCAGCGGGGGATTTTCCAGCGTGGTGAACTGACGATCCGTTGCGAGTCGAGGCTCGAAGCCGGCCGCCACGCGCGCGATGGCGATCGCCTCGGCGGGACGGCGCGCGCGGTCGAACGCGGACGCGAGCAAGAAGCCGGTCTGCGCGCGCTGCACGTCGGGAGCTTCGAGCGCGGCCTGCAGCGCGGCGATCGCCTCGTCGAGCTTGCCGAGCGCGATCCGGATCTCGCCGAGCCGCATCAGCGACTCGCCGTTGCCAGTGCCTGCGGCGGCGACCTCGGCGAGCGTGCGCTCTGCATCCGCGAGCTTGCCGGAGCGCGCCTGACAGTTACCGAGGCGGAGCTGCAGGTCAGCGGTCGCCTTCTTGTCGAGGAGCTCGTTCGCGGTGGCCTTCTGCGTGGCCATCTTGAGATCGGCGGCGCAGCGTGCCCAGTCGCCGAGATAGAAGCTCGCGTCGCCGCGGAGGCGATACGCGTCGGGCCGCGAGGGCACGAGCGCGATCGCGTCGTCGAGGAACTTGATCGAGGCGAGGAGCTGATCCGCCGAGCGCGTGTCCACGCCCTGGCGCGCCTGAACGAGCAACGCGCGGTACGGCTCCTGTTGCGGGTTGGTGGCGGACTCCCAGACGTCCGAGTGATCGGCCTTGTCCTGATCCTTGTCGACCGGCTCGGGCGGATAGCGCTTCGACTGCGCCAGGGCAGGTGCAGCGATCGCGAAGACGAGCAGCGCGGCGAGGGTGGGCTTCACGGGTACGGATCGAACGGGTCGGGCGGCCGCCGCACGCGCGGCGAGGTCAGTTGTTTCAAGGAGAGTGCGTCGATGTGCTGCTTCGCGCGCGCCTGGTACTGCGGATGCGCACCGCTCTTGATGAACGACTTCCACGCCGCGATCGATTCTGCGTAGTAGCCGAATGCCTCGTAGATGAGACCGAAGTAGTAGAACTCCTCGCCGGCGGGTACGTAGAACACCGTCCCATTGTGGATGTCTTCCTTGAAGTCATCGAACGCGGTGATGTTCTGCCGCTTGATCACCTCGAGCGCCTCGGTGCCGCGCTCGTCGCGATCGAGCGCGACCGCCTTGCCGTAGTGGGTGGAGCTGCCGGCGCCCTTCTCGATCGCGACCTGATACGCCTCGATCGCGTCGTCGAGCTTGCCGAGCATCATGTACGTCTCGGCGAGGTTGCCCCACACCTGCTCGAGGCGGAGCATCGTCATACCGTCGGCGCGATCGAGCAGCGCGGTGTAGTCCTTGAGTGCGCCCTCGAGGTGCGGCTTCGCGTCCTTCGCATCGACGACGAGCTTCGTGCGGAGGATCGCGCGAGAGAACAGCACATCGGCGACGCGCGGATCGAGCGGGGCGCGGGCCTCGAACGCATCCCACGCTTCCACCGCTTGCTTCGTCCGAGCAGCGTCGAGCCTGCTCCCGATGCACGTTGCGGGCGGACGCTGGCCGAAGGAACCGGCCGCGTTGGCCGCGTTGCAGTCCGTGTAGAAGCTCTCGAGGACGCTCGCGATCCGGAAGAAAGGTTCCCCATCGTGCGGGCGCGCCGCGGCCGCGATCTTGTACTGCGCGATCGCCTCGTCGACGAGCGTGTTGATCGTCTTGACGTTGTTGACCTTCGCGTTCGCGCGCAAGGCGAGCTCGTCGCCGTCGTGCAGCGCGGTCTCGTAGCGATCGCGGGCGGCCTCCGAGGTGCTGTCGGTCGCGTGGTCCCACACGTTCGCATGTGCAGACGCGGCGAGCGCAGCCACGAGGACGAGCGAGAGGCGGCTCATGGGCGCACCGTTCGCTTCACCGGAGGCGGCGGCGTGGTGACGGCCTTCTCGGGCGGCTTCATCGGTTGCGCGCGACGCTGCGCGTCGATCGCGTGCACGTGATCGAGGGCGCGACCGCGCCACGGCGACTCTCCGCTCGCGGCGTAGAGCGCCCACTCCGCGCGGGCCTCGGTGAACTGGTCGAGTGATTCGTAGAGCAGGCCGAGATAGTAGTGCTGATCCTCGGCCGGTGAAAACCGGGTTGTTGCGAGCACGGTCTGCAGCTGCGTGCCGTACTGCTGCGCGAGCGTTGACTTCATCTTGTCGAGGATCTCGAACGCTGCACTGCGTTGCTCGTCGCGGTCGAGCACCATCGCGAGCGTGAACGAGACGAGCGAGAGCTCGTGCGAGTAGTAGCCGAGGCCTTGCGCCGGGAGCGCACCGGAGAGCACGTCGATCGCGGCGGTGACCTCGCCACGCGACGCGAGGGCGTTCGCGAGCTGCGTGATCGGCTCTGCTGCCGTCGGCGTCAGCGGACCTTGCGCCGCGCGCAGCCAGCGGATGGCCGTGTCGCGGTCGCCCGTGCGCAGGTAGATCGCGCCGAGCCGACCGGTGACGTCCGCGCCGGCCTTCTCCGCGCCGACGAGGTGGATGCACGCCTCGTACGCTTCGATCGCCTGCCGCGTCTTGCCGAGCTCGTCAGCGGCGCGACCGAGCAGACCGATCACCTCGGCGTTGTCGGGCGAGAGCTTGCGCGCGTAGCGGAGCATCCCATACGCGGCTTCGAAGTAGCGCATGCGCGGCTCGACCGCCCACTCGCTATCGGTCTGCAGCGCATCGTCCGCGATCTTCATCGCGTTGCGGCTCTTCGTCACGAGCGCCTTGACCTCGTCCGCGTGTGGTTCGACGACGTCGCGCCAGAAGTTGCTGCTCGGCTCGGCCACCGCCGGCGGTTCGGGACGCGCGTCCGCCTGACCGGCGGCAAGCGAAATCACGAGGATGGCCGGCCAACGCACTGGTTCAGTATGCCGGCCGAGGGCCACCCACGCCACCGCGGAGCGTGGGCCCAGATACCTCCGATACTGGGGACGCGGGTCCTCCAGGGGACCTCCAGACCCCGATCGAGATCGTGCGCAATTCGCCAAATATCGCGGGGTTATAGCTGCGAGCCGGCTGGCCCCGTCCTTGCTCATTGTCCGTCCGTGGATCGAGGAGTCATCGACACGGCCGAGGAGCTGTTCGCCTGCCGGCATTTCCCGGGCGTGGTCGCCATGTGCAACGACGCCCTGGAGAGCGAGCCCGACTGTGTCGAGCTGATGGTGATCCGCGCCCGCGCTCACATCGCGCTCCGCCGCGACCTCGATGCCCAGGCCGACCTCCGCGACATCATCCGTCTCGATCCCGCGTGCAGCATGGCGTACCGGCTGCTCGGCGAGCTCGCGGCCCGCCGCGACGAGAACGAGTCCGCTGCCATCTTCTTTCGCGAGGCCATCCGCCTGGATCCCCGCGATCTCGAGGCCCATGACTGGCTCGCGATCGTCGATGTCTCGCTTCGCCCGGCGGCACGACATGCCCCGGCACCCGGAGCTGCGGCGCGGTTCCCGCTGACCCGGGCGCCCGTGGAACGCGGGCGCACTGCCGCGGAACCGAATTCCGCGCATCGCACACTGAGTGCACCGGCGCGGAGCTTTCAGCGCCCCGGCAGCCAGCCGAGGTTCGCGCGCGGGACGCGCGCGCCGACCGAGCACGACGAGCGGCCGACCAAGCCGTTTCCGCGCGGCTCCGCACGCGACGGCGACCTCTGGAAGACCCCGTCGCCCGAGCGCCGCGACATGACGCTGGATCTCGCCGAGGGCAGCGCACCGGCGCCGATTCCGCCGACGCCGCTCCCGCTTCCGCCGCCGCCGTCGGTTCCCGTCGTGGATGCGGCGGCGCCATTCATCACGATGCCCGGTCGCCCGCCAACGCCGCCTCCCGCGCCGCCGCGCAAGATTCCCGCGCCGCGCCCGATCACGCGCTGCCCCACGCCCGAGCTTCCCGGCTTCGGCGACTACCTCGTGAGCTCCGGCATCATCAGCCGCGACCGCCTCCGTGCGGCCCAGGCGTACCAGCGCTCGATGAAGGTGCAGCTCTCCACCGCGATCGTGACCCTCGGCCTCGCGACGCCCCAGCGCATCGAGTGGGCCGCCGTGGCGCACCAGTCGCAGCTCGCGCGCGACCGCCACGCCCAGTAGGGATTCGCTCGTCGCCACGAGTCCTCGCGATCCGGCCGCGACGGGTGCGGCTCCGACGGTGACGCAGGTTCTCTTCGTCGGAACGCGTGTTAGGTTCGCCGCGATGCGCCCCTGGCTCCCGCTTGCTCTCCTCGTCGCGTGCTCTGGCAAGGCCGGCCGCGCGCCTACCGCCGGTCCGACACCGCCAGCAGGTCCCGGCTCCGCGGTCGCGGCAGCGCCGGCCCCCGCGGGTCCCACGGGGCCGAGCGTGACGCCACCCGCGTCGAGTGCGCCCGGCGTGAAGGTCACGCTCGCCGACGTCGGCCTCGAGAGCGGCTCGCTCGATCGCACGGTCGATCCGTGCGTCGACTTCTATCAGTTCGCGTGCGGCGGCTGGCTCGCGCAGAACCAGATCCCGCCGGATCGCGCGAGCTGGGGCCGTGGGGCAGAGGTCGACGACAAGAACAAGGTCGCGATCAAGTCGCTGCTCGAGGAGGCAGCGAAGGGCATCGGCGCGGATGCCGGCACGAAGAAGCTCGGCGACTACTACGCATCGTGCATGGACGAGGGCGCGATCGAGAAAGCCGGCACAGCCGGGATCAAGACGTTGCTCGACAAGACGCTGAAGGTGAAGGATGCGAAGTCGTGGATGGCGGCGCTCACCGAGCTGCACAAGTTTGGCGCGACCGTGATCTGGACCGCCCAGGCCTACGCGGATCTCAAGGACTCCACGACGAACGTCATCTACCTCGATGCCGCAGGTCTCGGCCTGCCGGACCGCGACTACTACGTGAAGCCCGAGCTGAAGAGCAAGGTCGATGCGTACCGCGCGCACGTCGCGAAGATGCTCGCGTTGACGGGGGCCAAGCCGGCGGCCAGCGAGGCGAGCGCGACCGACGTGGTGGCGATCGAGATGGAGATCGCAAAGCTGACGAAGACCGGCGTCGAGAAGCGCGACGTGCCGGCGAGCTACAACCCGACCGACATCAAGGCGCTCGCCAAGCAGGTGAAGAGCGTCGACTGGAAGGCGTACTTCAAGGCGATCGGCGTGGAGCCGAGCAAACGCTTGGTGCTCGCCACGCCGAAGTTCTTCGCCGCGCTCGACAAGCTGCGGACGAAGTTCAAGCCGGCCGCGTGGAGCAGCTACTTCACCTATCATCTCGTCGAGACGCTCGCGTTCTCGCTGCCGAAGGCGTTCGATGACGAGGCGTTCGAGCTCGAGAAGGTGCTGCGCGGCGTGGAGACGCGGCAGGAGCGCAGCCGGCGCTGCATCGAGGCGACGCAGGACGGGCTCGGCGAGCTGCTCGGCCAGCAATACGCGGCGAAGTACTTCCCGGGCTCGAGCCGCCAGACCGCGATGATGCTGATCGACGCGATGGTCCGCGTGATGAACGACGAGCTCGGTCGCCTCGACTGGATGAGCGATGCCACCAAGCAGGTCGCGCAGGGCAAGCTCGCGCGCGTCGTGCGGATGATCGGCTACCCCGACAAGTGGAAGACCTACGACTTTGGCGTGCTGCGCGAGGACTTCGCGGGGAACCGCGTGCGTGCGGCGACGTTCGAGACGAAGCGGCTGCTCGCGCGCGCGGGCAAGCCCGTGGATCGCAGCGAGTGGCAGATGAACACCTATACGGTCGACGCGTACTACGACCCCACCAGCAACACCACGGCGCTTCCCGCCGGCATCCTGCAGCCGCCGTTCTTCGGCCAGGACCGCTCGGTCGCCGCGAACCTCGGCGGCATCGGCATGGTCATCGGCCACGAGCTGACGCACGGCTTCGATGATCAGGGCGCGCAGTTCGACGCCGATGGAAATCTCAAGAACTGGTGGTCGAAGGACGACGCCGCGAAGTTCAGCGACAAGGCAACGTGCGTCGCCGACCAGTACAGCTCGTACGAGGCGATGCCCAAGACGTTCGTCAACGGTCGGCTCACGCTCGGCGAGAACATCGCCGACCTGGGCGGCGTGAAGATGGCGTTCAAGGCGTATCGCTCGCTGCGCAAGGACGCTGGCAAGGTCTACGTCGCCGACGGGTTCTCCGAAGACCAGCAGTTCTTCCTCGCGGTGGGGCAGAGCTGGTGCGCCAAGCTGCGCCCGGCCGAGGTCCAGCGCCGCCTCATCGGCGACGTGCACTCGCCGCCCAAGGTCCGCGTCTACGGCGCGCTTCGGAATCTCCCGGAGTTCGGCGAGGCGTTCAGTTGTGCGCCTGGTACTCCGATGCACCCGGCCAAGTCCTGCTCCGTGTGGTGAACAACATGACCAAAGCCCATCTCCTCTCGGTCGTTTTCCTCGTCGCTTGCGGTGGTAGCAAACCCGCGCCGCCGCCCACGCCCGTCGCTCCGAGCGAGCCGCCGCCGATGGCGCCCGAGCCCGTCAAGGGCGGGGAGGCTCCGACCACGCCGGGCGCGCCGATGCCGCCGCGCGAGGCCTCCGATCAACGGTTCCTCGAACACTGCCGCGGCCTCCTCGAATCCGGCAAGGCGCAGCTGCCGGTCATCGTCGACGTCAAGGACAAGCGCACGGTCGCCAACACGCTCGAGCCGTTCAACGAGCTGTCGCGGTTCGTGGCGAACGCCGGCAACATGGCAGGTCTCGCGCACGAGGTGGACCCGGATGCCAAGGTCCGCGATGCGGCGCGCACGTGCGAGCGCGAGATCTCGCAGTTCGTCTCCGAGCTGCTCCTCGACAAGCGCGTGTACGACGCGCTCAAGGCCGTCGACGTCTCGAAGGAGGACGCCGACACCAAGCGGTTCGTGATGACCTCGCTGCGCGACTACAAGCGCGCCGGTGTTGCGCTCCCCGACAAGCAGCGCGCGCGGATCAAGGAGATCGATGATCTCGTGACCCAGCTGTCGCAGGATCACGCGAAGAACATTGCCGAGGACACGCGGTACATCGAGGTCGCCGAGAAGGACGTGAAGCGGCTCGATGGGCTGCCGGCCGACTGGATCGCTGCGCACAAGCCCGAAAAGGGCGTCATCAAGATCTCGACGGACTACCCCGACTACATCCCGTTCAGCACGTACGCGAACGATGACGATCTGCGGAAGCAGCTCTACATCAAGTTCCGTAGCCGTGGCGACGCGCACAACGAAGAGGTGTTGCAGAAGCTGCTCGTGCTGCGCGCCGAGAAGGCGAAGCTGCTCGGCTTTGCGAACTGGGCGGACTACCAGAGCGACGACAAGATGCTCAAGGGCGGAAAGGCCGCCTCCGCATTCATCGAGCGCATCACGAAGCTCGCCAAGAAGCGCGCCGCAAAGGACTACGCCGAGCTGCTCGCCCAGCTGAAGAAGCAGGATCCGAAAGCGACGGAGGTCGGCGACTGGCAGAAGGGGTGGCTCGAGAACCAGATCAAGAAGGAGGCGTACGCGGTCGACTCGGCCGAGGTCCGCAACTACTTCCCGTTCGAGAAGACGCTCGCCGGCCTGCTCGAGATCACATCCACGATCTACGACATCCAGTACCAGCCGGTGGCCAACGCCGAGGTCTGGCACCCGTCGGTGAAGGTCTACGACGTGACGCGCAAGGGCGAGAAGCTCGGTCGCATCTACCTCGACCTCCACCCGCGCGCCGACAAATACAAGCACGCCGCGCAGTTCAGCATGATCGATGGCGTCGTCGGCAAGCAGCTCCCCGAGGGTGCGCTGATCTGCAACTTCGCCGACCCGAAGGACGGCGGTCCAGCGCTGATGGACCACGATGACGTGGTCACGATGTTCCACGAGTTCGGCCACCTCATGCACCACGTGCTCGGCGGCAAGCACCACTGGGTCTCGCAGTCCGGCGTCGCCACGGAGCGCGACTTCGTCGAGGCGCCGTCGCAGATGTTCGAGGAGTGGGGCTGGAACTACGAGACGCTGTCGAAGTTCGCGAAGCACTACCAGACCGGGGCCGCGATCCCGAAGGACCTGGTCGAGAAGATGCGCAAGGCCGACAAGTTCGGCGTCGGCACCAACACCGTTCAGCAGATGTTCTACGCGGCGGTCGCGCTGCAGTTCCACCAGGCCGATCCGAACAAGCTCGATCAGCTCGCGCTGGTGAAGAAGCTGCAGTCGCAGTACACGCCGTTCCACTACGTCGAGGGCACGAAGTTCCACACCTCGTTCGGCCACCTCGTGGGGTACTCGTCGATGTACTACACGTACATGTGGAGCCTCGTGATCGCGAAGGATCTGCTGACGCCGTTCGCGAAGACGGGCCTCCTCGACACCAACGTGACCTACAAGTACCGCGACAAGATCCTCGTCCCTGGTGGGACGAAGAACGCCGCGGACCTCGTGAAGGACTTCCTCGGCCGGCCGTACGACTTCAAGGCCTACGAGAAGTACCTCGGCGAGTAGACGAGGCGATACTTAGTACTGATAGCCGATGGCGAGCTGGATCTGGCGGATCGAGTCGCTGGCGCCGGTCGCGCGGAACTCGCCCATCGGGTCGAACTTGATGTCCCAGTTGTACTGGAGCGCGGAGGCCTCGAGGCGACCGAGGAAGTTTCCCATCCGCGCGTTGATGCCGAGTGCGGCGCGATACCCGGAGGCGTCGGTGCCCGCGGCGAACCGCTCCGCGAGCTTGCCTCCGTCGGTGACGACGCGGTTCTCGATCACGACGTAGGGCTCGAAGCTTCCGAGGATGACGGAGGCGCGTAGCCCCAGCCGGACCGACTGGTAATCGACGTCGGGCACCAGCTTCAGATCGACCGTGTTGCCCTCGAACTGGTACTGGTCGCGGACGTAGCCGATGCCTGCCTCGGCCGTGAAGATGCTCGCGAACCGCTTCCGGTAGCGGAGGCTGAACTCCATGCTCTGCCAGAAGGTGTTCGTCTTGTCCATGATGCCGTTGCCGGTGACGGCCTGCGAGTTGACGCCGAACTGCAGCCGGGCGAGCAGCGAGAGACCGCGCAACGGATCGATGCCGGCGAGCTCGCCGGGCCAGAACTCGATCAGCGGACCAGCGAGGACCTGGCCGCCCTCCTTCTCGTCGCGCAGCTTCTGCGGCGTCTCGACGTTCTGGTACGTGAACGTGCGAAATCCGATGTCGAGCGCGGCGCTGACGCTGATGAACCGATCGCGCGTGCGGTTTGGCGTGACGGACTTCACGATGTCGCCGCTGCCGGCGCCGTCACCGCTGCCGGCCCCTTCGTCCTCGGTGCCGCCGCTGCTGGCCACCTGCTTCGGCGTCACGAGGGTCTCGCCGCCGGTGGCGACCTCGACGAACGCGTCGTAGAGCGTCTTGCCGTTCTGCGTGACGACGACGTGGTGGGCGTCCTCGTTGACCTCGATGTGCGTGGGTGCCGTGCCTTTGTTCTCGTCGTCGATCTGGACGCTCGCGCCGGGCGGCCCATCGACGACGATCGTCCCGACCGAGGGCAGGAGCTTGACGACGACCTTCGGCACTCGCCCGCGCTTCGGGATGGTCACCTCCTCGAACTTCGAGGTGTGATCCTGGAGCTCGATGATGATCGTGACCTCGCCGGGTGGTGCTTCGATCGTGCACGGGGTGCTCGCGCACGCGGGGCCAGCTTCCTTCTCGTTCACGTAGACCGTCGCGCCCGCAGGGTCCGATTCCACGGCGATCTTGCGGCCCGAGCCGGCATCGGCGGCGCCGACCCAGAACCCGAGCAACAATGTGGCGACCACAGCCCGAACCATCGCGGTAATGATAACCCCTGCCCGCGGAGGTTCCCAGTCGAACCCGGGGCGCAGCCTGTATGCACGAAGAGGTGAGTCGTTCCTGGTGGATCGCCGTCGCTCGACTGACGGCCCTCGTGACGTGTGCAGGCCTCGCGACGAGCCGGATCGGACTTCTCGCGCACGAGCTCGTCGGGCACGGAGGAGCGGCGGTCGCGATGGGCGGCACGGTCACCGAGGTGCAGCTGTTCTGGTTCGCGGGTGGGTGGATCCGGTTCGATGCCCCCGGCGGCGAGCTCGTGATCGCGCTCGGTGGGATTGCGGTGGAGTCGATCGTGGGGCTCGCGCTGTGGTTCGGGCTCGCGCGGAGGGCATCTCTCGGCGGCCGGATCGCGCGGGCGATCGGCGCGGCGCTCGTGCTCCACGCCACCTGGTACCTCGCGACCGGCACCTGGCACGGGTTCGGCGATGGTGTGAAGCTGCACCGCGAGCTCGGCGATGCGAAGTGGCTGGTCGCGATCCCGGCGGCGCTCGTCACGGTCGCAGCCGGGTACGCCGGCGCGCGCTGGGTCCTCGGTGCGCTCGCGGCGACGGTGCCGGGCGGGCGCCGCCGCCGGATCGCAGGGACGGCGATCGCGCTCGTCGTGGCCGGTGGGCTTCAGCTCGCCGCGGCCCTCGGCGAGGTCCAGCTCCGGCGAGATCCGACGTACACGCAGGCGATGCGGCGCGAGCCGGACCGCATCGCAGCCCGCGAGCTCGCGCTGTGGGCCGAGCAACAGACCCGCGCCGGGGAGGTGCCCACCGAGCAGGCACGTGAGGAGATGCAGCGGAACCTCGCGCAGCGCCACGCGCAGTTCCCGTTCGCGATCGTGCTCGCCATCATGACTGTGCTCGCGGTCGGCGCGGGTGCCGTGCGTACGCGCGCGGTCCCGGCCGCGGCGATCGCGACGGGCCTGCTCACCCGCTGCGCCGTGCTCTGTGGTGGATCGATCGCGCTCGTGATCGCGATCGACGCCGTGTTCCACTAGAATCAGCGAGCTGTATGGAGCGCAATGTGAAGAACCTGCTTGGCGGCGGGCTACGACCGAACGACCCGCGCCGGTTCTTGATCGAAGCGATGATCTGCGCCTCGCACGCGGATGGCTCCGTGGATCCGCGCGAGATCGCGGTGCTCGAGCACCAGGTTGCCAGTCACCCACTGTTCCAGGGGCTCGGGGCGAATGCGTCGCGCACGCTGATCGAGCTCTCGAACGATGCGATCAAGTTCGCAGGCAGCGCGCTCGGCCGGGCTCCGGCGATCGCGAAGGGCCTGCCGGCACGCATCCACCGGCTCGCCGCCTACGGGATGGCCGCGGAGGTCGCCGCCGCCGACGACGTGATGCACCCGGGCGAGCTCTCGTTCCTCGAGGGCCTGCGGATCGCGCTGCGCATCAGCCCGCTCGAATCGGGGCAGATCGTCAACGCGGCGCGCGCGCACCAGCTCGCCGAGTACCTGAACGATCGCTACCTGCGCGTCAAGAACCTGATCCCGGTCGCCGCCGAGGTGTTCGCGCTCCGCGCCCTCGCGCGCGGGCTCGGCAACGACGAGCAGCGGTTCAAGGTGAGGGACTTCTTCGCAGCGATGCCGGATCTGCAGCTCACCACCGACGAGCTCGACTCGGAGCTGTATCGCGCGTTCCGCCGCCCGCGCCCGGCCGACGCGCAGGTGTTCAGCGAGCTCGCACAGGTGGCGCATTCGCTGCCGGATCCCGTCGACCGCTACTGGATGGTCGTCTACACGCTCGTCGCCGAGATTCCTGCGACGGTGCCGAGCTGGCGCGTGATCCCGTTCCTCGGCGTCATGCAAGCGGCATTTCAGATCACCGATACGGACATGGAGCTCGCGGTGGTCGATGCGCTGACGTTTCCACCGGCGATGCCTCGCCCGTCGTGAAAGTCAACCGCTGTCGCCTGCGATCACGGTGATCGACCCGCGCGCGATTTCCTCGCATCGCTTACTGATCGCTCCCGTGCATAATCACTCGTGCACGACATGACGTCCGACACCATCGAGCTCGTCGAACGCGTCCGCCGCCGTCTCCGCGAGCACGAGAACACGTGCGAGATCTCGGGACCGGTTCCGGAAGCTGCGATCACCGCCGCCGAGGAAGCGCTCGGCGTGACCTTTCCTCCGTCGTATCGAACGTTCTTGCGAACGTTCGGCGGCATCGCGATCCCCGCACACCTCGGCATCGTTCACGACTTCGTCGGCGTTCGGGGCACCGATGCGAATGCGGATGTGGTGAGACGAACGCTCGATGCGCGGGCGGAGCGCAAGCTGTCCGAGAACCTCGTGGTGGTCGGGATGGGCGCGCAGTACCAGGAGTGGTTCTGCCTCGACGTCAGCCGCACCCAGCCGAACGGGGAAGCCCCGGTTTTGATGTACGACGCGCGCGACAACGCGCTCGATCAAGTGTTCTACGACGACTTCGGGCAGATGCTGCAAGAGGTCATGGGTTTCGTCGCTGACAGCCTCGAACAACCCCTCGACTGACCTGCGCAGCCGTCGCGATTAAGGCGCCTTGGTGACGTTTTTGCCGTGAGGTGGCTCACAGGCGTTTTCCGTCGGAGATCGTGGGTCGCGTGATAGGGTCCGCCCCCTCATGCGCAGCCGTGTTTCCGTCGCACTTCTTTCGCTGTTCGTTCTCGCGATCGCCGCTTGCGGTGATGACTCTCCCGCGAAGCCCGATGCCGGTGACCCGGATGCGATGCCCGATGGGCCGACGCAGACCGAGGTGACGTGCGAAGCGCTGCCGGCGGTGCCCTCGGGGACGTGCTCGACCACCGCGGGTGGCACGAGCAAGCTGATCAAAGGCGAGATCCTGACGCCGACGAAGCTGTTCCACGGCGGCCAGGTCGCGGTCGATGCGCTCGGCTCGATCACGTGCGTCGGTTGCGATTGCGCGCAGGGCGGCGAGACGGTGATCTCGTGCCCCGACGGCGCGATCTCGCCGGGCCTGATCAACACGCACGACCACATCACGTTCACGCAGAACTCGCCGTACACGGACACCGGCGTTCGCTACGACGATCGGCAGCAGTGGCGGAAGGGGCTCGATGGCAAGCCTAAGATCGCGTCGGCGGGCAGCGCGACCGCTGATCAGATCCGCTGGGGCGAGCTGCGGTTCTTGATGGGCGGTGCCACCTCGATCGTCGGCTCCGGCGGTCAGGCCGGCATCCTGAGAAACCTCGATCAGGCCGCAAACGAGGAAGGTCTGAACCAGAAGGCCGTCAACTTCGACACGTTCCCGCTCGACGATTCGAGCGGCACACGGCGCACGGCGGACTGCAACTACGGCGGCATGCCGACCACCGCGGCCTCGATCGCGAGCGACGAGGCCTACGAGCCACACACCTCGGAAGGCGTCGATGCCACCGCGCGCAACGAGTTCCTGTGCCAGAGCTCGGATGCGTACGACACGGCCGCGCCGGGCGTCTCGAACAACATCGCCCTCGGCAAGACGGCGATGATCCACGCGATCGGTCTGCAGCCCTCGGACTACGGGACGATGGCCGCCGCCGGCACTGGCCTCATCTGGTCGCCGCGCTCGAACATCACGCTCTACGGCGAGACCGCGCGGGTCTCGGTGGCGGCGCGCCTCGGTGTCGAGATCGCCCTCGGCACCGACTGGATGCCGACGGGCTCGATGAACCTGCTGCGCGAGCTCGCCTGCGCCGACAGCTTCAACAAGACCTACCTCGACACCTACTTCACCGATGTCCAGCTGTGGGAGATGGTCACCGCGAACGCGGCGTCCGTGACGTCGACCGATGACGCGATCGGTATCCTCGCGCCGGGCAAGGTCGCCGACATCTCGATCTTCACGCGCCACAACAAGAACGGCTATCGCGCCGTGATCGAGGCGGAGCCGAAGGACGTCGCGCTCGTGATGCGCGGCGGCAAGGTGCTGTACGGCGACGATGCCACCGTGGCGGCCACGACCACGGGCGCCTGCGATGCCGTCGATGTCTGCGGCGTCGCGAAGAAGGTGTGCCTGATGGCCGAGGTCGGCAAGACCTACTCGGCGCTGAAGACCGCCGCGGGGGCAACGATCTATCCGGCGTTCGCGTGCGGCCAGCCGATGAACGAGCCGTCGTGCACGCCGAAGCGCCCCACCGCGGTGGCCGGCTCTACCATCTACACCGGCGCCACGAGCGCGACCGACTCCGACGGTGACGGCATCCCCGACTCGGCGGACAACTGCCCGAAGGTGTTCAATCCGGTGCGGCCGGTCGATGCGTCGAGCCAGGGCGACGCCGATGGCGACGGCCAGGGTGATGCGTGCGATCCGTGCCCGGTCGATCCGAACACGAGCATGTGCACCGTGATCGATCCGAACGATCGCGATCACGACACCATTCCGAACGCGACCGACAACTGTCCGGACCAGGCGAACACGAACCAGCTCGATACCGACATGGACGGGAAGGGCGATGTCTGCGACCTGTGCCCGATGGAGGCAAACCCGGGCGGCGCCGGTTGCGCGACGACGATCTACAAGATCAAGACCTCGATGGTGCCGGTCGGCGCGGCGGTCCACGTGACCAACGCGCTCGTCACGGGCAAGGGCACGAATGGCTTCTTCGTGCAGGTCAAGGCGGGGGATCCCGGCGACATGGGCGCCGACAACTCGGGCATCTTCGTGTTCGCCGGCGCGATGACACTGCCGCAGATGAACGCGGTCGTCGGCGCACGCGTCACGATCGATGGTGCGGTGGCCGCGTTCCAGGGGCAGATCGAGATCGACAGCGTGACGGCGGTGACGGTGACGGCCATCGGACCGGATGCTCCCACACCGGTCAACGTCACCTACGCCGAGGTCAAGACCGGTGGATCTCGCGCGACGGCGCTCGAGAGCGTGGTCGTCTCGGTGGCGATGCCGGCCACGGTGACCGCGAGCGACGCGACGTTCGGCGAGTTCACGCTGACCGCCGGCGCCGATGCGCTCATCGTCGATGACTTCCTGTTCCCGACCACGCCGCTACCGGCGACCGGGCAGATGTTCACGTCGGTGCGCGGCGTCCTCGCGCTCCGCCAGATGGCATCCAAGCTCGAGCCGCGCAGCGCGGCGGATCTCACGGCCGGCGCTCCGGGTCTGGCATCGCTCGGCCCGGCGCTGAGCTACGCGCGCGTTGGCACCACGATCGCCGGGCCGACGTTCCCGACCCCGCTCACGGTGACGCTGTCGGGCCCCGCGCAGGGAGATACGACGGTGATGATCATGTCGGGCACGCCGGGCTCGCTGACCGTGGCGACCACGGTGACCGTGATGAACGCCCAGACCACGGCGGTGGTGCCGGTGACCGCCGTCGCGCAGGACCCCGATGTCACGGTGACCGCGATGCTTGGTGCGCAATCGGCGGTGGCGCACGTGCGCGTGCTTGGCGCGCTCGAGGCGCCATCGACCGTCACGATCTCGCCGACCACCGCCGCGGTGGCCGCGGGTGGCTCGGCGCTGTTCGCGGTGACGCTCGACGTCCCGGCGCTGACGGACACGACCGTGACGCTGGCCGTGGCACCCGCCGCGGGCACGCTACCGCCGTCGGTCACGGTGCTCGCCGGGCAGTCGAGCGCGACGTTCACGTATACCGATACCACCGCGACGAGCCCGGCCACGATCACGGCCACGCTCGGCGGCAGCACCGCGACCGCGACCGTCACGGTCTCGACGGGTGCGAACCACCTCGTGATCAACGAGGTCGACTACGATCAGCTCGGCACCGACACCGCCGAGTACATCGAGATCTACAATCCCTCGGCCGCGGCCGTGCCCCTCACCGGCAAACAGGTGCTCCTGGTCAACGGCAGCGGAGAGGCGACCTACGCCACCATCACCCTCGGCACTGGCATGCTCGCCGCGGGCGGCTACCTCGTGATCGCGGGGCCCAACGTCACGGTGCCCGTGGGTGTGACGAAGGTCGACCCGGGCTGGACGATGGATGCAATCCAGAACGGCGCACCGGACGGGATCGCGCTCGTCGACAACACGACGCACACGCTTGTCGACGCGCTGAGCTACGAGGGCGACGCGGTCAAGCTGACGATGGTCGATCTCGCCGGGTTCACGGCGCCGGTGTCGCTCGTGGAGGGCACGTTCCTGCCCGCGACCGTTGCGGATTCCAATACAGCGGATGGTTCTCTGTGCCGGTCCCCCAATGGTCAGGACACCGACAACGCTGCGGCAGATTGGCGCTTCTGCACCACCAAGACCGCCGGGCAGCCGAACCCCTGATCTGTTGTATACCTGGCCCTTCAAACCAACTCTTCCAGGGAGCGCTCCAGCATGACCTTCTCTCTCGATAAACAGGGCATCTCGGTCACCGAGATCTATCGCAACCCCTCTCCGGCGTTTCTCTACGAGGCGGCGCTGCGATTCGAGAAGGGTTCGACGATCTCGTCCACCGGTGCGCTGATCGCGTACTCGGGCAAGAAGACGGGCCGGAGCCCGACCGACAAGCGCGTGGTCGACGAGCCCGAGGTGCGTGACGACATCTGGTGGGGCAACGTCAACATCAAGCTCGATCCCCAGAGCTTCCTGATCAATCGCGAGCGCGCGATCGACTACCTGAACACGCGCGAGCGCCTGTACGTGATCGACGCGTACGCCGGCTGGGATCAGAAGTACCAGCTCAAGATCCGCGTCGTGTGCGCGCGCGCGTATCACGCGCTGTTCATGCACAACATGCTGATCCGCCCCACGGCCGAGCAGCTCAAGACGTTCGGCGAGCCCGACTACGTCATCTACAACGGCGGCGGCTTCCCGGCGAATCGCCACACTGCCGGCATGACGTCGAGCACCTCGATCGATCTCTCGTTCGCGCGCCGTGAATTCGTCATCCTCGGCACCGAGTACGCCGGCGAGATGAAGAAGGGCGTGTTCACGATCATGAACTACCTGATGCCGAAGCAGGGCGTGCTCTCGATGCACTGCTCCGCCACGCAGGCGCGCGACGGTAGCGATACGTCGATCCTGTTCGGCCTCTCCGGCACCGGCAAGACCACGCTGTCGGCCGATCCGAAGCGCCTGCTGATCGGCGACGACGAGCACTGCTGGACCGACCAGGGCACGTTCAACATCGAGGGCGGCTGCTACGCGAAGGTCATCAAGCTGTCCAAGGAGCAGGAGCCCGACATCTGGAACTCGCTCCAGTTCGGCGCCGTGCTCGAGAACGTCAAGTACGAGGGCACCTCGCACCTGGTTGACTACGAGGACACGTCGCTGACCGAGAACACGCGCGGCAGCTACGTCCTCGACTCGATCCCGAACGCGAAGCTCCCCGCGGTCGGCGGTCACCCGAAGAACGTCATCTTCCTCACCGCCGACGCATTCGGCGTGCTGCCCCCGGTCTCGAAGCTGACTCCGAGCCAGGCGATGTACCACTACATCTCGGGCTACACGGCGAAGGTCGCCGGCACCGAGGTCGGCGTGAAGGATCCGGAGCCCACGTTCTCGCCGTGCTTCGGCGGCCCGTTCCTCGTCTGGCACCCCACCAAGTACGCCGAGCTTCTCGCGGAGAAGCTGCGCAAGCACGGCGCGCAGACCTGGCTCGTCAACACCGGCTGGTCGGGTGGCGCCTACGGCACGGGCTCGCGCATCAAGCTCAAGTACACGCGCGCGATCATCGACGCGATCCACTCCGGCGCGCTCGCGAGCGTCGCGACCGCCGAGGATTCGGTGTTCGGCTTCGCGGTTCCGACCTCCTGCCCAGAAGTGCCACCCGAGATGCTGCAGCCGCGCAACACGTGGACCGACAAGGCCGCGTACGACGACAAGGCGAAGAAGGTCGCGGGCCTGTTCCGCGAGAACTTCAAGAAGTACGAGGCGCAGGCCTCGGCCGAAGTTCGCGGCGGCGGCCCGAAGCTCTAGGCACCGCGTACGCCGATCACGCGTGAACTTCGCGTGATCGTGCACAAGCTGCCGCCCGTTGCCTGGGCCGCTTATCGATGCGCCCCCTAGGCTCCATCGACATGATTCATCGCGTGGTGGCCGGCGTCCTCTGTCTCGCTCTCGTCGCGCCCGCGCACGCCGACGGTGATTCGATCCCTGGCCACCAGATCGACCGGCGGACGAACGGCGGAATCACCGGCATCGCGATGGGCATCGGTCTCGTGTCGCAGCTCATCCCGCTGCGCCACACGGACCTCTGGCGGGTCGAGCTGACCTCGTTCGACGAGGCGGTCCACCTCAACTACTCGCCTCGCGCGGCCTCGCTCTCCGACGCGCTGTTCGGCCTGTCCATCGCGATGCCCGCGCTCTACCTGATGGGGACCTCCATCGACGATGCTGACGGCGACAAGCTCATCATCTACGGCCAGACCCTCGCCGTGAACACGCTCCTCGTTGGCCTCGTGAAGCGTCTCGTGCAGCGGCCGCGGCCATATCTGTACTCGAACGATCCGGCCGCGCGACGGTTCGCGAAGGAGCAGGGCGAAGACGCGTGGCTGTCGTTCTACTCGGGGCACGCCGCGCTGACGTTCGGCGCAGCGGTGACCGGGGCGTACCTCCTCGGCGCGTCGGGCGCGAGCAGCACCGCGCGCGCGCTGGCGTGGGGCGGAGGCATGATGCTGGCGAGCACCACCGCGAATCTCCGCGTGCGCGCGGGGAAGCACTTCTACTCGGATGTGATCATCGGCGGTCTCGTTGGCATCTCCGTCGGGTACATCGTCCCGGCGCTCCACGCCGACGACAAGCCGTACGTGCCCTCGGGAGGCGAGATCGCGGCGGGCGCGGCAGGCCTCCTCGGCGGCCTGTTGCTGTCGAGCCTGCTGCCGCTCGAGAAGCGGACCACCGAGCTCGGTGCGCCCAAGGCGGGGCTCGTGAAGAACCTGTCGCTCTCCCCGATGCCGCTCAAGGGCGGCTTCGGCTTCGCGCTCGGCGGCGGCCTCTAGATCACTTCGGCTTGGAGCCTGCGTCGACCACGATCAGCTTCGCGGGCTGGAGATACTGCTTCGCGACGCGCGCCACATCGGCGACGGTGACCGCGGCGACCTTCGCGCGTAGCTCCGCATCCTCCTTGGTCGTGCGGCCCTGGTAGGCCTGCGTGGAGAGCAGGTTCGTCACGACGCTGTCGTTCGACAGGCTGGTATCCTGCGCCTTGACCCAGGTCTCCTTCGAGTGTGCGAGCTCGGCCTCGGTGACGCCGCTGGCGGCGATCTTCGCGATCTCCTCGAGCATCGAAGCCTTCGCCTTCGCGAGGTTCTGCGGGGCGACGATCGCAAAGCCGCCGATGCTGCCGGCGTCGTCGAGCACGCCGGCGGTGGTCCACGCGGCGGTGCCGTAGGACAGGCCCTCCTTCTCGCGGAGGCGCTGCCACAGCCGGCCGGCGAGGTCACCGCCCAGCACCTGGCCGACCATCAGCCACGCCGGGTAGTCGGGGTTGGTGTCGCGCATCGCCACGTCGTGCATCACGGTGAGCTGCGTCATCTCCTTGTCCTTGATCTCGATCGACTTCTGCACGCCCGGTACGCCGAACACCTTGTCGGCGAGCCGCGCGTACGGCTTCTTCGAGATCCAGGTACCGAACCGCGCCTCGACCTGCGCGCTGATCGCGGCCGCATCGAAGTCACCGACCACGGCGAGCTCGCCGTGCCCCGCGCCGACAAAGTCCTTGTAGAACGCCTTGAGATCGGAGAGCTGGAGCTTCTTGATCGCCGCGATCTCCTCGGCGGCGGTGAGCGGATAGCGCGGATCGGCCTTCGGCCACGGATTCGCGATCTGTGCGAGCACGGCCCACGCGACGACCTCGGGATCCTGGAGCTGCTGCTCGAGAGCGGCGAGGTGCTCCTGCACGATCAGCTGGAACTGCTTCTCGGGGAAGCTCGGCGAGGTCAGCATCTCGGCGGCGAGGTCGAGCGCGGCGGGGAGCTTGCCCGAGAAGGTCTCGATGTGAAGGCTATAGCCGCCGGCGCCGCCGCTGATCGAGATGTGGCTCTTGAGCTGGTTCTCGAGATCCTGGAGCTCCTGGTAGCTCTTCTTCGCCGTACCGCGCGCGAGCAACTCGGCCGCGAGCTCCGCGGCGATGCGCTTGCCCTGCAGCGTCTTCTCGTCGCCGAAGTGGAGGCGGAGCCGGAGCTCGACCTTGCCGCCGCGCGTCTTCTTGGGGAGGAGGGCGGCCTTGATGCCACCCTTCAGCTCGGTGCGCTTCGTGCGGGCCTCGATATTGTCGAGCGTGGCGGCGAACACCTCGCCCTGATCCTTCACGACGCCGCCCTCGATGCCCTTGACCACGGCCGCGACGTCGGGCGTCTCGGTGAGCGGGGCGCGATCGGCGTCCTTCGTCGGAACGAACCGGCCCGAGGTGCGGTTCGCCTGCTTGAAGTACATCTTCGCGACGCGCTGCACGTCCGCGGTGGTGATCTTTGCCACCCGATCGCGGTACGCGAACAGCGTCCGCCAGTCGCCGAGCGCTGCGAACTCGGAGAGCTCGATCGCGATCTGCTGGCTATCCGCGAGCGAGAGCTCGAGCTCCTTGAGCGTGGCCGACCGCCATCTCTCGAGCTCCTTCTCGTCGATGGTCGTGGTGCCGAGCCCCTCGAGCTCTGCGATCATCGCCCTCTCGACCGCGTCGACGTTCTTCGCGTCCCGGACCTCGGCCAGCACGACGGCGACGTACGGATCGCGGAACGGGGTCTGGCTCCCACCGACCGAGGCCGCGAGCTTGGTCTCCACGAGCTTCTTGTACAGCCGACCCGATGGCTCGCGATCGAGCACGTCGAGCGCGGCCTGCACCGCGGGATAGTCGGGCGCGGCCGCTCCGACGGTGTGATAGCCCACGGCGACCGCGTTGATGTCGCCGCTGCGGCGCAGCGTGACCGAGCGCTCGCCATCCTGCACCGGCTCCACCGTGTACGAAGCACCGAGCACGCGCTTCGGCTTCGCGAGCACGCCAAACAGCTTCTCGATGCTTGCGAGCGTGGCGCCATCTTCGAACTTGCCGGAGACCACGAGCACGGCGTTATCCGGCTGGTAGTAGCGCTCGTAGAACGCACGCAGCGCCGCGGCGGGGACGCGCTCGATATCGGCGCGCGAGCCGATCGTGTCCTTGCCGTAGTTGTGCCAGAGGTACGCGGTCGAGATGATCCGCTGCTCGAGCACCGCGAGCGGCTGGTTCTCGCCGGCCTCGAACTCGTTGCGCACCACGGAGAACTCGCTCTTCAGATCGTCGGCGGAGATCTCGGCGTTGAGCATGCGATCCGCCTCGAGATCGAGCGCGTAGTCGAGGTTGTCCTGCGATGCGGGCAGCGTCTCGTAGTAATTCGTGCGATCGGTCCAGGTCGAGGCGTTGAACTCGGCGCCCTTTGCCTCGAGCAACGTCATCACGTTGCGGTGGCGCGGCGAGCCCTTGAACATCATGTGCTCGAGGAGATGCGCCATGCCGGTCTCGCCGTAGCCCTCGACGCGCGAGCCGACGAGGTACGTGAGGTTCACCGTCACCGTCGACTGCGTGGGGTCGGGGAACAGCAGGATCTGCAGCCCGTTCGGCAGCGTGTACTCGGTGATGCCCTCGACGGTGCGCACCTTCGTCGCCTTCGGGATCGCGGCGCTTGCGGTCTTTGTCGGATCGACGCCCGCGGTCAGCACCTCGGGCTCCATCGCGACCGAGGTCGTCGGCGGCGCGGGCACGGTGGTGGCGGGCTTCGCACCGCCGCAGGCGGCGAGCAGGCAGAGGACGATGAATCGGCAACGCATGTCCGACGGCGTACCACGTGATGGGTGGTGGTGACTCAGGTCTCGTCGTCGCTGTCCCGCTCGCCACGGGCGGGCGTGTCGAGGATTCCGTGGCGCCGCGCCAGCTCGCGCAGATAACTCCTACCCATGTGCGAAGCCCGCGCCGCTCTCGAAAGGTTTCCGCCGTGTGCCGCCAGCCGTTCTCGCACCCACGTGCGCTCCCAGGCCGCCAGGAGCTGGTCCTTGGCCTGCTGATAGCTCGGTTGCGCGATGTCGGATGCGGGCATGCTCGATGCCCATCCAAGCACCGCGCTGCGCTCGACGGCGTTCCTCAGCTCGCGGACGTTGCCGGGCCAGCTCTGGGTCTCGAGGTGCAGGAGGAGTGCGGCCGGGGGATCCGCGTCACGGAACATGCGCCAGAACTCTGCCGCGAGAAGTGCGACGTCGCCCGGTCGGTCGCGCAGCGGCGGCACGACGATCCGGACCACGTTGAGGCGGTAGAACAGGTCCGGGCGGAAGCGGCGTGCGTTGACCTCGACACGGAGGTCGCGGTGGCTCGCAGCGATCACCCGGACGTCGAGCTCCCGTTGCTGGTTCGAGCCGAGTCGTCGGATCGTGCGGTTCTCGAGGACACGGAGCAACAGTGGTTGGAGCGCCGCCGGAAGCTCGCCGATCTCGTCGAGGAACACGGTGCCACCGTTCGCCGCCTCGAAGGCTCCGATCCGTTGTGCATCCGCCCCTGTGAACGCACCGCGCTCGTGCCCGAACAGCTCGGATTCCGCGAGCTCGTGCGATAGCGATCCGCAATCGACCACAACGAAGCGTCCCGTGCGGCCGCTGTGTTCGTGGATCGCATCGGCAACGAGCTCCTTGCCAGTACCGGTCTCGCCATCTAGAAGCACCGTCGCGGTACTGCGTGCGCACTGTACGATCAGCTCGTAGAGCCGTCGCATCGCCGGGCTCGCTCCGATCAACGCTCCAAGCCGATCCGAGCTCGAGAGTGATTGCTCCAGCTCGCTGTCGAGGATGTGGATGGCGATCGTCGTATGGCCAAGCCGGATCCGGGTCCCCGACGTGACGTACGCCGAGACGACCTCGGCGTCGCCGAGGAACGTACCGTTGCGCGAGCCGAGATCTGTGAGGCGGAGCCCGCGCCGATCCGCGCGCACGCTCAGGTGGTGACGCGACACCGCTGGATCGGTGAGACGGAGGTCGTTGCCTTCGCTGGTTCCGATCGTCAGCTCTTCCGATGTCGAGCATGCGCGCGCATCGCGATCGGTGCCGTCGACAACGAGAACCTCGAACTGGCGGACCGTGATCGTATGGCCGCGCACCGTGAGCGTCCCGCGGTCCATCCGCCGATCATAGCGTTCCCGCGTCAGAACCCGCAGCAGTTCTGGCCGGCCAAGAACGAGCAGGACGAGCTGCTCGTCGTGGTACACGTGCGCACCTCGGCACCTTTGACCAGACACGAGCACGTGGCCGGGAACGCGCCACTCCGACTGCATCGGATCGTGTACTGGTTCTCGGTCGATGAACACTGGACGATCGACGTTCCTTGTCCCGGCACGGGATCCGCCGGTGCGAGCCCGGCGTCCAATTCCGTCGGCTCTCGCGTCGGCGGGGCGTCGGCGGCGCAAGCAGCCACTGTCATCAAGGAGACGAGCGCCGCATTCCGCACGATCTTCGACGACCGCCGGCGCCGAGCTGCGGTCAGCATCGCGAGTACCACGGTCAACAACGCGCCGGGCTTGGTGCCACCGGAGCCCGCCGAGCATCCCCCGACGGTGGTCTCGTCGGACTCCGGGATGGTCGGTGCGTCGGGCCCGTCGCCGACATGGATCGTCGCGGTCTGCTGTGCCGACTGTCCGGCGCGGTCATAGCCGATGACTCTCAGTACGTGGTTGCCATCGGCGAGCCCCTCGACACGGAATTCGTAGGGGCCTTCCGCAACCGCGTCGACGAGCACCCCGTCGACTTCCAGATCCATACCGTTCGGGTTCGCGTCCGCGAGGCGCGCTTCCACCACGAAACTCCGCGGGACCACAGCTCCCTCCTGCGGCGAAACAAGCTCGACCACGGGCGGTGTGGGATCGAGGAACAACGAGTTGAGGAGCCGATCGGGCGATCCGTTGAGATCGGTCACGCGGCCCGTGGTGGCTCCCTGGATCAGGGCGCTTGCGACCATCGCGGGACTCGCGGTCGGGTGGAGGCTGAGATACGCCGCGACGATGCCGGTCACGTGCGGGGCAGCCATCGATGTGCCGCTCAACGTAGCCGTGGCGAGATCGTTCGCGATCCCGGCGGACTCGATCTGGACTCCGGGGCCGTGAAGGTCGACGCACGAGCCCCAGTTCGAGAAGCTCGCGCGACGATCGGTCGCGTCGACGGCGCCGACCGTGATTGCTTCGGCGGTCCGCGCAGGGGTGGTCAGGCACGCATCGACACCATCATTTCCGGCCGCTACGACGACCGTGACGCCCGATGCGATCAAGTTCCTGACCGCCTGATCCTCCGCGGCGTTGCCCGTGCCGCCGATGCTGATGTTGGCCACGGCCGGCAGGCGATGGTTCGCTGTCACGTAGTCGATCCCTGCGATCACGTCAGCGTTGGAGGCGCTGCCGCGACAATCGAGGACCCGGACCGGCACGATCTCGACACGCTTCGCGACGCCGAACGTGGTCCCTCCGATGATCCCGGCGACGTGCGTGCCGTGCCCGGTGCAATCATCGACGCCGCGACCGTCCTCTACGACAAATGCGCCGGTGCCGACGCGGCCGGCGAGCTCTCGATGGGTGACGCGGACGCCGGTGTCGATCACGTACGCCGTCACGCCGCTCCCGTCACCGAGGTCGGTGTACCAATGATCGAGAGGGAGCGCGCGTTGATCGATCCGATCGAGGCCCCACGGCGGCGCGAACTGGTCGGTCACGTGGACGCGTGTGTTCTCCTCGATGAAGTCGACTTCGGGGTCGGACAGGAGCTCGAGAGCGCGGGCTTCCGACATCCTCCCGGTGAATCCCCGGAGCGCGGCACCGTACCGGTGCTTGACCTCGATCCCTCCGGTCGCGATCATCCGTTCGCTGGTCATCGCAGGGCTTCCCTTGAGGACCACGATGTATTCGCCCGGGATTGCATCGCTCTGATGGCGGACGAGTCGGGCGGGGCTGGCGCTTGCGGCCGGTACGAATGCCGCAACGGCGACGATGAGAACTGCGCAAGAACGACGGACGGTGGGCACGGGGGAGCTCCTTGATGGGACGACTCCTCCTGGTCAGCAACCGTCGCACCAATCGACGATCGGCGAACCCAACCTCTCCATGGCCCACGGCAACAGCTCGAAGTGCAAGGAACACAGATGGTTACCAGACTCGCCCCGGAGCAGATGGCTGGGGGATGAACGACCCCGGTGGACCGGCTGGGATCCACACGCATCGTCACCGCTACCGCAGGATCGCGTCGGCCTCGCGCCGGCTCTCGAGGTCACCACCCGCAAGCCTGCCTCGCGCGATCCCGGCTCGCTGGCGGGCCCCCGCACGCTGACCAAGCCCGAGCTCGGCAGCTGCGATGGAGATGTCGATCCCGGCCGCCATGGGGGCCGGCACGTGTACCTCGGACGCGAGCGCGGCCGCGGCGTCGAGCTGGACCCGTGCCTCGCCCCAGCGCCGCTGCGCGTTCAAGCTGCGACCGAGCGCGTGAAGGATGCGGACGCGTTGCCTTGCGAGATCATGTGACTCCGCAAGCTGGATCAGGGCATCTCGCGCAAATGCCTCTGCCTCTACCGCGCGCCCCTGCCGGATCGCGAGGCCGCTGGCCACGATGCCCCGCAGACCTGCCAGCTTGCTGTTGCTGGTGTCAGGAGAGGCTCGGAACTCGGTCTCTAGTTGTGTGATGTGCTGAGCGACGCGACCGAGTTGCCCGAGCTCGAGCTCCATCTCGGTTACCAGGAGCAGGCAGTCCGCAGCCACGGGGCTCGCTCCGCGCCGCGACAAGGTCTCTTCGCGCGCTCGCTGGGCGAGCTCGAGCCCGTCAGCCGTTTCGCCGGCCGCGAACGTGGCGTTGGCGAGCGAGTAGAGGATCTCCGGACGGACCTCGGCGAGGCGCTCGTTGCCTTCCGATTGCGCGAGTACCTGCGCGAGCTCGTCGCGCGCAGCGGCATACTCGGCCACCTCGATCTGGTCGTTCGCGATGTCCAGGCGTTCGAGCGCGAGCCGCGAGCTATCGGCCGGCAAGCTCGCTGCCATGAGTACGAGAGCGCGCCGCCGGTTCTCGAGCGCGCCGGCCGCGTCGTCGTTCTCGCGCAAGGCGATCGACAGCATATTTAACGCCACAGCACAGTTCGGATCGCGCTCGCCCAGGATGCTCTGGCATACGGTGACGGTCTCTCGCCCGATGACGATTGCCGACTTTCTTGTCTCCGAGAGCTGGGCCATCGAGCTGACCAGCGCAAACCGAAGCGCGAGCTCCGGGAGCCCCGCGTGCTGCCCGCTGGCAGCGATCATGTCCAGCCCGCGCCGCAGAACCCCGACTGCCTCCTTGAATCGGCCGCGAGCTCGATCCGCTTCGCCCAGCCGCGCATGGAGGAGAACCTTGGTCGTGAGTGGTAGCGACGAGCGGTTGGCAAGCTCCTCGGCGAGCTCAGCGAAGTTGCGGCCGGCCGCGGCATTGCCGCGCAGAACGGCGATCTCGCTTCGCGACAACAGCGCGAGCGCAGCTGTGTTGCTCGCGTGGATCGCGGCGGCATCGCGATGCGCAGTCTGAAACGCCTCGTCGGCCTCCGCGAGCTTGTCGGCCTCGCGGAAGGCATTTCCCCGCTTGCGTGCAGCGCGTGCGGCGAGCTCGCGTTCGCCCAGGTCTGTCGCCGCCGCCTCGAGGACGACGTACTCGGGAAGGGCGGCGTCGAGCGTCAGCCGTTTCACCGCCTCCCAACGTCGATACAGCGCCGTGACCGGGCCGCGCGCGTCTGCAGGTGGCAGCGGGGGCGCGGTTAACTCGCGGCACTCCGCGGCGGAGACGGCGAGCTGGGTGTCTGATGCGGCCGCTGGGTTGGAGGTCGAGATGAGGAGGTCGATCGAGGACGCGAGCTCGAGGTGTCTGCGCTCGAGGCAAGAGATCCGGATCGGTACCTCCGCGTCGAGGATCGTGCCGGCACGCGCGGCCTCGCAGGTCGTCGCGAGCTCGGCATCGATTGCCTCCTCCTGCGCTGTGAGACTGACAACGGCGCGCTCTACGATTCCGGGCGCCGTCTTCGCGATCGGTGCGAGAGCGCGCTCGAGCTCGTGCCGGCGTGCTTCGTCGAACCGCCCCGGCAACGTCGGGGGGATACAGCTCGCCGCCTTCGAGCGGGCTCGAACCACGACGGCCGCAGCGGCGATCCCCCCCGCACAGGCAGCGGCGATGGCGACCATACGGATCCCTCGCAACCGGTTGCGCGGTGATGACCCCGGCGCGCCCACGAGCGCCACGATCACGAGTGCCATCGACGGACGCTCGGAGGGCTTCTCGGAGATTCCACGCGTCAGCTCGAGCGGCACGTCACCGTGCGGTTCGAGGGCCTCGATGGCGGCTACACAGAACGCGAACACATCCGAGGCCCGCGTAGGCGGATCGCCGCGCCACAGCTCGGGCGCCATGTAGTGAGGTGTTCCGGTGCCGGCGGTCGTAACCAGCGCATTCGTGCGCGCCGCCAACCGCGCCAGGCCGAAGTCCGCCACGCGAATGCGGCCATCGCGACCGACGAGCACGTTCGCCGGCTTGAAGTCACCGTGGACGATGTCACGGTCGTGGGCCGCCGCAAGGCCGCGCGCCGCATCTGCCAGGGCACCGCGGATCTCGGCCGTGCTGCGCGGCTCGGCGAGCCAGCGTTCGAGGTCGATACCATCGACCAGCTCCATGACGAGGAACACCGCCCCGTTCGCGAGACCCGCCTCGTAGACGGCGATCACGTTGGGATGCGACAGGCGGGCCAGCATCCGTGCTTCGTGGAGAAGCGCGTCCGCTGCCGCCGGCTCGTCTCCGCGAAGATCGAGCGTCGTCTCGAGCGAGAGCCCGGCCGGCATCGGTCCCTGACCCGTCAGCAACTTGATCGCGACTTCGCGATCGAGCTGCGGATCATGCGCACGAAGCACGGTCCCCATCCCGCCGGCGCCGATCACATCGATCACGGTGAACCGCTGGAGGCGCGCGGGGATCTCGGTCATCTCCTCGCTCCGGAATCCGTCGGCTCGATCATCTGCCGGGTCAGCATAGGCCAGCCGGGCTGCCTCCCGGAACCGGAACGCGTACGCAGCCGTTGTCATCACGAGCTAGCGCCGGATCCTCGTCAGGGTGGTCGCTCTTGCCGCAGGCTGCGCCGATGAAACATGATCTGCCGGCGCTCCGGTTCTATGCGCTGATCAATGGCGAGCCCGACGGTCTGGCCACGTGGCGTCAGTCGGTAGATACCGGCTGGCAAGCACGCCCGGCCTTCCCTGCGGCTCCGGCGCAGGTCGACGGATACCCGCGGGCAATTGCCGCGCTGCGAACGGCGTTTCCCGACCTGCACTTCGCGGCCGAGGAGGTCATCGACCGGGACGGTTTCGTTGCCGTGCGCTCGACGGTGACTGGAACGCATCGCGGAGAGTTCGCCGGCGTAGCGGCGACCGGGCGTCTCGTCACGTTCACCGCGCTCGATATCCACCAGGTCAAGGACAACGTGATCATCGAGACCTGGCACGTCGAAGACTTCGCCGGCGTTGTTCGGCAGCTACGTGCCTGACGGTCAGGCCTAGAGTAGAGTAGGTCAGTCCTCGAGCTTGAGCACGGCCTTCGAGTGACGATGCGCGTTGAACCGAGCGAGCTCGTCGCTCGTGAACCGGTCAGCGCCTGTCAGCTTGACCTGGATCCAGCGCTCGACCATCTCGCGCGCGGCGCGCCCACCCTCGACGAGCTCGGCCTCTCCGCTCTCGGCGCACTCGTCCCACAGCTCGAATAGACCTTGCTTGCGGGCTCGGGCATCGTGCGTCGTCGCCCACAGTCGCGCGAGGTTCGCGTTCATCAGCTGGTCGGAGTGCGAGAGCTGTTCCTTGCGATATGCGCGGCCAATCTCGACGCGCTGGTCGCGCGTGCGATCGAGGTACGCGAGCTTCTCGCTCGCATACGGATCGGTGCCCATCACGCGCATGGCCGCGTCGGTCACATCGAACGTGGCGCCGAGACCGCGGAGCTGAAAGTTCGGCTTGTCCTTGAAGTGAACCGTTCCGTCCTTCTCGACCTTCGCGACGAACGTTGTCTTGTCGGACTTCCACGTGCCGTCCTTCTGCGCCTTCAGCTCCTCCGCCGTTTGCGCCTCGCGAAGCGCGACGATCTCGCCGAGCGCGTCTGCATCGCCGCTCTTGTAGCGAGACTTCGCGATGTCGAGCGCGACCGAGTTGCGAAGCCCTGGATAGTCCGGGAGCTCCTTGACCTGTTCGGGATGCTCGCTCGCCGCCTGCGCCAGCGCCTCCGCCGTTGTCGGGATCTGCGGGCCATCGCGCATCCCGAGCACGCGTTTCGGGGGAACCACGACGGGTGGCACGGTGGTGTTGACCGGCGGCCGGGTCTCGGTCGCCGGCGTCCCGGTGGCGGCGGTCGCGGAGATCGCCACGCGCGATGCCGACACAGATCTCCCGCTGCGCTCGGGTGTGCCTGCGGGGGCCACCGTTGCCAGCTCACCACGCGCGGGAGCGGGCTCGGGCTCCGACAACAGCTCCACGATCGTGAGCTCTTCGTCCTCGGGCTTTGGCGCTGCTGCCGCAACCACGGGCGCCGGCACGGGTTTCGGCGTCGCGATCACCCACGCCAGTGCTGCCCCGTGAACCACGAGCGACAAGACCGCGGTGGCGGCCAGGGTGCGCACATGGGTTGGACTCGCCACAGCCGTGGAGCGTTGCAACCCTCGTGCAGAGCCCGGCTAGAACTCGAAATCGACGCCGGCGAACCAGGTGCGGTCGCCGACCGAGAGCTTCGTGGCCGAGCCAAATCCATCGACCTTCGCGAGTGACAGCTCGCCATAGAAGCCGGCGTGCATGAGGCCGCTCTGGCGCATCGACGATGCGGCGCTCGCGTCGATGCGCTCCGCGCGGATCGCGAGGCCGATCGATCCGACCACCCCGAGCGACGCGCCGTAGCCCTTGTCGGCATCGCAGTTCTGCCTGTGGCTGCCGTCCCAGCATGCTGTGGAGGTCTTGCCGTTCGTGCGCAGCGACCAGATGTAGTACGCGAGCCCGCCGCGGATGTATGGCACCACCGGGATGCCGTACTCGTCATCGAGCCAGGTGAACCGATATGTGGCGGTGAGCGCGAGCGGGATCAGCCGGAACGTATTCTCGTCACCGGACGAGCGCATGCGATCTGGATCTCCCGGGGTCGAACCCTCGATCCACGCGTGCGCCGTCTTCTGCATGTAGCCGATGCTGCCGCCGATTCCGAACTGGCCGAAGCCGGTCCACAGGAACCGATCGATATCGAGCATCGGGATCACGCGTTGCCCGCCGAACATCTCCTTGTAGGGGCCGGGGCTCGCACCGCCGACCTGACTGTCGATATCCGGAACGTACGGACCGACGCGGATGCCGGCGTGCCACTTCACATCGGACGGATCGTCGTTGCCAACATCCTCGTTGTTCTCGCCGTCCCAGTACGGCGACGGACCCTGCGCGTGCGAGGCGGTCGGTGCGAGCCAGATCAGCGCGAGTGCGGCGGCAGGGGCGAAGCGGGCGAGCATGCGCGAGGTCAGCCGCTTCCTGCGCCAGAGCACGCCAAGCGCGATCAGCAGCAGCAGACCGGGCAGGGTGAGCAGGTGCCAGAGGAGCGCGATCGCGACGAGCGGCAACAGCACGACCGCGGCGACCACCCGCAGCGCGAGCGAGCCATGAACGAGCGCGCCGAGCTTCGCGAGCGACCCGTAGTACGCGCTGGTCAGCGCGCGGCCGAAGCCCGAGCCACCGAGCGTGTCATCGCGGAACGCGCGCAGCGCCTGCGTGATCGGGCCGCTGTCGCCGTACGTCTCGGCGAGCAGACAGAAGCCGCCCTCGACGTCGGAGCCGCGATCGTGGATGTCCTCCCAGAAGTCGGTGACCGCGTGCGGGGTGATCGTGCTCGTGAAGAACGTGCCGCTCGCGTTACCGGCGGGATCGATCGCGAGCACCATCACGCGGTACGGCTCGTTGTTCTTGAGCCCGGAGATCAGCATGCCGGTCGCGGTCTGCTCGCTCACCTCGCCGCAGATGAACGCAGGATCGAGGTTCGAGAACTCGGTGGGAATCGTGGCCGGCGTGCCATCGACGGTGGTGACGTCCACGGGATCGATCACGACCTCGTTCGACGGCAGATCGCACAGCGAAGTGACGGTCTGGTAGTGCGCCTCGGGCGGGTTCGTCAGCACCGGCGCGCCCGACGAGTCCATGCAGAACGCCTGGTAGTACTTCACGTCGGTGGGCCGCACGGTCGGCGCTGTCCACGTCAGGCGGACCGCGCCCTCCGCGCTTGCAGCACCGAACTCTGTCGGTTGCGGCGGCGGCTGGGTATCGACACCGGTGAGCGCGGTGTCCGTCGCCTTCTTACCGACGGCCTGGCTGTTGATGTAGTCGATCGAGCCGTCGCCCCCGTTATCGACGAGCGCCCAGATGAACGCGTCGCCTTCGCGCGCCTTGCACGCGACGGTGTTCTCCTTGCCGTTGATGATGTCGTAGATGCCGAACTCGAAGCGTTGCGCCGCCGTGGCGAGCGCATTGATGTCCTGGATCTCGCTGATCTGCCGGCAGGTATCGGCGCGGGTGTTGTCCATGTTGCACGCGCTTCCGACCCACAGCTGGGCCGGGCGACTCATCGGCTGCACCACCGTGAGCCCCATCTCGTAGAAGATGGATTGCTCCTTACCGGCCGCGCTCTGGCTGCAGACGCAGTGCGCGAGGTTCAGATACTCGCGGAGCTTGTCGGGCGTCGATGGCTCCTTGAGCGTGTCACTGCCATCTTCGTTGATGAAGGCCTTGTTGAAGTTCAGCGAGCCGCCGGCCGTGAGCATGCCCTCTTCAGCACGCGCGCTCCTGCTCGCGAACAGCATCGCGAAGGCTACGCAAAAAACTCCGATACGGGTCATCGCGGTCTGCTCGCTGCAAGGGTGAGGCCGCCGGTTCTCCGACGACAACCGTTGCTATCACGCGGTGATGGCTGCATCAACAAACCGGGGATCGCGTGCCAGATTGGCAGGTTCGTGACCTGGCGCCTGTCACCCGGGCATTCGCCCAAAGCCCGTGCGTCGGCGCTTCTTGGCAGCGTCGAGGGCGGTGCGGATCTCGCCGGCCAGGAGCTGTGCCCGCTCATCGGCGGCGGGATCCGTACGACCGCCCCACTCCGCGGCGTAGTAGAGCTCGACGAGCTCGCCAACCTGTGCGGCGGCGGGATCCTCGCGCTCGGCCATCCGCGTCGCGAGCTCGCGCGGCGTGGTGTGCGCGTCGCGGATCATGCCGGCCTTGCCGAGCGCCTTTGCGACCTGGTCGTAGACGTGTGCCACCGCCCCGCGCTGTCGCCTGGGCGGGCGCCCGCCCGTGAGGGCATCCGGGGCGCCACGGCGGCGCCGGCGGAGCAGCAGCAGGCCCGCGGGGCCGCCGATGACGAGGAGCGTGATCGGCCAGTGCTCGATCGCCTCGTCCTTGACCCGGAGCACGCCCGCCTTCGCGGCGAGCGCGGCGTCCTTGATCGCGGTGCCGATCGATTTGAACAGCTCGAGCTGACTCGCGAGGTCGTAGTCGATGACCCACTTCGTCCACTGGAACTTGAGGGTGTCGAGGAACCGGCCGAGCTTCGCGCGCCAGCCGGTGCCGCCGCGGCCGAGCTGGTCGATCTCGGCGGGTGGCGTGGGATCGAACGTGACCCAACCGGCGCCCGGGAAGTAGACCTCGTCCCACGAGTGCGCATCGCCGGCGCGCACCGCGACGTAGCCCTGGTACTCGTTCCACTCGCCCCCGAGGAAGCCGTTGACGTTGCGCACGGGGATGCCGGCGGCACGGCCGAGGATCGCGAACGCCGACGCGAAGTATTCGCAGTGGCCCTTCTTGCGATCGAACAGGAAGAAGTCGACCGGCTCTTGCTCCCCCGGATCTACGAGCACGAGCGTGTACGTCGCGGTGTTCTTCAGCCACTCCTCGATCGCCACGGCCTTGTCGTAGTTGTTCGTCATGCCGCGCGTGATCTCGAGCGCCTTGTCCCGCGTGCGCTTCGTGATCTCGGGGCCAAGCTCGAGGTAGACGCCGAAGTTCTTCGGCAGCGGGCCGGCCGACGCACGCAGCACCTCTGGTGGTGGCGGCCGGAGCTGTGACCACACGGTGTAGTGGACGGTGTTGCCGTGGGTAAGCCGGATCTCGTCGTTGTACTGGGCGGGCAGCTTCCGCGGCCGCAGCACGTGCTGGTACTCGACGATGCGCGGCTGGCCGGCGCCGAACAGCACGTCGGAGTCGAGCGGGTCGAGCCAGATATCCTGCTCGACGAGCTGCCCGGCGAGCTGATCGATCTGGTTCGCGGTGATGGCGGGCCCGTCCCACATCAGATACTTCCGATCCACCGTCGGGCTGTCCTCGACGGTCTCCGCGGTGCGCGGCGCCTTCAGCGAGCGCGTCCACTGGCCCTTCGAGTAGAAGTCGAACGCGACACCACGCCAGTGGATATCGGGCGCGTCTCGGCCGCCGACCTTCGCGGTGACCTGCGCGCGCATGACGACGGTCGAGTCGTTCTTGATCACGCCGTGGCCGCCGAGCTTCACGCCGTCGGAGAACCCGGCGAGGGTGAGGCCGCCGCGGTTCTTGAGGAAGAACCCGATGCCCACGCGGGGCAGGGCGAGGAACACCGCCGCAGCACCGAGGAACACGGCGAACGAGAGCAGCCCCGTGCCGAGGAAGAACCGGCCGTTGACGATCCGTCGCGAGTCGAGGATCCGCCGTACCTCGACCCGCTCGCTCGCGCGATCCGCCGCGTGCTTGACGAGGAGGTTGTCCTCCATCTCGCGGCGCAGGTGGAACAACGTCATCGCCCAGGTCGACGAGATCACGAAGCCGAGGAAGCACAGGCCGTAGGTCAGCTCGGGGTTGAGCACCGAACCGGCGACCAGCATGAGGAACGCGAGGAGATAGAGCTGCTGCCAGTCGCGCGCGGCGCGCCGGTTGAACGCCTTCGCGATCACCAGCCACACCAGGAACTGGCCGCCGACGCCGAGGAAGTCGCCGGTGACCACCGCAGTCAGCACGGCATACGCGAGCGCGAACACGCTGAGGATCGTCCACATCAGCGTCCACCGCTCGTAGCGGATCCGCGGCGGCTCCCACCACCACGACGCGATCATCAGCACGAGCCCGCCGAACGACATCACCGGCGATAGACCGCCACCGGTGGTCATCGCGAGATATGCGCAGCCGACCATGAGGTAGGTCGCTGTCTTGTGGGCGACGGCGAACCTCATACGTCCATCACCGTGGTCGCCATCGGGCGGTTCTGCGCGCTCACGCCTCGCGGCGTCACCAGCACGCTCTCGACCTTCGCGGGGATCGCGGCGAGCTCGACCTCGTCGCCGACATAGGGGAGGAGCGCGAGCGCGCGGGAGATCTTCGCCTCGTGAAGGCGACCATTGCCCGCGGGGATATGCGTGCCGCGCGCGCACAGCTCGACGGTCCAGCCGACCTCGAGGTACGCGGCGGCGAGGCTCGCTGCCACGCTGATCGCGCGCTCCACCGCCGACACCGCCGCCTCGTGTGCCGGCGTCAGCGCGCCGTCCTTGACGGCATCGCGTACCGCTTCGGGCAGTGCGTTGTCGACGCCGATCACCACGCGGCGCGCCAGCTCGTCCTCGTACTCGCGCACGAGTAGCCGGCCGGTGCGCGCGCTCGAGCGCCAGTGGATATCGCGGCGGTCATCGCCCGAGCGGCTCTCGCGCAGGCCGAAGAACTCGCCGCGCCGACCGAGGCGGTTTGCGGTGGTCTCGCCGCGGCTCGTGGTCTTCGGTGCGGGTCGCGGCACGGCGACCCGCGCGGGATAGACCAGCACGTCGAGTGGCGCGTCGACATCGCGCGACTTGCGGAACAGCGCGAACGGGAACTTCGTGGCGACCCGATAGCCGGTCAGCGTGTACAGGCCGCGGCGGGCGTAGGTGTGGCGATAGCTCGTGCGCTGCGATTTTCCGGCGGGGATCTTGAGGAAGTAGCACCGCTTGTCGATCGGTGTGGTGCCGGCGAGATCCTCGACCTCGATCGAGTACGACGCGCGCTTCGGCTTCGCGTTCTGGATCACCACCTCCATCAGGAACGGCTCGCCGGCGAACACGCGCGGCGGCGGCCGGCGCTCGACCTTGAGCCGCTTCAGCGTCATCTCCGAGAGGATCCCCGATGCGATGATGAAGCTGAGCAGCCAGCCGAGCAGCAGGTAGAGGAGGTTATTGCCCGTGTTGATCGCGGCGAACCCGACGCCGACGGAGAGCACCACGATGATCCGGCCCTCGCGGGTGAAGCTCAGCCGGCGCGGTGGCCGCAGACGACGGCGAAGGCGCGCCCACAGTCCCATACGCTCAGGTCGGTACCGCGACCCGGCTCAGGATCTCGGCGATGATCCGCTCGGCATCGCTGCGCGCGCGGCCGAGCGAGTCGTGGCTGTGGGCGAGGACGAGGCGGTGCGCGAGGCATGGCACACCGAGCGCTTTGAGGTCATCGGGGACCACGAAGTCGCGGCCGGCCGCGAGCGCCGCTGCCTGCGACGCGCGATACCACGCGAGCACACCGCGCGTGGACACGCCGACCGTGATCGCCGGGTGGCGTCGCGTCTCCTCGACGATCGACATCGCGTAGTCGACGAGTGCGTCGTCGACGCGGATGGTCTCGACGATGTCTTGCAGGCTGCGCACCGCCGCGAGGTCGACCACCGGGGCCAGCTTCATCACCGGATCTCCGCCGGAGCGTTCGCGCACGAGCTCGCGCTCGATCGCCTTCGCGGGATAGCCGAGCGACACGCGCAGGAGGAAACGATCCATCTGCGACTCCGGCAGCGGATACGTGCCGTACATCTCCGACGGGTTCTGGGTCGCGATCACCATGAACGGCGTATCGAGCGTGTGCGTGGTGTCATCGATCGAGACCTGGCCCTCGCTCATCGCCTCGAGCAGCGCGGACTGCGTGCGCGGCGTGGTGCGGTTGATCTCGTCGGCCAGCACCACGTTCGCGAAGATCGGGCCCTTCTTGAGCTCGAACACCTTGCCGCTCTGGTCGTAGATCGAGACGCCGACGATGTCGGATGGCAGGAGGTCGCTGGTGAACTGGATGCGGCGGAACGTGCCGCCGAGCGCCGCGGCGAGGGCGCGCGCGAGCGTGGTCTTGCCGACGCCGGGGATGTCCTCGATCAGGAGGTGCCCGCGTGCGAGCAGCGTGACGACCGAAGCGCGGATCGCCTCGGGCTTGCCGCGCACGACGGTGCCGATCGCATCTTCGAGCTTTCGGACCGCACCGATGTCGGTCGACGAGAGCGGGGCAGGGGCCGGCGCCGCGGGCATCTTCATCCAGTATAGCCCGCCGAAAGCAGCAAAGGGACCCGAAGGTCCCTTTGCCAATCTGACGTGTGGTCTAGCGACGATTGAGGGACATCAGCAGCTGGAGCACGTACCAGAACAGGGTCGCGATGGTCGAGAACAGCATCAGCGCGGCCGCGACGTAGGCCGTGGGGGGGAAGTGCGCCATGACCTGGCTCGTCTGGTAGAGGATGTAACCTGCCATCAGCAGGATCATCGCTCCGCAGAACACGGCGCCGAGCGAGAAGCCGAACATGATCGAGGCGACGATCACGCCGATCGCCGCGAACGAGCAGATCGCGAGCGCGCCGCGCATGAACGAGAAGTCCTTCTTCGTCAGGAACACGGTCAGCGTGAGCCCGATGAAGATCGCGAGGGTGATGACGATCGCCTGCATCAGGATCGACGCCGCCTGGCCGCTGAGGATCGCGTGCACGCCGTCGCTGGCGAACATCGTGTCGGGGTTACCGAACTTGAGCATCAGCATCCACAGCAGCGGCTGCAACAGCAGCGCTTCCGCGGCCACGAAGATGCCGAGACCGAGGTACTGCAGGCCCTTCGAGGAGTTCGAGCGCGCGAGCTTCTGCGCGAGCCAGCCGACCGCCATGAACAGGCCGATGACGATCAGCCAGTTGAAGCCGCCGCCTGACAGTGCCCACAGCGAGAACTTGAGGCTGGTCTCGGTGCCGTACCTCAACATGCCGCCGGTGAGCGCGGCGAAGGCGAGCAGCGCCACGCCGAGGTGGGCGTACGTCTTGCGCAGGAATGCGACGCGATCGCTGACGCCGAGCGTCGCTACCGCGCCTTCGATCGGACGAGCGGATTGTGCGAGTGCCATGGCGGTCTATGTAGCATGGATCAGCGGTCGGGCTCGACGACCGTGAAGTCGGGCAGCCACGAGGTGTTGTCCCCGTACTGGCCGACCTGGTTCTCCCCCCAGCGGTGCGACCGTGTCCCAGCCGATCGCCGTTCCGATCCGCGTGGGCGTGGCGAGCGTGCCCGGATAGCTGTTCGGGCTGAGGCCGAGCTGGCCGCCGTCGCCATGCCCCCCGCACCCGTCCAGCGTACCGTCAAAGTGAGGTCACGAGCCACAATACGACGAGGGAGGCGCAAAGCGACGGAATCGTCACGATCGCGCCCACCTTGACGAACACGCGCAAGGGGACTGTCACGCCCTGCCGTCGCAACTGGTGGGTCCACAGCAGGCCGGCGAGCGAGCCGATCGGCAGGAGGCGCGGTCCGAGGTCACCACCGACGAGCGCGGCGAACACGTACTTGTCGGGCCAGCCCGCGAGCGTCAGCGAGTGGAGCAGCGCCATCGGGTGGTTATCCATGAGCGCGGATCCTGCCGCGGCGATCGCGCCGACCGTGGCGATCGGCGCGGGTGTCTGCGCGTAGATGCTCGCGAGCGAATCGGTCACACCTGCGCGCGCGAGCGCCGTCGCGAGCACGAGGACGCCGAACAGGAACGGCAGCAGCTCCCAGCTGATCCCCGCGGCGATCCGCGGGACCGAGGCGCGTGCGTGCAGCGCGAGCGCGATGCTGAGCATGGCAGCGGTCGCGGCGACCGGCCAGATCGGCTGACCGAGCGCGGCGAGGATCGGGTACGACGCGATGCTCGCGCCGGTGACCAGCAGCACGAGCTTTGCCTGGCCCGAGAGCGGGATCCTCGGCGGCGCGGCACCGAGCGCGGGCGCCTCGTCGAGCAGTACATCGCGGTAGCACCACGACAGCATGAGGTACGCGACGATCCAGCCGGCGAGCGCGACGGGGATCATGTGGAGCGCGTACGTGTTGAAGCTGATCCCGGCGCGATACGCGACGACGAGGTTCATCGGATTGCCGGTCGGCAGCGGCGCGACGCCCGCGGCGACGAACGCGCAGAACGCGAACGGCAGCAGGAACTTCGGATTGCGCTTCGGATACACGGCGCGCAGCAGCTCGACGACGACCGGGGTCAGCAGCAGGATCGCCGCGTCATTCGAGAGGATCGCTGCGGTCAGCGCCGCGACGATGAAGAAGAACCGGAACGCGTGCTTCACCGGCCCGCGCGTCCGCGGCTCGATCGCGGCGGCCAGGCGCGTGAAGATGCCGAGCTCGGCGGCGCACGCGGTGGTCGCCATGATGCCGACGATGCTGATCATCGGCCGCCACAGATCGCCGAGCGCGTTCGTGATGTCGTCGGTGCTCGCGATCCCGGCGACGAGCGCGAACCCGAGACCCGTCAGCGCGCCCACCGCGGGCGCCCAGTGATTGCGCCACGCGAGCGCGATCACCAGAGCCACGGCCATCGCTGCGACGGCGAGTACCACCGGGCGATGGTACCCCAGGTGCGCGCTACGTTACTTGACCGGTGCGCTGCAGATCGACGACGGCTGCTTGGCGCCGTTCTTCGCGTAGACCACGCCGACGACGTCCTCGGTGTTCGTGAACACCATGCCGGGCTTGAGGCCCTCGACGTAGCGCGCCTTCACCGTCTGCGGACCGAACGACTTGTCGACGGTGACGGACTTCGACGCCGTGCACCAGCTCTCGTAGATCAGCGAACCGCTGCTCGTGATCTGCGTGATCTTGTTGCTCGACTTCCAGTTCGTGCACTGCTCCTGTTTCTCGAACTCTTTCTTGAACGTCACCACGGCCTTGCCGCCGCTGACCTTCACCGACGCGACCACACCGCGGCCGCCACCACTGGAGCTCATGTTCTGATCCATCCAGCCGTGGTTGACGCCCGGGTAGTCGATGCGCGCGTCGCGATCGTCGAGCGTGACGCCATTCGCCATCACCGCCGTCTGCGCGGAGAGGCGGGGGCCGCGATAGCCCGGCCACCGCGACGCGGTATTACCGAGTGCCTTCGCGAGGTAGTCCATCTTGTCTCGATCGCCGCCGAGGCCCTCGCAGATGTACAGCGAGACCGTGGCGAGATAGCCGGTGGGGTCGCCGATGACCACGCCGACCGCCTGAACGATCTCGTTCTCGTCGCCGGGGGCGCGCTTGAAGTTCGCGAACTTCTTCGCCGGGATCGCGCTGACCGCCTTCTTCCACGCCGGCCACGCCTTCTCGGAGCATCCGTCGAACGCCTTGCGCGAGTTGGTCACGCGCGCGTCGTCCATGTCGGCGGCGAGCTGGACGTACGCTGCATCGACCTTCGCGAAGTCCTTGTAGCCTTGCTCGGCGGTCTTGAACACGGTCGCGTAGCCAGCGTCCTTCGCGATCAACTTCTTGACCGCGTCGGCGTGGTCCTTGATCTGCTGGTCGTAGTCCTGCACGAGCAGGCGCATTGCCATCCGATCGGAGCCGGTGACCGCGGTGTCCATGCGGACCTCGTTCGCGAACTTCTTGCGATCGAACGCATCGATGTCGGGCTGGCACATCGCCCACACCACCGGCTGCTCGTTATCGCGCGCGCGCAGGCACTTGTGGATGTACGCGAAGCGGCCGACCTCGGTCAGCTTCGGTCCGAGCGCGTCCGCGGTGTACGCGGCCCCGTCCTCGTTGAAGTCGCCGGCGATCAGGCCGAACTGCTGCACGGGCGAGAGCTTCGACCACGCGATCTTCTTGTCGTTCCGGATGTCCTGGTTGACGCGGGAGCCCTGGTCCTGCGACGCCCACTCGGCGACGTCGGCCCAATCCTGCTCGACCATGTCGAGCTTCTTGTTCCACTTGGCGCGCGCCGCGGCGAGCTCCTTCGTCAGCGTCTGCGCTTCCTGGTCGGGCTTGCAGGTCGCGCCGACGAGGTAATACAGCGCCCACTCAGCATCCTTGCTCGTGATCGCATCCTTGCTGTTGCTATCGAGGCGACCCTCCGCCTTCGCGCACCAGGCGGGTGGATCGGCCATCGCCGTGCCCGCACTCGCCACCACCAAGAGAGCTGCCACAACGAACACCCTGTTGTTCATCTGGCGACTCTACAACAACGTTTGTCATGGCAGGGGGCGAGCGGCTGTGGTTGCATCCGCCGCATGTCGGGTCGCGCGCGCTCACCGCTCTGGGTCGGTGCGCTCGTGCTGGGTTGGCTCGCACCGGCGTCCGCGGACGTGCGCGCCGAGGAGATCCGCATCACCTACGCCGCACCGGACGGTTGCGGGACCGCCGAGGAGTTCTTCGCGCAGCTCGCGGCGCGGGCAACGGTGAATCGGGTCGAGTCGGCGGCGGCGCGCTCGTTCGATATCACGATCACGCAGGATCCCGCCGGTGTCGTGCATGGCACGCTCGCGATCCGCTCGGCGGCCGGTGAGTCCGTGCGCGAGGTCGATGGTGCGAGCTGCGACGAGACGATCGCGGCGCTCGTCGTGGTCGCCAGTCTCGCCGTCAGCGCGGAGCGCGAGGCCGCGCCGCCGATCGTGGAGCCACCGCCAACGCCGCCGCCGATCGTGGTGACGCCGCCGCCTCCGCCACCGGTGAGCGTCCGCGAGCGCTGGCTCGCGATCGGCAGCGGACTCGGGCGGTACAGCGGAGTCCTGCCCGCACCGGTCTTCGGCGTGCCGGTGTTCGTCGCGGTCGGGCGCCCCGGTGGCCGACAGCTGCGTCTCGGGTTCGCGCGCACCGCGACGCAGGAGGCGATGGTCACGGCCGGCACCTCCGAGTTTCGGCAGACGATCGGCCGGCTCGATGCGCGACCGGGCGCGCTGACCCGGGGTGCGTTCGAGCTCGCACCCTCGATCGGGATCGAGGCCGGGGCGCTGACGGCACGTGGTACCCAGGTCGGCTCCCCTGCCGGTGGCATGCGGCCGTGGGTCGCTCCGGATGTGGCCGCCCGGGCTGGGGTCCATCTCGGGCGGTTCGCCCTCGAGCTCGAGGGCCTGCTCGCCATCCCCCTGGTTCGCGACCGCTACTTCATCGCCCCCGGGATCACCGTCCACCAGGTCCCCGTCGTAACGTTCGGGGTAGGGCTCGCCCTGATCGTGGAGGTGCTGTGATGGCATTTCGTGATCAAATCGGGCGCGACCGGCCATTCCAGATGAACGATGAGCGCGCTCCCGGCAACCAACCGCGCACCCGGACTCCCCCGTGCAGGACGCCGTACGCCCCCTCGCCATCGCCCCGCCCGAGCTCGTTCGGGAGGACCTCTCGTCGGGGGCGCGGCTCCGCACGCTGTTCGACGGCCAGTTCGACTTCGTGTGGCGCTCCCTGCGCCGCCTCGGCGTTCCGGAGCTCACCGTCGATGACGCCACGCAGGAGGTGTTCCTCGTGGTGTCGCGCAGGCTCGGCGACATCGAGCCCGGTCGCGAGCGGTCGTTCCTGTTCGCGACCGCGCTCCGCGTGGCTTCGACGGCCCGGCGTGCCGCGGCGAGGCGCGGGATTCACGACGACGCCGAGGTTGCCCAGCTCGTCGATCACGCGCCTGGGCCCGAGGAGCTCGCCGATCGCAAGCGCGCGCGCGATGTCCTCGATCGTGTGCTCGCGACCCTCGAGCTCGACCTGCGCGCCGTGTTCGTCCTCTACGAGCTCGAGGAGATGACGATGGCCGAGATCGCCATCACCCTCGAGCTTGCGCCGGGCACCGTCGCGTCGCGGCTGCGGCGCGCGCGCGAGGCATTCGAGGCCGCGGCTGCGGAGCTGCGAGGCCGGTCATGACCGAGCCGCGCCGCCTGAAGGATGACCCCGGATACGCCGGTGCGCTGCTACGCTCCGCGCGTGACGACGCCCCGAGCGCGGATGCGCGGCGCGCGATCGCGGCCGCGATCGGCGTCGGCACGGCGGCGGCGATCGGCCACGGCACCGCGACCGCTGCCGCGGCAAAGGCGACCGCATCGGCGCCGGCCGTCGGTGCCGCAGTCGCCGGTGGTGCGGCGGCCAAGGCGGGGATCTCGATCGGCGCGAAGCTGCTGATCGGCCTCGCACTGACCACCGGCGTCGGGGTCGGCGTCGGCGTGGCGGTGAAGAGCTCGCGCGAGTCGGCGGCACCTGCGGCCGAGGTCGCGACGGCGCCGGCACCACGCGCCACGCCAAATGCGCGGGCGGTCTCGCGCATAGCGGTCGCGCCCGATCCGACCCCACCGTGGGTCTTCGCACCGTCCGTCGTCACACCGGCGGTCGTCGCTCCGTCGGTCATCCCGCCATCGAAGTCTGAACCCGCGCGGGCCGATGCCTCTCGCGCGGACGCAGCGCGCACCACTGCAGTGCGCATCGAACCAGCGCGCACCGAACCAGCGCCCGCACGACCCTCTCTGACCGACGAGGTCGCGCTGATCGACGGTGCGATGGCCGCGCTCCGCAAGGGCGATGCGGCGGCCGCGCTCTCGCTCCTCGATCGCTACGACCAGCAGTTCCCGCGCGGTGCGCTGGCGCCGGAGGCGACGGTTGCGCGGATCGAGGCGCTGGTCGGTTCGGGGAACGTCGCGCATGCGCGCGAGCTCGCGGCGAAGTTCCTCGCGGCGCACGGTGATAGCCCGCTCGCCCATCGCGTCCGCCGCTCGATCGACGCGGAGTAGCGTGCGCACGGGGTGGATCGTCATGCTCCTCGCGTTCGGCGCCTGCCGCCGCGACATCCAGCTCGGCAGCGCGCTCGATGCTGCGGTCGTCGTCGATGCGCCGCCGGACGCGCCGGGGAGCCCGTTCGCTCCCGGCGCGTACACGCTCACGTTCCTCGATCCAGTGATGACGAGCTGCGACGGCACGCTCACCGGCAACGAGGCGAGCTTCGCCGGCATCACGCGCGCGGGAGCGAACCTCGTCGATGGCCCCGTGATGCTCACCAACGTGGATGCGACGACGATCCGGATCACCGGCGCCGTGATCGCGACCGCATTCGGTCAACCGAACATCCAGCTCGTTCCGAACCCGCAGGCGTCGCCGCCGGACTTCCCGCAGACCATCTGGGACACCGAGGTGGCGGCAGACTTCGGCACCGGCCCGCTGTCGACGCTCCACAATGCACGCTACTTCGGCGTCGACTCCGCGACCGCAACGACGCCGACCGCGATGCAGGCGGCGGTCGCACTGCTCTACGAGACGAGCGACACCACCGGTGCGTGCTTCGGCACGTTCGGTGCGGTCCTCGCTTCTCAATAGGCAGGTCGTGTCAGCGCGCGTCGTGATCATCCGTGATCAAACCGCGCCGCACCGGCCATCTCCAGCGCAAGGAACATGGAGATCCACATGCGCATTCTTGCCAAGACCCTTCTGCTCGCGACCCTCACCGCCGCGTGCGTGAGCCCCTCGGAGCCCATCGATCAGCCGCTGCCGACCCCGCCGGGCCACGGCATTCATCCCGTCTACAATATTCCGGGTGGTGGCGCGGCGGCCGCTCTGTTCGGCCCCGGTTCGAGCTTCATGCTCAACGGGCCGACCGCGCCCGGATCCGCGAGCTTCACCGGCGCGCCGGTCACCGACGAGCAGACCCAACCGACCACCAGCGGTAGCGGCGCGCTGTCGATCACGGTCGACGGTGTGGCGTACGCGGCGCCCGCGCTCGACTCGATCGCGATCCTGCTCGCCGACGGGCCCACGCCGTACGTCGCGCTCGTCGGCTACGCCAACCGGCCGGGACCGAATGCGACCACGCTGGTCGACGAGGTCATCGTGATCGTCCCGCAGTCCGACGTGGTGGCCGGCGCCACGGTCGCGCTCGACGGGCAGGACCGCGTCGCGCTGTTCGCGAGCGGCGATGAAGCCGCCGCTCAACCGAGCGTGTTCGCCGCGGCCGTCACCGGCTCGGTCACGTTCACGAACGGTGGCGTCACCCTCGGCGGGACCCTGTCGGCGACCGTCGCGGGCGACTTCGGCTCGGTCGACTTCGTCGATCCGGGCCCGGGCACCGGCGGCACGCTCACCGACGGCGGCTACTCGCTCGATGTCATCGGACCCGCGGACGTCTACTGCGACGGCACGCTCGCCGGCCAGGAGTCCGCGTTCGCCTCGATCACCGCGGCGAGCCTCGGCCTCGGTAACGGTTCGGTCGCGATCGGTAACGGTGGCCTCGCGATCTCGGGCGCGCCGATCGCCGCGGGCTTCGGTCTGCCGTCGCTCGATCTCGCGGAGATCGATACCGGCCTGTTCGGCGGCTTCATCGACGAGAACGTCGCAGGACCCGCGGGCACCACGCGCGCCGGCAAGTACCTCGTGCTCGACGCGAGCACCGCGTCCGCGACGTTCGTCAACGGCGGCATCGGTGCCGCGTACATGAACGCCGCGCAGGATGGTCAATGCTCGGTCGCGTTCGGCGCCACGCTCACCGCACCGTGACCTGGAGCGTGTAGCCATCGACCTGCGCGAGCGGCAATCCGCAGTGCCGGCCGCGAACCGGAGTCCGCTGGTTCAGGTGAGCCCCGAAGGCCCCGGAGGTCCCGAAGCAGAGTCTTCTCGTCCAGGAGAAAGCCTCTCCTCAGGGCCTTCGAGAACTTCGGGGCTCACGATTCTGGAGCACGGCGGTGAGCAGATCCGCTGCGAAGGCCTCTCGTCAGGGTCTTCGAAAACTTCGGGGCTCCTCTTTCTGGAAGCACGGTCGCGTGGATTCGTCGCCGTCCGTCCGGCCGGGCACCTAGTTCTGCAACGACGAGACCACCTCCACGACGGGCCCTGCGTCCGGTTCGGCCGCGATCATGAACGAACGTTAACGAATCGTGAACTGGCTCAGGGACAGGCGACGGGCGCCGTGTCGACCACGAGATCGTCGTACCAGACGTCGAGCGGTCCGCTCATCGGATGGAAGCTCATCGCCCCGAGATAGAACTGATCGAACGAGGGGCCGTACCACGGCGTGGTTCCCGGAACGGCCAGGCAACCGTCGCCGGTCGTGTTGACCGAGAAGCTCGTGACCGGGGTGCCGTCGAGGCTCATCCGGTAGTGGATCGCGTCGGCGTCGGCCTCGAACGCGACGCACGTCCAGTGATCCGTCGGCGCCGCCACGGGCACGAGCTGCTGCGAGTGGTGCCAGCAATCTTGCTGCGTCTGGTTGTCGTAGAACACCGCCATGAACTTCTTGTCGTCGGCGGCGGAGAACAGATACGTCGCGGTGTGGCCCGCGGCGGGCGAGGGAGCCGGCACCACACCCGACGCGCCGAACAGCGTCCAGTGGATGCTGTTGGCCTCGCGCTCGCTCCACATCATGAATCGACCGTAGAGATGACGGCGGGTCGGCGCGAACAGCGCACCGTTGTGCGCCCACAACCGACCGCCGCCCATGCCGCCGCCATCGATGTGCGCCTTCAGTGCGTGCGTGCCGCTGTACGCGCGCGTGGTGTCGATCGCGAGCGTGCCGCCGGTCTGCACGTCGGCGCGGAACCCGCCGACGTTCGCGTTGTTCGCGAGCGTGCCCACGGGCATCGCCTCGAACGTCTCGCACAGCGGCTGCCCCGCGCAGACCGTGCCGCGCGGAGCATCGATGCTGCCGTCGATCGCCGGAGCATCGTCATCGCCGAGCGCAGCGTCGATCGCTGCGGGTGAGGAGCTGCACGCCGACCCCGATGCGACGATCGACGTCAGCAGCGCAGCGGCGACCCTCAGCGGGTGGCTTTGAGCTTCTTGATCTCGGAGATGAGCTCGGGGACGGCCTTTTCCCATTCCTGTACGATCCCATAGTCCGCGACCTGGAAGATCGGCTCATCCTTGTTCTTGTTGATCGCGACGATCGTCTTGCTGCCCTTCATACCGGCCAGGTGCTGGATGGCGCCGGAGATCGCGACCGCGAAGTACAGGTCCGGCGCGACGATCTTGCCGGTCTGACCGACCTGCCAGTCCGCGGGGACCATGCCGGCGTCGGTGGCGGCGCGCGAGGCGCCCATCGCGGCGCCGAGAAGATCCGCGAGCTCCTCGAGGACCTTGAAGTTCTCGCCGTTCTTCATGCCGCGGCCGCCGGAGACGACGACCTTCGCATCGGTCAGCTCGGGGCGATCGCTCTTCTGCGCGTCGAGCCGTTCGAACGTGGCGCCGAGCGCGTTGACCTCGCCGGCCGGAGCCGACGTCACGGTGCCCGGCGTGGGCAGCTCGGTGGCGGGCTCGAACTCGGTCTGGCGAATCGTCGTGACGATGGTTGCCGTCGAGACCTGCACGGTCGAGTTCGCGTTGCCGGAGAGGATCGGACGTGTGAACGTGTCCTTGCCCTCGAGCTTCGCCACATCGGACGCCATGCCGGCATCGAGGAGCGCGGCGACGCGCGGCATCAGATCCTTGCCGACCGCGGTCGCGCAGGCGGTGACGAGCGTCACGCCGTTCGCCTTCGCGAGGTTCGCGACGACCGGCGCGTAGGTCTCCGCGAGGTAGTGCGCGAGCGCGCCGTCCTCGACGGTGATCACCTTGCCGGCGTACTTCGCGGCGTCGGCGCTGGCGCCCTGTGCGCCCGCACCGACGAGGACTGCGATCACTTCGCCGCCGTGCGCGGTGGCAGCGGCGCGAGCGAACGCGAGGTTGGCGAGCGCGCTCGAGCGGAGCGTGGGGCCGTTGAATTCCGAGAATGCGAGGACGTTACCCATGGCCATATCTCCTTAGAGAACCTTCGCTTCGTCGGCGAGCTTCTTCACGAGGGTCGGGATGTCGGCGACGATCTGACCAGCCGCGCGGGGCGGCGGCAGCGTCACGCTGAGCTCCTTGATCACCGGCGGCGCCTCGGCGCCGTAGTCCGCGAGCTTCGCGACGGTCATCGGCTTCTTCTTGGCCGCCATGATGCCCTTCAGCGACGGCAGGCGTGCGCCCTCGCCGGAGTAGCTGTGCGACTCGGGCGTGACGCCGTTCTTCACGGCCTTCGAACCGACGATGCGAAGATCGACGGTGACGACGGCGGGTAGGGGAACCTTCTTGTACTCGACGCCGCCATCCACCTCGCGGCCGACGGTCATCGCTTTCTTGTCGGCCGACAGCTCGATCGACGCGGCGAACGTCGCCTGCGGCAGACCGAGCTTACCGGCGAGCATCTGACCGACCTGGTTCGCATCGCCATCGACGGCCTGCTTGCCCATCAGGATGACGTCGGGCTTCTCGGCCTCGATGATGCCGGCGAGGACCTTCACGACGATCAGCGAATCGATCTCGGAGTCCTTGGTGACGACGTGGATCGCGCGGTCCGCGCCCATCGCGAGCGTGGTGCGGATCTCCTTCGCGGCGTCATCGGGACCGAGCGACACGACGATGATCTCGCCGGGCTGCTTGGTGCCATCGGCGCCGTTCTCGAGGAGGCGCAGCGCGGTCTCGATCGCGTACTCGTCGAACGTGTTGACGATCCACGACGCTCCGGTGAGGTCGATGTGGCCGTCCTTGATCTTGGCCTTCTGTGTTGGGTCGGGGACCCGCTTCACGGGAACGAGGATCTTCATGGGGACTTCTCCTTTGAGGACAGAGACGTGAGGCCATTCGTCACGAGCGAGACGACCCAGTCGGCCGCGCGGACGATATCGAACTTCTTCGGACGCGTTCCAGGTGTGCCGGTCGAGATCGACGGCTGCCGCGCGAGCACCCATGCGAGGGCGAGCTCGTCGAGCATCCCGAAGATCATGCGCGCGGCGACGTGCGCCGGGATGGTCGCGTCGAGCTCGCCGCGCTCCTGACCGGCGGCCAGGATCCCGCCGAGGGTGCGCAGGAAATCGACGAACTGCGGGTTGTCGTACTCCTTCATGAACTTGCTGCTCTGCCGCAGCTCGATCGTGAGGACCTCCGCCGCGCCCGGCTCGTCGTGCACCAGCTGGAGGTACGCCTTGATGAAGGCGCGGAGCTGATCCTTCGGGGCGACTCCCGCGATCGCCGCACGCAGCGCCTCGTTGACCTGGGTCATCCGCTGCTCGAACAGCGAGATCAGGAGGTCGTCTTTGCTCTTGAAGTAGAGGTAGATGGTGCCGTCGGCGACGCCGGCTTCCTTCGCGATCTCGGAGACCCGTGCGGCGAAGAACCCGTGGCGGGCGAAGATCCGCTCGGCGGCCAGGAGGATCCGCTCGCGCTTGTCGCTGCGCTCGCTGCGGTCCGTCGCTGAATGAACCGTCATTCAGTCGGTTGATACCTCCCATGACGCGCAACGTCAAGGCACCCTGCCAGGACGCTGCGGTTGAAAACGCCCTAGCGCTGCACTACAACGCACGAGTGCCAAACACCCGCGTTTCGGGGCATTTAGTCCTCGCCTTGCTGTGCGCTCCGCTGCTCATGGGCAGCGCGTGCGAGAAGAAGAAGCCAAACGACACCGGCGCGATCACCGCGATGGATCGTACAGGCTCCGGAAGTGCGGCCACCGCACCCGCGGGACCAATCGACACGACGCCGCTCAAGGGCTTCGACCTCGGCAAGCTCGATGGCGAGAAGCAGAAGGTGTTCTACGCGCTGCTCTCGTCGCTCAAGTCGCCGTGCGGCAAGAACCACTCGCTGCGCACGTCGTTCGAGCAGGACACCGCGTGCAAGCGCGCGCCATACGCCGTGAAGTACATCGCATCGCTCGTCGAGGATGAGGTCAAGGAGGCCGACGTCCGCGAGTTCTTCACGAACAAGTACGAGAAGACGCAGGACCGCGTGAAGCTCGATCCGAGCAAGGCGCCGCACATCGGCAACTCCGATGCGCCGGTCCGCCTCATCGAGTTCTTCGACTACGAGTGCCCGCACTGCCAGATGTTCTCGCCGGTGATCTCCAAGGTCGAGGACAAGGAAGCCGGCAAGGTCGTCGTCTACTACATGATGTTCCCGATCGAGTCGAAGCACCCCGACGCGCGCAGCGCCGCGATGGCCGCGTATGCCGCGAACGCGCAGGGCAAGTTCAAGCCGATGCACGAGCTCTTGTTCGCGCGCTCGCCGCAGCACACCAAGGAGGCCGTGGTCGGCTTCGCGAAGGAGCTCGGTCTCGACGCCGCGAAGTTCGATGCCGACTACGCCGCTGCCGACAAGCAGGTCAGCGCCGATCTCGCCGCGGGCGAGGCCGCCGGGGTGGACTCGACGCCTACCTTGTTCTTCAACGACCGCCGGTACGAGGGTCCGATGAACGCCGAGTACATAAGTATGTGGATCGAAGAGGAACTGGCGGTGAATCGATGAGGGGGGCGCTGCGTCTCACCTCCATGCTCCGCACCTCCGTCCTCGCGGTCACTGTCGCCCTGGGGCTCCTGGCTGCGCCGGCGCACGCCGACACGCTCAAGGTCGGCGACCGGTTGACCGAGCTCGACGTCGCGGTCGACGCGAAGGGCAAGCCGTTCAAGCTGAAAGCCTACAAGGGCAAGTGGCTGGTGGTCACCATCGGTGCCGCGTGGTGCAAGCCGTGCGCGAAGGAGCTGCCGACGTGGGACAAGCTCGCGCCGACGTTCGCGGGCAAGGTCACGTTCATCACCATCGCGATCGACAACGAGGTCGACGTCGGCAAGAAGTTCCACGACAAGCTCAAGGTCAAGAACATGACCCGCGTGTACCTGCCCGACGACAAGTCGAGCGTGGGCGGGAACTACGGCTCTGACACGATGCCCACGACGTTCATCGCGGATCCGCAAGGCGTGGTCCGCTTCGTCAAGAAGGGCTTCGAAGCCGGCGACGCGAGCGGCGAGTCGAAGAAGCTCTCCGACGAGCTCACGAAGCTGACCGCGAAGTAGCGAGCTACTCGGGCGGTGGTGGCCGGCTCGCCATCCAGATGTTCTGGCCGGCGGGTCCGCTCGTAGCGTTGCTGTGCCCGTACAGGTGGCAGCCATCCGGCGAGATCCAGTTCGGACTCTCGCTGACGTTCGGCTCGGCGAGTCCGGGGACTGGCACCGCGGTCCCGAAGCCATCCGTCGGGGTCGACCGCGACGCGGTGTAGAGATCGGGCTCGCCGGTCGCACTGGTGCGACGGAAGTAGATCACCCGTTCGTCGGCGGTGACCGCAGCGGAGTCCTCCTGCGTGTCGCTGTTGACGCCACCGACGAGCAGCTCCGGCATCCCGATCGCGCCGTTCGTCTCCACGGGCGCGCGCAAGATCTCGCCGAGCCCGAGGCCGCCGCGCATCGCGGAGGTGAAGTACAGCGCACGTTCGTTCGCGAGCATCGGCTCGGTATCGTTGTCGCGGAGGTCGCCGCGGGGCGCCGGTGGGCCGAACGGTACGGCCTTCGACGTGCGTGTGCTTCGCCAGATGTGGAAGATACCGGGCGTGGTGCGATCGGCCTCGAACACCAGGGTCAACCCATCCGGCGTCAGCGTGGGCCACAGCTCGGAGGACACCGAGTTCACGGTGGTGAGCAGGGCAGGGGCACCGAACGGTTCTTCGATCGATGCACGCGAGGCTCGCCACAGATCCCAGAGGCCACCGGTGCGTCGCGAGAAGGTGATCTCGAGCTCGTCGTCGCTGAGCCGCGCGGCCGCGTCGTCGAGATCGCTGTTGATGCCGGTGACGAGCGCCGGCGCACCGAACGCACCGTTCGGATCGCAGCGCGCCGCGGGTTCGTCGATCGGCGCGTCGGGCTTGTTCCCGCCTCCGCCACAGCCGGCCAGGCAGGTCACGAGAGCGAACCACCGGCCACGCATCGAGATAGGTTACCAGCGAACGCCGACGAGCACGACTTCCAGCGGGGTCCCGGCGCGGTCGAAGGCGAGCTTGTACTGCTGGTCGATTGTCACCGAGCCCGACGCCACCAGCGTCTGCGCCAGCTTCGCCGTCAGCGTGGCCACGGGCACACCGTTGATCGCCACGAGCTTGTCTCCCACCTGAACACCGCCCGTGGCGGCCGGCCCGCCGGGCTTCACGCTCGATACAGTGAGGACCTCGCCGTCGAGGGTGAACGCCAGCCCGAGCGTTCCAGCGTCGCCGGTGCGTGGCGGGACGACCTTGATCGTGCCGAGGTCGAGGCGCTGGCCTGGGGCCACGTCGTACTCGCGGCGCGCGAGCTCGACGAAGCCCGCGTCCTTCGGCATCACGGTCAGCGTGCCCTTGCCGGCGGCGACCTTCGAGATCGTGAACCGTCCCGCCGCGTCGCTCGTCGGGCCCTTGCCGGTCAGCGTCTCGGCGATCGTGCTGTCGTCGTGGTCCCCGCTCGCGATCATCTTGAGGCCCGCGAGCGGCTGACCGGTCAGCACGCTGACCACGGTGCCGGTGATCGTCGCCCACGGTGCGAGCTTGACGTCGAGGGTGGCAGGTCCGGCGGGGACCTCGAGCTCGCCGCTGCCACGGCCCGCATCGCCGTACGCGCTGCACTTCACGTGACCCGGCGGGATGCGCTCGAGCTCGTACGTGCCGGCTGCGGACGTGAATTGCCGTGCGTCGCCGCCCGGCGGATCGCAGCTCATCAGGAACGACGTCGCGGGTTCGCCGTTGAGGGTGACCTTGCCGGTCAGTGTGCCGAGCGGCGCGAGCGCGAGCGTGACCGAGCTGCCGAGCTTGACGTGGGTGAGCTTCGCGCGCGCGGTGCCCTTTGCCGTCTCGGCGGTCAGCGTGTAGTCGCCCTTGCGGAGGTTCGTGAACGTGAACCGGCCATCGTCGCCGGTCAGGGTCGGCGGGTGGCCGCGCGAGTCCGCCATCATCTCGTCGTAGTCGGTGAACTTGTCGTCGCCCTCGCGCTCGACGGTCGCGGTGAGCCACACGTCGGCGACGGGCTTCTTCTCCTTGTCGACGACGGTGCCCTTGATCACCCCGTCGCGCGCCTCGACGGTGAGCACCACGCCGGTCTTCGCCTCGGCCACAGCGAGCGTGACCTCGACAGGATCCTTCGGCGACTTGCACTTCGCACACGGGATCTCGCCCTGGTCGTCGGAGACCTCGAGCTCGTGCACGCCGTCCTCGAGACCGACGATGCGGAACGTGCCGTCGGCCGCGGTCAGCGAGCCCTTGTTGTTGCCGTTGCCGCCCATGTCGAGCTGGAAGTTGCCCTTGTCCTTGTCGAGCTTGGCCGAAGCGCTGACGTGCACGCGCGCGACCGGTGCGTTGTTCGTGTCGACGACCCTGCCGGTGATCGAGCCGCGGGTCTCGAGCTTGACGACCACGCCGGTCATATCCGCGGTGGCGACGAGCAGCGGCGTGGTGCCCGTGCGGCCGTCGGTGACCTTCGCGCGCAGCTTGAACGATCCGGGCGGCACGTGGTGCAGCACGAACGCGCCGGTCGGATCGCTCTCGCCGAGCACGAGCATCGCCTTCAGTGCCTCGAAGATGTTGCCGATGCCGATCTGGGTGGGCTCCACGCTGATCGCCGCGATCGTGCCGGGCTCGACGCGCCCGCTCACGGTGACACCGACGCCCATCTCGATCACGAGGTCGGTGATGTCCTTGTCGACGACCTCGACCGACTTGCCGATCTCCGGCATCGTGGTCTCGCCGATCGCGAACATCATGTAGCTCCCGGGGCGTACCCCGACGATCTCGAAGGTGCCGTCGGCGTCGCTGGGGTCGGGCGCCACGGCGACCTGGCCCGTACCGATCGAGAACGCGCCGAGCCGCACGCCGGGGATGCCCTTCTTCGACCCCGAGTCCACGACGGTCCCGGAGATCGAGTACGCGCGATCGACGATCACGCGCACGCCGTCGACCTGTTCGCCGATACCGAGCTCGACGACCGTCGCCTGCTGGGACGCATACCCGCGCCCGGCCGCCTTGATCGAGATCAGTCCGGAGCCGAGGCTGTGCAGCGCGAACTCGCCCTTGTCGTCGGCGCGGATGTTGGAGTCGCCGTGCCCGCGCTTGCCCTCGGCGAGCACGAGCGCGCCGGCGAGTGGCCTGCCTTCGCGAGTCACCACCACACCGCGGATCGATCCGCCCGGCGACAGGACGAAGTCGACGGTCAGCGGCTGCCCGGCGACCGAGAAGTTTCGCGACGCGTGCGTGTAGTCCTCGTGGGACACGCTCGCCTCGTAGTCGCCATCGGCGAGCGTGATCTCGTACTTGCCGTCGGGCCCGGCCATCGCGATCAGCTCGGTCTTGGCGAGCGGCGACGAGCTCGCCTTGCTGACCGAGATCCGCGCGCCGGAAACCGAACCGCCGCCGACGTCGGTGACCGTTCCGCTGACCCGGATACCACCGGTGTCGAGCGCGAGGTCGATGCCCGTCTTCGACTCGCCCTCCGCGACCACCAGCTTGTCGAGGCTGGCGGGCAGCAGGCCCCTTGCGGTCGCGGCGATCGTGTAGCGGCCGGGTGGGACGTTCGTCGCGGTCCACGTTCCCTGCGCGTTGGTGGTCGCGGTCAGCGTGGGTGCCTCGGTCGTGCCGAACATCGTGTCGAGCTCGGAGCGCGCGAGCGAGACCACCGCACCGTCGACGCCGCTGCCATCCGCCTTGCGGGTGACCTTGCCCGACAGCGACGCGGGTGCGGCCGGCGCGCGCGCTCCCTTCGCGTGCGTGGCACCTCCCGCGGTTCCTCCGTGCGCGGCGCTACCGGCGAGCTCGCCGGCCGCGTCACCACCGGCCTTGCCGCGCAGCTTCCAGAACAGTGCGAGCGCGATCACGAGCACCAGCACACCGAGGGCCACGACCTGGTTCCGGCGCATGCGCGAACTCTACTTCGCTTCCCTGCTCCAGCGCTCGCGTCTGGACGCTTCGGGACGGCCCCACTGGCACGGCGCGTACGCGGTGGGTTGCACGGGATCCGCGAGCACCAGCTCGAGCGTGTCCTCGCTGCAGCTCACGAGGTGGGCCGGCGCGCGGCCCAGGCACTCGTCCCCGGCGTGCATGTAGCGGCGCTTGACGTCGCCTTCGGCGCCCTGCGGCGTGCGCGCGAGATCGATCACGCGCGGCCCGATCTCGATGCCGGCCACTGCGGGACGCGTGTCGTCGAACAGCGTGTACGCCTCGAGCGCCTTGCCGCCGTCGATGATCATCCAGCGCTGACCGGAGTCGCTCTTCCACGCGCCGGCGAGGTCGTCCGTGCACACGGTGACGGCGGCGCGCCTGGCGCACGCTGCCAGGGCGATCGAGACCGCGATCGCGAGGGCGACCGCGGCTCGCCTCACATGCCCGCCTGAGCCTTGAGCGCTTCGGACTGCTGGTGCGCGCGCAGCGCCTCGATGATGTCATCGAGCAGCCCGTCCATGATCGCGGGCAAGTTGTGCTTGTTCAGGCCGATGCGGTGTTCGGTGACGCGGTCCTGCGGGAAGTTGTACGTGCGGATCTTCTCGGAGCGATCGCCCGAGCCGACCTGCGACTTGCGTGCGGCGGCCTCGGCAGCGGCCTGCTTCTCGCGCTCGTGGTCGAGGATCCTCGAGCGCAGAACCTTCATCGCCTTCGCGCGGTTCTTGATCTGCGAGCGCTCGTCCTGACACGCGACGATCGTCATCGTCGGAAGGTGCGTGATGCGCACCGCGGAGTCGGTGGTGTTGACGTGCTGACCGCCGGCGCCACTCGACCGGTACGTATCGATCTTGAGATCTTTCTCGTCGATCTTGACGTCGACTTCCTCTGCCTCGGCGAGCACGGCCACGGTCGCTGCGGACGTGTGGATCCGGCCCTGCGCCTCGGTCGCCGGCACGCGCTGCACGCGGTGGACGCCGGACTCGAACTTCATCTTCGAGAACACGTCCTTGCCGTCGAGCAGGATCACGATCTCCTTGAACCCGCCGCTCGTGCCCTCGGAGGTCGACATCACCTCCAGCTTCCAGCCCTGTCGCTCGGCGTACCGCGTGTACATCCGGTACAGATCGCCGGCGAACAGCGCGGCCTCGTCACCGCCGGTGCCCCCGCGGATCTCGACGATGGCGTTCTTGCCATCGGCCGGATCCTTCGGCAGCAGCAGGATCATGATCGCGTGCTCCGCTACGACCTTCTGCTGGTCGAGCTCGCGCATCTCGTCGCGCGCCATCTCGCGCAGCTCGGGATCGGGCTCGGCATCGACCATCTCCTTGGCCTGCGCGAGGTTCTTGACGAGCTTCGAGTACTCCTTCCACGCCGGGACCAGGAGGTCCAGCTCCGCGTGCTCGCGCGAGAACTTGAGGAACTCGGCGCGGTTGTTGATCACCGCGGCGGTGCCCAACAGCGAGCCGAGCTCCTCGTGGCGACGCTCGAGCATCGCCATCTTGTCCTTGAAAGTTGCCTGATCGAACATGGCGGCCTAGGACCGCGGTCGCAGTTTCAGGACGACTTCTTGGCGGCTTCAGTCGCGGCCGCAGCGGCAGCGTACTTCTTGTTGAACCGGTCGATACGGCCGGCCGTGTCCATCAGCTTCTGCTTGCCCGTGAAGAACGGGTGGCAGTTCGAGCAGATGTCGACGCCGAAGTCGCCCCGGGTCGAGAACGTGTCGTGGTGAGCGCCGCATGCACAGGTGATGTGGGCGGGCTTGTAGTGCGGGTGGTTGGCAGAGTCCTTCATGGCTTTCTCCGTTTCCCTGCCAGAGCAGGGGGCTCGGGTGGTTCGCGCTAAGCGAGCCCGGATTTATAAGGATGACTGGGGGCGAAAGCAAGACTCCCCGTCGGGGGAGTACCCACCTATCTCCCTGTAACTACTTGCGAGCAGCCTTGCCGCCGAGGCGAGCGGGGGCCTTGTCGGGGTACAGGGGCAGGATCTCGTGCCCGATCCGGAGGTCGCCGACCCCGCGGTACTTGGAGGCGAGGTCGAGCGAGACGTAGACCTTGTTCGTATCGAACACGCCGAAGCTGGTCGAGACGACGATCTGCTCGTCGCCCACGCACTCGTAGCCCTCGGGGATCACGTCGTGGCCGTAGATGCACATCGTGCCGTTGGTCGCGCGCAGGAACCGGCGGGCCTCGGCTTCGGTCGCGCTGCGGGCCCACAGCACCTTGCCGACGATCGGCGTATCGAGCACGTCGAGTGGGCTCGAGTAGTGCGCGCCGGAGAGGTCCGCATCCTCGAGGTCCTTGATCGAATCGATCTGGGCGGCGGGGGCGCCGTGCGTGAACACCGCGCCGCACTTGCTGACGGCAGCGAGCGAGAACGTGTGGATGATGCCGCGCATGCGGGCGGTACCCGACGGTCCGAGGATCTGCTCGAGGAGCGCGACCTCGTCAGCGGCGAACTTCGCGGTGTGCGGGCCGCCGATGTGACCGTGCTCGTGGTTGCCGAGGAGCGCGTGGACGCGTCCCGGGTACTGCGCGGCCAGGCCCGCGTACGCGATCATCACCTCGCCGGAGGCATCGCGGTAGTACTCGCCCAGGAAGTCCGGCCAGTCCTCCGGATCGATGTGCGGTCCGTGGATCAGATCGCCGGTGAACAGCACATGCGCGTCACCGCCGTACGTCAGCAGCGCCTGCTCGAAGATCTCCACGAAGCGCTGGAAATCGCGCATGCAGCCCTGCAGATCCGTGCACACGAGGAGCCGACCTCGGTCGGGTAGTCGCAGCACGCGAGCCATCTGTGTTCCAAGCTACCAAGAACGTCGACGGTGGCGATAGGGGTGGGTCACGGTTCCAGTGTGGGACACTCGCGCTGATGGCAACGCGACGTGTGCACGCGATCGTCTCTGGTCGAGTCCAGGGCGTGTCCTATCGCGCCGCGACGGCGGATGCGGCCCGGCGCCTTGGAATCTGCGGGTGGGTGCGTAACCTTTCCGATGGCTCCGTGGAGCTCGAGGCCGAGGGCGCCGCGGTGCAGATCGTCGCACTGCTCGCATGGTGCGAGCGTGGTCCACCTTCAGCGCACGTCGCGAAGGTCGCGACCCAGGACCTCGCGCCCACCGGCGTCGAGACTGCGTTCACGGTTCAGAGCTAGCGACGACGAACGCGTAGGCGTAGGCGATCGAGAATCGCGGCGGCGGCTCATGCGCTCGTGTGCCCGAGCGCCCCGAAGTCCCGAAGGGGCCCGAAGCAGAGTCTTCTCCTGGAGGAGAAAGCCTCTTCTTGGGGCGCTTCGGGTCGTTGGGGCGCAACTGAACCAGCGAGCTCCGTCGTGGCGTGCGGAGTAGCTGCGACCGATCGGCCGCGCCCGGCGACGATCAGCGCGGTTCGAGGCCGAGGAGCTCTTGCGCTTCGGGATCGGGCGGGCGGCAGACCACGCGGTCCGCGGTGGCGAGCTTCGCGTGGATGACGTCGCACACCGGCGTGAACGATGCCTTCTGGAACGCGCGCAGCGACGCCTGGTTGTCGGCGGCGATCAGCGCCCACGAGCGATATGCATCGGTCGCACGCAGCTCCTTCGCCATGTGCTCGAGCATCACGGGCCCCACGGCGCGACCGCGCGCGGCGGGCGCCACGAACACCGAGTGGATGTACGCGTCGTACTTCGACATGCGCAGCGTGCGACCGAGCTCGGGCGCTTCGATCGGTCCGCGCGCCGCCCAGGCGATGCCGGCGGGGCGGACGCCGAGCGTCGCGAGTACGGCCTGGTCGCCGCGCCGCCAGTGCTTGTGCGCGGTGACCTCGTCGAGCGAGAGCTGCTCGAGCAGATCGGCGCGCCGGTTCTCGTCGAGCTTCGCGTAGTCGGCTTCGGTGAACACCACGAGCTCGAGGCCGGGCGGCGCCTCGATGCCGCGCGTCCACAGCTGCCCGCGATACAGGCAGTAGCGATCGTAGTGCGCGACGTTCGCCGCGGCGCTGCGGATCTTCGTCCAGGCCGCGCGCGCCTGCGCTGCCGCGACCGCCGGCGTCTCGCGTGCCCGGCGAGCACGGCGCGCCACGCTCGAGACCGTGCGCTGGAGCGAGGCGGCGGTGGTCTGTCCCCACACGCGCACGGCGAGCGCCGGTTGCTTCGAGGTCGGCAGCGCAGGCAACGTGTACTCGCCGACGCCGGTGGTGACGTCGAGCGCGGTGCAGCCACGCGCGCGCGCTGCGATCGCCTCGGTGTGGAGCAGGCGCGCCGATGCGCGCGGCCCGACCTGCGGATCCACGGCCATCGCGAGCACGACCGCACGATCACCGTCATCGACGATCAGCGCCGCGGCGCAGACCTCGCCCTGAGCGTCGTCGAGACGCGCGAGCCGCACGAGGCCGCGCTTGCCGAGCTCGAGCGCCACCTCCTCCAGCAGTGCGGTGGCCTCGGCATCAGCGAGAGGCGAGGGCTCGTCGCGCTCGCTCCATTCGAGGCGCGAGAGGCGACGCAGCGACGACAGGCCCTTGCGCAGGGCCGGCAGATCATCGCCGAACGTGGTCACCACGCCGGAACCACCGTCGGTGGCCTCCGAGGGGGCGAGGCCGAGCGCGATCCGGCTCGCACCGCCGGCCGACGGCGAGCTCTCGACGATGAAGCCCGCGGGCGCGAGGCGCTGCACGAGGTTCGCGCGCAGGCGTGACGGATCCGCGAGCGGCTCGAGATCGATCAGGTCCCACGTCGACGCCTCGTCGATCAGTGTGCGCGCGAACGCGGCGCCGGCGCGATCCTCCCAGCCCGGTGCCGACAGCAGATCGAGGGACGGGGGGCGCGGACCGGCATCGCCCATCATCCGCAGCTCGCGCGTATCGAGGAGCGCGACCTTCACGGTGCGCCGGTACAGCGGCGCGATGCACACGATCTTCCCGGCGTCGGGCTCGCCCTCGGCGATCCGGCCGACCAGCACGTGGAGCTCGGCCGCGAGCGTGTTGTGATAGGCATGCCACCACGGCAGCAGCCAATCGGGTCCGCGGAACAGACCCGCGCCGGCGAGGGCCCGCCATTCGGCCTCGATGGCGCGAAGCGCCGTCAGGTCGCGCAGCACCGAGACATCGATCGCCATGCGCTTCGCGACGTTACCATGTCGCGCGATGCACCGCGCGTTGCCATCCGCAACGCTCGCATCGTCGGATGTACGCATCGGATCCGTGAAACCGCCGTCCATGCCCTCGGTGATGCACGACAGGTGCCCACTGCGCAGCCACTGAGAGGGACTCGCACCGGCCTTCGATGGCAGCGCGAGCCAGCTTCGGTGTGAGCCCAGAATGCCCCAAGGACCCGGGCCAGGCCACTCGCCGAGAACGCGCGCGACGTTGAAATGATCCTTTGGGCCTTCGGGATCTTCGGGGCCGTCTGCGCTGCTACGCGCGGCGCAGAACGTGGGCGAAGAAGCCGTCGGTGCCGTGTGTGTGCGGCGCCACGGTGAACGAGTCGCCTGCGGCGAGCTTCGGGTTTGTCACGGGTAGCGTGGTCAGCTCGGGACGCGCCGCCAGGAGGCCCGCGATCACGTCCTGGTTCTCGGCGCGGAGCAGCGTGCAGGTCGCGTAGATGATCCGCGCGCCCGGTGCACACAGATGAAACGCGCCATCGAGGATCTCGCGCTGCTTGGCCGCGAACGTCGCGAGATCGGCCTCGCGCAGCCGCCAGCGCGCCTCCGGGTTCCTGCGCAGGGCACCGATCCCGGAACATGGCGCATCGACGAACACGACGTCGGCCTTGCCGCGCTGCGCATCGAGTGCCGGAGGCCAGCGGCCCTCCTCGAGGTGGATCGCCTGCGCGTTGGACACGGTCGCGCGGCGAGCGCGGCGCCGCAGCTCTTCGAGCTTCCTGTCATCGACATCGCTCGCGAGGATGCGGCCGCGATTGCCGAGGCGCGCGGCGATCGCGAGGGTCTTGCCGCCGGCGCCGGCGCACAGGTCGACGATGAGGGGCTTGTCGGGCGCACCTTCGATCGCGAGGTCCGCGAGCAGCTGGCTGCCCTCATCCTGCGCCTCGAGCGCGCCGCGCTTGAACGCCGCGAGGCCGAACAAGTTCGTGCGCGAGTCGACGTGCAGCGCCGTGTCGCACCAGTTGCCGGGCGTGGTCGACAGCTTCGCCGCCGCGAGCTCGTGGCCAAGCGCGACTCGATCGCCGACGAGGAGGTTTGCGCGCACGGTCATCGGCGCGCGCTGATTGAGCGCGAGTGCGAGCGCCTCCGCCTGATCGCCCCAGTCCGCGACGAACCGCGCGGCGAGCCAGTCGGGGAACGAGGCGAGCAGGGCGATCCGCGCGGCCGGCTTGCGCTCGGTGGCGATCGCATCGTCGATCGTGGCGACCGCGTTCCAGTCGAGGTCGCGCTCGAGCTTCGCGGCGCGCGACGGCTCGATCAGCTTCTCGAGCACGAGCAGCGCGAGCAGGCGCTCGAGGTCCTTCGGCGGCTTCGAGACCTTTCGTCCCCGTACGAGCGCCGCATCGACGCGGCGCAGGTGGCGCACGAGGCCATACAGCGTCTCGCCGATGAACCGGCGCTCGTGGCTGCCGATCCAGGTCTCCTTGCGGAACGTGGTGGCGAGGCGATCGGTGACGAAGCCCCAGTCCATGCGGGTGCGCTGCCACAGCTCGAGGATGAGCGCGCGCAACCGCCCGCCATCGGCGACGACCGAGGCGAGCTTGTGATCCGAGAGTGCTTCGCTCACGAGAGCGCGCGGTAGTCTTCGAGGATCAGGAATAGCGGCACGAGAGCGTGCGCACCGAGCTGGCGGACCATCTGGAGACCGTCGCCGATCTTGTCGAGCCGGTCGCGGTTCTTCTCGATGTAGTCGGGCACCGTCGACACCTTCGCGACCGCACGCTGGCGAACCGCCGACGCCTCGCGCTCGAGCGACGCGAAGAACCGGCGCTCCCATGGGTTCGCCGGGATCTGGGTGGAGAGCACCTCGTCGAACGCATCGACGTGGAGCTCGCGGCCGACCTTGTGCACCGCGGCGGCCGTGACATCGAGCTTCGTCTTCGCGTCGCGGACCGAGGTCAGCACCGCGAACGCTTCGCGGAGCAGCGCGGCGCGGGCGAGCACGTTCGCGACATCGAGGCCGAAACCTTTGCTTACTTGATCGTGCACGCGCGCGTCGTATGCGGTCTTGGCCGCAGGATCGAGTGCCGCGGCGAGCGCCTCGACGGCGGCATCGAACTGCGCCTTTGTCTTCGTGACGTCCTCGCCGGCGAGCTTCCAGGTTGATTCGTTCCAGCTCCACCAGCGGAGCAGATTGCGATGGACCTCTTCGAATGCGAGCAGCGCCGCATACTGATCGGCTGCCGCGATCTTGTAGTCGAGGGCGTACACCGCGGCGCGGAACGCACGGCCGCCGAGCAGCTCGTCGATCATGAAGTAACGGACGACCAGCTCGTCCATCGGCGCGGAGGTCTCCTTCGACAGCTGCATGAGCAGCGTGCAGCCGGCCTGGTTGATCACCGCGTTCGTGACGACGGTGGCGATGATCTCGCGGCGCAGCAGGTGCTTCGCGATCTCCGCCGGATATTTCTCCGCCGCCTTCGCCGGGAAGTACGAGAACAGATACGGCTCGAACAGCGGAAGATCGGGAAGCCGCGACTTGAGGACGCGCTCGTAGAGGTCGTTCTTCGTGTGCGCGACCAGCACGGCGAGCAGGTTGCGCGGCAGGCCCTTTCCCGTGGCGAGCCAGCTGTTGAGCACCTCGTCGGTCGGGATCTGCTCGGCCGCGCGCGAGAGGCCGTGCTTGGCGAGGTACGACAGGAGATCCAGGAACACCTCGCCGGCCTTCTTGCTGCGGACGCTCTCCATCGAGAGCAGCGCGCTCTGCAGATAGTTGTCGAGCACGCAGGCCTCGCCGACCGCGGCCTCGAGCCCGCGGAGGAACGTGTCGCGCGCCTCGCGCGGCAGCGCGCCCGACGTCATCAGCGGCGACAGCATGATCTTGAGGTTGACCTCGTGATCGCTGCAGTCGACACCGGCCGAGTTATCGATCGCATCGGTGTTGTGGCGCCCGCCGTGGAGGCCGTACTCGGTGCGGGCGCGCTGGGTGATCGCGAGGTTCGCACCTTCGCCGATCACCTTCGCCTTGAGGTCGTTCGCGTTGATGCGGACGTTGTCGTTGACCTTGTCGCCGACCTCGCCGTGCGTCTCGGTGGATGCCTTGACGTACGTACCGATGCCGCCGAACCACATCAGATCCACGTCGAGTGCGAGGATCGCGCGCACGATGTCGGGACCGGTCACGATCTTCGCGGTCAGGCCGAGGAGCTTCTGGGCTTCGGGGAGGAGCTTGATCTCCTTCGCCGCGCGGTCGTACACGCCGCCGCCCTTGCTGACGAGCTTCGCGTTGTAGTCGCTCCACTGCGTGCCCGGCGTGGTGAACAGCCGCTTGCGCTCCGCATACGCCGCTGCCGTATCCGGCGTGGGGTCGATGAACACGTGCTTGTGGTTGAACGCGGCGACGACCTTCATCTGGTCGTTGAGCAGCATGCCGTTGCCGAACACGTCGCCCGCCATGTCCCCCACGCCCGCCACGCGGATCGATGTCTTGCGGATATCGATGCCCATCTCGCGGAAGTGGCGCTCGACGTTCGTCCAGCCACCGCGCGAAGTGATGCCCATCACCTTGTGGTCGTAGCCGGCGCTGCCGCCCGAGGCGAACGCGTCGTCGAGCCAGAACTTGTAACGCAGCGAGATGCCGTTCGCGGTGTCCGAGAGGTGCGCGGTGCCCTTGTCGGCGGCGACGACAAGGTACGGATCGTCCTCGTCGTACCGGACCACGCCGGGCGGCGGCACGATCTTCGTGCCGACGTAGTTGTCGGTGACATCGAGCAAGCCGGCGATGAACACCTCGTACTGCACGCGCGCCTCCTCGCGCGTGGGCTGTGCCTTGCGCGTCACGAAGCCGCCCTTCGCGCCCTGCGGCACGATGATCACGTTCTTCAGCGCCTGCGTGCGCTGGAGCCCGAGGACCTCGGTGCGGAAGTCATCCGCGCGGTCCGAGTGGCGCAGGCCGCCGCGCGCGACCTTGCCGCCGCGCAGATGGATGCCCTCGACGCCGGGCGCGTGGACGTAGATCTCGTACAGCGGGCAGGGCCGCGGCATATGCTCGACGAGGCCGCTCTCGATCTTGATCGAGATGGTGTCGCCGCGACCGGGCCGGTAGTAGTTCGTGCGGCGCGTGGCCTCGAGGAGATCCATCACGTAGCGCAGGACCAGGTCGTCCTGGATCACGGTGACCTTCTGCAGCAGCTCCTCGTACTTGTACCCGAGCACGGGCAGCAGCTTGTCGGCGCGCACAGCGGCGGTCTCCGTGCGATCGGTCGCGAACTTCGTCTCGAAGTACTCCACGAGCAGCGACGCGCAGGCCGGGTGCTTGAGCATCGCGTCGTTGGTGGTCTGGGTACCGAAGCCCTGGAACACCTGCACGAAGTAGTTGCGATAGGTGATCAGGAGATCGATCTGCTTCCAGTCGAGCCCGGCGAGGTAGCCGAGGCCGAGCAGCCGGTCATCGAGCAGTGCGCCCACGAGCACGCGCTGCATGATGTTCCCGAGGCGACTGAGCGAAGCGTCGTCCTCGATCTTGCGCCCGTCGGCGCCGGTGACCTCGAACGTGGTGATGTAGACATCCGGCCCCTGGCCGGCCTCGAGACGCTCCGCGAGGCGGCTGGTCGTGCGCAGCGCCATGCGGTGCAGCGATGGCACCACGTCGTTGAGCAGGAGCTCCTTGCGCGACACGATGCGGAGCGACGTGTGCCGATCCGCGCCGGCGCCGACGACCGCGAGCGAGACCCGCAGGCCCTCGGTCTCGTCGAGCTTCTCCATCAGCGCGATGTCCATCATCGCGATCGCCGGATCGAGCGAGCCCTTGTAAGACTCGGGGAACCGGCTGCCGTAGCGCGTCCAGATCTCCTGCGCCGAGGCCGTGGTCGCGAGGTAGATCGCCGAGCGCGACTGGGCGCCGCTCTCGTTGCGGCCGCGGTAGCGCTTGAAGATCAGCTCGCGCAGGTGGTCGTCCCAGCCCTCGAGCAGGTGCTCGAGATCTTCGGTGAGCTTCTGGAGGTCCGCGTCGCTGACGCCGGGACGGTACTTGCCGACCGTGAAGTGCAGGCGGATCGGCGACTCGTCGTCGGTCTCCTGGCGGTACTCGCGTAGGTTCGGCACGCCGAGGTACTTGCGGATCTCCTGGCTGAGCTCCTCGCGGAGCGCCTCGGAGAACCGCATGCGCGGGACCACGCAGACCACCGTGATGCGGCGGCCACTGGGGCGGCGCCACACGAACACCTTCGCCTGATCGCGCGACTCCGCGAGGCGGAAGCTCTCGGCGACACTCGTGATCTCGTCCTTGTGCCAGTAGAAGAGATCCTCGACGGGCAGCGAGTCCAGGATCGCGACGATCTTCGTGTACGCGTAGCTGCCGGGCTGGTCCTCGAGGCCGCGCAGCACGTCCTTGATCCGCTTGCCGACCACCGGCACGCGGCGGTTCGCTTGCTTGAGCGCCTTCGTCGACTGCTGGCCGATGAACACGTGCTCGCCGATCGGCTTGCCATCGGGGCCGCGCTCGGCGACGCCGAAGTATCGGACCTGCGCGACCGAGCGCACGACCGTCATGTAGTCGGTGCGGTAGTACGAGTAGACCTCGTCGCGTTGCTTGCGGGTGGCGACGATCTCGCCGATCACCTCTTCGAGATTCTTGCGCTCGGCGTGGAACAGGCCGAGGCCCTTTTCGGCGTGGCGCGTGCCATTGCCGTTGCCGTTGCCGTTCGGACCGTAGGGGAACCACGCGTACCCGAGGAGGATGAAGTTGTCATCCTTGAGCCAGTCGATCAGCGCGACCGCCTCGATTGACTCGGCCTCGCGCGCATCGACGGCGCCGAGCTCGTTCGTGGTGGTGCGCGAGATGATCGGCAGCGTCTGCGACTCGCGCGGGCTCGGCGTGGCCGGATCGCGGCCCGAGAGCGACAGCAGCTGTGCGCGCACCTCGTCGAGCCGCGACAGCATCTGGTAGCGATCGCGGTTCACTTGAAGCGTGAGCGCGAGTCGCTGCTCGAGATCCGCTGCAAGCGCCTCGCGCTTCTCTGGCGGAACCTGGCTGACCTGCAGGTAGACCTGCGAGTACTTCGTGCCTCGCGCCGAATCGATGCCGGTGATCTGACCGTGATCGGTGATCACGCCGTGGATCGGGTGCAGGACGAACTGGAGCTGCAGGCCCATCTGCCGAAGGAACGACTTGATCGTGCGGATGACGAACGAGCAGTCCGGGAGCCGGGTCTCGATCACCGTCGACGGTGCCACGTCGGTGAGCAGCGTTGCCTCGGGATCGTGGATCGTGACCTTCACCGTTCGCCCGAAGTCCTCCTCGAGGAACGCGAACCGATCCATCACGAACGCGAGCAGATGGTGGGGCTCGACCTCGCTCAGAATCTCCGGGGGGATCGCCCGGCAATACGCTCGGATGTACGACTCGAGTCGGTCGCGATGCGACTCCTTGACCGACTGATGAGCGAGCGAGAGGACCTGCCTGACGACCTCGGCTTGCATGATATGGCGCGCACCCTAGCAGAGCCCCACGGCGAGAGACATTCAGCGATTCAGGGATCTTGCGCCGCGCTGCGTCACCTGTGGTTGAATGTGCGCCGATGCTCGGTTCGACGCCCTCGATCGCCATGTTGGCCCGCTGGCTCGGCCCGTGGGCCGATGCCGCAAAGGCGCCAAACGTTGCGATCGAAGACGCGTCAGTCGGTGGAATGCCGATCCGCCTGTACCGGCCGGCTCGCGCACCGCGTGCCACGTTCCTGATCGCGCAAGGCCTCCACTACGCCGGCCCTGATGACGTCCGCATGGACCGGTTCTGCCGGATCCTCGCAGCGAGTGGTCACCTGGTCGTGGCCCCGTTCATTCCGTCGTACCTGGCGCTGATGCCCGATGCGCGCGCGATCGTCGACTTCGAACGCGCGTACCTGGCGCTGCCCCGGTGGTCGACACAGAGGCCGGTCGTGTTTTCGATCTCGTTCGGCTCGCTCCTCGCGTTCGCCCTCGCGGCGAAGTACGGCGAGGCGCTCGCGGGCCTCGTCGTCTTCGGCGGCTACGCCACGTTCCAGGGGACGCTCGAGTTCTGCCTCACCGGCAAGGTGGCGTCGGGACGTACGGCGGTGCGTGATCCGTTGAACCAGCCTGTCGTGCTGATGAACCTCCTCGCGCAGCTCGAGCCGCCATGCAGCGATCACGCGGCGGTGTCCGCGGCGTGGCGCGCGTACGTGGAGCGCACGTGGGGCCGACCGGAGATGAAGGCGCGCGAGCGGTTCACCGAGGTCGCCGCGTCCGTCGCGGTGCCGCCGCACGTGCGCGCGCTGTTCGAGATCGGTGTCGGAGTCATCCCGGGCGCCGCCGATCTCGCGCTCGATGCGCTGACCCGGTTCGATGGCAGCGCGCTCGATCCCACGCCGTACCTCGCGCGGATCACGGGGCGCGTCGATCTCGTGCATGGCACCGATGACGACGTGATCCCGTTCGAGCACTCGCACCTGCTCGCCGCGCAACTCGTCAACGCCGACGTGCGCACGCACATCACGGGCCTCTACGGTCATACCGGTGCGCAGACACCGAAGCTCTCCGCGCTGGCGAAGGAGCTCGTCACGATGGTCCGCGTCCTGCGCGCGCTCGCGCGCTAGTCACGATGCGCCGCCGAGCATTCGTCTCCGCGCGCGAAGCGCCGCGCGCGACGAAGAGCGTCACGCACGAAGCGCGCGTCGGCTCGCGAAGCGACGATCGGCGCGCGTGCCCCGCACGCCGTGCTCGTCGGCATGCCCTGCGGTGAACGCGCGGTCGCCCTCGAGACCACGCTGCGGCTGCTGGAGGGGCAAACGATGCTCGGGCGCGACGACGTCGCCGGCGCCCGCGCCTGCATCGACGAGGCGACGTGGTCACCGCCGGAGCAAGGCTTCCACTTGCAGCACTGGTACGAGCTGCGGGCGCGCGTCGAGCTGGCCATCTACGAGCAGGCAGCACCGGCGGTGATCGACGATCTGATGCTCCGCTTCGCGGCGCTGGATCGGTCGCTGCTGCTGCGCGTGAAACTGGTACGCGCCGACGCCGCCGCGCTCCGCGGCCGGCTCCTGCTGGCGGCGGCCGCCGCCGGGCACGACGTCGCCTCCAGCGTCGCCGAGGTCACCAGGATCATGCGCCGTCTCGAGCGCGAGCGAGCCGGATACGCCACGGTGTACGCGCTGCTGTTGCGGGCCGGGATCGCGGCGGTCGCGCCGAGTGCTTCCCGTGAAGACGCGATCGTGCCGCTCCGCGCGGC
>JBBRBG010000016.1:0-74872 GCA_038206055.1 Haliangiales bacterium
GACAAGCTCGCCACCAAGCTCGCACGGCGGCAACTCGATGGCCTGCTGATCACCGCGCTCGCCCCGCCGCCGCCATTCGAGCTACCGGGTGGCGAGATGCTGCGGTTCGCCTACTGCGGCGAACCGACGGAGATCATCGAGGGAACCTCGGGTGCCGTGCCGTTCTCGGTGCAGATCGGCACCGCGAAGGATCCCCGGATCCTCCCACCGAAGCGCGGCAAGGCGCCGCGCGGCGTGCTCGCACCGAACGCGACGATGGCGCTCGATCTCGATCTCGATGCGCTCAACGCGCTGCTCTACGAGCTGTGGCGCACCGGCTTCCTCGATCGCCAGCTCGCCGATGCCGGCCTCGATCGCCGGTTCAACGACGATCCCATCGTCCAGGAGTTCCTCACGATCCGCATGTCACCGGTCACGCTGGCGCTGCCGCCGGTGATCGCGCCGTCGGGCGGGAAGCTGCGACTCTCGGCCGATGCGCGGGTGACGATCACGGATGGCACATCGCCGACGGTCGGTCGCGTCTGGGGCGGGGTCGACTTCGCGTTCGCGCCGACCGGCGTCGCCGCGACGAGCGTGGATCTCGGCGCGCTCGAGCTCTCGTGCGAGCGGACGCCGACCACGCTGGTGCCGTGCTACGCGGACCTCGTCGACGCGATCCGCGGCCGCGGCGCGGACTTTCACGGCGCGTTGACGGAGACGTTCACGAAGCTACTGGATGACCTGTTCGTCGAGCGCCACCTCGGGGCTTCAGGACTTCCCGCAGAGCTCGTGATCCGGCGCGCCGTGCCACGCGTCACGGCAACTGCCGGCAACGCATCGCTCCATCTCGATCTCGAGGCTACACTGACCAGGTGAGCGAGTTTCGCGAAGCGTTGCTCCAGATCATGGAGCGCAAGAAGCACTGGGCGTGGGGCGGTTTCACCTCCGGGAAGGTGCCACGCGAGAAGCTGCACTATCACTTCGAGCAGGAGTACGAGACGTACGTTCGCGACTTCCCCGTGATGATCGGGCGCGCGTACGTGCAGTGCCCGGTCGCCGAAGCGCGCCGCGATCTCGCCGAGAACCTGTACGAGGAGGAGACCGGCGGCATCATCGCCGGGCGCCCGCACCCCGAGCTGTTCCTCGAGTATCCCAAGGGGCTCGGGTTCGACCTCGCGCGGTTCCAGCGGATCGAGCTCGGCGTTGCGGCGAAGGCCTTCCGCGATGCGCTCGATCGCTACACGCAGGCGCGCGGCTGGGCGCAGGCCTGCGCGGTGACCACCATCTTCCTCGAAGGCACCGACCACGAGCGCGGCGAGCTGGATCCAAACGCGCCGAAGCGCCCTGCCCCGCCCCTCGAGGAGCACCCGCTCGTCAAGCACTACAACCTGCCGATCGAGGCGCTCGCGCTCACGAAGGCGCATCGCACCGTGGAGGGCAGCCATCGCGCCGCCGCGTGGCGGATCCTGCTCGATCACGTGCCCGCGGCGGACCACACCGGCGTGGTGGCGGCGATGGAATCCACCCTCGCAGCATGGCTCGCGTACCGAGACGAGGTCGCCGTTGTGTGTGGCCTCTCCCGCTAACGTGTAAAATATCCGGATGATCCGACGGGCGGTGGTGGTGACCGTGGTGGCGCTGCTGGGCGGTTGCCCCGCACAGAAATCGCCCGCGTCGAAGGCAACTCCTGTGACCGCGGCCAGGGTGCCGGCTGCACCGCGCCCAGCGTGCATCAAGCCACCCGAGGCCGACGGCATGATCACGCGCGCGACAGGGGATAGCGGCAAGGTCGCGTTCTGCGTCGGCGCGACGACCGAGGAGTGCTTCGCCCTCACGCTCGGAACCGGAACACTCGAGCGCCTCGCCGAGCCTCCCGTCGTGAATCGTGGCGGCGCCCACGTGGAGATGATCAACCCCGAGCTCAAGGTGTGCACGGGCGCGGACTGCAAGACGATGACGACGAAGATCCTGCCCGGGATGGCGGCGATGCACGCGACCACGAATGCCTCCGGGACGATCGCCGTCGTGCTGCTGGGCGACGCTGCGGCCGGCAAGGGCTACGCCGAGGTGTGGGACGTGACGACCGGCAAGCGCACCGCCACGTTCAAGTACGCGCGCGGCGACTTCAAGTGCGGCGAGGTCCGCATGGCAGGCGACTCGATCTACCTGAACGCGAGCACGTGCGGCTCACCGGCGGCCCGCGGTGCGCTGTACTCGGTGAAGGGAAAGAAGATCGCGAACGTCGGCGGCAAGGACTTCGGCACCTTCGGAACGGCCGCCGCCGAGATCGAGGGCACCACGTGGGGCTTTCTCGAGGAGAACGGCAACCAGATCGCGATCCAGGACGTCGTGAAGGGCAAGGTCACGAAGCTCCTCGACATCACGCACCTGTGGTCGCCCGATGGTCAGAAGGCGAAGGACGCGATGGGCAATCCTGGCGAGTCCGCGCTGGTGCCCCTCGGTGGCGGCAAGCTCGCCGTGATCGCGGGTGCGCCGTCCACGGGCAAGGTCGCGGTCGTGGACATCGCGAGCGGCGAGGTCACGCTGACGGCGGCGCCGCTGTGCAAGTGATCAGAACTGGCCGCCGAGCGACAGGAACTGCGGCGCGGTGCGCATCCTGGTCGCCTCTGGATCGCGCTCGAGCGACGATCCGTGGAACAGGTACGGCACCGCGATTCCAAAGACCGTGCCTATCAGCGCGCCGAACACGACGTCGCTGAGGTAGTGCTCGTCGACGGCGAGCCGCAGATATCCGGTGATGACGCCGATCGAAAGCCCGGTGGCCCAGATCGCGGGCTCGAGCTTGTAGCCGCGCTCGTGCGCGACGATCCCGCACGCGAACGTCTCGGCGAACACCGCGGACGTGTGCCCGGACCAGAAGGAGACGTAGTCGCGGTGGTAGTAAACGCGTCCCGGCTCCGCGAATCGCACGGAGGGTCGACTGCGCGGGAGGAGGTACTTCGTCAGACTCTGCACCAAGCTGACGCCGAACGCGGCCTCGATCATCGGCGCCGCGTCGTCGAACGTGCGGCGCCAGGTCCGGTGCTCGCCGCTCGCGGAGAGCATCAAGATGCCCAGCGCCGCGGGCGCGACGCCGAACCCGAGAACGTCACTCGTGATCTTCGCCGCTCCCTTGTTCTCCCATACCAGTGCGTCGCGGACACTCCGGTCGAAGCCCGGTGGATCGCACCACTTGCACCTCGTCGGGGCGAACCAGTGGTTCACCGGAAACTCCATCGAGAGGTAGACGCCGCTCATCGTGAGCATCGTGACGCCATGAATGACGCGCGTCTTGTCGCTCGGCTCGGCGCGTGCCGGGGCGGCCAGCACGAGCAGGAGCGCCAACGCGACTCGCATCCGCCGCCAGCATAGCGCGGGCTACGCGCTAGAACGCCCCGCCGAACGACAAGAACTTCCGGCGGATCGCACCACGTGCACTCGTGCGATGCGAACCGCAACTTCCACGGGAACTCGGTCGCGAGGTAGAGGCCGCGAACGTGATCATCGAGCCGAGATGGATCACGCGATCGGTGTTGGAGGGCTCTGCGCGCGCCGGAGCGGAGACGGCGAGCGTGAGGGCGGCAACGACCAGCCAGCGCACCACTGGCTCAGGGGGCCTTCTCGACGACCACCATCGGCGAGACGCGCGAGCGGCGCCCGTAGGTATCGACCCAGAACGCGACGAGGCGATCACCCGGCTGCGAGATCACCGTGCCATTGGGGAACATCGAGATGCACCCACCCTGCGTGCTGTACACACTGATCGCCGCGCTATCCAGGGATGCCATACCCCACGCGTGGGCTGGTCCCTTCGCCGGACCGACGACGAGCGCGACCGCATCCTTCGGAGGCGCGGCCGACAGCTCGACGGTGACGAACACCGAGGGGTGACGTCCTCGGCTCTCGCCCGAGACGACGTCCTTGATCGCAGGCGCCGGGAGGAGCTCCGCTTCCTTCGCCATCACCTTCGCCTTGCCCGCGCGCTTGCCCAGTGCATCGAGCACCTCGTAAGGCGCCGTGGTCGCCGGCGGGCGATACACGACGAGGCCCGGCGCGAGCACCGCCGGAGTGGCAGCGCTCGCCTTGCCCTTCACGCGCACCTTCCACGCGGTGCGGTCAGGGGATGGCTTCTTGTCACCGCCCGTCATCGCCGGAACTTCGCCGACCACGACGCCGCCCTCCTGCGACACGGTCGCATCCTCCTTGAGGACCTTCGACTCGAGGCCGAACATCGGGCACGGCTCCGCTGCCGCGCCGCGAGCGAGACCGAGCGACACCACACACGCGAGGGCAAGGCGCATCGCGCACGATGATAGCGCGGCTCAGTTGCCGAAGCCGCCGAGCTGCGCACCCTGCGACGCACGCACGGCGGACTGGGAAAACACGGCAAACGCGCGCCGGATCTCCGTGGCCGAATTGCCGGGCGTGAGGATCCAGCGATCCGGGATGCCCATCGCTCGGAACACGGCCTTGAAGTCGGTCGTGCCATCGCTGATCCCCATCGCGGCGACGATGTGGTTCTCCTGCGCGAGCATGTCGGCGACGATCGCCTTGATGTCGGCGGGTTTGCACCGTGCCGAGCCGTAGTCGCCCCCGTCGGTGATGATCAGCGTGACCGTGCGCACCGCGATGCCTGCCTGCGAGAGCTCCTGTGCCTTCGCGATGACCGTGCCGAGCACCACGGCGGTCTGGTCGTAGAGCGGCGTGCCGAGGGACGGATTGTAGTTCTGCTTCGTCATCTTCTCCGCGTGCGCGAGCGCGGTGTAGGGCGTGAGCACGAAGCCGTTGAGGTAGCGGGTGTGGGCGAGTACCTCGCCGGATTGCTTGGAGCCCTCGAGCGCCTCGAGCACGAAGTTGTGGCCGTCGCGCACCGCATCGGTGTTGCCGGCGCCCGCGATCGATTGCGAGTCATCCGGCATCATCGTCAACAGCACGACCTCGCTCGCGGTCACGTCGTCGATCGTGACGCCGAGCCCGGCCTGGATCTGTGCGCCGACATCGCAGATCTCGAGCGCGGCCATCGAGACCGCGGAGAGCGCCCCTTGTGCGTGCGCATCCTCGAGCAGCTTCGTGACCTTCTTGTCGTCATCATCCTTTGCCATGTGCAGTCTCTCCTTAGAGCCGGATGCCCGGCCAGCTGGTGATCGGATCGGTGGAGCGGACGAGGTTCATGCCTGCGTTCGCGAACTTCGCGAGCGCTGCATCCGCGTTGGAGGTGAAGTCCGCCGCAAGCCCGCCCTTGCCATCGGGGACGGTCACCGCCGACATGCAGTCGGTGACCAGATAGACCTTCTTCGCGAGCGACCTGTCCTGCGTGGCGATCTCGTCGAGCAGGTCGTCGATCGTGCTCTTCACGCAGTGACTCGCCGCCTGACCCGCGATCACGACGGCGTCGGCCGCGAGCAGGGTCTGGAGAAACTGCGTGTTGCGCTGCGCGAACGCCGCCCCATCGAACCGCGAGAGCACCTCGGGACGGAGCACGGAGTAGTTCTCCGTCAGCGGGTTGCCGCCCTTGACCTCAACGTTCGACTGCGCCGTGCGCGCGAACGAGTGGAACAGGCGCGCCTCGTGAACGATGCCGGCGAGCGCGTGTCCATCGGAGCCGAGCAGGCAGTGCGGCGGCCACAGGTAGAGCTGGTACTTGCCGGCCTTCTCGAGCTCCTTCGTGTAGTGGAGCGCCTGCTTGCACAGCCAGGTGTAGTTGCCGCCGCACAGCCACTTCGCCATCGCCGGGTTCGGGCGCACCTCGCCCGAGGCAACCTGCTCGGAGGTGATCACGCGATACGGGGTCAGCGGCGCATCGGTCTTGTCGAGCCAGAAGCTCGGGAAGAAGATCTGATACGCGAGGTGCGTATCCATCGTCGTCGTGATGTCGGTGATGACGCCGAGGTTGCGATAGATCATCTCCGCGATCCGTCGCGAGTCATCGATCGCACCGGTGCCCGAGCGGCCCGCGACGTACAGCGAGCCCTCGGGAAAGCAGAAGTCCTTCTGCACGTCGATGAGGAGCAACTGGATGCGCGTCTCGTCGGAGGCCGAGGGCTTGATCTTGTGGTGCGTGCGCCACGCCGTGGCCTCGCCCGCGGTCACCGCCGCATCGGGGCGATACGCGTAGTCGGCGGCCTTCTTCGGATCGAACAACTGGGGAATCGGCAACATGGTCTGTCGTCCTTTCAATGGGTAAGGCCTCAAGTGAGCTGCATGCGGACGGCATCGCGACGGCGCAATGCATCGATGCCGCCCACTGAGAGTGCGAGTCGATCTCCCGCGCCGATCAGCGGCGCGGTCTCGACGAACGTACGGGTCTGCGCGATGGTACCTTGCACGATCTCGATGCGTGCCAGGCCCTCGTCCGTGGGGACGAACAGGTGCGGGCCGGCGGCGCACGCGCCCGAGATGCCGGCGGTCCACGCGGCATCGGCGAACGTCGCGCTCGCGATCACCTGGGCATCCGCGCCGATCACCACGCAGGTCGTGACCAGGCGGCCGCCATCCACGGAGGTCAGCCACAGCCATGCGCGGTCGTCGCCGACGGTGGCGTGCGCATCGACGAGCTGACCGCGAAGCTTTGGCAGCGCGACGCGGTCGTCGAGAGAACCGCGCTCGGGGCGGAACACGAAGCCCACCGCGTAGCCGGCGGCGCGGTAGAAGCCGACGCCCAGCTTCGCGCCAACCCACGCGCGCGTCTGCTGCGCGAGCACGCCGCCGATCCGCTCCGGCCCGAGCTTCGTGCGCCGCCACAGCGCGCCCTGATCGATCCAGATCGGCGTTGTGCGATCGACCTCGTAGCCGGCAAAGGCGATCGCGGCCGGCGCGATCGTCGTCCAGCGCAGCCGTCCGTGGATGACGACCGGCGGGAGGTGCGCGGCGGTCTGGCACGCGGGGCAGCGCACGCGCCCATGCTCCTCGCCGCACGTGGTGCAGGCGCGCAGGCGAAGGCGCTCGAGCTCGATGCGCGGAAACGGCGTGCGAAGATCGCGCTCGAAGATCGCGCGGAACGCCGCGGTCAGCTCGTCGGGAAGGATCGCGAGCGAGCGTGCCGCGCGTGGGTACAGGACGTCGGCCGCGTAGACGCTCAGCCGGCGCAGCGCGCGCTGCAGCGGGGAGATGCGCAACGCCGGGTTCGCCGGCTGATGCACGCCGCCCCACGGACCCACACCGAGCAGCGAGCGAAACGCCATGACCGCAAAGGCGAACCAGTCACTCGCCTCGTCGTGAGGCGCGACCGGCACGAGCTGCTGCGCAGAGCACAGCCGCGGATCGACGAAACGCTCGCTGAACATCGGGCACGCATAGCCGCCGAACTGATAACTATCGACATCGATGAGGTGCACGCGCGACCCATCGACGAGAACGTTGAGGTCGTTGCAGTCGCCGATCACGACGTGCGTGCGGTGCAGCTCGGTGATCGCGTCGTGCAGCGCGAGCAGCGCACCGACCAGCTCCGCACCGGCGATCGGATGATCGCGCCGCCACTTCGGTTCGCCGTACGAGTGCAGCGGCACACCCGCGATCTTCGGCATCACGTAGCCCACGACCTGCGTCGACTTCTTGCCCGCGAGCGCGAACCCGCACGGGGCGACCACCGCCGCCGGAAGCTTGCCGGGAAGCGCGCGCAGCTTTGCCGGCGCCTCCGCGAGGCGCTTGCGGGCGATGTCCTGCGCGTCGGGCAGCCCATCGAAATCGGGGTGGTCGGCCGGCTTCCACCACTTCACGACGCGGCCGTCACCAAGATCGTAGACCTCCGCCTCGCCGCCCTGCGCCAGCAGCATCGGTGGGACCAGGGCGATCTTCGCTCCATCGATCCACACGGTGCGGTTCACGACGGCCTCCCGCGCCACGCGAGGAGCGCGACCGCGCCATCGTCCTGCAATGCAGCGGGCGCGCGCACCACGCGGCGCGCATCCCATTCGATCTTCTCCGTACCGCGCGCGAGCACGGCGAGCCTGCGGCGCAGCGCATCCGGGTGCGCGAGGCTGCGCTCGACCGCGATCGCATCGAGCCCGAGCTCGGCCACGCCATCGGTCGCCACCACGATCGCGCCGCCGCGAACCGCAGACGTCGTCGCGACGTGCGCCGGCTGGCCCATGTCGAGCAGGTCGTACGCGAGGTACGGCGGCTGGTTATCGGCGAACGGGCCGAGCACCTGGGTGCGGCCATCGATCGTGTATGCGCCGTCCCCGAGCGCCCAGACCACGGCGTCATCGCCGGCGACCGCGGCGGCCACCACGGTGAACAGGAAGTGCTCGTGAACGATCTGCGCGAGCTCGCCATGCATTGCAGACGCGAGCGCGCCGAGCCGTGCCACGACCTCGTCGCGTACCGTCACCCACAGCCCGGGATCCGCCGGCGAGGCGCCACTGGCAAGGCGCTGGGCGAGCGCAGCGATCACGAGCTGCGCGCCGAGCCGCGCGCCGACCTCCGAGCTCCCACCGGAGCCGCAGCCATCGCACACCACCACCGCGCCAGCGCCCGCGCCCGTCCACACCGCAGCGGCGTCCTGGCCGTTGCGTGCGGTGCGCAGGTGCCGGGCGCCGATGACGGCGGCCCCGGTCGCGCGAATCTGCGAGATAGTGTCCATGCAACACTTTGATAGTGTCAAACGAACACGATGTCAAGGCGCGCGAGCTAACCGCCTGGATGTCCGACAATGGGGTCGGACCCTATTATCGGACGCGGCGGCGGCGGCGCATCGCGAGGACCGCGAGGCCGATCGAGAGTCCTGCACCGCCACCCGCCGAGCAGCCACCACCGTCGGAGCCGCCGGGATCTTCGGTACCCGCGTCGGGGTTGCCCATGCTCGGGCCCGCGTCGGGGCTCGCCGGAGGCGGCACGTACTGATCGATGAACGGCAGGAAGCTATCGACGCGCCGGTAGTGCGAGGCATCGCCGCAGCCCGTGGGGCCGTACGAGTCGATGCCGATCAGCACGCCCTCGACGACCGCCGGACCACCCGAATCACCGAGGCAACCCCGCTTCGTCGTATCACCGACCACGACGGTATCGTCCTCGAGGCGGGCGACCGTCGTGGTCGCTTCGTAGCGGGTCTGGTTCGGTTGCTGGTACGTGGTCTGCCCGTAGCCGACGATCTGCGCTGTCTTCCCGACGAACGATGCATCGAGCGGTGTACGGCGCATGGGGAGAGGCGGGTTGGTGGTCACCGGCGAGGCGAGGACGACAACGCCGAGGTCCGCGTAGAACGGCGCGGTCGTGACGTACGCGGGATGCGGGTGCACCGCTGCGACGGGGAGCAGGTGAGGCTCGAGCGCGACGAGCGTGGAGTAAGGCGCCGCATCATCGCCGGTGAAGATTCCGAACAGATAGTTGGGATGGTTCGGTGCGTCGATGCAGTGCGCGGACGTCAGGAGGACCGTCGGCGACACGAGGACGGCGGTGCACGTGGTCAACACCGACTTGTTCGGCGGATAGCCGGCGAGCAGCACCGTTGCGGTCATGCCCGTGGAGCGCGCCCCGCCGATGATGTCCTGCTGCTCGGTGTTCGTGATGGGCGTCGTGCACGCCGCGAGGAGCGCCAGGGCCGCGAGGGTACGCATCGGCGCGGACCATCGACGAACCGGTGCGGGAACGCAAGGCGTCAGCGAGCGACAGTACGGCCGAGATCGATGGCCACGCCCGCCATCAGCTGCGGGCCGAAGTGCGTCTGGGCGCCGAGCGCGTCGCCGATCTGCGCGGTGAGGTGCGCGGTGGGGCCGATGTCGACGGTTGCCCCTGCTGCGACGGTGAGCACGAACTGGCTCGTCTCGACGACCACACCCGGGTCGCTCTCGCTGTCGGGGTACCAGGTGAACGTCTCCTTGACGTCGGACTGCGTGGCGCCACCGAGCGAGGCGTAGAGGGTGATGGTGTCGAAGCGGTAGGACGGGACAACGGCCGCGCGCGCGAGCGCTGCCTCGTCGCGTGAATACAGGTCGCCCGGCTGGCCCGAGCGGTGGATCGGACTCGACGACAGACCGACGGCGAGCGCAAGCCCGACACGCATCGGGCCGGTCCCGAGCGACGTGCGCAGCGCGATGGCCGCGTCGATCACGGCGGCATGGGGAACGCCGGTGGACATGCTGCTATCGCCGGAGAGCGTGGTCTCCGATGCGGACCACGCGGCGTCACCTTCGAGGCCGAGATCGGTGGTTGGCGTGAGCGCAGCGCGTACGGCACCACCGGCCTGATGGCGTGCGACGGCCGCCCCGCTCTCGGCCACACCGTCGAGCTTGCCGAGGCGCGCGGTAGAGAAGTGCCCTTCGATGCGCGTGCGCGAATGTATCGGCTGCCCATCGAAGCTCGCCGCGCGCGGCGCCGCGATCAGTCCGTGCTGGGTGATGGGAGACGGAGCGAGCGGTACGCAGGCAACGACTGGCAACACGGCGAGCAGGCGGAGGCGCATCCGTATCCGACAACCAAGTTCCGTGCCGCACCCGAGCGTCGAGTTGATCCGGGACGTTGCGCGAACCTCGATGTCGAGGGGCTACCACCTCCGTCAGGGTGCGAGACGGTCACGCCGCCACTCACCATCGGCGCGCAGGTAGCGCACCCGATCGTGCAGGCGCGACGGCTGGCCCTGCCACAGCTCGATCATGTCAGGGACCACGCGATAGCCGCCCCAGTTGACCGGGCGCGGTGGCGGCGCTGCGCCGAGCGTGGCGTCGAGCGCCGCGATCCGATCTTCCAGCAGCTTGCGCGACTCGATCGTCTGCGATTGTGGTGATGCGATCGCGCCGAGCTGGCTCCCGCGCGGACGCGAGGCGAAGTACGCATCTGACTCGGCGCCGGTGATCTTCTCGATCGCGCCCTCGATGCGGATCTGCCGGTGCATCGGGTCCCAGTAGAGGACGAGCGCCGCGAACGGATGCGCCGCGAGGTCGTGGCCTTTACGGCTGTCGTAGTTCGTGAAGAACACGAAGCCGCGATCATCGACTTCCTTGAGGAGCACGATGCGGGCGGCGGGGCGAGTCCGCTCGTCGATCGTGGCAAGTGTCATCGCGTTGACGTTCGGGAGCTTCGCGGCAACGGCGGCTGCGAACCACACCCGGAACTCGGCGATCGGGTCCGCATCACAGCCCGCGGGATCGAGGGGAATGCCCGCGTAGTCCTCGCCGAAGCGCCACAGCAGATCCTTCGCCATGTGCTGTGTCTACCACACGCGGGTGCGTGCGCCGCACTGTCCCAGCGATGCGCCGGGCGCTGTCCTCACATCTTCGCGTCGGTCTTCGGCGCCACCATGTCGTGCTCGCCGTGCTCCTCGTGGTGCCCGCCGGTCGCTTCCATCACCGCGTGGAAGCCGTTGTGAACGCGCTCGAACGCAGGCTCGAAGGCCGCCGCGTCGTTCGCCTTGCAGGTGCCATCGAGCGCACCGACCGCGTCGCTCAGCTCCTTCGTCTTGTCCGACCACGTGGCGGCGTCTGCGCCGGCGGGCGGTGCCAGCGCGACGAGCGCATCGGCCTCGGTATGAAACTCGGCCAGCGCACCGCAGGTATCGGTCATCCGCTTCGCGCCCTTCTCGGCGTGCCAGCGCGGCGCCAGCACCTCGTGGAACTTCGCGATCTCGGGCAGCATCGTGCCGTGCTCGTCGGAGGTCTTCGTGGTGGTGGTCGGCTCGGCGGCCTTCTTGCCACCACACGCGGCGAGGAGAACGAATGCGATCGTGAGAGCGGTCTTCATGGGCGCGGGTTTCGCATGGGGCTCCATGCCGGTCAATCGCGGTAGAGTGCCTGCATGCAACTGTTCGTGGTCCGTCACGGAATCGCCGAGGATCCCGAGCTCGGTCAGAACGATGACGAGCGCGCGCTCACCAAGGACGGGCGCGCAAAGTTCAGGCAGGTCGTGAAGGGCCTGCGCGCGCTCGATGTCACGTTCGAACGCCTGCTGACCAGCCCGTGGAAGCGGGCGCAGCAGACGGCGAAGCTGCTCCGGCCGGTCTGCAACATCATGCCCGTCGTCACGGAGCTGCTCGCACAGCCGCCGCGCGCGGAGCTGCTGTCGGCGCTCGCCGATGGCACCGACGTCACGGCGGTCGTCGGGCACGAGCCGTGGCTCAGCGAGCTCGTCGCATGGCTCGCGTTCGGCGATACGCGGCACCACGATGCGCTCGATCTGAAGAAGGGCGGCGTCGTCTGGCTCGACGGCGAGCCAATTCCAGGCGGCATGACGCTCAAGGCGTTCCTCCCGCCGAAGCTGCTACGTAGTGCGCGCTGACTAGGTCTTCGAGAACTTCGGGGCCCATCTTTCGGGAAGCACGGTCGCGTGGATTCGTCGCCGTCCGTCCGGCCGGGGGCGCGCTAGCGCAGCGGACGCATGCCCTTGCTGCGCCGCAGATCGTTGACCGCGCGCGCGACGTGCTCGTCGTGGAGCAAGAGCTTGGACATCGCTCCGGTCGTGATGCCGAGGCGCTGCGCGGTGGCGGCGATCTCGAGCCCACCGGCGACGAGGAGATCGAGCAGCTCGGCGATGCCGGCCCAGTACTCGCCGGTCAGCTTCGTCTTCGCACCGAGCGGGGCCGTGCCACCGGCGACCATCGCGGCGAGCCGGCGCGACGGAACGTAGTGCTCGAGCTGAACCGGCTCGCGGACCTCGAGCGCGATCGCGCTGCGCAGCCGGCGCACCGCGTGGAGCTTGTTCTCCGACTGCGAGCGGCTGTCCTCTCCGATTGCAGAGACGCCGGAGAGCTTGTGCCGTAGCCGCACCGCACTCTCGGTCTTGTTGCGATGCTGACCTCCAGGCCCGGAGGCGCGGTAACGATCCACCTCGCATTGCGAGATCAGCGCGTCGTCGCCGACCAGGAGGTAGTCGGCGCGCGGCACGAATCAGTTCGCTTCTGACGGTGACGGCGCCGGTGTGGTCCGGCTCGCGGGCTCACCGGGCTCGAGATAGATGTCCACGCCGGCCTTGTCTCCGGCGCGCCCGTACTCGACGCGCGTGATGCCTTCCCCGAGCGCGCCAACCAGCTTCGGCAGCTTCGGATCGACGCCGACCTTCGCATCGGCGCACAGCTTCTCGATCTCGGGTAGCGCGATGCCGGGGGCGAGCGCACCGACGCGCACGATCGCGCCGCCGCGGATGCGCACGGCGAGCGAGAACTGCGGCGCGGTCACGGCGCGGAACCTGTCGAGCAGCGCGGTCGCGAGCGGCGCACCGGTGAGCTTCACGAACGCGGCGTTGAGCGCCTCGACCTGCTCCTCGACCTCCGCGCCCGGCATCGGGACCTCGATCTCGCTGAACGCGTTGTCGCCGATCGATTGAGTGAACCGGTCGACGCGCTCGATCTTGAAGTCCTCGACGAGCTTCTTGATCTGGTATTTGGCCTCGTGCGTGCCGAACAGACCCTCGACCGCGCTCCACGGGTGCGGATCCCAGAACTGCCAGCCGGTGACGACCTTGCCGCCCCACACGCCGATCCACGATCCGACGAGGCGCGGCTCGAGCTGCTCGCCAATGCCATCGAGCAGCGCGGCGTCGCTCTTCGCGATGTTGCAGAGCTTGAAGTAGTCCGCCATCTTCGGGACGAACCCGCCCGGATCGCCCCAGGCGCCCCACCACACGCGGCGCAGATCGCTGCCCAGCATCGCGAGGTAGCTGACCGTCTCCCCGTTCGCCATGTCGGGCGGCATCGGGTTGTGCTCGAGCCATCGGTCGAGGTGCAGATCCATCGATTCGTCGATGATCGGGAGCTGCGAGAGGCTGATCTGAAGGTTTAGCCGAATGGCCAGCGCGCGCTGCAGCGCGAGATCGAGCGAGCTCATTCCCTCGACGGTACCTCAGAATCGGGGTGACGGATGGTCAAGACAGGCACCGCGCTGATGCGCACCATGCGTTCGGCCACGCTCCCCGCGATCAAGCGGCGGAGCCCCGTGCGCCCGTGCGTGCCCATGACGATCACGTCGGCCGCGTGATCCGCGACAGCCGCCGAGAGCTCCTCGATCGGGACGCCGCTGCGAACCTCGACCGAGACCTCGATCCCGGCGGCGCGGAGCCCTGCAACGATCGGTGCGAGCTCGGTCTCGGCCGTCTCCATGTAGTACCGACGGACGCTGATCGGCTGGGTGGTGCCCGGTCGCACCATCACGGTGGTGTCGTGGCCGAACTTCGACATCAGCTCGACGACGTGAAGCAACACGATCCGCGCACCATGGGCGCGCGCCTCGTCCGTGGCGACTTGCAGCGCGTGTGCGGCGCACTCCGAGAAGTCGTGCGCCACGAGGATCGTCTTCCACATCGGCGCAGCATGCACCACCGAGCACGCTGTATCGGGTCCGCGTTTGCACGGAATGTGATGTGATCACCGATCGACCGGCAAACCGCGCACGCCTTGCAGTTCCTCATGGAGGGAGCGAAACATCTGCGCGAACGGGTGAGGCGACCTGGCCGATCGCAGCGAAGGGATTTCGCCCGTTCTTCCTCCTGGCAGGCTTGTTCGCGACCCTCGTGGTTCCGCTGTGGCTGCTCGTCATCGACGGAACCGTCCAGATCTCGACGTACCTGGATCCGGTCAACTGGCACGCGCACGAGATGGTGTTCGGGTTTGCGGTCGCGGTGATCGCAGGGTTCTTGCTCACGGCGGTCGGTAACTGGACCAAGCGCGAGACAGCCGTCGGGATCCCGCTACTCGGGCTCGCGGCGCTGTGGATCGCAGGGCGCGTGCTGATCACGGTGTCGCATCCGCTACCGCCCTGGGTGGTTGCGGTGGTGGACCTGTCGTTCCTCCCGGCGCTGGCGATCGTCATCGCGCGCCCGCTGATCGCGACGCGGAACCACAAGAACCTGGTGATGGTGGCGATCCTCGCAGCGCTGTTCGCGGCGAACCTCATGGTCCATCTCGACGCGCTCGGCGTGCTCGCGGGATGGCGACGTCGCGGAGAGCTCCTCGGGGTCGACGTCCTCGTCCTGGTGATCCTCGTGATCGCCAGCCGGGTGCTGCCGATGTTCACGAGGAACGCGACCGGAGTGGAGGGCGTCGTGTCCTCGCCGCGGCTCGATCGCCTCGTGCTCGGAGCGATGGCGATCTACGTCGTCCTCGATCTCGCCGCGCCGGGTCTCGCACTCACACCCGCGTGGGGCGTGCTCGTTGCGGTGCTGGCGATCGCCGGCAGTCGGCGCTGGGGCGCGCGGTACTCGGGGCGCTCGCCGCTGCTCTGGGTGCTGCACGCGGGCTACCTGTGGATCCCGATCGGACTCGGGCTGCGCGCCGTGGCGGCGGTGACGCCGGCCGTGTCGCCGCAGATCGCGACGCATGCGCTGACGATCGGCGCGATCGGCACGTTGACGCTCGGCATGATGGCGCGCGTCGCGCTCGGCCACTCCGGGCGCATGCTGGTCGCCGCACGGCCGATCGCGGTCGCGTTCGCGCTGACGCTCCTCGCTGCGGTAGTCCGCGCAGCAGGAGCCGCGCTCGGAGTGCAGGCCTATCGCTCCACGCTGATCGCCGCCGGTCTCGTGTGGACCGCGGCGTTCGCGCTGTATCTCGTTGTCTACGCGCCGATCCTGGTGTCGCGGCGTAGCGACGGCAAGCCCGGTTAGTTCAGCACGAGGCGCGCGGTCACGAACAACGAGCGGGCGCCGGTGGTCATCGTCTCGCCGCTGATCTGCTGCGCGAAGATCGAGCCGCGCACTCCGACGGCGACGCTGTCCTCGATCCAGTAGCTCGTGCCGATGTTCAGGTAGTGCTCGCGCACGTGCTGGTCGGGCTCGCGTGTGTCGACCACAGCGTACGAGCCGCCGACACCTGCATGCTTCGTGATGTCGAGGTCGGCACCCGCGGAGAACGTGTACGAGCGGAACAGATCGGGCAGCCGGTACTTCGAGTCGGTGGGGTCGAGGATCTCGTTGCGATTGCGCGACACGTTCGCGAACGGTGACACCGTGCCGATCGCCGTCGGGATGTGCCCGCGCACGCCGAGACGCAGGTTGTAGCCGCGGATCGTCTGGTCGCTCGTGATCGCCTCCTGCGTATCGAGGCTGTACATCTGGACCTCGGCCTTTGCCTCGAACTTCTCGGTGTGGAACATCACCGAGGGGGAACCGAAGTAGATGTGGAGGTTCTGGTCGGGCAGGTTGTTCTGCGAGTTACCCACCTGCGCGGCGGCCAGATAGAACGGGCGGTCGAACGGCTGTAGCTTGCCGCCGATCGCGAGCGTGCCGGTGATGCCGGTCGGGTTCGTCGAGTGGAACGTGCCGGCGACCGTCAGGTACTTCGCGATGTCGTAGCTCGCGAACAGGCCATTGCCGCGGTCGGCGCCGGAGTAGAGCAGCGGGTCGCGCGTGTAGAGATCGGTGTAGAGCAGATCGCCGAGGTTCTTGGAGACGTAGTCGTAGCTCGCCGGATCCGCGACGCGGCCCGCGGCGAACGAGAAGCCGGCGCGCGTGTAGCGCACATATTGATCGCGGATCGCGATCGCGGCCTGCCCTTCCCACACGCTCGAGCCGTAGCCGAGCGGACCGCCGAGCGATGCTTCGAACTCGCTCGCGAACGTGATGTATTTCCCTACCCCGCCGCGCAGCCCGAGGCGCGAGACTGCGACCGTGGGGTTCTGCCCGCTGGTCTGGACGTCGGCGGCCTTGTGCAGGCTCTGCAGATGCATGCCACCCGCGATCGCGCCGAACGGCTGGATCCACATGGCCTTCGCTTTCAGCGCGGGTGCTTCGGCCGTCGCCGTGGCCTCGACGGGTGCGGCCTCGGATGACGGTGTCGGCGTGGGCAGCGGCGACTCCGCATCAGGCTCGGGCGCGGTCGCGACCGTGGGGCGACGCGCCGACTCCGGCGGGAACTGGATCTCCGTGTCGGCCGAAGCGATCGCGGAGCTCGCGAGCACGAGTGTGGTGATGATCGTACGCATCTCAGTCCTCCAGTGCCGCGGTGATCTTCGTGAGGCCGGCCGCGCTGCGCACGGCGCCGTAGTGGTTGCGGAAGAAGCCGTTGTAGAAGTAGCCGCTCGTATCGAAGTCGTTGAGGCCGTCGAGCTGGTTCGCAGCGCACGCGGTCGGATAGAGGCGCGATGCATGCTCGGAGACGAACTCGTCCTGCTGCGTCCCATTCGGCAGGTCCGTCATCGTGATCGTCGTGTACTGGACGGCGTGCTTCCCGCAGGCGCCGCGCTTGCCGAACGCGTAGTCACCGTCGGCGCACGGCGTCTCCCACCAGCCGCCGAACTGACCGTTGTCGGTCGTCATCGGCGGACCGTTGAGCGGGCGATGGAACGCCGTCGCGGTGTACTGGTTGCGCTGCCCCATCTGGCACGTGACGGTGCCGCGCATCGTGAGGTTGACGCCGCATTGCTTCGCGAAGCTCACGACACCGTGGTTCGCGCCCGAGGCGACGATCACGTCGTGCACGCGCTCGAAGATGTTGATGTCCCACTTGCCGTCCTGCTTCTCGACCCACAGGCGCCGCAGCGCGTCGCGGACCGACGTGGCGCCGAGCGAGAAGCCGACGACCGAGATCTCGCGGCCGGGATTCGCGATCACGACGCGCTTGATCAGCTCCTGGAGGATCGGGACGTTCCAGCCGTGGTCGGCGTTCTTCGGCGTGTTCCCCGTGTCCTTGCCCTCGGGGCTCTTCGGGTCGTCGATCAGGTCCGTGCGGAAGTCGACCGCGATCGTGCGGAAGCCTGCCGCGGGCAACAGCTCGCCGAGCTGGTCGCGAGCAGTGGTGTCGGCGGGAAACATCAGCGACGCCGGATCTGCGTGCACGAACTTCATCCAGCCGGTGGGCGACTCGGAGTTGCCGTGAACCAGGATGACGATCGCCTTCGTGGTGTCCTCGGTGACGCCCGCCGGGAACGGGAACTCGCGCGCGGCGCACGGGTAACCGGCGATCGCGGCCGGCGCGTACGAGAGGCCCGCGGTCGAACAACCCGGATGCACGACGCCGTTCGAATCGGCCGCGATCGAGCGATAGCGGCCACCGGGATACATCGCGTCGCCGGGCTGCGGCATCGAGATGCCGTCCCACTTGTTCTTCGGCGCGGCGCCGATGCCGTCGTGGAAGTCGTAGCCGGAGGGAGCGAGTGGCGCGTCGGTCATCGCCATGGCGCACGCCGTCTGGTCGACGCCCGACCCTTGGTCATCGCCTTCGCCACCAGGGTGGCCCGTACCGCCCAGCTGGCAACCCATCACCACGATCAGGAACGCGTAACGCATGCCCGCCGTCGAGCAATGCTCGTACCAGCCGGCGGGCCTGTGGGCACCTGTAGATCCGCTGTTGGCGCGGGCCATCTGTGGGCACGAGCCAACAGGGCGCGCTACCGTGCATGGGTTGAGAGTCGCGTGCCCGAAGTGCGGCGGGGAGATTCATCAGGTCGCGCGCCACTGCAAGCATTGCCGCGCGGTGCTCGGCCGGCGCGACCTGATGGACGAGCCCGTGGTTCCCGCCCTCGCGCGGCGAAGGAGCCGGTTACCAATCCTCGCGGTGGCCCTGGCGAGCGTGGCGGCGGTCCTGCTCGTGGTGGCGCTGGTGCGACGGGGCGGCACGATGGAGCCCGCCGGTGGGGACGTGTCGGGAAGCGGCTCGACGAGCGATGACCTCGGCAAGCCCGCTCCAGATGCCCTCGTCGATCCGGCGGTCGTCGCGATGTTCGAGGCGGTGTGTCGGTACGAGGTCGGCTGCGGCATTGGATCGCCGGAGCAGTGCGTTCGGATCGAACGGACCATGCGACAGATGCCGAAGAAGCTGTCGATCAAGAGCTGCCCGAAGGTCAACGAGGACCTCGCGAAGCAGTGCGTGATGACACTGCGATCGCTGCCGTCGTGCCGCGAGTTCGCGAAGTCGCTCGCGATCATCGATCTGCAGGAGGCGCTCGATCGCGTGACGCCATGCCGGCGCGCGTGCGAGCCGTGACTACTGCTTCGTGACCGTGAGCGTGTAGGCGCCGCTCGTCGCCGGGCTCTCGTGATCGACGACGATGTAGTACTGGCCGGCGAACGTGGCCGTCACGGAGATCGGGTTGCCCGGCGAGGCGAATGCGTTGCCGATGCACACCGGCGTCGCCGGCGTGGTGCTGCACGGCGCGATCACGTACGCCTTCACGCCGGTGATGCCGACCAGGTACATGTCGCCGGCGGTGGGAACGGTCAGGCGGTAGACGGCGTCGTTGCCGTTCATGACGGCCGAGACGAGAACGAGCGAGCGGGCGATCTGCATGCGCGCACGCCTTACAAGGACCGTGCCCGGCGCGGAAGGCAACAGCATCGCGAGGATCGCTCACGCGCTGTTGGATCGCGCCAACAGGATCACGCCGCGAGCGTGGGCCGGCGCCTACGGAGACCGAGCGCCGCGAGTGCGATCATCAGGCCCGCGCCACCGCTCGCCGCGCAGCCGCCGTTGCCGCCCGTGCTCGCATCGTCGTCGCCGCCACCGCCACCAGAGCCGCTACCGCTGCCGCTACCGCTGCCGCCGGTGAGGCCGAAGAACTCCGCCGTGCGCAGCGTCGAGCACACCTTGACGTCGAGGAAGAATGCAGCGGCGGTCGCCGTGCACGCACCTTCGGGATCCGCCCCGATCGCGATGCCGTGCCCCATCCCGGCGATCTTGTACATCTCGACGACGGTCGCCCCGCCCTTCGTGTACGCGGTGCGCGTGGCCATGCCGATGACTTCGGTCTGGTCCGCGGTCTGATCCGCACCGTGCACGTTCGTCCACTGCTCGACGAGCTCGTCGGCGTTCGCCGGCGCGACGGTGGTATCCGACGTGCCCTGCCAGATCTGGACGCGCGGGAACGTGCCCGAGAAGCCCGGATCCGCCGCGCGCACGAGGTCGCCCCACTGCTGCGGCGTCTTGTTCACGCCCGGGCTCTGGCAGCTGTACGCCTCGTTGACGCTGGTCGCGCACCTGTACGGGAGCCCCGCCATGATCGCCCCCGCCGCAAACCGATCTGGATACGTGGCGAGCATCACGGCCGTGAACGCGGCGCCGGCCGAAAGTCCAACGACGAACACGCGATCGCGATCGATCGTATGCAGCGAGATCTCCTTGTCGACCATCGCCATGATCGAGCCGTTCTCGCCCTGCCCGCGGGTCAGGTTCGCGAGGTCACCGTACTCGCCGGCCCAGTTGAAGCAGCGCACCGGGTTATTCGCCGTCTGCTGCTCGGGGAACAGCACCGCGAAGCCGTACTGGTCGGCGAGCTTGTCCCAGCCCGCGCTCTGCATCGCCATCGCCGTCTGCGTGCACCCGTGCAGCACCACCACGAGGGGCGCATTCGCCGCGAGCCCGTCGGGGATGTAGTCGTACGCCTTGAGCGCACCGGGGTTTGCACCGAAATCGGAAACCGGTGAAAACGTCGCCGCGCCCGCCACGCCCGTGGTGACGGTGACCGCGATCAAACTGCTGACGATGCAACGCATGAAGAACCTCCGGGCGGTCGCGGCTGCACACTACGTGCCTTCGGCTGATGGTGCCATCCCACAGGCATGACTCCTGCTTGGGCACCGGGTGTGACCTGGTACCCTCGCCCGATGGACGATACGCCGCGCATGCGGCTCCAGCCCCGCCCGGTGCGGATGGTGCACCGCCTGCGGATCACGGTGGAGGCCGGCCCCGATGCCGGCGCGCAGCACGCTCCCGATGATGTTGCCTCGATCGCGATCGGCACCAGCGAGGACAACGCGATCGTCCTCACCGATCCCGCCGTCAGCCGCTATCATCTCGAGCTGCGCCGCACCGCGAGCGGAATTCAAGTCTCCGACCTCGGCAGCCGCAACGGCACCTGGGTCGGCGGCATGCGCATCTAGCGCGCGATCGTCCCTGCCGGCACGCGCATGAAGATCGGCGACACCACGATCGCTGTCGACGATGCCGGCTCGAGCGTCGCACCACCACTGAACGAGGCGCCCCGCCCCGCCGATCTCGTCGGCGAGAGCGATGGCATCCGCGAGGTCGCGCGCCTCGTCCACAAGCTCGCGCGCGTCGACTCCTCCGTGCTCATCCAGGGCGAACCGGCACGGGCAAGGAAGTGGTGGCGCGCGCGCTCCACGAGGCCAGTCCGCGGCGCACTTGCGAGCTGGTGGTCGTCGATTGCGGCTCGATGCCCGCCACGCTGATCGCCTCGATCCTGTTCGGCCACGAGAAGGGTTCGTTCACCGGCGCCGATCAGCGCCGCACCGGAGCGTTCGAGCGCGCGCAGGGCGGCACCGTGCTCCTCGACGAGATCGGCGAGCTCCCACTCGAGGTGCAGCCCGCACGCCTCGACGTGCTCGAGCGCCGTGCGTTCACCCGCGTCGGCGGCGCGCAATCGATCGCCGTCGATGTCCGCATCCTCGCCGCCACGCATCGCGATCTACGCGCCGAGGTCAACGCCGGTCGATTCCGCGCGGACCTCTACTATCGCCTCGCCGTCGCGAAGATCCTGATCCCACCGCTGCGCGAGCGCCCCGAGGACATCGCTCCGCTCGCCGCGCACTTCGTCGAGCGCCTCACCGGCATCTCCGAGCTCGGCCCGCTCGCACCCGCGATCGATGCCCTCAAGGCGCATCCGTGGAGCGGCAACGTCCGCGAGCTGCGCAACGTGGTCGAGGCGGCCATCGTGATGGGCGAGCTCGATCTGGGCGGTGACCGCGCTCAGCCGCTGGTCGCCGCACCCACGCCGGGTCGCGACATCGCCGCCTATCGCGACGCCAGGGCCGCCGCGCTCACGCGCTTCGAGGCCGAGTACCTCAAGGACCTGATCGCACGCACCGACGGCAACGCTTCGGAAGCCGCGCGCGTCGCTCGCATGGACCGGCCGTACTTGCTCACGCTGCTGCGCAAGCACGGCCTCCGTAACTAACCCGCTTTTTCAGCGGTCGGCTTCGCGGGCGCCTTCGGAGCGGGCGCCTTCACCGGCGCCTTCACCGGCGCCTTCACCGGCGTCTTCACCGGCGTCGCGGCCGGCGCTGGCGCCGGAGCGGCAATTGCCGCGGGAGCCGGAGCAGGCGCCGGAGCCGCTGCTGCGGGCTCGGGCGCCGCGGGCGGCTCCTCGTCGGGATCGATACCGGTGATCTCGTCGATGTCGGGAGCCTGGTACGGGAGGATCGGCGTATCCGCCATGATCTTTCCCGCGCCGCCGCCGCCGCACGCCGTGAGTCCAAACCCGAGGGCCAGAAGCTTTGCTAGGTCCCGCATCGGGTAGGACGCTACCACGTCAGTAGCCGGCGATCAGGCTTACCCCGGAGAAGGTGGCGTAGCCGCGGACCATCACGTAGTAGTCGCCGGCCACGGTGTTGGTCGCCGTGCACGTCTCCGCGTTGCCATTCAGGTACGGGCGGCACGCGTAGGTCGTGGTGGTCGGCCGCGAACCGGCGCGGGTGTAGAGGTCCGCGTCGCCGGTGCCGCCGCTGATCTTGACGGTCAGCGTCTTGCCCGCGGGAACCGCGACCCGCCAGTACTGCGCGCTGCTCGTCGCGCCGGCGACGCCATTCACCGCCGTGCCGTTCGTCAGGTACGGGTCACCGCCACCACCACCACCACCGCCGCCCGCCACGTACGCGCCCTTCAGCGTCACGCCCGCGAACGCGGCGTAGCCGTTGAGCATCACGTAGTAGGTGCCGGCCGCGGGGTTCGTGACGGTGCACGTCTCGGTGTTGCCGTTGACGTACGGGCGGCAGGTGTACGTCGTCGTCGTCGGCTGCGTGCCGACCGCGCCGAGGTACATGTCCGCATCGCCCGTGCCGCCGGCGATCGTGAACGTCAGGGTCGACTGGCCGGCGGGGACCGCGAGCGTCCAGGTCGCCGAGCTACCCGTCGCACCGGCGACTGTGATCCCGACATTGTTCGTCAGCGCCGTACCGCCGCCACCGCCACCGCCGCCACCACCACCACCGCCACCGCACGACGTCGGCGCCGTACCCACGGCGACCGCCGCCCACGCGCAGCCGACCGAGTCCTTCGTGGCCTGGTCGTAGCCGAGCGCCGTCGCGGCCTGCTCCATCGCCGTACGCACCGTCGCGAACTTCGAGCTCGAGGTCAGGATGTCGGTCTGCGCCTTGTAGAGGATGCGGATCGCCTTGTCCATGCCGATGCCGGTGACCTGCGTGGTGGTCTTGTTGCGCGGGTGGTGACCGCCCTTGACCAGCAGGCAGAACGCGAGGTTCGCGACGCCCGAGCTGTAGTGAACGTCGAAGCTGCCGACGGTGCTGGTCCAGAGGTCCTTCGATCCGCCGTCGGCCGCCGGATCGCACATCATGCGAAGGCCGCCGGCGATGATGTCCTCGCCGACGAGGAACGTGTTGGTCGAGATCGGCAGGCTGCCGGTCTTGCCGCCGTCGACCCACGATTCGACGAATGCGCCGAAGATGTCCGACATCGCCTCGTTCATGCCGCCGGACTCGCCGCTGTACACGAGACCCGACTCGCGTTCGGTGACCGCGTGCGTGAGCTCGTGCGCCGTGACGTCGAGACCGCGCGCGAGTGGAGCGCAGCCCTGCGACGAGGAGCCGTCGCCGTACACCATCTGCGTGCCGTCCCAGTACGCGTTGCAGTAGTTCGTCGAGTAGTGGACCGAGCTGATCAGCGTCGCGCCCGCGTTGTCATACGAGTCGCGATTCCAGAACCCCTTGTAGCCCTCCCACGTCGAACCCGTATTGTCGTACGCCGCGTTGACGTCGACGTCGGTGGTCGCGGCCTGACCCTCGCTGCGCTTCAGCGTGCCGGGGATCGTGGTACCGGTGTTCGCGCTGTAGACCTTCCGGCTCTCGGCGAAGTAGATCTGCGGATAGACCGCGACGATCGCTCCGGAGTCCTGATCGACATAGACCTTGTCGCGCGCCGGGTTCTGACCGCGCATGCCGGCGACCGTGGTCTCGTACGCCTTGTGCAGCGAGCCGTCGTCGGTCTGCAGATAGACCGAGCGCTGGTCGCGCACCGTGAGGCCGGAGAACCGACCGTCGCCGTTGATCGTGGCCATCGCCTGGCCTACCGAGATCGGCTGAGCGCCCATGGCGGCGTCGATGTCACCGCGCGCGCTGCCGTTGACCGAGTAGATGGCGCCCTTGACGTCGACGTGGATGACGAGGTCGCCGCCGATCACCGGCAGCCCGTTGTGCGTCTGCGTGTAGCGGAAGTGGCGATGCCCGTTCTCGTCGACGTTCATCTTGCGGAGCTGGAGATCCTGCGAGGTCAGACGAAACACCTTGAGGATCGGCGGCAGCGCCTGGCGCAGCAGGCCGTCAGCGGCGCTCGCGTCATCGGTCTGCATCGCGCCGACCTTCGCCATCTCGCCAACGATGTACGTCGGCAGGCCGTCCTGCGTGGACATCAGGACCGTCACATCGGGAAGCCCATCGAGCGCGGTCTGCACGTCATCCGGAGTTCCCGATGGATCGTCCTTGGGATCTCCCGAGCCCGCAGGATCGCCGCCCTGACAGGCTGCGATCGCGAACAGCATTGCGGCCAGCGAACGAGATGCGAACGGACGGCTCTTCATCATGCGCGTCACTGTCTTCACCGCGGATGCCACGCGGCTTTGCACAACATGAGCGTGTGCCTGCGGTTTTCCTGTCAGCTCGCGCAAGCGCACACGTGCACCCAGAACGCGCGGATACAGGTGCCTCCTGACAACGTAAGCGCGATCACCACAGAGGTGCGGCGATGTCTGGCGATCCTGCGACCGTGTGCGACGTGTAGCCCTGCTCGCACAGCGACACCCGATGAGTAGTCGAGACAGCGGATGTAATTCTGCGAGCCGAGTTCGCCGATCTCAGATGCAACTCAGTTGCAAGTCTCTGAGACAGGTCGTCACGCCACCGTGTGTTCACGCGGAGTTCTGCCTCTGGGCTGAGGTCGCTGACGCGCCGCACCTGTACGACACGTCGGCAGATCCACGTATCCTCGGCACATGCGACTCCTTCTCGTGACGGCCCTGCTGGTGCCTGGCTGCTCGAAGGCGAAGAGCCTCGCGCCGACCGTCGACCAGGCGAAGACGCTGATGGCCACGCTCGGGATTCCCTGCGAGGACCGCATGGACGTCCTGAAATGCGACTCCCCCGTGGGCGCACCACGCGCCGACGGATTCGTGAACCTCGACGCCTCGGATCACACGAAGGTCACGAGCCTCGACATCTACTTCCGGGACACGTCGCCGGAGGATGCGACGGCGCTCCTCCAGCGCGCGCTCGGGCCGCATCTCCCAGCCGGCGCGATGGACGGCATCATCACCCGACTCGCCACGCCACACGGCAAGACCTTCACGATCGATCACGTCGAGATCCTCGCCGAGAAGTTGTCCTCCTCGGGAGTCGGCGTCCACGTCCAGATCGACTACTGGGATCGCTAGCCGCGGCCGGTGCGCTCGGTCTTGATCCGCGGCAGCAGCATGACGAAGTTGCACGGCTTCACGCGGTGGTCGAGCTGCGGGATCAGGATCTTCTCGAGTCCCGTGCGCACGCCGCCCGTCGAGCCCGGCAGCAAGAACACGTACGTCGAGCCGCACAGCGCGGCCTGCGCGCGGCTCTGGATCGTCGACGCTCCGATCTCCTCGAAGGACAGCCAGCGAAACAGCTCGCCGAATCCCGGGATCGATTTCGTGACGAGCGGCGCGAGGGCTTCCGGCGTGACGTCGCGCGGAGTCACGCCGGTGCCGCCCGTCGCGATCACCACGTCGACCGCCGGATCCGCGATCCACGCCGCGAGCTGCGCGCGGATCTGGAGCTCGCTGTCGATCACGACCACGCGCGTCACCACGTGATGCCCGACCTCGCGCATTCGATCCTCGATCAGCTTTCCCGAGGTATCGGTCTCGAGCGTCCGCGTATCGGAGACCGTCAGCACCGCCACGTTGATCGGGATGAACTCGCGCTCCATATCAGGGATCTTACGCATTCCCGAGCAACCACGCCAGCTTGACACGACGCGTTAGAAGCTGTCAGCAGCACCCATCTGGCGTTTGACGCGGTGCGTCTTAGTATCGATCCCATGAAGGCCACCAAAATCGAATCGAAGGTCGAAACCACCAAGTCTGAACCGAAGACGGTCGTGCACCTCGCGCTCGACGTCGCGGATCGCGGCCAGCACACGGTCGTCGCGGTGCTCCAGGATGCGCGCATGGAGCTGCGCTCGGCGATCGACAACGGTCTCGAGCTCGCCGAGAAGCTCGCGGCCGGCACGCTCCGCTTCGCGCGGAAGCTGGTGCAGAAGGTCGACGACGCGGGCTTCGACGCGCTCGTCGGCGCCGAGCACGCCATCGCGACCGCCGTGCAGTCGGCGCGGGTCTCGCGCAACGCCGGCGAGCTCGCGCAATCCAGCCAGGCAGCGTGATCGATGTTAAGGTGATGGATGCGTTGCTGGCTCGGGGCGTTCGCCCTGGCCGGTGGCTGTAACTTCGCCTTTGGCCTGCAGCGGTCGTCCTCGGATGACCCCGACGCCGACGTGGTCGTGGATGCGCCGATCGATGCCATCGTCGCGACCGATCTCGACGGTGACGGGATCGGAGACGACGTCGATCCGTGCATCGCACCGATGGCCGACGGCCTCGAGGACGAGGACGGCGACACCGTGGTCAATCAGATCGATCCGTGTCCTCTCGACATCCCGGTGACCGATACCGATGTCGACGGGATCCCGGATGCGTGTGATCCGTTCCCCGCGGCGACTGGCGATCGGCGCCACTGCTTCATGTCGTTCACGAGCGTGGCGCTCGACACCGCGCTGTGGCGACCGCGGACGACCGAGACCGCATGGGCGGCCAGCCCCGGCGAGCTGATCGGCGATGCCACCACGCTCGCGACCACGATCGCGGCGCTGTCCCTCGAAGGCCAGAGCGTCACCACGTACGACGCGAAGCTGACGATCGACCTGCACGGCGGGTTCGGCGCCGTCACGCTGTGGGTCCGAGCGAGCCCCGATGCGCCAGCGGCGACCGACATCGGCTGTCGTTACCGGTTTGACACCGCCGGCGGCTTTCTCGGGATCGCCGAGGGCGATGCGCTGCGAGATCCCCACACGCAGGCGCCCGCCGCCGGCATCAACACGATGCAGCTCCGCGCGACCGTGGTCACCACCGGCGTCGCCGGCGCGCTCGCCGCCGTCACCTGCTCGATGGTGTTCAACGCGGCCGCGCGCATCACGGCGTCCGCGTCGGTCGCGCTCCCTGCGGGCCGCGCCGGGTTCACCACTGATCGGTTCCGCGTCGCGGTGAAGGCGCTCGATATCCTCGAGCATCCGTGACGGAACGCTAGCGCGGCGGTCGCAAGTCAAACCACGAGGTTGACGAGCCGACCCTTGACGTAGATCTCGCGCTTGATCGTCTTGCCCTCGAGGAACGCCAGCACCTTGTCGTCTGCCTTCGCCGCCGCGAGGATCGTCGCCTCGGTCGCATCGGGCGCGACCTCGATCTGACCACGCAGCTTGCCCATCACCTGCACGGCGATGACCATGACGTCCTTCGTCAGCTTCGCCTCGTCGTGCTGCGGCCACGGCTCGTACGCGAGGGTGGTCGTGTGGCCGAGCCGTTGCCACATCTCCTCGGCGACGTGTGGCGCGAACGGCGAGAGAATCTTCACGAACATCTCGAACCACGCCTTCGGGATCGCGGTGGCCTTCGTCGCCTCGTTGACGAACACCATCATCTCGGAGATCGCGGTGTTGAACCGCAGGTCCGCGATCGCCGAGGTGACCTTCTTGATCGCCGCATGCAGCGTTCGCTCGAGATCCTTGTTATCGGTGGCCGCGTCCTCGGCGACCTTGCCGCTCAGTGCATCCGTGGCGATGCCCGCGGGCGGATCCGCGGGGATGACGAGCAGGCGCCACGCGCGATCGAGGAAACGGCGCGTACCGGCGACGCCGTTGGTCTCCCACTCGACGCCATCCTCGAGAGGCCCCATGAACAGCTCGTACATGCGCATCGCATCCGCGCCGTAGTCGTTGGCCATGTCGTCGGGGTTGACGACGTTGTAGCGGCTCTTCGACATCTTATCGAGCTTGGGCTCGAGCTTGATGTCCGTGCCCTTCGCGTACCAGGTCGCGGACGACAGCTGCGCGAGGTTCGCGGTGGCCGGGTCGATGCCTTTGCCGTCGCGCTCCTCGACTTCGTCGAACGCGTAGTACTTGTTCGCCGCAGGATCCTTGAGCGAACCCTTGTGGATCATGCCCTGGTGGAACAGACGCTGGAACGGCTCCTTCGTCGAGACGAGACCGGCGTCGAACAGCACCTTGTGCCAGAACCGCGCGTACAACAGGTGCAGCACCGCGTGCTCGTTGCCGCCGACATAGAGGTCGACGGGCATCCAGTACTTCTCCTCCGCGGCGTCCCACGCAACGTCCGTGCGGTCCGGCGAAAGGAAGCGCAGGTAGTACCAGCACGAGCCCGCCCACTGCGGCATCGTGTTGGTCTCGCGCGTGCCACCGCGATACGGCAACCATTCCGTCGCGCGCGCGAGCGGCGGCGCGCCGTCGCGAGTCGGCTTGTACTCGTCGATCTGCGGCAGCGCGACAGGCAGCTCGGCCTTCGGCACGAGGTGCACCGAATCATCGGGCATCGTGTACGTGGGGAACGGCTCGCCCCAGTAGCGCTGGCGCGAGAACAACCAGTCGCGCAGCTTGTAGCGGATGCTCTTCGAGCCGAGGCCGCGCTCCTCGAGCCACGCGATGACCTTGGTCTTTGCCGCGTCGTTGTCGAGACCGTCGAGGAAGCCCGAGTTGACGTGCGGGCCATCACCGGTGAACGCCGCCACCTGCACGTCGGTGCCCGCGGGGCCGGTCACGACCTCGATGATGGGGAGGCCGAACTTCTTCGCGAACGCATGATCGCGCTCGTCGCCGGCCGGGCACGCGAACACCGCGCCGGTGCCGTAGCTCGCGAGCACGTAGTCCGCGATCCAGATCGGAATCTGCGCGCCGTTAACTGGATTGATGGCGAACGCACCGGTCGCCACGCCGGTCTTCGGCGCATCGGCGGCCTCGGTCGTGCGATCGCGCTCGCTGCGCTTGCCGACCTCCTCGCGATACTTCGCGACCGCGCTCTTCTGCTCGGGCGTGGTGATCTGATCGACGAGCGGGTGCTCGGGCGCGAGTACCACCCACGTGCCGCCGAACAGCGTATCGGGGCGCGTGGTGAACACCGTGATCTGCTCGGCGCTGGAGACCAGGCGGAACACGACGTTCGCGCCGATCGACTTGCCGACCCAGTCGAACTGCGCCTTGAGCGTGCCGGCCGGCCACTCGAGGCCCGCGAGATCCTCCGACAGCCGATCGGCGTACTCGGTGATCTTCAGCATCCACTGCTTCATCAGCCGCTTCTCGACGGGATCACCGGTCTCGATGTACTTGCCGTCGTGGACCTCCTCGTTCGCGAGGACAGTGCCAAGCGCGGGGCAGAAGTTGACGGCCACCTCGGCGCGGTACGCGAGATTGCGCTCGAACAGCACCTCGAAGATCCACTGGGTCCACTTGTAGTAGCTCGGATCGCTGGTCGCGAGCTCGCGCGTCCAGTCGTACGACAGACCCAGCTTCTTGAGCTGGCTCTTGAACGTGGCGATGTTGCGCGCGGTGATCACGCTCGGGTGCTCGCCGGTACGCTCGGCGCGGCGCTCGGCCGGCAGACCAAAGCTGTCCCAGCCCATCACGCGCAGCACGTTGAAGCCCATCATCCGCTTCGCGCGCGCCACCACATCCGTCGCCGTGTAGCCCTTCGGATGCCCGACGTGCAGGCCGTCGCCCGACGGGTACGGGAACATGTCGAGGACGTAGTACTTCGGGCGCGTGCGGTCGGTCGGCGTCAGGAACGTCTGCTTGTCATCCCAGTACGCCTGCCACTTCGCATCGATGGTCTTGTGATCGAAGCCCGCCATTACGGCTTCAGCACGGCGGTGATGCGCTTCGAGATCTCGTCGGGGGTACCGACGCCGTCGACCCGCTTCAGGATCCCCTTGCCCTCGTAGTACGGGACGATCGGCGCGGTGTCCGAGTGGTACTTCTGCACGCGCGTCTGCACCGCCTCGACCGTGTCATCCTTGCGGTGCACGAGCCGGTCGACGATGTCCTCGGGCGGCGGATCGTACTTGAGGTGATAGATCTTTCCGGTCTGCGGATCGCTGCGACGGCCGCACGCGCGCTCCTCGAGCAGTGCATCCGGCACCTCGATCAGGACGACGGCATCGAGCGCGAAGCCGGCCTTGTCCATCGCGTCGTCGAGCGCCTTCGCCTGCGGCTGCGTGCGCGGGAAGCCATCGAGCATGAAGCCCTTGCCGCAATCGTCCTTCGCGACGCGCTCGAGGATCATCCCGATCACGACATCGTCGGGCACCAGGTGGCCGAGCTTCATGTGCTTGTCGGCCTCGACACCGAGCGCGGTCCCCTCCTTGACCGCCGCACGTAACAGATCGCCACTCGAGATGTGGGGAATCTTGTACGTCTCGACCAACTTGGAAGCCTGGGTGCCCTTTCCAGCACCAGGAGGACCGACGAGAATCATCCGCATAGGACGAGCATCCAACCATGCGGACCGTGCGCGTGCAATCTCGTGGCGCCGGGCTAACGCACCAATACCCCTCAGGGATGCGCCCGTAGCCACCGTTCCGCCTGCGTGCGCTGATCGGCCGCGTCGGCGCCGAGTGAGGTCCAGGCATCGACCGCGGCTTGCCCAGCGAGCCGTGCGCCGGCACGATCGCCCGCGGCCCAGCGCGCCGCGGCGAGCGCGCCCTGCAGCTCCGCGACGCGCTGCGGTGGGGCGGTCGTGGCGGGTGCGTCGACCAGGGCGGTGAGGAGCCGAACCGCGTCGGCGGCCTTCCCTCGTGCGCGCAACGTCTCCGCGAGCTCGATCCGCGGGTTGCTCCGATCCACGCCGGCGCCGGCGGCATCGGCAAGCGCGACGGCGTGCTCCAGCGCGTGCGTCGAGTCATCGAGGCGCTGCTGCCCCCGAGCGACGTATCCGATCAGCACGTAGACGTCGATCAGCTGCGGGTTGTCCTTGCCCCAGAGCGGCTCGAGCACCGCGAGCGCGCGATCGGCATAGGCCCTCGCCGCGTCCAGCTCGCCGAGCTGCGCGGCGAACAGCCCGAGGTTCATCACCAGCCCCCCGGCATCGGGGGAGCCCGGATCGGTGCGATCCAGGATCGCGAGCGCACGGCGCGACAGGTCCCGTCCGCGCTTCGGATCGCCGCGCCGCTGGGCGATGCCCGCCATCGCGATCAGCGGAGAGGTCAGCTTGCGGCTCTCGGGTCCGTACCGGCGCTCGATGATGGCGATCTCGCGCTGCGCCAGCTCGCTCGCAACCGCGAGCTTGCCGAGGTCCATCGCGTAGCTCGATGACGCCTCGAGGAACTCGATCAGCTCCGGGTGCTCGGGGCCGACAAGACCCTCGGCCTGCGCGAGCCCGGTCTGCGCCTCGCGCAGCGCATCGTCCGGCTGCCCGGCGGCGTGGTGGCCGATCGCGAGCGACAGATGATTCGTGGCTTCGTTGAGCGGATCGGAGAACGCTTCGCGGGCGAGCTCGACCTGGCGCCTTCGCATCGCGAGTGCCTCGGCGGGGTGCGGTCCGTTCGCGAGCGCGATCGCCTGCGCTCCGGCGATTCGCGCACCGAGCGCGGGATCCCGGCCGAGCCGCAAGCGCACCGCCTCGGCCAGCGCCGCCCACGAGGAGGCTCGCGCGCGATCACCGTCGCCGGCGTGCTTCCACGCGAGATCCGCCATGGCATAGGCAGCGATCTCGTCGTTGCTGCTGGTCAGCGCTGAGACCGCGGCCGCCTCGAACGCCGCTGTATCGGCCACGCCGCCTTGCTCGATCACCAGCGCCCGAACGTAGATGGCTTCGGCGACGAGGGGCGCCCAGCCGAGCCCCTGCGCCGTGGCCACCAAGATGTCGGCGTCCGCGACGGGAATCGGTGCCGACAGGAGAACCCTGCTCCGCATCGTCGCGAGTTGCGCCCCGAGCTGTTCGAGCTTGGTTCGCAGGTCGCGATCCGCCGGCAACGGTGCCTGCGCTCCGAGGCTCGCGACATCCGCGCAGGCCGCAAGATCCGGCAGCAGCGCGAGCTGCTCGGGTGCGTGCTCGACGGCGTTCGGGTCGGCGGTGGTCACCGCGGCGACCACCGCGGCGAGCTGCGCGTGTGCACGATGCAGACACAACATCCGGCGATCGAGCATCGACTCGGACTGCGTCGCCGCGACGCGTGTCGCCGCGCACGCCTGATGTTCAGCGACGACCCAGTCGCGCGTGAACCGATCGAGGCGCTCGCGCGCGATCGGAGCGAGTGGTCCGAGCGCAACCACAGCGGCCGCGCGCTCCGGGTTCCACGCCGCTGCGATCCTCTCCTCGCCGCCCTCACACGGATCGGTGCTTCGCGTGGCAAGCAGCGGAACGGCCACGGCCCCCGCGGTGGCGATCACAGCGAGCCCGGCGATCGCGAGCCTCCGCCGGCGCAGTCGCGGATCGCGTGCGAGCGCCGCGAGGAGCTGCTGGAAGGAGGCGTATCGATCGGCGGGATCCTCCGCCGTTGCCCGTGCGACGATCGCCGCGATCCAGCCTGGTACCTGGTCGCCGAGGGCTTCGCGCAGCGAAACACCGAACGCGTACTGATCTACCGCCGCCGTCAGGATCCGACCCTTCGTCTGCTCGGGTGCCATGTACCGCGGCGTGCCGGCTACCGCCCCACCGCGCTCGAGCTCGGTCTCCGTGCGCGCGAGCCCGAAGTCGAGCACGCGAACGCGTCCGTCATCGCCGAGCATCGCGTTGTCGGGTTTGAAGTCGCGATGGATGAGTCCTCCGCGATGTGCGGCAGCGATCCCTTCGCCGGCCGCACGGTACACGGCGACGATCTCGCGCGCCGAGTGCGGCTCGCTCGCCCATGCGCGGAGGGTCTTCCCACGCACCCATTCCATGACGAGATACACGTGCTCGTCGATGACACCGACGTCGTGGATCGGCACGACGTTCGGATGACTGATCTTCGCGAGCGCGTGCCCCTCCGCGACGATGCGCTCCCGGGCCGCCGCGTGTGTTGCGCGCACGAGCTTGATCGCGACCCTTCGATCGAGCTCGGGATCCCACGCGCCCCACACGATCCCCGCGCCGCCCTCCCCCACCTGCTCGAGCAGGTGATAGCGACCGACGACGACCTCCTCCTTCCGGGCGAACAGCTTCTCGGCGATCCGCGCACGCGCCACCGCACGACTCAACCGATCGGGCTCGGCGCGTGGAGAGAGCACCTCCGTATCGGAGGTATCGCCCTGCTCGGTCGGATCCGACGCCATCCTCGGAGAGCCTACTCGGTTCTCACGAGGTATCGTTCCCGAATGGGACTGCCTCCCCCCGGCTGGTTCGAGGTCGTGGTCCTCGCGATCCTCCTGTCGGCGTGCCGCGCGGCGAAGTGCGCTCTGTTGCCGCGCGCACAGTACAACTCGCGCGATCAGGTGCGCGTCATCTCGATGTGCATGATGCCGTCCTCGTCGTACGGATCGCTGGCGCGCTGAAAGCCGAGGTCGCCGTAGAACTTCTCGAGGTGCGCCTGCGCGCCGATCCGGATCGGAGCGCCGCCCGCCGCCTCGATGCCCCGCCTCATGAGGTCCTTGCCGAGCCCGGTGCCACGCGCTTCGGGCGCGATGATCACGCGGCCGATCGAGAGCTCGACGAACTTCATGCCTGCGGGAACGATCCGGAGATATGCGCGGAGCGCACCGGCCTCGTCGGCCCACACGTGACGCGAAAGGAGATCCACGCCGTCGGCGTCCAGGTAGACACAGTTCTGCTCGACGACGAACACGCGCTCGCGGAGCTGCGTGATCGCATAGAGCTCGTTCGTGGTCAGCTCGGCGAACGTGCGGTCGTGCCAGCGCAACACAGCGGCGGAAGCTAGCATGCGGTAGGGTCGCCCCGATGCGGAGCGTGTGCGTGTTCCTGTCGTCCTCCGATGGTCGTCCCCAGGACGTCGCCGCGATCAAGGCGCTGTCGCGAGAGATCGCGAAGCGCGGGCTGACGCTGGTCTACGGCGGTGCGCACCGCGGCCTGATGGGCGTGCTCGCCGACGAGATGCTCGCCGCGGGCGGCAAGGTGATCGGCGTGATCCCGCAGGCGCTCGTCGATCTCGAGGTCGCGCACACGGGACTGACCGAGCAGCACATCGTCGACACGATGCATCAGCGCAAGGCGATGATGTACTCGCTGGCCGATGCCTTCGTCGTCGCGCCGGGAGGTTTCGGCACGCTCGAGGAGGCGTTCGAGCAGCTGACCGGGATCCAGCTTCGCTACCACAACAAGGGCGTCGTATTTCTCGATGTCGAGGGGTTCTGGACGCGGATGGCGGAGTTCCTCGATCACGCCGCACATATCGGGGTGTTGCGTCCCGACATGCGCGCGTTGTTCCGCACCGCCTCGTCGGCAAGCGCTGCCCTCGACGTGCTGGAAAACTGGTAGCCTGGATTCATGTCCTCCCGGCTCGCCGGCGCGATCCTCGCGCTGACTGCGGCGGCCTTGCTAGCGCTGTCGCTGGTGACCTCGGCGTGGTGGGCCGGGCATCCCGAGGTCGATGGCAGGACGATCGAGCTGAAGACCGTCCACGTCGGGCTGCACGGCGCCGAGGGCTGCAACACCGGCGGTGACGGCGGCTGCACATCGTTGACGATGCCGGGTGGGTTCGAGGTCACCGGGTACATCGCGCTCGGCGTGGTCGGGATCCTGACGATCGCCGCGATCCTGCTCGGCATCTCCACGTTGCGCAGCGCGGAGGGCCGCAAGATGCTCGCGAAGCTCGTCATCGGGTTGATGGCCGGCGCGGCGCTGGTGGCGATCGCACTGATCGTGCAGGGCCCGAAGATGACGGGCTCGACACGCCAGGTCTCGATTCCGATCGGCTACGGCATGTTCGTATTCTGGATCGGCGGCGTCACGGCGATCGCGGGCGCGATGCTCGCGATGCGCCCGTTGCCGAAGCCGGAGCTGCGGCCATCGCGCGCCGCATACGCCCCCGGACTCGACGCGCCTCCGTCGCCATCGCAGCCCGTCGACATGATGGCGCTCCTCCAGCAAGACACGCTGCGCCCCGCGCTGGGTCCCGAGCCGATGATGGGTCGCGCGGTGGCACCGCCTGCGGGTGCAGGACTCGCAGGTCCCGCCGGTCCGCTCGGCGTGGGGAGCGGCCAGGCTCCGCCGCTGTTCAACGCTGCGCCCGGCCTCCGTCCGCTCTACGAGAACGATCCGAACATGGGCGGCAGCGGTGGCTACGTCCCGCAACCGCACCCGCGGCTCCCGAGCCAGGGGCCAATGCCGGTACCGCGCGCGAGCATCGCTGCGATGGCGGGAATCCCGACGCCGGCCTCGATCGCCGTGCAGGAGCCGCCCGCGCGCACCACATCGATGGGGCCCGCGGTTGGCCCGCCCCCGCCACCACCGTCGCGGGTCCCGCTGATTCAACCGCCGCGCCCGATGTCGCCGACCGCGCCGCCGGTGCCGATGATTCCGCCGCCACGCTCGGTGTCGCCGACCGCGCCGCCGGTTCCCCCGCTACCGATTCGCGCGCGGGCGCAAAGCGTTCCGCCGCCGCCCGGTGCGATCTCCGCTCGGCTCAAAGCATCGAGCGTGCCGCCGCCCATCCGCCCCGGCATGCAGGTGCCGACCACGCCGCAGACTCTGGCTGCCGCGGTGGTGCCGCCGCCTCCGAGCTACAAGCTGCCGGTCCGCGCCGTGTCGGATCCGGGTGATCTCGGCGAGACCATCGATCGCGACGCGATGAAGACGCTCGATCGCGGCGACGATGCCGCCGTGCAGATCGGGCGCCCGAGTACGAACGGCGAGGTCGGCGACTCCACCGATGCGAGCGTCGCGCTGCCGGAAGCGGAGTCGACCGACGTGCGCGCGCCCCTCGATACCGAGGAAGCGCCCGTCGTGCGGCCGCCGACCGAGGGCGAGGACGCGGAGACGGTCGCGATCGAGAAGCAGACGCTCGATGTCGACACCGGCGTGCAGGAGAAGATCGAGCCCGAGCCCGTGGCCGCCGTCGTCGCCGCGGTGGCCGCCGAGCCCGCGGCCGCGTCGACCTCGGCACCGAAGATCCCGATCACGACCGCGCCGGACTCGCTGCCGCCGCCGACGGAGAAGCAGGCCGCGACGAGCGGACCGTCACCTGCGTGCCCGCAGTGCGAGGCGCCGATGGCGTGGGTCGAGGAGCACTTGCGGTTCTACTGCAAGAGCTGCCGGATGTACTTCTAGCGCGCGAGGGCAGCGAACGGGGCATCCGCAGGAGCGACGAGCGCATGCAGATTTCTACCTCGCCGATCGTCGGCGCCGCGGAGATCCTCGGCCAGGCGAATCCGAGGTACGACGGCGTGATGATGCAGGCCGAGTCGGATCGTATGTTCGGGATCGTCCGCTAGGCGACCCGTGGATCGGACGTAACGGGCCCAGTATTTGCTCCACGAGCCAGTATGCCGCCGGCCCTGGTCAGACACATCATGTCCCCGAACGTCGTGACATTCTTCGCCGAACAGACCCTCCCGCTCGCGGAGGAGGTCATGCGGATCCATCGCTTTCGGCACTTACCGGTGATCGACACCGCGGGGCGTCTCGCCGGGCTGATCACGCACCGTGATCTCCTGCGTGGCCAGATCAGCGTGCTCACGGGCCTGACCAAGGAGCAGCGCACTGCGCGCCAGGAGGAGGTGCGGATCAGCGAGCTGATGACCACAGAGGTCTGGACGGTCACGCCCGACACGCTCGCCTCGCACGCTGGTCAGACGCTCCTCGATCACAAGTACAGCTGCCTGCCGGTCATCGATGCCGACCGGATGCTCTGTGGGATCGTGACCGACAGGGACTTCTTGCGCTTCGCGATCAAGGCGCTCGAGATGCACGACTGATTCGCGCAAGCGCTGCGCCGGCTCGCGAGGGCACGCCGAGCTTGCGCGATCATCCCTCGTCGACCACCTTCACTGCGTGATCGCCTCGCCCCACGGATGGGCCCGCAGCAGCGCCGTGGCGCGGGCGCGAACCACCGGGGCCAGCGCGCCGGCGAGCGCGGCGGTCAACGACGTCGCGAGCTCGCCGGCACTCGCGAAGCGGTCCTCGCTGCGCTTGGCAAGCGCGATCGCAAGCACGGCGTCGACATCTGCCGGCAGATTGCCGACGAGCGAGCCCGGGCGCAGTGGCATCCGGTAGACGACACTGAACAGGATCTGAGGCGTGTCGGCGCCCGAGAACGGCCGGCGCCCGGTGAGGGCGCGATAGATCACCGCGCCGAGCGAGAACACGTCGCAGCGATGGTCGACCGGCTCGGACCGCGCCTGCTCTGGGGCCATGTAGCCGGGGGTGCCGACGACGACCGCCTGCGTGAGCGTGCGGCTCGCGCCGAGGAGCGTCGATACGCCGAAATCGAGGATCTTCCAGGTGCCGCTCGCCAGCATTAGGTTCTGAGGCTTGAGATCGCGGTGGATGATCCGCGCGGCGTGGGCGGCATCGAGGCCGCGCGCGACCTGCGTCACGAGGTCGATCAGCGCGAGGCGCGACAGCACGCCGAGCCGGCGCAGGATGCGCGCGAGGTCCTCGCCCTCGAGCAGCTCCATCACGATGTAGGGCACCGTGCCGCCGATCTCACCGGTCGCGCGGAGGCGAACCACGTTGGGGACGTTCAGGTCGGCGGTGATCGCGCCCTCGCGGACGAAGCGCTCGAGCGACTTCGCATTACGCGCGGCGTCGTCGTGCAGGAGCTTCACCGCCGCGACCTCGCCGGTGTCGACGTGCTGCGCGGCGTAGATGTCACCCATGGCGCCGCGACCGACGACCTTGCCGAGCTTCCACGCGCCCGCCTGCTGTCCGGACCACGGCCCGGCTGCGCTCAATCCCGCGCGCAGCGCCTCGTCGAGGTTCTGGTTCGCCTCGGCGAGCAGGGCCTCGCGAGCGCTCGCGAGCAGCAGCGCCTCGTGGCACTGCTGGGCCGCGGTCTCCATCGTCCTGCGCGACAGCCGCGCGAGCCGCAGCGACAGCACGAAGACCGCCGGCACCATGACCGCGCCGAACAGCTTCGCGGCCAACGGCAACCCGGTCGCGCGGATAACCCCGACGTCGTCGACGACGCCGCCCGCGACGAGCGCGGCGATCACGGCGTAGCCGACGATCGCGTACATCGTGATCGCGAGCGCGCCGCGGCGGTCGAGCCCGGGTCCGATGCTGGTGATGCCGAGTGTGATGATGACCGAGACCGGCGAGTTCACGCCGAGGAAGTAGACAAGCTCGAACGAGATCGTCGCGACGACGAACCCGAACCCCCGGAACACCCGGCGTGTGTAGCGCTTCGGATCCACACACAACACGCGCGTGATCACCGCAGAGCCGCACGCGAGCGCGAGCGCGACAAGCCACGGAACCTTCTGCGCAAGCGTGCCCGGCAGCGACGGTGTGAACGCCGCACCGGCGAGGGTCAGCATGACGACGGTGGTCGCCCACCCGCGCATGCGAGCGGCCTCCTCCAGATGGAGCGCGGCCACCACGGCGGGGGCGTGCGACGACGATGCGCCCGGGCCGCTGCGTTCACTGCCGTTCTGCGCGATCGTCAGCGTCGATTGCTCCGACGCCAAGCGGTGCCGACCCTTCGCACGTAGGCTCTTGCGGGGGAGCATCAGCGTGGGCGGCATGTCCCGGTCCTCCATCCCACTTTTCATAGTGCCCGATCTCCACCGAACGGTGCGCGGCTGCCGTTACCGAACGTTCGAGCGCGGGTCACGGCGCACAGGTCTCGTCGGCGAGCGGTTCGGCGATCGGGAACGTCGCACCGGCAAGGTAGTCGGCGACGTGCGCCGCGAAGTAGGTCCACGACGTCTCGCTATGCCCGGCGACGACGCAGGGCGGCGCGTGCCGGAAGAGCGGGGCGCGCTCGTCGATCACGCGCGCGAGCAGGGCCGGTAGTGCCTCGCCGCCGCCGAGCTTGCGACCGCGCGCGCTGTAGACCAGGTAGCCGTCGCGCATCGGCGCGTGGTTGCCGTGGATGCACGTGACGGTGCGCGTCCACACCAGGCTCATCGCGGGCACGGTCGCGACGGCGGGATCGAGCGCCGCGGCCGCATCGGCGGACAGCGTGAACAGCTCGGCGGCTCGGTAGCTCGGGGCGGCATCGAACGCGCGCGTCGCTGGATCGGCGGCGAGCGGGTTCGGATACGCGACCACGACGTCGATCGCGAGGCTGGCGACACCATCCGAGATCGCGAGCGGCACCGGGCCGAGCTCGCGCTGGACCAGGCGGTTCGCGACGTGGACCACCGGGACCGTCTCGCCGGTCCACGGGTTGGTCCATCGATCGAGGAGCGCACCGCTGTCCGGATCGCGATAGATCATCAGCTCGCGCGAGGTCAGCCACCATGCGCCGGCGTGTCGCACGCAACGGGCGACGTTGGTACCGGTGATCGCGAACAGCTTGCGCGGCTCCTGGCCGTTCGCGAAGGCGAACACCGTGCCATCCCACACCGTCACGACCTCGCCGCCGGCGCCATCGCAGCGGATGCGAACGACCTCGTCGACGGTGGCCGCGCGCGTCGACGTCGCAGGTACCGGTGGCCGCGCGGGCCGGCACGCAAGCACGGCGATCGCGACCGCGCACACAGGTGCGATCCGCACCGCGCCATGCTCGGTGGCGCTCGCGAGTATGTCAAGGCACCATGCGCCGATGGCACGCCCCCCCGCCCTCGTGCGCCCGAGCGTCGACCAGGCGATCGTGCTGACGCTGTTCGACCTCGCGAACCACCTGCAGCGCGGTGGCGAGGCGCTCGCGGCGACCGCGCAGCTGACGACGCAGCAGTGGCTGGCGCTGCTCCAGATCGCCGGCGATCCGAACTTCCCGTCGCGGGGGCGCGCGTTGCTTGCGTCGGAGATCGCGCGGTCGCGCGGCGTGTCGCGCGCGACGCTCAGCGTGCAGATCGCGGCGCTGCGACGACGTGGATTGATCGAGGAGCGCCCGGATCCCCTCGACGCGCGCCGGCGCTTCCTCGCGATCACGGATCGGGGTCGTGAGGTCGTCGCCGCGATCGAGCCTCCGCGGCGCGCCGCGAACCAGCGGCTGCTCGCACACCTGCCCGCGCCCGACCGCGCCCGCTTCCTGCAGTACCTGCGCGGCTGTCTCGATGTCCTGTGGGCGCTGCGCGAAGACGACGACCGTGTCGTCAGTGGACGATCGTCCAGTCGACGACGAACCCCGTCGAGTCCGCGCCGGCGACCTGATCGATGACCAACCAGAACGTCGCGGTCGTCGTCGGCGTGCCGTTCAGCACCGTCGGGTAGAGCACGTTGAGGTTGGCGCCATCGCACCCGAGCGCGCCGCAGAAGCCGACCGCGTATTCGTTCGAGCCGCACGCGCCGGTGCCGTCGAAGTCGGGCCAACCCGCGGCCGGGCAGCTATCGAGCAGGTAGATCGCGGCCTGCTTTCCGTCAGCGAGCTCGACGTGCACCTTGAAGCGATCGCCGGGCGCGAGCACGAACTGGTAGACGACCTCCTTGCCCCTGGCGTCATACACGACCGAGCAGTGGGGTGGCAGGTTGCTCGACGTCAGCGGGTTGTAGTCGTTGGACGTCCCGAACGGCCCGGCCAGTCGTCCCGTGAAGCCTCCGACCGGCGAGGTCGTCGACGACACGATCAAGTCGCGCGCGCTCGCGCACCGCTCGCCGTCGTTCATCGTCGGTGCGTCGAGCGGCGCGTCCGGGCTCGGCGAGGCATCGACGCCTGCGTCGGTGCCTCCCATTGTCGGCGTCCCCGTGCACAGCTCGTTGGGAACGCAGGTCGTCGTGCAGCGACCCGACTGGCACTGGTCGTTGCCGTTACAGCTGACACCGTTCGCTTGCTGCGGCCTGCACGTGCCGTCGCCCAGCACGTCGCACCATCCCGCCGCGCACTCGCCGAGGATGTTGAAGCTCGCGTCGACGCATGCGGCACCGTTGGCGAGCGGCGTCGTCGACGGCGCCACGCACTTCGTGGTCGCGTCGTCGCAATCGTTGCCGGTCGCGCACAGCTGGAACGGCAGCGTCGTCGAGCACGTCGCGCCGAGTGCCGACACCGCCTGGCAGGAGCCTGTGCGCGGGGTGCCGGCATGGTCGAACCCGACCTGACAGCCGGTGCTGCCCGGCGCGCTGTAGCAACAGAACGCCTTCGTCGGATCGCACGTGCCGTAGAACGCCGCGCCGATACCATCGCGGATCGGGCCGCAGCTCGTGCCGACCGCCCGCACGCGATGGAAGGCGGTGCGCTGCTCGCTGCCACCGGTCGGTGCCGAGAAGCCCAGGCAGGTCGAGTCCCAGAGCGCCGCGCGCGCCGATGCGCCGCACGTCGCGTGATCGAGCGCGCTCACGCAGGTCTGGAACGCCGCCGGGTCAAACGTCACCTCCCCGCGCTGCGTCGCCTTCACCCAGTCACCGAGGGGCACGATGTCGAGCATCTCGCCGACGACCTGCCGGCACTCCGCCTCGTTCAGCGGCGCCGCCGGCGGCAGGCGTTCCTTGTAGGCCGCGAGCAGGTCGTTCGCGCGATATGCCGCGAAGTATTCCGCGAGATCGGCGTCGCAGCAGCGGTACAGCGCTCCGCAGATCGCGGTGGCGGCTCGCGACGTCACCGTGGTGATGTCGACCGCGGGCGATGCACCATCGGACATTGTCGCGGGAGGCCCGTCGGGCTGGGCCGAGTGGGATCCCGAGCAGGCCGCGAGCGCGAGCGCGAGCGCGGCGGGTTGGAGGTGAATCGAGATCGTCATGCCGGGAGAAAGCCCGAACTCGCGGCCTCGGTCAAGAAGTTAGTTAGTCTATCGAACAATCACGAGCGTGCGCGACGAGCCGAAGCTGATCGCGCTGGTCGTGCAGGGCCCGAAGATGACCGGCTCGGCGCGCCAGATCCCGATCGGCTACGGCATGTTCGTGTTCTGGATCGGCGGCGTCACGGCGATCGCGGGCGCGGTGCTTGCGATGCGCCCGTTTCCGAAGCCGGAGCTGCGGCCATCGCGTGCCCCGGACTCGATGCGCCGCCATCGCCATCGCAGCCGGTCGATGTACTTCTGAGTATTGTTGCGGCGCTTCGATGAATTTGGCGCGCTGTGGAGCCGTCGATCTAGACTGCCATGGTGAGCATCTTCCTCGTCGTCCTCAACGCGAGCGCGCTGTGCGTCGCCCGCACGGATATCTGCGCCCCCGCGAGCTCCATCATCGAAGGCTCGATCGGCCAGAGTGGAGGACAGGTGAAGATCACACCCGCTACGCCGATGAAAGCACTCGGGGCGGAGTTCCGGGCCGGCGCGCCAGTGGTCATCGATGTACTGCCCTGGTCGAGCAGCGACAAGACCTTCGGCGCGATCGTCCATGTTCGCGGTGAGCTGAACAAGGAGTCCGTGATCTCCGGCGCCCGGGTGGCCGGGAGCGTGCGGATCGGCCAGGTGCAGGGCCAACCGGGAGCGCCCCAGCTGGTCGAGGCGACGGACTTCAAGAGCGGCCGGCTCCAGGTGTTCACCGCAGGTACGGTCGACGTCGTGCCCGGCATGCGGCTCCAGGGCGGCGCGGACATCGGCGGCGGCACGGTCGAGATCACGAGCACGCAACCCGTGCACGCGCTCGGTCTCGACTTCGCCGCGGGGGCCATCCGCATCGCACAACATCAGACCGGGCCAACGCTCAGCGGTACACTCGCGCGGGCGCAGGAGCTCGGCGGCGTGCTCGTGGAGAGCCAGCTGATCGCGACGATCGAACCCCGTCGGGTGATCTTCGGCAGGGCGACGCTCGCGCGCACCACGCCGCTCCCGTTGCTCGGGTTGCCCACGGGTGAGGCACCTGCTGGAACGATCGTCACGACGGACCCGACGACCACCCGGCTGAGCGGATCCGGTCCAGTTCGCGTGTGCGGCATCCCCGTGTTGCCGATGCCGACGGTGGCGCAGCCGGCGGTGACGTTCACCTCGGAGCAGCCGGGGGTTGCGGTGTACGGCGGGCTCTCCGGCAGTGACGTCGACGTCGGCGGTGGCCTGCACATGAGGGGGACCATCACGGTCCGCTTCACCGGGACGACGTGCCAAAGGCGCGCGATCGAAGGAACGCTCGCCCGCGCCAGCGAGCAGGAGCGCCTCCCGTTCGCGGCAGCGACGGCGCTCGCGATCAGTGAGATGGGGAAGGACCACGTCCTGCGCGGGACACTCGCGCGATCCGCGGTCGTCGACGGCCTGACTCTGACCGGCGCGGTCATGGTCACCGCAACCCCCACCGGCGACCTCCATGTTCTCGATGGCACACTGGCGAAGGCCGCGCCGTTCGAGGAGTGGCGAGTCCCCGCGGGGACGCAGGTCCAGCGATTCGACGGTGGTTTCTCGTTCAAGACGCCGCGCGGCACGAGCGCGCGGGCCACCGCCGACCATCGCGGCGAGCGAGTCGACTTCGTCACCGAGGCACACTCGGACGGGAATTCGACGACGTTCACGATGCTCCGCCCGCACACGCCCAAGGGCACGACGCTCGCGTTGAACAGCGTGGGGATCGATCACCTGACCGGCTGTGTCCTCGGCGATGTCGCCACGGCGCAGCGCTTCGGCATCTTCGCGATTCCCGCGGGCGGCAATGCGACCGTGTGCGGAGGGACCGTGGTCGCCGCGGAAGGACCCTACGCGGTCACATCGTTGCAGGTCGGGAGCTGGTTCGCGACCAAGGCGATTGCAGGCGTGGCCGGATCGCCGGTGCCGAACAACCTGACGCCTTCGGCTGGGGCAGCGCCGTCGGGAGCCCTCGCCGGCTACTGGCTGCAGATCAACTCGCTCTGTCAGGGACGCTCCGGAATCCCGCAGCCCCCGCCGCCGCAGAGGTGGATCTGGGTCGATCTCAAGGGCCAGGCGACCAGCGAGCCGGACCGCCGCGTCCTCGCGACGATTGCCGCGAAGACCGGCAAGGCCTGCCCCGTCACCCCGTGCTGCCCGCCCTGACCGCCAGGAGCTGAGCGGGGGTTGGCGGGCGTGCCGATTTTCGGGCACACGATGGAGGCTGCGGGCTCTATCTGTCCAGACCAACCAGGAGAGACCCGATGATCTCGATCGAGCAGTATGCGGATCTGTGCGCGCTGATGGCCGACACGGGCGGTGATGTCACCAAGGAGAACGCGGTCGCGGCGGCGCACGGCGTCGGCGACGCCGACTGGCTCGCTGCCAAGACGTTCTTCACCGCGAAGATGTCGGACCCAAGCGACATGGGGCGTACCGCGGTGGCGTTCATGCCGCTCTATCAGGCAGCGCAGGCCCGTGCCCGCGGCGGCAAGGCGCCGTGCACGCTCGAGTTCTACGTGAAGGTCCACACCGAGATGGCGTACAAGAAGGACGCCGCCGGTAACCAGATGAACCACCACCTGGTGCTCGCCGAGAACGGCACGCACCACCAGGCATGGATCGAGTGCGAAGGCTACTGGACGCCGATCGTCGGCGCCGCGGAGATCCTCGGCCAGCCGAATCCGAAATACGATGCCGCGCAGGCCCAGCAGTTCCGCGTGATGATGCAGGCCGAGTCAGATCGGATGTTCGGGATCGTCCGCTGACGACTACTGGATCGGGCCGTCGGGGTTCTTCGGCGGCACGAGGAAGAACACGTCACGCTGGTCGAGCTGCGTGATGCCATCGCCGTAGACGGTGACGGTGGCGCGGAACAGCTGCGGCGTATCGATCGCCGGCACCGTGGTGTTCTGCTTCGAGACGACCTTCCAGCACACGGGCGTGCCGGTGCGGACCTGGAGGAACTTGTCCTTGAAGGTATCGCTGTTCGTATCGATGTCCGTCAGGCCGTTGGTGCACTGCGCGGTGCCGAGCTGCAGTGTCTCGAGGTGGTGGACGAACGACGTAACGGCGTTGATCGCGTCGGTCGGATCGTCGGTCGTCACCGCGTTGATATCGAGCGGGAGGCCGTTCGCGAGGCGGAAGATGCCGGTCTGGATCGCGGTCGCGGCGTTCGCGCCGGCGCCGTCGAACACGAGCGGCGCGTTGCCGTTCGCCGCGTCGATCGCGCCGGTGTTCGTGGCCATCAGGCGGAGGTCCGTGTCGGTGCCCACGCCGAAGCCGGAGCCGAGGATGCCGACGAGCCGCGCCTTTGCGGCGAGAAACACGGGCTTCACGACGGTCGCCCAGTCGGGAGACTTGTACGTATCGCCGGCAGAGATCGGCTGCTCGTCGGTGGCGAGCAGCACCACCGGCAGCGCGGTCGAGCGGAAGCAGGGGTAGCCGAACCGGCCGGCGGCGCAGCCCGTGCGCGCGGGGACGGAGCCCATGGTGTAGTTCGCGCCGCCCATGCCAGTGATCGCGGCCCATGCGGCGAACGACAGCGGCTCGGCGGTGTCAGTGGTCGACGGCTCGGTGATCGGCACGCTCGCGAAGCTCGGGTTCGGCGAGATGTCGACCCAGTTCTGGAACGCCGCGGCGCCGGCGCCGTGATAGCCGACGGTGCCCGCGCCTGCCCACAGATCCGGGATGCAGTTGCCGGGGGCGCCGTTGCCGAGCGGCGGGCACGCGAGGTTCGAGACCACGCTCGCCAGGTTGTTCTTCACCGCCGAGATCTCCTGCGACATCGACCCGGAGCGATCGAGGACCACGTAGAGGTCGACGGCCTGCAGCTTCGTCGAGAAGTCGAGGTTCGAGTCGAGCGGGGACTGCGGCGCCTGGTACGGCTCGACGAACACGAAGTCGCCGTTCGCCTGCGGATTGCTCGCCGCATTGTTCGGATCGGTGCCGGCGGCGACCTCGATCAGGTCGCTGACTCCGTCGCCGTCGGTATCGGCGTTGAGCGCGTTGGACTCGTTGCCGTCGCGCGCACCGTTGCAGTTCAGATCCTCGGCGGCGTCGAGCACGCCGTCGTTGTCGGAGTCGCGATCGAGGAAGTCGGGGTGATGATCGCCGTCGGTATCGGCGGGCGGCGTGCCGCGCTTCTCGAGGCGATCGGGGATGCAATCGCCGTCGGAGTCGAGGTCCCGGAAGTTCGGCAGGCCGTCGGCGTCGTAGTCGGCCTGGGTCTCGTCGAGGTCGAGGATCGTGTCGTTGTCGCTGTCGGTATCCCGGAAGTCGGGGACGCCGTCGTTGTCGGTGTCGACTGGCTGTAGCACGTTCGCCCCGAGCTCATCGACGTCGGAGATGTTGTCGCCGTCGTCGTCCATGTCCTGGAAGTCTGCCTGCCCATCGAGGTCGAGATCGTCGACGCCATCGACGCCATCGGCGCGACCGTTGTCATCGCTGTCGGTGTCGAGAAAGTCGGGCGTTCCGTCGCCGTCGGAGTCGACCGGAGCCGACGCGGTATCGGCATCGCCGGCCTCGCGATAGTCGGGGATGCCGTCGTTGTCGCTGTCGTCGTCGAGATAATCCGGCGTGCCGTCATGGTCCGTATCGAGGCCGCTGGCACGGCCCTCGTCGTTGTCGCTGATGGTGTCGCCATCCGAATCGCCGCCGGTATTGGTGTCGTCGCCACCGCCGCTGGACGATCCGCAGGCAACGAGCAGCAGCATCGCGAACACGGGGGCCAGCTTCATACGAACCACCGTACCAAGCTTCGTGCCAAGGCTCGGGTCCTCCTCGGTGAGTTTGGTGACCATGATCCCGCGGCGTAGGACGGTGTAGGAGATCTACGCTGGGGACGACTGACCTGTCCTCGGGTGTCCCCAGGCGTCGGGTGACCCGGGCTAGGATGCGGGCGGTGCGAGCGCTGGTCCTCGGGTTTCTCCTGATCATCGGGTGTGATGCGTCGACCGATCGCTCCACGTCGTGGTCGTACATCCACGCCTCGATCGTTCGCCCGAGCTGCACGAGCTCCGCGTGTCACAGCAAGCTCGGCTCGCAGGCCGGCGTCGACCTCTCGACGCCCGATGCCGCGTACCTCCTGCTTACCGGTCGCGGCTGCGATGCGCCCGACGTCGCCGGCTCGCCGCCGGGGAACTTCGTGCGCCCCGGTCACCCCGAGGCATCGAAGCTCGTATATCTCCTGCGCGGCGAGGGCGGTTCGGTCATGCCGCCCGACGCGCCGCTGCCGGACGCGGAGATCGAGATCATCGAGCGCTGGATCCTCGAGGGTGCCGCATGCGATTGAGCTGGCTCGCACTGGTCGTCGGCGTTGCGATCGCGCTCGCCGCCGCGCCCGCCGCGGCCTACCCGCAGTTCCAGCCCGCGCTCGGCTGGGCTCGCTGCTCGGCGTGTCACTTCTCGCCCGCCGGCGGTGGGCTCCTCAACGACGTCGGTCGCGACGAAGCCGGCGGCACGTTGAGTGGACGCGGTGACGGCAAGTTCCTCCATGGCGCCGTCGAACTGCCCTCGTGGATCCAGCTCGGCGGCGACGTCCGCATGGCGCTGCTCGGGAAGCAGCTCGCCGGCCGCGATCCCACCCTCCTCGCGTTTCCGATGCAGGCCGATACGTACACGCGCATCGCGGCGGGCCCGATCTCGCTGAACATCACGCTCGGTCTCAACGGCGCCGCGCGTGGACGCGTCGCGGGCGCCTCGCCGCTGACCTACCTCGCGTCGCGGCAGCACTACGTCATGTACGAGAGCGAGAGCGCGACCGTGCGCGCCGGTCGGTTCTTCCCGGTGTTCGGCGTGCGCACGCAGGATCACACGGCATATCCGCGCCGCTACCTCGATCAGTCCACGCTCGACGAGCCATATGCGCTGGAGGTCGGCGTCAACGGAGCAAGCTGGGAGGGCTACATCGCCGGCTTCGTCGGCAACCCGATTCCGTCCACCGGATCGGGTGCGAAGGCGACCGGTGCCACCGCGTACTACGAGCGCCGGTTCGGCAATTCCATCGTCGCCGGCAACGCACGGTTCGCGATGACAGCCGACGACCGCCGCGGGCTCCTCGGCGCGATCGGCAAGCACTGGCTCGAGAAGCCGGGCCTGATGTTGATCGGCGAGCTCGATCTGCAGCGCCAGAGCTTCACCGGCGGCGGCACCACGCGCCTGCAGATCCTCGGCTTCGCGCAGGTCACGAAGATGATCATGCCGGGCTACATGATCGGCGCCACGGTCCAGCGCTGGGACTCGGATCTCTCGCTTGGCGGCGCATCCCGTAACGCGCTCCAGCTCGACCTCCAGTGGTTCCCGTACGCGCACGTCGAGCTCCACCTCCTCACCCGCCTCGAGGCGACGGGTGACGATGCGACGCATCCCAACCGTCTCGCCCTCCTGCAGTTACACTACTACCTGTGATCGCCCGCCTCGCCATCATCTCGATCGCGCTCGCCGGATGCGGGCTCGACGATCCGCCGACACAGCCGAGCTGGCAGGTCGACGTGATGCCGGTGCTCGCCGCGAACTGCGTGCGCTGTCACTCGTATCCGACGCTCGGGTTCGCAGCGTTCGGCCTGCGCCTCGACTCGTACGATCCCGTCGAAGTCGTCGCGTTCGATGCACCGATCTCCGGTGCCGCGCAGAACGCCACGCTGATCGCGCAGCGGATCACGAAGAGCAAGTACCGGCCGACCGAGACCGTGATGCCGCCGGGGCGCTCGCTCGGCGATCGCGAGATCACGATCCTGCGCACGTGGGCGGGTCTCGTCGACGGATCGATGAAGGCACCGCGTGGCGAGGGCCGCGCCAACAACGCGACTCCCGAGCTGACGGTGAGCGAGCTCGGCCGCGAAGGTCCGATCGTCCACTTCAGCTACGAGCTCACCGATCGCGATCGAGATCTCGTGGTCGGCAGCTTGCGCGGTCCGCGGCTCAAGGGCGCGCAGCTCGTCACGGGCGTGCTCGCCGATCTCGTCTCGGGACGCGACACGTTCACCGTCAACCTGACCGGAATTCCCGCCGGCAGCTACGAGCTCGTCGCGCGGCTCGACGACGGCGCCGACATCGACGGTCCCGATGCGAGCAACGACTTCGTAGAGATCTCCGTCGGCATGCTGGTGGTGCCATGAGGCTCGTCCTCGTCTGCGCGCTTCTCGCGGGCTGCGGCGACGCGGTCTCCCCGCCCGATCTCGGCGACTACCAGAGCTGGCATCGCGTCGATACGTTCGGGAACATCCCCGGTCACGGCGACAGCTACCGGATCATCTACGTCAACGACATCGCGCGCACGAACGGAACCACCGAGCGCGACGCGACGCTGGTCAAGGAAGTCCACGAGAACAACAACGGCGTGCCGGGCGCCCTGCGGATCATCGAGATCATGCGCAAGATCAATCCGGGGACGGATCCCGACGACGAGGGCGGCTGGTTGTTCACGCAGATGCCCGACGTGGGCGGCGGCGAGGTCCACAAGGACCTGTGCTGGAGCCGCTGCCACCGCCAGGCGCCGTATGCAGGCGCCTGGTTCGACTACACGAAGTAGCGAGACGATCAGGCGCGGATGCCGGCGAGCGGCTTCGTGCCCTCGTCGCCGAACTTCGGAAGGTCGAGGCCGAGGCCACCCGCGAGCGCGATGAACAGATCCGCGATCGGCGGCGCGTTCGTGTAGCGCCGATGAACGCCCGTTGCGATCGAGCCGCCACCGCCACCCGCGACGACGATCGGAAGGTTGGTGTGCCGGTGCGCGTCCCCGTCCTCGATCTCGCTCGAGCAGAACACGATCGAGTTATCGAGGGCGGTCACGCCGTTGCCGTCGTCGATCGCCTTCAGCTTGCCCAGGAGGTAGGCGAGCTCGCCGATCTCCCACGTGTTGATCTGCGTGAGCTTTGTGAGGTTCGTGACGTTGCCCATATGGTGGGACAGCTCGTGATGCGACTCGGCGATGCCGATCTGCGGGTGCGTGTTGCCGGAGCCCGCGTTGCCGAGCATGAACGTGACGACGCGCGTGAGATCGCACTCGAACGAGATCGCGATGAGATCGATCATCGCGCGCGAGCGCTGCGCGAACGTCAGCCCACCCGGTGGCCGCGCGCCCGGCTTGCACACCTTCACCGGCCTCGCGATCCGGGTCTCCAGCTCGCGCACGGCGGTCAGGTACTCGTCGAGCTTCGCCTGGTCGGTGCGCGCGAGCTTGGTGCGCAGCGAGGTCGCATCCTCGAGCGCACCGTCGAGCACGCTGGTCCGGTACACCTTGCGGCGCATGACCTGCGCGGCCGAAGCATCCGGGTCGTAGCCCGCGAACAGGCGATCGAACACCGCCGTGGGGTTGGTCTGCTTCGGCAACGGGCTCGTCGGCCCGGCCCACGCGATGCTGCGCGCGTATGCGCAGCTGTACCCGGTGTCGCAATCACCGACGGAAGCGCCGCCATCGGTACCGAGCTCGAGTGATGGCAGCGGCAGGCCATCGGAGATCTTCTTCGCGAGCAATTGATCGAGGGAGACGCCGTTGAGAATGTCCGATCCGGCCGTCTTCTTGACGTGCGTCGCGGTGAGGAACGCGCCGGTCCCGGACGCGTGATCACCACCGCCATCGGACCGGCCGGGCTTGTTGTCGATGCCGCTCAGCACGAGGACCTTGCTCTTGTACGTCTGCAGCGGTGCGAGGATCGTCGAGCTCCACGCCGCGCCTTCCGCGGCCGGCGTCCAGTCAGCCATCACGATGCCGCACGGCAGGTAGAACCCGACGAACCGGCGCGGGACCATGGGATCGGCGCCGCGCGCGACGCGCGATCGCAGCGACGCGAGGAACGGCAGCGCGATCATCGCGCCGGCGCCACCGAGGAACTTACGACGATTCATGGCTCACCTCGACGGGAGACGAAGAAGGGCTCCGTGACGATATCGACCAGCAGGTCGCGCAAGTGGTACCCGCGATCGATGAAGCGCTCGGTCAGCGAATCGATGTGCTCGATCGCCTCGATGCGGAACGGCGACCGTCCCGTGTACGTGTAGAGCTTCTGGACCATGCAGCGGTAGACGCCGGGGTTCGCGGCGAGCTGCTGGGTCATCTCGACTGCACCGTTGAAGGTGGTGCCATCGGTCAGCTCGCCGTTCGCATTGATCGGGAAGCCCGCGTCGGCAGTGCGGTAGTGCCCGATCGCATCGAAGTTATCGAGACCGAAACCGATCGGATCCATCGAGCGATGACAGCTCGCGCAGATCGGATTCGAACGATGCGCCTCGAGGCGATCGCGGATCGAGCCGGTGCTCGTCATGCCCTCGGGCAAGCCCTCGACGCCCGGCGGTGGCGGTCGTGGAGGTGTGCACAGGAGATTATCGAGCACCCACTTGCCGCGGAGCACCGGTGACGTGCGCTTGGGGCGCGAGGTCACGCGCAGGAAGCTGCCCTGGGTGAGGAAGCCGCGCCGCGGAGAACTGGCGAGCGAGACCCGCACGAGGTCGGTCGGCGAATTCACCGGCGGCAGGCCATAGAACTCGGCGAGACGGTCGTTCACGTACGTGAAGTCCGCGACGAGGAACTGGTCCATCGGCACGTCCTCGGTGAGGAACGCCTGGAAGTAGCGGCGCGTCTCTGCGCGCATCGAGGACTCGAGCTCCTCGTCGTAGTCGGGGAACAGCGTGTAGTCCGGGTCCTGGTCGCCGAGGGCGCGGGTGAACAGCCATTGCCCGGCGAAGTTGTCGGTCAGCGCGATCGCCTTCGGATCGTCGAGCATGCGCTGGGCCTGGCGCTCGATCTCCTTGGGATCGGAGGCGAGCTTGCCGGATTCGGCCGCGTCGAACAGCTCGGCATCGGGCATCGAGCTCCACAGGAAGTACGAGAGCCGTGTCGCGAGCTCCCAGCCGGTCAGCGGGCGCGGCTTGGCCGAATTCGGATCCTTGTCCACCTCGACGCGGAACACGAAGTGCGGTGACACGAGGACGCGCTGCAGCGCGAGCCGGATCCCTGCCTCGGCCGTATCGCCCTGCGATTTTGCGAGATCGACGAGCGAGACGAGGGCGGCGACCTCCGCATCGGTGGGTGGCCGGCGCCACGCACGCTTCGCGAACTGCGACAGGATCGTCTGCTGGCACTGCGTGCTGTCGAGATCGTCGCAGACGAGGATGGCCTTGCGCCGCGAACCGTCGATCTGTGGACCGTCGAGCGGCCCGGTGACGGAGACGTAGTCGACCCACAGGTTTCGGTCGGTCATCGTGGTCTGGTCGTACGCATCGTTGATGAACGACACCGTGATCACCGAGGTTCCCGCCGGCAGCGAGACCGTGCGGTCGTAGATCGCGGGGTTCGCCTGGACCGCAGTGACGTCGATGATGATCGGCGCCGCGTTCGGCACCTCGATCGAGAGCCGCGCGGGATCGGGCGGCGCCTGCGCACCGTAGGCGCGCGTGGAGATCCGGTACATGCCGGCGATCGGGACCTGCACGTTGATCGATGCGCTGCCGTTCGAGAAGAAGTACCAGCCGCCCGCGGACGCATTTCCGCTTGCCGCATCGCCCATCAGCTCGAACGACTGCGTCGCGGAACCGGTGGTGACCGCGAGGGTATCGGCGATCAGCGCCTCCGCCGCGCCCTCGTAGAGCTCCAGCGAGAGCGGCGACAGCCGCAGCACGTCCGCAACGTTATCGAACCCGTAGCCACGATCGTCGGCAGGGAAGTCGTTCGCCGGCTTCAGGCTCGTTCCGAGCAGGTCGTGGACCGTGTTGTTGTACTCGGCGTTATTGAGCCGATGAAGCGTGACCCGGCCGGGGTCCGCGTTCTGGTCGCTCCCACCGCACGCTGCGACGAGGGCGAGCCCCACCAGGGCGATCGCACGCATGCCCGCACCATATACCCGTCGGGGTCAGGATGAGCCGTGAAAGTGCCTCGCGTGTAGGTGGATGCGGCACCCCGTCGCGAGCGGGGGTACGATGCGCGCCGCGTGGGCACGCTCTATCTGATCCGCCACGGCCAGGCCTCGTACGGGCAAGCCGACTACGATCGGTTATCGCCTCGTGGTGAAGAGCAAGCCCGCGCCGTCGGGCGATGGCTCGCGACGAAAGGCATCTCGGGCCTGTTCACCGGGCCGCATCGTCGTCAGGTCCAGACGGGAGCGTTCGCGATCGAGAGCGCGCAGGCCAGCGGATCCCCGCTCCCCGCTCCGCACGAGCTCCTCGAGCTCTCCGAGTACCCCGCGTTCGAGCTGCTGCAGCACCTCGCGCCGCGGCTCGTCGCCGAGGATCCGAAGTTCGCAGCGCTGAAGACCGCGCCCACACCGCGCCTGCTCGACGAAGCGTTCCACGCGATCCTCGGGAAATGGGCGAACGACGAATGGGTCGTCGATGGAGTGGAGCGGGTCACGGCGTTCGTCGCGCGGGTGCGCGCCGGTCTCACGCACGTGCTCGCATCTGCATCCTCGGGCGCGAAGCTCGCATGCGTGACCTCCGCCGGTCCGATCGGCGTCGCCGTTGGCCTCACGTTCGGCATCCCCGAAGCGCGCATGGTCCGCACCAGCATCGTGATCCGCAACGCGTCGATCACCGAGCTCCGGTTTCGCACGCAGGACTTCGCGCGCCACGCGGCGTGGAAGCCCGAACAAGTCTCGCTCGTCACGTTCAACGTCACTGCCCATCTCCCCGACGAGCTGCACTCCGAACGGTAGGTCATCCATGGACTTCGATCCGCCCGCATCCGTCCGCCCCCTGCTCGAGAAGATCGAGAAGTTCGTCGCCGAAGTGATCATGCCCGCCGAGGCAGAGGTCATGGAGAAAGGGTTCGTCGCCTCGACGCCGCGGCTGAACGAGCTGCGCGCGCAGGTCAAGGCCGCCGGCATGTGGGGCCCGTCGTTGCCGAAGGATGTTGGCGGCCTCGGGCTCTCGCTCGTCGAGCACGGCCTCGTCTCCGAGCGCCTCGGTCGCACGCCGCTCGGTCACTACGTGTTCGGATGCCAGGCGCCCGACGCCGGCAACCTCGAGATCCTCCACAAGTACGGCACCGCCGAGCAGAAGGCGAAGTGGCTCCAGCCACTCGCGAACGGCGACATCCGGTCGTGCTTCTCGATGACCGAGCCGGAGAACCCGGGCTCGAACCCGACGATCATGTCGTGCCAGGCCCGCAAGGACGGCACCGACTACGTCATCGATGGCCACAAGTGGTTCACCACCGCCGCCGACGGCGCTGCGTTCGCGATCGTGATGGCGGTGACGAACCCGGAGGCATCGGCGCACGCGCGCGCCTCGATGATCATCGTCCCCACCGACACGGCCGGCTTCGAGCTGGCGCGCAACATCAAGATCATGGGCGACGCGGGCGAGGGCTACGGCTCGCACGGCGAGATCTGGTACCGCAACGTGCGCGTGCCGCAGACAAACCGCCTCGGCCCCGAGGGCGCGGGCTTCCTGATCGCGCAGGAGCGCCTTGTCCCCGGCCGCATCCACCACTGCATGCGCTGGATCGGCATCTGCGAGCGCGTGTTCGACACCATGTGCAACCACCTCACCCGCCGCAAGATCGACGCGGAGAAGACGCTCGCCACGCGCCAGATCGCACAGGCGTGGGTCGCCGAGGCGCGCGCCGACATCAACGCCTCGCGTCTGATGGTCCTCCATGCCGCGTGGACGATCGAGAACAAGGGCTTCGACCGCGCGCGAGACGAGGTCTCGACGATCAAGTTCTTCGTCGCGAACGTGATGCTGCAGATCGTCGACCGCGCGATCCAGCTCCATGGCGCCCTCGGCATCACGAGCGACACGATCCTCGCCTACTACTACGTCCACGAGCGCGGCGCGCGCATCTACGACGGCCCCGACGAGGTCCACAAGATGGTCGTCGCGAAGCGCATCCTCGCGCGGTACGGAAGGCCATGATCGAGGACGCACCGCGAGCCGTTCGCACCGGTGAGGAGCTCGATCTCCCGAAGCTGACCGCGTACCTCGAGACCGAGCTCGGCGCAGCGGGTGCTGTCACGGTGGAACAGTTCCCGGGCGGCCACTCGAACCTGACCTACCTCGTGCATCACGCCGATCGCGAGTACGTGCTGCGCCGGCCGCCGTTCGGCTCGAAGGTGAAGTCCGCGCACGACATGGGCCGCGAGGTCGCCGTGCTCTCGAAGCTCGCCCCGGTCTACGCGCGCGCCCCGCGCGTGATCGCATACGAGGCCACCGGCGAGGTCCTCGGCGCGCCGTTCTATCTGATGGAGCGCCGCCGCGGCGTGATCCTCCGCAAGGATCTCCCCGCCGAGCTCGCTGCCGACCACGCGCGCGTTCGTCGCTGTTGCGAGATCCTCGTCGACGCGCTCGTCGACCTGCACGCCGTCGATTACACGGCCGCCGGCCTCGGCGACTTCGGCAAGCCCGCCGGCTACATCACCCGCCAGGTCACCGGCTGGACCGAGCGGTATGCGAGCTCGCAGACCGATGACATCGCCGCTGTCACCGAGGTCGCCGCCTGGCTCGCCGCCAACATGCCGGTCGAGGGGCGCGCTTCGCTCGTCCACAACGACTTCAAGTTCGACAACGTGATCTTCGACCCCGCGCTCGAGCGGATCACCGGCGTCCTCGACTGGGAGATGACCACGATCGGCGACTCGCGCATGGACCTCGGGACCTCGCTGTCGTACTGGGCGCAGGCCAGCGATCCGCCGCCGGTGCACGCGCTGCCGTTCGGGCCCACCGCGCGGCCCGGCATGATGACGCGCGAGGAAGTGGCTCGGCGTTACGCGGAGCGTGCAGGGGTGCCGACCGGGAACCTCGTGTTCTTCTATGCGTTCGGTCTGCTCAAGACCGCCGTGATCGCCCAGCAGATCTACTATCGGTTCGCGAAGGGCCTGACGACCGACGCGCGATTCGCGCAGATGATCATGGGCGTCCGCATCCTCTCGGAGCAGGCACGCTCGTCGATCGACAAGAACGCGATCTAGCGGCGGAAATAGGGTCGGTGTCGGGCCGTCTGCGACCTTTCCGAACAGTCTGATCACCCCTTCATCGACGTGACCTCTGGCCGGTTCACAGGCCATGGTCGTTCGTCTTGCGGCGTGCTGTTCAGCGCTGCTTCTCTCGGTGTCGCCCGCTGCCGCCGCCCCCGTCATCGATGACGGCCCGCTCGACGGCACCCACATGGTGCGAGAGCTCGTCCCCGCTACCGGCGTCTCGCGCGCACAGAGCCGCGCGATCTTCCTGAACCGCAAGGGCGCAACGGTCCGGCCGGGCGCCAACGACTCCCACAAGCAGACCTCGTCGATCGTGACCCAGCCATCGACGATCACGGGCTGGGAGGTCAGCGATGCCAAGTGGACCGCGACGGTCGCGTGCATGCGCGAGACCTGGGCGAAGTTCGACGTCGAGGTCACCGAGACGGATCCCGGCGACGCTCCCCACATCGAAGCACTATTCGGTGGCTCGCCCGCCGATATCGGGCGCCCCGCGACGGTCGCGGGCATCGCGCCGTTTGCGATCGACTGCGGCGTGGTCGAGAACGCGATCGTGTTCGCGTTCACCGACAACCTGCCCACCGATCCGCAGCTCGTCTGCGAGGTGATGTCGCAGGAGATCGGGCACGCGTACGGTCTCGATCACGAGCTGCTCGCCTCCGATCCCATGAGCTACTTGCCGTATGCCGGCAAGCGCGCGTTCCAGGACACCGGCGTCGCGTGCGGCGAGAAGACCGAGCGTCCGTGCGGCCTCGGCTCCAGCGCGTGCCGCGCGCAGCAGAACTCGCAACAGATCCTCCTCGCGCGCCTCGGTGCCGCGGGCGGCGATGGCACCGCGCCGACGCTCGTCATCATGTCGCCCGCCGCGCATGCCGAAGTCTCCCCCGGATTCACCGTGCAGACCCGCGCGCTCGACGACATCGGCGTCACCACCGTCGCGTTGTACGTCGACGGGGTGAAGGTCGACGAGCGCACGACCGGACCGTTCGACTTCGTCACGGATGATACATTGCCGACCGGCGCGCACACCGTGATGGTCGAGGCGCGTGACGCGAACGACAACATCACCGTGCGCGAGCTCGATGTCGTGGTCACCGGCAACCCGCCGTGGTTCCGGGACATCGGGTGTTCGAGCAGCGGCGGGACGTCGGGCCTCGGTGCGTGCGCGCTCGTGCTGGCGCTGCGACGCCGCCGGCGTGCTGACGCCAGCGGGAGGTGACGATCGATGCGGTGATCGCGCTACTTCCGGATCTCGATCTGGTAGGCGCCGTGCTCGGTGTCCTCGTGGACCTCGACGCGCGGATCGCCTTCGCGGAAGATCAGCAGCTTCTTGTCATCTTCCTCGGTCGGCCGCGGTTGCCCCCACTTGTGCGTGAACAGGGCCAGGAGCTCCTCCTTCGCCTCGGGGTGCGCCTTGTACGGGATCGAGAACGTCAGCTGGCGAATGTGACCGCTGGAGACATCGAGGTTGATCTTCGTCGCGCCGCGCTCCCACTCGGTGGGGAGCAGCGAGAGCACGAGGTCGCGGCCCGAGGTGGTGATCTCGGCCGGGAACAGCTTCTTGACCTCGTCGACGGTGGAGCCGAGCACGGGCGCCGCATCGAGCACGTCGGGCTGCTCGCCGAACAGATCCGCGGCGGGCAGGTAGTTGTCGTACGCGAGGTCGTGGCTGTAGCCGAGGGCGTCGCGCAGGGTGGCGCGCCAGCGCGTGGTTGGATCCGGCCACACGAGGACGTTCTTGCCGACGGGCTCGACCGCCGCCCAGCCATCGCCCCAGGCCTCGACGATCAGGTTCTCCGCGTGCTGCGGCAGGTTGAGATAGATCGCGCGCACGGTCCCGAGCTTGTCGTCGACCGCGATGAACTCGCGAACGCTGTCAACGCCGGTCGGGATGCCGGCGCGCACGTCGATCGGCCCGGGCGCGAGCTTGCGCGCCTCGACGACCTTCATGCCGATCCTGAGGTTCGCCAGATCACCAGGCGGCACCACGTGCGCACCAAAGAACTCACTGGTCAGCACGTGGTACGGGACGAACTCGACCAGGCAGTTGCGCTCGAGGCAGTCGAGCTTCGCCTTCCACCCCGTCGACTCGTTGGCCCAGGTGATCTCGGGCTGTCCGAGCGAGTCCTTGGTGATCGTCGGCTCGCCCCACCGCCCGGTCAGTACCTCGCGCACGCGTGGGCCCTGCACGATCGCGACGATGCTCGCCACGATGCCGTTGTCGACGCGGACCTCGAGCTTGACGTCGCTGACGCCGGAGTCGAGCAGCAAGTGCTCGCGCACGCCGGTGTGGTCGTCCTTGAGCGCGGGGATCAATTTCTTCGCCTCGGCGACGCTCATGCCCGGCTGGATCTTCTCGAGGCCGCGCGGCGGCTCGATACGATCGCCCCAGTACTCCTGATTCGCCGCGGGCGCGCTACCGCACGCAGCGACAACCACGAGACTGGCGACCCGGAAGAACCTCACAACCTACATTTCTGCCCCGGCGAGCCAAGTTGCACAAGAGTCCGTGACACGTGGGGCGTAGTGCCTCACGCGCGAGCGAGTACGCGCAGTGCATCGGCGACGATCGTCAGGGCGGAACGCATCTCCTGCTCGGAGAGATATGCATAGGAGACACGGAACCCGTGGAGGTGCGAGGGCCCGAGGAACGCGGCCGAGGAGTTGGTGACCTGGACACCCCGACGCAGCAGGTGCACCTCGAGCGCAGGGAGATCGATCTCGCGTGGAAGCTCGAGCCACAGTGTCGGGCCACCACCGGGTCGCGTCCACCGCACGCCTTCGGGCATCAGCTCGTCGAGCGCCATGAGGCACGCGGCGTAGCGCGTATCGAGCGCACGCTGCAGCGCCTGGAGGTGGGTGTCGTAGTAGCCGCGGTCGAGGAACTCCGCGACCACCGCCTCGGTCAGCCACGCGTTGCCGAGGGTCGAGAGCCGCTTCATCGCGACGAGCGTGGGCACGAGCTCGGGCGCCGCCGCGACGAAGCCGATGCGCAGCGAGGGCAGCAGCTTCTTCGTGAACGAGTTCACGTAGAGCACGTTCTTGCCGCCGAGCATGCGCAGCATCGGGCGGTACTCGCCGTCGCTCATCATGTCGCTGCCCCAGTCGTCCTCGAGGATCGCCACGCCGTGGCGCTGACATATCTCGAGCACGCCGCGCAGCTCGCCGCTCGAGTACGAGTACCCGGTAGGGTTGTGGAAGCTCGGGATCAGGTACGCGAGCGAGGGCTTCGCGGTCGCGAGGGTGCGCTCCCAGCGATCGAGATCGATGCCGCCGAACGGATCGAGATGCAGGCCCACGAGCTCGTTGCCGAGACTCTCGAACAGCAGCTTCGCGTACGCGTAGACCGGCGACTCGCACGCGACGCGCTTCGATGCGAGCGAGCGCGCGACAATATCGAGAGACTGCTGCGAGCCGGTGGTGATCACGACGTGGTCGGCCTCGACATCGAGACCCCGGGCCTGCAACCGCTTCGCGATCGCCTCCCGCAGCGGCCGGTAGCCCTGCGCTTCGTACTGCGCGGGCATCCGTTCGCGCAGTACCGAGCGCGCACACTCCGCGATCCGCTCCGTGGGCAGGAGCTCGGGGTCGATGAACACGGTCGACAGCGCGGTGGTGCCGCGCGCCGGGAGATCCGGTGGTGAGAGTGGCGCCGGAACGAGCACCGGCAGCGGCACGCGAACGACCGCGGCCGGCGCCGTGACGCGTGTGGGGGACAATACGAACACGCCCTCGCGTTCGCGTGCCTCGACGAGGCCGCGCGCGACCAGCTCGTCGTACGCGGCCTGAGCCGTGTTCTTCGACAGCCCGAGCTGCTTCTCGAGTGCGCGCACGGGTGGGAGGCGGCTCCCGGCGGGCAGCGCACCGAGGGAGATCTCGCGCTGCACGCTCGCCACGATGTCCGCGGCCGTCGCCCGACGCGCACCTGTCGCCACGTGCAGACCTACATAGGGAGCGCGAGACATGCCTAGGTCATAGCCGCATTCGCCGCTCGCCGTTAAGGGACAACGCCGAGCCGGCGATCGGGACAGTCCTGATTCCACGACACCCCGGTGCTCGCGATGTTCCAGTAGCCGGTTGGGTGGTACGGTTCCCGCGATGTCGGATCGCCGGTTCGCGTTGAGTCCGGGCAAGCGGGTCCTCTACCTGACGAAGGATCCCGAGAAGATCCGGCAGCAGCTCGCCGGAACACTGACGCTTCGCATGAGCGACGTCGCCGCCGAGGATCTGCTCGACGATATCAACACGGATGCGATGACCCCCGCGTGGGTGTGCTTCGACTACGACCCCGCCGACATCGCGAAGAATGCGTACGCCGGGCTCGTGATCAACGGTGCGCGGCTGATCCCCGCCGATGCGCTGGTCAACGCGGGCTTCGAGGTGATCGTCGCCGGCGCGCAGAAGGGCGTCGGCTCGAGCCGCGAGACCGCCGCGCAGTGCGAGGTGTTCTCGGGATCGAAGCTCGCGATCGCGTCGTCGTTCGCGCCGATCCACGCGCGCAACAACATCAACATCGGCCAGCTGATGGGCGACCACACGATGCTGCGCCGTCTCGAGGCCGGCGAATCCATCGCGCTCGCCGAGTTCACGCAGGGTCACGATGCGATCACCGGGCTGATCATCGAGAGCGGCGGTCTGCTCCCGTTCTGCGCGCGCCTCGACAAGGGCGAGATCAAGGTCCCCGCCACGGGTACGGGCAAGCGCCCGATGAACCTGACCGAGAAGATCCTCGCCGCGAAGCTGCTCCCCGGTCAGGGCGAGTACGTCAAGCCGGGCGACGCCGTGCTGGTCAAGGTCGACGCCGGCTACTCGCACGAGTTCACCACGGCGCAGGTCGATTTCTTCCTCGCGGCGGAGTACGGCGCCGACTACAAGCTCCAGAACCCCGCGAAGTTCGCCGTGTTCGAGGATCATCTGATCTACGCGACCGGCGTCGCATCGATGGCGAAGTTCGCCGACAAGATCCAGAAGCTGCGCGACGTACAGCGCGACTTCGCAGCGCGCACCGGCGTGCGCAACTACAGCGCCGTCGACGGCGTGTCGCCCGGCATCTGCCATCAGGTCGCGCGCGAGAAGTTCCTCGATCCGGGCGACTTCGTGCAGGCGACCGATAGCCACACCTGCATGGGTGGGGCATCGGGCGCGCTGTCGTGGGGCGTCGGTTCGACCGAGTACGCCGCCCTGCTCTACTGGGGTTTCACGCCGATCGCGGTGCCGGAGTCGATCCGGTTCGAGCTCACCGGCACGTTGCGCGCCGGCGTCAGCGCGAAGGACGTGATGCTGCACATCCTCGCCACGTTCGCGAAGCGCGAGGACACGCTGAACCGCGTGATGGAGTTCGGCGGCAGCGGCCTGTTCGCGCTCGCACCCGACGAGCGCGCGACGCTCGCGAACATGGCGACCGAGTGCTCGGCACGCGGTGCGGTGATGGAGGTCGACGACACGATGCTGCAGTGGATCGTCGCGCGCCGTCCTGGCGTGTCGATCGATGCGCTGCGCGCGAAGGTCGTGACGCCGGATCCGGGTGCGCATCACGATGGCGGCGTGCACCAGATCGATCTCGCGTCGATCCGGCCGATGGTCGCCACGCCCGGCGACCCGGACCACGGCATCGCGAGCGATCCGAAGAACGGCGCGCTGATCACGGAGATCGGATCCGTTCCGATCGAGATCGCGTACGGCGGCTCGTGCACGGCCGGAAAGCGCGACGACATCGACATGTACGCGCGCGTGATGGCCGATGCCGAGAAGTCCGGCAAGCGCGTCGCGAACGGCGTGCGGTTCTACCTGCAGTTCGGATCGCAGGACGTCGAGGCGTACGCGAAGGCGCAAGGCTACACGGATCTGTTCGCGCGCACGGGCGTCGAGGTCATCAAGCCCGGCTGCGGCGCGTGCATCGGCTGCGGGCCCGGCGTCTCGGAGCGCGGCGAGCAGGTGACCGTGTCGGCGATCAACCGCAACTACAAGGGCCGCTCGGGCCCGGGCCGCCTCTACCTCGCCTCGCCGCTCACCGTGGCCGCTTCGGCGGTCAAGGGCGAGATCGTCGAGTACCAGGACGGCATGTTCGGCGCGGACAAGTAGTAGCCTCGTAGGGGATGGCAAAGGCGAAGCCGAGGTCGAAGAAGACGGCGGCGAAAGCTGCCAAGAAGAAGCCCGCGCCGAAGCCGGCACCGAAGAAGAAGCCGGCTCCCAAGAAGCCGGCCAAGAGACCGGCGAAGAAGCCGGCGGCTGCGAGACGCGCACCGGCCCGCGCCGTACCGAAGTCGAAGCCGCGAACGAAGAAGCCACCGATCGTGCAGCACACGCCACCACTGCCGGCGCCGCAGCCGGCTGGTGGAGGTGCGCGCGTCGTCGAGATTCTCGAGGACGAACATCCCGTCGATGCGCTCCGGCGGTTCCTCTCGACCGTGCACGGACGCGCGAGCACGCCGCAGGGTCAGGTCGCGCTCGGCTCCGCGCAGCTCATGCTCCTGCCGATCGCGCGCGGGCACCGCGGCGGCAAGGAGGTCAAGGACCTGCTCGACCTCGTGCTCGAGCGCTGGCCCGACTTTCCCGATCCCGATGGTTTCCACGCCCAGGAGTTCCTGCGCAACGCGTTCGCCGCCGTCGGTGACGACGCCGAGCGGATGGCGAAGCTCGTCGCGCTGGTGCCTGCGGATGCGAGCGCGGAGCTCCGGTTCAACGTCGCGTGTGCCTACGCGGTGATGGGCACGAAGGCCGCGATGCTGCAGGCGCTCGGCCAGGCGATCGACGCCGGTGCCACCCCGTCACAGATCCGCCGCGACGACGACTTCGCGACCTACCTCGACGATCCGGACTTCGGCGCGCTCCTCGACGGCGCCTCGGCTCCGTCGATCCCCGTCGATATCAGGCCGCACATGCATCCGGTACGCAGCGCGCTCGATTCGCTCGTCGCTACCCTCAAGGAGTACGGCGAGCAAGGCCAGCTCAACCCGGGGACCACGCTCGACAACGTGATCGCCACCGAGAAGGCGCGGAAGATCCAGCTGCCGAACGACTACCGCGCGTTGCTCACGCTGACCGACGGCATGAAGCTCTGGGACAACGAGTTCTTCGGCACGCGCGATTACCGCGGCGAGACCACGCTCGCGAAGAACGCGCGCGAGTACCTCGAGATGTCGGCGGGCTACGGCGCCACCGGCATCGACGAGTGCATCCCGCTCGCGAACTGGGGCCAGCCGAATGATTGGCTGCTCTACGATCCGCGCGGTGTGGTGCGCCGCGGCGAACCCGGCTACGTGCTGATGCTCAACGCCGACGAGCTCCCGCTCGAGGACCTCGTTGCCGCGCTCCTGCGCCTGCAGGAGATCGCGACCGATATCCTGAGCACGAACTGACCCAATCGAGCGCGAACCAATAACCTGATAGCCGCAACTGCCAAGGGGAAGTAGACTCGAAGTCAATGCAGGCGCTCAAGGCGGTTGTAAAAAACGGCAGGCTGGTCCTCGATGAGCCGACCAAGCTGCCGGAGGGAACCGAGGTCGAGCTACTAGCCATCGACGACCGCCTGGACCCCGAGGACCGAGCGCGACTGCTCCAATCTATCGAAGACGGCTTCGCCGATACCGAGCGAGGCGATCACGTGGACGGCTTCGAGTTCATCGCTCGGCTCAGAGCACGGCGTGAAGCTACGAATCGGTAAGCGCGCTCAGCAGCAAGCCGACCGGATCGAAGCATGGTGGGTTGATCATCGGCCGGAAGCGCTGGCGCTGTTCATCGACGAGCTGGAGCAGACCTTCCGAGACATCTGCGAGATGCCGGGTGCCGGGGTGAGTTGGCCAACGACTCGCCGGCCGCAGCTCCGTCGGATCTTGATGTCCCGGACCGAGAACCACGTGTATTTCCAGATTGCCGATGAGGGCCGGACCGTGCACGTCGTTTCAGTCTGGGGCGGCCCGCGTGGCGCGACTCCGAGGCTGTAGCTCGGGCTCTGGGGCGCACGAACTGATACGCTGGACGTTAGTTATGGTGGAGTACGCGTGACCGAGCTCTCCGACACAGCGCTGCTCGAGCGCTGGCGGGGTGGGGAGACGGTGGCGGGCGAGGAGCTGTTCCAGCGCTACTTCGATAGCATCTACGGCTTCTTCGAGACGAAGTGCTCGAACGAAGCCGACGAGCTCACGCAGTCGACGTTCCTCGCGTGCCTCGCGGCGCGCGACCAGTTCCGTGCCGAGTCGAGCTTTCGCACCTACCTGTTCACGATCGCGCGCCACGAGCTCTATCGTCTGCTCCGCACGCGCCAGCGCCGCGACGCGAAGCTCGACTTCGAGCTGTCGTCGATCGCGGACCTCATCACGACTCCCGGCACGCGCCTCGCGCGCAACCAGGAGCATCGCAAGCTGATCGAGACCCTGCAGCGCTTGCCGGTCGAGCAGCAGACCTTGCTCGAGCTCCACTACTGGGAGGGCATGGGCATGGCCGAGCTGGCCGAGGTGTTCGACGTCCCGCAACCGACGATCCGTACGCGGCTGCACCGTGCGCGCAAGGCGCTCCGGGAGCGGATGGAAGGCTCGGCGCCGCCGGAGGCCCTGGTCTCGCTGGAGAGCATGGACGACTGGGCCAAACACGTGAGATCGCCAGCGAAATAGCGCTTACATGATTTCTTGAAACAGAATCGGTGGTGCGGGCTCTATCACCCGGCCCGAAACCTCGCTGGACGAAAGGACGTGTCGATGTGGTCGAAAATCGCAATGGTTGGAGCCCTGCTCGCGAGTGGGTGTGTGGGCGAGGAGGAGCAACTCGCGGAGACGGAACAGGCGGTGAAGCCCAACCCGGGTGACAGCACCGGCTGCCCGCCGTGGGCATGCGGCAGCAACTCTCCGCAAATCGACTTCAACGCGTTCCACGAACTGAACGAGCTCAACGTGGCGAACGTGCAGGGGTTCCGGATCTCGAACTTCCAGAAGTGGATCAGCGGCACGTGGCAATCATTTCGCCCCGACGTGATGAATGGCTCGCTCGTTGCGCGCAACCCGACGACGAATGCGATCGTGTACTCCGGCAGCTCCCTGGTGGGCGCGATCTTCACGGTCAACAACGACCGCACGGGGGGGCTCTACTACCTGACCGTGGCGCACATGGCTCGAACGACGATGTGGGCCAAGATCGCGGGCCGCACGACGGTCACACCGACCTACGAGCTGACCTGGAGCACGGTGTTCGCGGATACGACGGGCGGCAACAAGCTGTGCGGAGTGGATACCGATGCGACCGGCGTCGGTGACTTCTATGCCGTGCTCTTCGACGATGACCGGATCGACGCCGACGCGATCCGAGTGACCGGCGAGACTGCGAACTGGTTCAACATCGGCTGTGCAGGTCACGCGCTCGCGAAGCAGCACCTGACGGGCAACACCAAGGCGGGTGCCGCGATCATCGGAGCCACGGCGCCGACGATCAACAACCGAACCGCGAACTTGAAGATGCTATCGGCCGACTACTGCGGCGGCGGCGATCCGTTCACCGTTGCCGGGACCCCGCTTCGCTGGAAGGACTCGCTCGGTCGGGTCGATACGACGATGACGTCCACCCACATCGAGGCGCGATGGAACGAGACCGGCGCGATCTGTTTGAATGTTCCTCGTGTGGACTACTCGCCGACACCACTCGGTACAGCGACGTTCCCCGGTCATGTCGAACCGCTCCTCGTTCCCGCTGCGGGATGGTGTACCGGTCTAAGTGGAACCCGCATCCGGCCGCCCGCCTGCACGAACGCCAACCTCGCCGACTTTCAAGGCGCGTACCTGATCAGCGTGAACCCGTAACCGCCTCGAGCTCTGCGACGACGGCGTCGTACCCACCTGCAGCGCGATACCAGGCGAGCGCCGTCCGCGCGTGCTCCTCCGGATCGGGGACGATGCGCGCGAGCAGCAGGTGAATGCGGGCCAGCCGGCGCTGGTAGAACGTCGTTGTCTTGAGCCCTTCGAGGGCCGAGATCGCCATCAGCGCGTTATCGAGGGACTTCCTTTCGAGCTCCCGATCGCCGAGTCGATGTTGAGCGAGGGCAGCGACGAGGTAGGCATCGACACCGCGCCAGCGCAGCCAGAAGTGCGACTCCTTCGCGAGCTGCTCTCCCATCGCCACCATCTCGCGGCTCGCTCCCGCGAGCTTGCCCGTGACGAGAAGCTCGTAGCCATGGGCGATACGTGCCTCGAACTGCGACGGTTCGATCTTCGCGAGCTCGACGGCCGCTGCTGCGTCGTCGCCAGCCTCTTCGGCGAACCACGCGAGCTCGTATGCGCATTGTGCGGCACGCATGACCAAGCTCGGATGGAGCAAGCGGTAGCGGCCACACGCTGTCTCCAGCGACGGCCGCGCTTGCATCGGGTTCTCGACGAACATCGCCGCCCGGATTCGTGCATCGAGCGCCCGTGGGTGATCGGCTCCAAGCACTGCTTCGATCTCGTCACCCTCGCGTCTGAAGAGCGCATCGCGCTTCGCGTGGTCGGATTCGACGAGACCAAGGTTGCCGACGATCGCTGCGAGCTCGATCCCGTCAGCGGTCCCCGCTGGACGTTCGCGCAGCGCCTTCTCGAACCATTCTCGAGCCCCCACCGGATCCTGACGTGCGAGTCGAACGGTACCTGCGTTGTTGAACAGAAGTGATCGCACGAATCCGCCCGACGGCCGCATCCCGAGCGCCAACGGCTCCGCGAGCGCGAGAATCGCACCGGTGTCGGCCGTTTCGTTCGAGTCAATCGCCACGGCAAACAGCTTCCGTGCGATCGCCTCGACCGCCGTCGCCGGATCGCGCGACTGCAACGCCGCCGACGTTGCCCTGTCGAACGCGGCGATGGACGCGACCCGTTCGTCTCGTCCCAGCAACACGAAACCATGAACGAGCGCTGCTTTTGCGACGAGCGGGGAATACGCCAGCTGAACGGCTGCTCGGTCGGCTTGCTCGGCCGCCTCGAGAGCGCGCGGGTCGGCAGCGATGGCAAGCGTCCGTGCGCGCACGACATCGCCGCTGACGTCCGCGACCCGCGCCGCGATCGAAGCGGGCGGTGGCGCCACCTCTGAGGTCTCTGCTTCGAACCGACACCCGTCCACCATCGGGAGGCCCCGGGCTGCGACGAGCGCATCGGGGAGGCCATCGACGGACGCCGCCGCGAGGATTTCACGCGTCGTCGCAAGTGCCACCCTCGCGCGCGCCAGGCACCCGACGTCCGCAGCGTACAGCTCCGGCGTCAGCTCGCGACGCTCGTGCGAGCGACACGCGTCGCGGTGAGCGGTGGCCCAGCCAGTGGCGTAGCGGTCGAGCTCGGCCGGAACTGCATCTGCGATCTGCAGCCCATACGGTCCGAGCATCCGTAGATGCGCTGTGATCCCCGCGCTGGCACCGGCGTTCCACACCATCGCGATCTCGGCGGCACCTCCCGTACATGACTCCTCACCACTGCGCATGGCCCCTACCGCGAACGCTCCGCCCGCCAGCCCGAGCGCACCGACCGCCAGGATCCGCCGCCGCCACACGATCGCTGGATCCCGCCCGAGCGCCTCCGCGAGATCGTCCATCGATGCGAACCGCTGGGCAGGCTCCGGCTGCGTCGCCCGCTCGATGATCTCGGCGAGCCAGCGCGGAGGCGCCTTACCGAGAGCCTCGTGCAGAGAGATGCCAACCGAGAACTGATCCGACGCCGGCAATGCATCGCCGTCGGCCTGCTCCGGCGCCATGTACATCGGCGTGCCCGCGCGCGCTCCATCGCTTGCCTCGGCGTGGCCGCGGGCGAGGCCGAAATCGAGCACGCGCACACGACCATCGGCGCCGATCATCGCGTTGTCGGGCTTGAAGTCGCGGTGGACAAGGCCCGCGGCGTGAGCGGCGGCGAGCCCCTGCGCGGCGGTGCGATACACCGCCGCGATCTCGCGGTTCGTGCGCGGCTTCGTGGCCCACGTGCGGAGGTTCTCGCCGCGCACCCACTCCATGACGAGATACACCTGCTCGTCGACCACGCCGACGTCGTAGATCGGCACGACGTTCGGATGAGACAGCTTCGCGAGGGCCTGCCCTTCGCGCACGATCCGCTCGCGCGCGCTCGCCAGCTCGGTCTTGACCAGCTTGATCGCGACCCGTCGATCGAGCTCGGGATCCCACGCGCCCCACACGATGCCCATGCCACCCGCGCCGACCTGTTCGAGCAGGTGGTACCGGCCGAGCTTCACCGGCTCGTGCCTCGCGAACAGCTTGCCGGCGATCCGCGACCGAGCCACCGCGCGCGACAGTGCATCGTGCGCGGGGCGCTCCGAGAGCGCGGGCTCGTCCTCGTCGGCGGTGGGCTCCGACGCCATCGACCGAGGGTACCTCACTCGTCCGCGCTGAGGCGTTTCGGGGTCGCACGCGCCTCCTGTTCGTCCTCCGCCGCCGCCTCGGCCTCGGCGTCCGCGTTACTCGGACGGATCGGGGCTGGTGGGGCTGGTGGGCCCGGTGGTGCGCGATCCGGTTCTGACGCGTCGAACCGCGCCCGAGCGCCTTGGTCTTCGAAGTCGGCGGAGCTCGTGCGATCGAGCTCCGCGTGCGCCTCCGCCAGCCGCTTCTCCGCGATTGCGAGCGCCGCCTGATCCTGAAGGCTCGGCGCTCGTCCGTTCGCGATCGCCGCGTGAACGGCGATGTCCGCGAGCTCCACGTCCTGCTTCGCCCGATCCACCGTGCTCTGCTGCTCGCACACGGCGGCCCGGCGCGCCGCATCGGCTTTCGCGGCGCGCTCGAGCTCCGACAGCTCCTGCTCGGCGACGGCGAGCTGGTCGCGGAGCGCACCACCGTCGGCGCTCGGCTCGTCACGCGCCCCAAGGCGGTCGAGGACCTCGAGCTCCTCCTTGTTGCGCCGTGCTTCGTCGAGCTTGCGCTGTGCAGCCTCTCGTGGCGTCTCGGCAGGCGGTGGTGCCTCGGGTGGGAGCTTGGTCGGAGCGGGAGCGGCGTAGCCTTCGCCGTCGCGCTTCTTGTCCATCTTCCTCGCGTCATCCATCGCCCTGCTGAGCTCCGCCGTCTCGATAACTTCGTCATGCGCGCGAGAGATTGCGTCCTCCGTCGATAAGCCGGCCCGGCGCAGCTCGTCCGCGCGCTCCGCCATCGCGGCGTGATATTCGACCCGGTCGATCAATTCCGTCCCGTCCGGATATGCGATCACGCGGTCGTTCAACGCCCGCACGATGTCGAGGGGCGCGTTTGCTAGCTTGTCACCCGCGATCGCGAGCCTCCCGCCGGTGTCGGCGACCTGCGGGAGGTGCAGCTCCAGGTGCTCCTCGAGCTTGCCCTTCATCTCGTCCAGGTACTTCTTCCCGTCGGCCTTCATGCTCGCGGGGAGCAGAGCAGTGAGGCCACCGACGACGATCTCCAAGCCCAGCTTGACGACCGCCTTTCCGATCTTCTGCCGATCGGCGGCGCTGCCCTTACCGATCTCGCGCACGATCTTCGCGCCGAGGGAGAGGGGCTTGCTGGCCAGGCTCAGCACTCCGATCGCCGCATCGGCCGTCTGCGTCTTTACGCGCGCATCCCTGTCCGCGGGCGACTCGCCGAGCTTGATCTCGTCGTCGACCACCTTCTGGCGCGCCTGCCGCTCGGCGTCGTCCACGCTCATGTCGGGGTTCTCACGCCTCAGCTGGAGAGCGCGCTCCGCGACGTCCTTGTCGTGAGCCGCCGCGAGCTTCGAGATATCGACGATCTCGTCGGTGTGATGGAACTCGCTCGTCCGATCCACCGTCTGACCGTCCGGAAGCCCCGCCTCGATCTCGTCGTGGACGACCTTGCGCCGCGCTCGCTCCGTCGCCTGGTCGGGCGTGAGCTCCGGCTGCGCACGAGCCACGAGATCTGCCTGCTTCTTCACCGCAGCCTCGTGGCGCTTCCACTGGTTGGCGAGACTGTCCGGATCGGTGTCCTCGCGCGATGCATCTGCCGAAGGCCTGGGCGGCTTCGGTGGGCGCGGCGGGCCTCCCGCGCCAACACCTCCTCCTGCCTGTGCGACGAGGTCCGGCGGGAGCCCCTGGCCTTCCGGGATCCCATGGGCGCGCTGCTCGTCCATCATCCGGCGCACCTCGTCGACGTTCTTCGGGACGATCGCAGTGTCGCCCTGGAACGGCTTGACCGACGGATCGAGCTTGAAGCCCTCGCCACTCGGGTCGGGGTGGATGCCCCACCCCTTCGCGAGCGCATCACCCGCGGACTTGTATTCGGGCATCTGACCCGCATCGATCTGCGACTGGATCCGCGCGAGCATCTGCGGATACGTGCCGACGAACGGCTCGTACTGGTTCGCCTTGCCATCGGTCGTGTGGCCGGAAGCGAACTGACCGATCGTCGGATCGATGATGGTGTTGCCGACGACGATGTACCGGTGGCCCGCCGTCTCCGCGTTCATCACGGGTGCGTAGATGCCCCGCTCCGCCAGGGCTGCCTGCCATTGGGTGCTCATCGCCGTGCACTTCCCGGTGAACGGCGCGCTACTGGGATCGCGGTCAGGATCGAGCGCCTCCCGCAAGGTCCTCTCGACGCCAGTGATGTCGGTGCCGTCACCGTGGACGCGCGCCATGTCGTAGAGCGAACGCGCGGCCGCCTGGACATCGGCCTCCGAGTGGATCTCGAGCTTGCGCGGCAACGTCACGGCTCCGGACTCGCCCACGCGATCGAGCGCGTCCGGGTGGAGCGTGACACCGAGCTTCGCGGCCGCGTCGATGGCGAACGCCTTGCGCTGCGCGACGTCGGTCATTCCCTCGGGATATCGGACCACGACCTGATCCTTGACCAGGCTGGCGGTGACGTTGCCCTCGGGCGTCGTCGCCGCGACCTCGCGCTTGCCCTTCTGGTTGACGCTCTCGTCACCGAACTTGTTCTTCGCCGCCGCTGCAGTCTCGACCGCTGCAGGTTTGGTGTCCACCGGCGTGGGAACCACCGGGCCGGCATCGGCTGGCTTCGGATCCGTGACCGCCGCTCCGGCCTTGGTCTCCGCCGCCTGGTCGGCCGCGGCCCTCTGGCGCTCCGAGTGCTCGTGACCGCCCTGGTGGCCTCCCTTGATCCCTTCGGTGACGACGCTCTTCAGGAGATCGGTGGCCTGATCGAGGATCGGCGCATCGGGGTCGAAGCTGACCGCCGACTGCGCGGTCGACGTGACCACTCCCTTGAGCGCGCCGTTGAGCTGCGCGAGCGCCTTGCTGTCGAACAGTGCTTCGCCGTCGATGCCGCGTGCTCCGTTCCCGAACGTATTGCCAACCGCGCCACCCGCCACGTGCGAGGCGAACGAGGACAGCGCACCCGACTCCGCTCCATTGCCCATCGCCGTGACGAGCTGACCGAGGTCCTTGATCGCCTTGACGTCGACACCTGCGCTGAGGCCGCCCTGGAGCGCACCCTGGATCATCTCCTTCGCGAGCGGGTTCGAGAGCACTCCCTTGACCGCCTTCGTATCCATCACTTCGCCCACCACGAGATCGACGGCGAGCCGGCCCGCGTCCTGGACGATCTCGTCCGTCGAGTAGCGCGCACCGTTCAGGTTGGCCTTGACCGCCATCTTCGTCAGCCCGCCGGCGAGCGTGCCCGCTTGATCGGAGCCCGTCCCGATGCTGACGCCGACCTGGACGATCGTCCCTGCTGCCTCCGCGCCGGCGTTCACGACCTTGTTCTTGTTGTCGGTGAACGCCGATTGATCACCCGACATGAACTTCACGTTCGTGATCAGCTCGGCCTGCTCGTCATCGGTCAACTTGCCGCCGTCGGCGATCTTCTTCTCCATCGCCGTCACGCTCGCGAGGCGCTTGTCGAGGATCTTTCCCTGATCGGAGTACAGGTCCGTCATGGCGTTGCCGATGTCGTTGCCGACATCGAGGTCGCCCTTCCTGCCGACGCCGCCCTTCGCCGCTTCGTGCAGGGCCTTGACCCGCTCGATCAACTTCTCGGGTTCGTCGGTGGCCATCTTTGCGAGCTCGGCCGGCGGCATCGCCGCGTAGTTGCCCTTGATCATGATCTCGACGTCGCGCTTCTCACCTGCGGAGCTCGCCTTGTCGCGCATGAACTCGTAGAGGTCGCCGTGACCGGCCGCCTTGAACTTGGCTGCGAACTCCTTCATCTCTGCCGGGCTCTTGTTCGCGCACAGCTCCTGCATCTTCCCGCCGTCGTGCCCGAGGCCGAGCGTGGTGTCTCCGGCGAGCACCATCGCCGCCACGTCGTTGACCTTGCCGTCGGCGGCGCGGTCGTTCGCGACCGCCGTCTGGGCTTCGGAGAGCTCGCTCTTCTGCCACGCATCCACGCCGCCGCGCCCGGTCGCCTTCAGCTCCGCGTCCATGCGCGCGCGAATCCGGTCGCGCGTCTCCTTGTCCTTCCCCTCGAACCCCTTCGACATCCCGTCCTCGTCATCGTCGATCCAGCCCTCGCTGGCCGCGATCATGCGGAGCGCTTGCCCGCCCTCGATGTCGCCCTTGGCGTAGAGATCCAGCGACTTCTTCGTGCTCTCCGACGTCTCCTCGTCGTTGATCTGGAACACGCTCTTGCCCGTGCTTGCCTTCAGCCTCTCGTCGAGGAGCTCGCGTGCCCGCGGAGTCTTCAAGCTCTCTTCGGCGTCGAGCATCGCGGCGTCATCGGTGCCGAGGTTGGAGAACTTGGTCAGCAGATCGTTGTCGCGCCGCGCCTGCCGCGCCTTCAGCCGATCGGCGTCGCTACGCCCGATGGAGTCGCCCACGGCGTCATCGAGCGCCATGTTGAGGGTGTTGATCTTCCCGCCGTATGCCGCCTTTTCGATCTTCACGGCCGCGACCGAGGCGTCGCGCTCATCCTGGTTCTCGATGGCCTGCGCCGCCGCCATGTCGCGGTCGTAGCCGGAGTTCTCGCTCTTGTTTAGCTTCGTGTAGTCGATGCCCTGGCGCTTGCACTCCTCCTTGAACTGCTTGCGGTCCTCCTCGGTGGTCAACGTCTCCATCGCAGCCTTCCACGCCTCGACGTTCGTCCCGACGCCGTCCGCCGATTGCTCGACGAGCGCGAGCGCGCCCTGGACCTTGTCGCCGCTCAGCAGTGCCTTCGTCGCCTTGCGGTCCTTGCCGTCGAGCTTCTTGTCGACGATCGCGTCGAGATCGCCGTAATCACCCGCCGCATACTGCTCCTTGAGGATCGCGATCTCCTCCGGGGCCAGACCGCGCAACAGCTCGGTGGTCTCGAAGTCGTTGCCGATGCCGCTCGACGACAGCGACGCGTGCAACTTCGACGCCTTGTCCGTCATCTTCTGCACCGTCTCGGCGTACTTCTTCGGGTCGCTCTCCTTGAGCTTCGTCTTTGCCGCGTCGAGCGTGGCGTCGACCTTCGCCTTCGCCTTCGCCTGCGCCTCGTCGAGCTCGCCCTTGATCCCCGCCATCCCGTCCTTGCCGACGGCGTCCTCCACGAGCTCCGAGGCCTTGGCACCCGTCTGCGTCTCGGTGTCCGCGACGAGCTTGTCGAGCTTGCCATCCTCCTTCGCATCCGCGATCGCCATCTGCGACCGATCTCCGTCCTTCTGCTCGAGGACGGCGACATTGGCGCGATCGACATCGTTCTCGATATAGGCGGTGCTCTCCTTCAGCTCCGCCTCGTTCATGATCTTCTCGAGCTGGGTGGTCAGGTCCTTGCCGGTCTTCGCCTTGAACGCATCGGCGATCCGCTTCGCGCCCTCCGGGTTGTTCATGTTCGCGCGGAGGAGATCGTTGATTCCCTCCTCGTTGCTGTTGAAGGTCGCGCTCGCCTCGGACTCGATGTACTTGACGGCGAGGTCCGCGCCCATGTCCTTGGCTTCTTCGTCGCCGTCGATCACGGCGCGGACGAAGTCGCGCTCGCCCTTCTCGTCATCGTCCCCGAACTCCTTGAGAAGGTCGGCCCGAAGGTGTCGCTTCTTCCCGTCGCCGTCCTCCATCTCGCCGTAGATGTCCTCGAGCTCCGATGCCTCGGACGGCGACAGGCCGGTCATCGTCTTGATGATCGCGATCTCGTCGGTGCCTGCGCCATCCGACGCCTTCGCGAGCGCCTGGGCCGCCTTCTTCAGGCGTGCCGCGCGCAGCTCCATCTGCTCGTCGGCGACCTGGCGCGCCTCGGGCGAAAGCTTGTCGAGTGCCTTTTCGCGAGCCGAGCCCGAGAGCTTGTCGAGCGCGGCGGACACGGCCGCTGGATTGCCGGCCTTCACGGCTGCCTCGGTCGCCGCAACGCCGTCCTCGATCTTCTTCGCTCGCTTCACGTCGTAGGCCGCGGACGCCTTCTCCTCCGCCTCGGCTGCCTTCAACGCCTCCGTCGCGCGCTGCTGCTCCTCGGTGGGAGCGCCGTCCTCGTTGTTGTTCAACTTCGCGATCACCGCCTCGCGCATCGCGGGCGGCAGCGACTTGAGCTCCGCCTTCAACCGATCCTTCGGGCCCAGGCCGCCGACATCGAGCATCGAATCCGCGAACCCGCTGCCGCTCGCCTTCTTGGCCAGCTCGGCGATCGACTCGACCTTCTCCGCCTCGAGAGCGCGCGCCGCAGCCTGCTGACCGGGCGGGAGCTTCGCGATCGTGTCCTCGTAGTCCTTGGGAGCAACGCCATCGAGCGACGCTTCGAGCTGCTGCCCATCAGCGTGCTTGTCGATCATCTCGTTCAGCCACGACTTCTTCTTCGGCGCCTCCGTCTCCGGTGCCGCAGTGGCTGCGCCCGTGACGAACTTGTCTTCGAGCTGCGCGGGCTGATCCTCGACGCTCGGCGGGTTCTCCCTCATTCCCGTCGGCGCCACAGGTTCGGCACCAGGTCGGGCGTACAGCGCGGAAGGATCCTCGAGCAGGCCCGTCGGGATGGGCTCCGCGCTCCCCTCCGGCGTCATCGGGCCGTCGATCAGCCCCAGCGGTAGATTCGGCTCCGGGGCCGGCATCATTTGGTCGTCGATCAACCCGGTTGGGACCTTCGGATCCGACGCGGTCCCCGGGGTGTGGTGCTCGAGGAGCTCGTGCCGCACCTTCGGCGATGCGGCTGCGAGGTCCGCCGTCACGCGGGCCTCGTCGTCGCCGAGCATCCCGGTCGGCAGCGGCGTGGCCTGGGCGGATGGCTTGCCGTAGTGCTCGAGCAGCTCGTGTCGCACCTCCGGCGAAGCAGCGTCGATCCCGGCCTTCAAGCGTGCCTCGGTGTCGTCGACGGAGCTCGTGGCAGCGGTCGCGTGGCGCTCGATAGTCTTCGTGGCGGCGGTCGCCGTGCCCGATGCCGCCGCGAACTTCTGCGCGACCGCGCTGCGCTGTTCCGCCGTCAGCTTCGAAAGGTCGACCAGCTCGGACTCCATGCTCGCCGTGAGCTGGCTCGTCTTCTCCACGGCGCCCGCTGCGAGGGACGCCAGCGTGGATGTCACCT
>JBBRBG010000017.1:0-73412 GCA_038206055.1 Haliangiales bacterium
CGGCACCATCGCCGGCATGATCAAGTCGTTCGGCTCCGTCGGTAGCGACGAGGGTGGCAACAAGGCCACCGAGCTCGCGAACGGCATTGCAGAAGCACTGAACTGCACCGCGTTCGGTATCGGTACGTCGCTGGTCGGCCTGCTCGGCTTCTCGCTGCTGCAGGGCAAGACCACCCACGTCATCGACGACATCAATGAGGTGACCGTGCAGGTCGTCAACCTCGTGACGTCGCACCGCGCTCAGATGCAGCCCACTGGCTAATTCTCCCTCGCTCGTCAACGTCTAGCGAAGGAGGACCCCAATGGGTGCAGCAGTAGGAGCGGACGAAAAAGGAAGCGTCAACGTCGAGTTGAACATCATCCCGTTCATCGATCTGATGAGCTGTTTGACCGCCTTTCTTCTCGTCACCGCAGTCTGGGTGAACATCGCCCAGATCAATATTCAGCCGAAGGGCAAGACGCGCGACACCTCGAACGTCCAGAAGGACGACGAGACCGTCACGTTGTCGGTGCTCGTGACTTCCGAGCGCATCTGGGTCGGACTGTCACGCGTCAACGAGTTCCAGGAGATCCCGAAGAAGGGCGACGAGCAAGACTGGGAGAAGTTCGAGACCACGCTCAAGGAGCACAAGGCCTCGGCGTTCTTCGCGGACCGCTCGGATCTCGAGATCGCGGCAGAAAGTACAACTCAGGCGCCTGTGAAGTATCAGGACGTCATTCGCGCGATGGATGTGGCCGTCAAGGTCGGGTTCATCGATGTTGGTCTCTCTGACCCGGCGGGCCTCGCGGCCCGGCCTTCATTGTAAGGAGGAGGCGACCAATGCCGGTACACGCAGCAGGACCACGCACGTATAGCTCGGTCAAGTTCAAGCACCTCGTCAAGAAGGCGGGTTCGTCGGCAGGTCATCGGTCGAGCAACATCTCGCTCAACCTCGTCCCGTTCGTCGACATGATGACGATGCTTGTCTGCTTCCTTCTGATGGTGTTCTCGTCGACGGGGCAGCTCCTCCAGGCTCAGAAGGGCCTGGATCTGCCGATCGCGGAGTCGCGCGAGACCCTCCAGCAGGCTCCCGTCATCATCGTCACGAAGTCCGAGATCACGTATCAAGGACAGCTCGTGGCGACGGTCGAGAGCGCTCTCCGCGATGACTCTCCGACGTTCAAGATCGATGCGCTGTTCGAGCGCCTCGACGCGGCGTCGAAGAAGATCAAGGAGGACGTCGGCATGGGCAAGCTGCCCAAGGACCTGGCGAAGGCGTGCGACGACGCGAAGAACAACATCCGTCCGCAGCCGGGCAAGATCTGCCCCGACGGTCTGGCGATCCTGCAGGCCGACGAGTCCACGGACGCGCGGCTCATCAACAAGATCGTCAACACGGCGAAGGCAGCGGGCTTTGACAACCTCTTGTTCGCCGTCAAGAACAAGTAGAAAGGAACGTCCACATGCAGCAGCGGTTCGCGCTCGTCCTACTGACGGGGCTCATCGGCTTTGGCCTCACCGGCTGTCCCGATAATCCCTACAACGCGAAGACGTGGACCAAAAAGCTCGGCGACCCTCGCGAATCGGAGCGAGCGGTCACCGAGCTCGAGCAGCTTGGTGACCCGAGTGCGATCACAGCACTCGGTGACGCCTGGGCCGATCAAGGCAAGCCGGTCCGCCTACTTCAAGTCATCATCTCGCTCGCCCGACCGCTGACGCCCGAAGAGGCGAAGGCAAAGTTCATGACGGACTACGAGAAGGACGGCCGCAAGGCGAGCTGGGATGCCGCGCTCCCGTACCTGACCAAGGCGCTGACGGAAGTCGACGAGGCGAACCCTCGCTCCGTCGATAGCGCGACCAAGGCGGCCGATGCGCTCGGCGAGGCGAAGCTCGAAGCGGGCCTCGACGCGCTGATCGACATTGCGAGCAAGCCCGTCACGAAGAAGCTGATCGCTGCAGAGGTCGGCGCGATCCGCGCGATCGGCAAGTTCGAGGGTGTGAAGGCGAAGGCCGCCGCTGCGCTGACGAAGATCGTCGACCGCGAGCCGCCGGCGCATCCGAAGACGGCGAAGGACAAGGAGCAGGGCCGCGCGCTCGAGGAGAAGTTCGGTCTGTTCCTCGGCGTCACCGGCGCCTCGATCAATGCACTCGGCGACCTCCGTGTCGGCAGCGCCGCGAAGACCCTCGCCCTCTCGATGTACCGCACGCCGGAGCTGTTCGTTCAGATCCGCCGTGCGCTCGTCGCGACCGGCCCGTCCGCGAAGGACGAGCTGCGCAAGATCCTCCGCGGTGAGAACCAGGAGGTCAATCAGCTGTTCAAGGACAAGCGCCTCGACAAGTACTGCGGCGACAAGGGCGATGCTCCGGCGGATCAGTGCCAGGCCGTCTCGGCGAAGGACTTCTATCCCGCCGTCGTGCTCGGTGACTTCTACGATCCGGCGACCAGCGCCGATCTTCTCGCCGCGCTCAAGCGCCCTGCGTTGCCCGTCTACTTCATGGACGATCAGCCGAGCCCGAACACGCAGTACAACGCGATCTTCGACGCGCTCCGCAAGATCGGCGCGGCCGACGCTGCGGCGCCGGTTCGTGCCATGTGGATGGGCGGGGGCGCTCCCAAGGGCCCGGCGCCGAAGAAGGGCGCCCCTGCGGCTCCCGCAGCTGCCGAGGACCTCGGGACGAAGATCCTCGCGATCTCCGCGTATCCGTTCCTGACCCGCGATGGTGCGGGCACGGAAGACCTCGGCAAGATCGCCGCCGACAACAAGGCCGACGATACGCTCCGCCAGGAAGCGGCGACCGCGTTCGCGCGCCTGTCGTCCGATCCGAAGTCGCTCGACGTTCTCGAGGGCCTCGCGCAGAAGTACTTCGACGCATCGACCGCGAAGACCAAGGAAGCCTCGCTCAAGCCGAAGACCGACTCCGACGCCGCCGAGAAGGTGTTCGATGCGCAGAAGAAGGCCGTCGAGAAGGCCAAGAGCGACCTCCTCAAGACCACGCACGACTCGTCAAAGACCGCTGCCGACATCAAGGCTGCGACCGCGGCGACCAAGAAGATCGAGGACGACTTCAAGGAGCAGAAGAAGATCTACAAGACCGCGAGCGCTCCGTTCAAGAACCTCGAGAACGCGGCCAAGGCGTACAAGGGCTACGCCCGCATGTTCCAGACACACATCGCGCGCATCGAGGTCGGGATTCGATGCAAGCAGGACATCAACTGCCTCGCCGGGACGCTCAAGCTCAAGCCCGAGGAAGCGGCGAAGAACAACGCGAAGTACATCAAGGACATCAAGGACTGGACCGACGACGAGAAGAAGGGCCTGGTCGAGGCTGGCGTCGAGCGCGCGATGCTCGATATCGGCAAGCAGGGCGCGAAGGCCGCTGCGCTGACCGACACGCTCCTCGATGCAGCGAAGTCCGACGTCCGTCTGATTCGTCAGAGCGTGCTGCTCGCGCTGCCGAAGATCGCGAAGATCCCGTGCGCCAACTGCGAGACCAAGCTCGACGCCGCCATCCGGGCCGGCGAGGGCAAGACCACCCTCGGTGATCTCAACCTCGAGACCACGATGCTCCGTAACTACTTCTCGTGGGCCGGTGGCAAGACGCCGACCGCCGAGAAGCCGGCCGAAGCCCCGGCCCCGTAAGCTGCGGCGCGGTTGGCGACAACGCCTCGGTCTCCGGACCGGGGCGGTTGTCGTTTCGGACGACACATCGGAGGTCCGAGTCTCAGACCGCCCTCGTAGGGTCGATGCGTGCCGGCGAAGGATCTCGAGAAGCGACGCGCCACCGTGCGTGCGTGGTACGCGCGCACCAAGGACCAGCGCGATGACCTCTCACGGCGCCGTGCTGCAAAGAAGGCACGGAAGCGCGCGATCTCTGAATGGCTCGGCGAGCTGAAGACTGCGCTTATCTGCAATCGATGCGGCGAGAATCATCCGGGCTGTCTGGTGTTTCATCACACCGATCCTTCTCTGAAGGAACAGACGATCGCGGACGCAGTGCGCCGAGGTTGGGGAATTCGTCGGATTCGCACGGAGCTCGCGAAGTGCGAGGTGCTCTGCGCGAACTGTCACCTCAAGCATCACGCTCGCGAGAACGGCCCGTGACGCGCTCTCGTTGGCAGGAGCGGAACCGCGATGCCTTCAACACGGCCTGGCGTCGTTGGTACCGCGACAACGCAGCGAAGAAGATGGCCTGGCAGCAACGCAGAAAACACGAGATCCGCACGTGGTGGCGCGAGCTCAAGTCGACAAAGCAGTGTGAGAGATGCGGCGAGCGCGCTGTCGAATGTTTGCAGTTCCACCACGACGATCCGCGAGCGAAAGCTCTCGAACTGTCGAAAGCGGTCGCACGTGGCTGGTCGAAAGAGCGGATCCTGGCCGAGGCTGCGAAATGCCGTGTCTGGTGCGCCAACTGCCACCTCAAGCATCACTGGAACGAGCGGCGAGCCGCATCTGCGACATAGAACAACGCCCCGGTCCGAAGACCGAGGCGCTGAGTCGGGGTGGCGGGATTCGAACTCGCGACCCTTTGGTCCCAAACCAAATGCGCTACCAGGCTGCGCTACACCCCGAGACTGTAGAGCTACCACGGTCGCCCGCGCGAGGCTACTGAGAGCTACAGATCGACAGCGACGATCGCACGGGCATACAGCTTGCCGTACGGATCGTCGACGACCGCGGACTTGCCGAGAGCGTCGAGGCGGCCGTAGAGGCCGAGGGCGAACGAGATCTTGTCGCGCTGGAACAGGAACGTCGGGCCGGCGTAGTGAACCGCCTCGCCGGCGTGCTCGAACTCGCCACGCGCCCAGTACTCGGCGCCGATGATGTAGCGCGGCGAGAGCTCGTAGTTCAAGCCGAGGGTCGGGTTGAACAGGTGCTCGGTCACCTTGTCCTGGAATTTGTACTCCTGCTCGATCCACAGGTTCGCGACCAGGTTGAGCGATCCGATCTGCTTTGCGAGCAGGACCTTTTCCTCGAACTCGACCTCGTCGTGGAGCTCGGCGATCTCGAGGTAGAGGCCGATATCGACGGGGAGCTCGCCGGTGTCGGCGAAGCGGTAGCGCAGGCGCTGCTTCACGCCATCGAACGTGAGCGCCGCGTCTCCGGCGGAGGCCCCTTGGTTGAACGCGAAGTACCAGCCGACCTCGAGGCGGTCGGTGAGGCCGTACTCCACCTCGGTCGTGAGCGCAGCGCGAACACCGAACACGCGGTCGAAGGTGCCGTCGGCGTTCTCGCGCTGCACGCGGACGGGGGTGAGGTCGGTGTACTGCTCGATCTCGAGCGCGCCTTCGGCGAGGGTCTGGTACGGGTACGAGAAGGGGTTGGGATGCGGCGATGCGGACGCGAGGCTGGAGGTCGCGCAGAGGAGCAACGCAGGGCTCAACTTCATGACGGCTAGCATTATCGAATTTGAAAGTAGTTTTCAATCTCTATTGTGGTGAGATCCAAGTGCTTCATGATTTCCGCCACGAGATCAAGGGGTTCAGGGGCGGAGGCGGGCCGTGGACGCTCGCGCCTTCGCCGATGCCCAGGCACCTTCGCGCTCGATCATCATCCCGCGCTCACGGATCGACTGCGGGAGCGTCTCGGCGAACGCGTGGAACAGCGCATCCGAGAGCTCGAGCGCGCTGGTGAACCGCTGCGTCGGTCGCTTCGCGAGCCCGATCGCGAGCACGAGATCCACGTCGGCCGGCAGCTCGACCAGCTCGCTCGGTCGGCGCGGCAGCGTGTGCACGACCTTGTACAAGGTCTCCGCGATCTCGCCGGCCGCGTAGGGCGGATGGCCCGTGAGTGACCGATACGCGATCGCCGCGAGCGCATAAAGATCGGTGCAGTGATCCACCGTCGCGCCGGATGCCTGCTCGGGCGCCATGTACGAAGGCGTGCCGACCACCTGGCCCGCGGTGAGCGTGTCGCCGGAGTCGATCGCACGCGCCACGCCGAAGTCGAGCACCTTCCATGTGCCCTTGTGGAGGAACACGTTCTGCGGCTTGAGATCGCGATGAACGATGCCTGCGGATGCCGCCGCGGTGATGCCCACGCCGACCTGTCGCACGAGGTCGAGGACCTCGCGCGCCGGCAGCGCACGTTGGTTGCGCAGCATCTCCGCGAGCGTCTTGCCTTCGAGGCGCTCCATCACGAGGTACGGCACGGGTTGCTCGCCGACATCGATCACACGCACGACGTTGTTCGACGACAACCCGGCCGCCGTGCGCAGCTCGCGGAGGAACCTCAGCACGTGGTTCGCGTTGCCGAGCGACGCCTGCGAGAGCAGCTTCACCGCGACATCGCGGCCATTCGCATCGACACCGGCGTAGACCTCGCCCATCGCGCCGCGACCGAGCACCTCGCCAAGGTGGTAGCCGCCGATCACCTGGTCGGTGAACCGGCCACGACCCGAGCGCAAGGCGCGCTCGAGCTCCTCGCGCGCCTCGAGCAGAAGGGCCTCGCGATGCGCCGCGAGCCGGACCGCGCGCTCGAGCTCGCCGACCGCCGCGAGCGCCGTCTTGCGCGAGATCCGCGCCGTCACGTAGGTACCGAGGAGGACAACCTGCACGAGGCCTTGCACGATCCACTGCTCGCGCATCGCGAGCGGGAGGATCTGGACGATGCCCGTATCGCGGACTGTTTTCGTGATCACGAGCGCCGCGATGATCGCCTGCGCGCCCGCACAGGTTACGTACACCCCGAGCGCGAGCGCGCTCGATCGCCCGAGGCCCGTGAAGTAGATGCCGAGCACGAGCACGAGCGGTGCGGGCGAGAACACCCCGAAATACGGCAGCGCCGTGCACACGCAGATCGCCGGGATGTACCAGCCAAGCAACGTCGTTGGCTTGCGGAACCTCAGCGGATCGCCGGTGCGCCCGTAGAGGAACAGGATCGCGGCGAGCGCGACGCCCACCGACGACAGCAGGATCACCGACGCCGTCGGGTCGCCGGGAAGGAGCAGTACGCTCAGTCCCCCAGAGACTCCGATCAGTGCGCCGATCAAGCAGAACCGGCGCGTGCGCATCAGCTCGTCGCGTTCGAGCGCCTCGAGCGGCGAGCCGATCGTCGTCGAGCCACCCGCGGCGGTCGCGGGATACGGCGTGTGCGGGCGCGGGCGGCGGTCGGTTTTCGGTGGGCCGGGCGCGGCGCTTGTCGACGTGGCCGTCTCGAGGTCGTCGCTCGGCAAGACCGACGTGACCTCACTTGGCTCCGCCGGCTCGTTCACCTACCCAGAATAGCCCTATTCACCGCGGTGGAACCGTAAGCCAGGTCCCGGCCTGTACCAGGACCTGGCGTTCCGGTCCGTCGATGCCATTGACCACGAGCTCGCCATTGGCGGTGACGAGCGGGTGCGCGGCGAGGGCGGCATTGGCACGCATGACGTAGGTGCCGACGTCGAGAAGAGGAATCGGCGTGGGTGCTGCACTGCGCGGCTGGAAGAAGTCCTCCCAGTGACCGCTCAGCACGAACCGCGGCCTCAGCGTTTCGATGATCGCGGTCGGCTGGTTGGCGACCGCGTCGTTGCTGCCCACGCACAGGAGCGCGACGTCGACCGGCACGTCGCCGAGCACCGCCGCCGGAACCTCGCCGATCGGCGCGTTGGTAGGCGCGTCCTGGTAGAACACGCGGAACGCCGGCACGCCGACGTCATCGAGGAAGTCGATCACGAACGCGAGCGTCTGGCCCTCGAGCCAGCCCGACGCCGCGCGGGGCAGCTCGCACTGGTCCTGGTCGATCGAGCCCTCGCCGAAGTGGAACGGGCCGACCTGCGCCGGATGCATCGAGCAGAACGCCATGACCCGCACGTGGCTGTTCGGCACGTCGTACCAGCGACCTTGCATCGGCGCGCCGGCGGGGCGTTGCGCGGGGCAGTTCGTGTAGTCGACGTAGCTCGCGATCGGATCGTCCATCGCGATCACGCGCGTGCGTGCGATCGCCGGTGTCTGTGCTGGGCCCGTACAACTCGCTGCGCGGTCGGGCGCGAGCGCGGCGAGGATGTGGCGACCCGTCAGGTTCGTGAACGTGGTCACCTGCGGTGCCCGCTCCATGATGTGAGGCACGTCGATGAAGTGGTCGTAGTGCGCGTGGCCGCTGATGATCGCGCGGAGCTCCTCCAGGCGGATGTGCGCGAGCCCGTCATCCACCGCACGCGTATCCGAAGGCAGCGGCAGGTTGAGCCCGACCTCCACGGTGGACTGCCGCGTGAACATCGGCGCACTCAGCACCGTCTCGCCGCGATACCGCAGCGCGAATCCCTGCACCGCCACCACCAAGGTCCGCTTCACGCCGCGGACTATCTGCCAAAGTGAAAGTTAGAAGTTTAACATTCAACTAGGTAACGCAGGTGTTACTTGGTGTCGGTTCGCCTACACCGGGCAATTGGTGAGGAAGGAGACTGCCGTTTCTTCGCGGAGCCCCAAGAACAGACTAACCCACCGGAACGAGGGGCCAAACCGGCAATCTCCGCGTAGAGTAACCGCATGCTTCAAGGTCCCGCGGAAGGTCGTGTTGTGTTGCGTCCTGGGGCGTTCGACGGCGTGAAGGTATTCACGGCAACGATGTTCGCCGACCGTGGCGTGCTCGGCGAGAAGGTGACGAACTGGATCGCAGAGCACCCGGAGAACCAGTTGACAGAGATCATCGTGACCCAGTCGAGCGACGCGTCGTTCCACTGCATCGCGATCACGGTCTTCTACCGCCAGGCGACCCGCAAGCTCGCGAGCTGATCTGGCCGACGGGCACGGCGCTTCTGGCCGTGCCACGATCGACCGATGAAGACGCTGCTCGTGCTGATCACCCTCGGGGCGGTCGCGCATGCTGATCCGCTCGCCGTTACCGTCAAGCCGGCGACCGCGACCTGGCGCGCGAAGACACCTGTCGATGTGGTGCTCGCGGTCACGAACACCTCGAAGACAAAGCAGTCGATCAAGGTCTGGCTATGCAGCTGGGAGGACAACTGGAGGTCCAGTGATCCCGCGCTGACATGGAGCCCGTGGGGCTGCGACAAGAACTACGAGCGCGACGAGGTCCTCGCGCCCGGCGCGGCGAAGACATGGACGCTGCAGATGTATCCCGCACCGACCGCAGAGCTCGGTAATCACAAGCTGCGCATGAGCTTCACCGCCGGTGGGCGCGCCCCGCAGTGGAGCAACGAGGTCGTGATCACGGTCGTGAAGTGACCTCCTAGGGTAACCCTTAGTCTGCGGGGACGATCGACACACGCGTCAGCCCGGAGGCCTTCGCGCGCTCCGCCGCCTTGGACACCGCCGCCGCGGGCGCCGCATGCTCGGTCCGCACGACGATCAGCGTGTCGTGGTCATCGTCGTAGCTCATCCGCAACAGACCCGCGAGCGTGTCGTCGTCGACCTGGTTGCCGCCGATCAAGCTGCGTCCCGCCGCGTCGATCAGGATGACAAGCGTCGGGTGCGCGTCGGTCGGCACGGGTGTCCCCGCGCGCGTCGATGCATGCACCACCTGCCGCGCCGGTCGGTGCAGACGTTGGTCGATGTTCGCGAGGATGGTCTCGCGGCTCGCCACATCGAACCCCGAGGCGCGCTCGGAGTAGATCGGGCTCATCAGCGTGTCGCTTTCCTCGCGATGCGCTGCGCCCCAGTTGTGGCCGAGCTCGTGGAGCAACAGCGCGGTCGTCTTGTGCCGCCGTCGGCCTTCGTACAGCGCCGTGCGCTCTTCCGGGCTGAGCTCGTGAAACGCCCGTTCGAACGCCTGCTTTTCTCCGACATCCGCGTAGCCGCGCAGCATGAGGTGCCGACCGGGCACACTCGCGTAGCCGATCTGTTCGAACGTCGCCGCCACCAGGCTCAGCGACGACGTCAGGCCGACGACAGTCATCACATCCGCGCCGGGATCGAGCCTCATCAGCTCCGCCAGCGCGTCCGCGAGTGTGCCGCCGATCTGGCGCCGGTCCCAGGTGCGGTACTCCGCTTCGAGCTTCACCCCGAACTGCGGTCCGATCACCTCGTTCGCGTAGTCGAGCTGCGCCTGGAACGTCTGCTGCCAGTGCACGTTCTGCGCGCGAAAGTCGTCGTCGGCGTAGACCCGGATCTTCGCGGTCGCCAGCACGCCCGCCCATTCGCCATCGACGACGAGCGCCGGCGGGGTCATCTTCGTCGCCATGTCGCGCTGCGACTGCGTCTGGCTCTTGCCGCCGCCGAACGTCATCACTGGCGAGACCGCGAAGCAGCCGCCGACGATCAGAACCATCAAGATGCCCGCCGCTCTCACGCGCGAACTATCTCATACGCGGACAGGTCGACGTGGCGTCCGTCCGGATCGACGAGCACCGCTCTCGCTTCGACATCGAGCGCGCGGTGGACCCTGGCACCGACCGCGACTGCGGCGGCCATCGCCGCCGCGATGTCGTCGACCCTAAGCCCGATCCTCGTGTCATCGAGTGCCGTGGCCGCCTCGCGGCGCGGATAGAGCTCGAGCACGGTCTCTCCGACCACGCACGCGTAGTGCACCGGGCCGGCGCCGTGCTGCTCGCGCGTGAACACGAGACCGAGTGCTTCGTAGAACCGGCGCGTCTGCTCGAGGTCGGCGGCACGCAGCACCAGCAGCGATAGCGTCGGCATCACACTCCGAGGTTCGGCGCCGCGAGGTGCCACGCAGCGCCGAGCGCGGTGAAGCCGGTGTGCGCCGCGTCCGCGTGATCGGTCGCGTCGCCGCCCGCGAGCGCGACCGCGAGTCCGGCGTGGGCAAGCGCAACGTCGTAGGGCATGTGCAGGCGTTGTGCGTCGGCGAGGGCGGAGCGGAAGCTGCGAGCGGCGCGGCGGCGCGAGCCATTGCGGAGCTGCCACAGGCCCGAGCGGTTCGCGGCGGAGGGAGCAGCGATCGGCAGCAGGCGCGCGAGCCTGGTCAGCTCGTCGATCGATTCGCGTGCGCGCGCGAGGACAGCGGGGGCGGTGCGCGCGAGCTCGAGGTAGGCGTCGCACAGGCCGACGAGGCCTTCGGTGATCGAGAACACAGGCGGGGTCTTGCCACCGATCCGATCCCAGCACGCATCGGCCGCAGAGCGGGCGCGCGGGTCGCCGCGGCGGGCGAGGGCGCTGGCGAGCATGCCGCCGCAGAGAATCTGCGATGCGCGATCGTGGAGCGCGGCGACGATCGGCATCGCGGCGTCGAAGCGCTCGATCGCGAGGTCGAGGTCGCCGAGGTAGAGGGCAGCGCGGCCTTCGGTGTAGATGCCCCACGCCTCGTGCTGGATGTTCGCGCGGGCACGCGCCGAGTCGCGTAGCTCGGTTGCGAGCGTGCGCGAGGCTTCGTAGTTGCCGGTCGCGAACTCGACGTGGCCGAGGATGGTCAGCGCGTCTTCTGATTCCTGCGGGTTGCGGATCGAGCGCGAGGTCGAGAGGGCATCGAGCGAGGCCGTGCGCGCTTCGGGCCAGGCGCCGACGCCGATCGCGAACGCGGCCTCGCAGGCGCGGGTGCGGATGAGGCCGATGGTGTCGCGGGTCTTCGCCGCGGTGGCGTGGGCCTGCGCGAAGTACGTGCGCGCGATGCCGCCGAGGCGGGCGAGGCCGGCGGCGTAGCCGAGCTGCGCGTAGATCTCGGCGATCGGGAGGTCGTCGCCGCCCTGCTCCGCGAGGTTGATCGCGGTGAGCGCGGCGCCGACGAGCCCGAGCGAGTCCTCGTTGAAGAAGAAGTGCGTGGTCATCTGCGCGGAGGCGAGGGCGGCCTCGACGACGCGCGGCTCCGTGATCGTGGACGAGCGGCGCCGGAGCGTACGGGTCCACAGCTGCTGGGCGAGGCCCGCGGTGATCGAGGCGCCGAGGCGGAGCCGCGAGGTGGGGAGCGGGTGGCCGAGCTCGTCGAGGGCGCGGCGCGAGTGGGTCGCGAGCCCGGCGACATCGCCGAGGGCATAGCTTGCCTCGCCGAGGAGGCGCATCCAGCGGCCACGCTTGACGGCGGGTGCGTCGGTAGCGAGCACGAGCAGGCGCTCGAGGAGCGTGCGCGCCTCGCCAAACGCCGCCGTGCCGAGCGCGTGATCGGCGGCGCGGCCGAGGTAGTCGATCGCGTGCCCCCGATCGCCGGCCTGTTCCCAGTGGTGCGCGAGCTCGGCGAGACGTAGGCCGAAATCGGCGTCGGCATGATGGCGCTCCTCGACCGCGGCCGCGGCGCGCCGATGGAGATCGCGACGCGCGTCGTCGGTGAGCTCGGCGTACGCGAGCTCGCGCAGCGAGTCGTGCTCGAAGCGGAGCTGGCCATCGGCCTCCTCGACCACGTGTCGCTGCATCAGCTCGGTGACGCTCGTGCGCGCCGAATCGGCGCTGATCCCCGCGGTGCTGGTCAGCACGGCCGCATCGCACGCGCGGCCGAGCACGGCGGCGGCGAGCGCGAGGGCGTGCGCATCGGGCGAGAGCTGGCGCAAGCGCCGGCGCCCGAGCTCCTGCACCGAGCCCGGCGTGGGGAGGTGATCGTACGAGTCGTCGTCTCGACGCGACAGGTGCCAGCGTCCGGCGGTGCGCTCGACCACGCCGTCCTCGACCGCGATGCGGAGGTATTCCGCGGCGAACAGCGGATTGCCCTCGGAGCGCTTGGACACGTAGTCGGCGAGAGCGGGGACCTCATGATCGAGAGCCAGCATGTCGCGCACCATCTCGCCGACGGCGGCGCGATCGAGGCGGGACACGGTGAGGTGCTCGGCCTTGAGCGAAGCGAGGGTGGCCTGCAGCTCGGGTGAGATCTCGTCGGCGCGCACCGTGACGAGCACGAACAGCGCCGTGCGCGAGAACCACGTGGGCGTCAGCGAGCGCAGGAACGCGAGCGTCAGCTCGTCGGCCCATTGCAGATCGTCGAGCACGAGCAGCACCGGCTCGGAGATCGTGAGCGTCGCGACGGTCTCGCGGAGCACCGAGAGCACGCGGTAGCGAGCCGCTGCCGCCGCGCCCGCGGTGGGCCCCACGCGGTCGATCGTCCGCGCGAATCCCGCGAGCGCCGGCTCGTACGCGGCGAGCAGGCCGCCGTCGATGCCGAGCAAGCGATCCGCCTCGACGCGGCCTCCCTCGCGGCAGCGATCGGCGATCGCGCGGAGCAGCGGGCGCAGCGGGTGGAGCGGCGCGCCGCGCACGTCCTCGGCCACCGCGACCGGCTCGCACTCACCGGTGATGACGCGCAGGTCCCAGCCGCCGGCGGCACGCGTGGCGATCTCGCCGGCGAGCCGGGTCTTCCCCGCGCCGCTCTCGCCGATCAGCACCGCGCTGCCGCCGATGCCGTACGCGAGTCTCGACATGTGCGTGTCGAACATCGCGAGCGCCTCGGCGCGGCCGGCGAGCCGCGGGCGATAGGTGTACGCGCGCGCCCGTGGCCGATCCTGCGCGATCCGCGGCGCAGCGCCCGCGGCCTCGAGCGCGGTGGCGATGTCCTCGACGTAGCCGAACCGATCGCGGGGCGCCTTCGCGAGCATCCGCGTCAGCAGCTCGTCGAACGCCGTCGTGCGCGGCGCGAACCGCGATGGCACCGGCGGTGGATCCTCGATGTGCTGGATCAGCACGCTCTTGCCGCCGTTGTCGATGAACGGCGGCCGACCCGTGAGCGCCTGGAACAGGATGCAGCCGAGCGCGTAGATATCCGCGCGCGCGTCCACGACCTCGCCGCGCGCCTGCTCCGGTGCCATGTAGTGCGCCGTGCCGCGGGCATAGCCGCCGACCTCGAGCATCTCGCGCGCTCCATCCGGGTGAAACTGCGACGCGAGCCCGAAATCGAACAGCACCGGCTCGTCCGCACCCACGAGGAAGATATTGCCGGGCGACAGGTCGCGGTGGATCACGCCCTGCCCATGCACGTACGCGAGCGGCTCGCAGATCTTGCGGAACACCGTGGCGACGTGCGCGAGCGAGTACGGCGGCGTCGACTTCACGTCCGCGCGGATCTCTTCGAAGTCATCGTGCCGCTCGGGCCGCAGGCGCCCCGGCGCCTTGAGATCCTTCGTGCTGTCGTCGGGCTTCATCGGCTCGGGGAACCACACCCGGAGGTCGTCACGCAGCGTGCGGCCGCGCAGCAGCTCCATCGCGTACCAGGGCATGCCATTGGCCGCGACGCCGTGGTCCTTGATGCGCACCACGCCCGGATGTTCGAGCTCCCGCAGCATCAAGATCTCGCGGCGGATCGATTCGAGCGTCGACTCCGTTGCCACGCGCACGGTCTTCACCGCTGCGGTCACACCGTTCGCGTGCACGGCCTCGTAGACCACGCCCATGCCACCGCGTCCGAGGACGTCGATGACCTGGTAGTCGCTGATCTGCCGAGGCTCGGCCATCAGCCCACGACCTTGCCCGCCTTCATCAGGAAGTCCATCCGGCACCAGAACCCGATCTCGGCCCTCAGCGTGCCACTTCCGAGGCCGCACTCGGCGGCGATCGGATGGCTATCGACAGGGACGATCGTGATGTCGTGTGGATGCGTGAACCAGCCGTCGTGGAACTTCACGAGGTGTGCGGGCGCCTCGATGACCGCCTGGTAGCAGGCCTTCGTCGGATCGGTGGCGTCGCGGAACTGCTTGAGGAACACCATCGGCACGTCGCCCGTGATGAGGTCGCCGAGCGCGTTCTTGAGCAAGTCCCAAATCGGGATCGGGAGCCCACGCGTATCGCCGATCAAGTCCACGAGCTTTGGCCACACGTCCTCGAATGCGCGCTTGACGTCGCCTGCCCACGACCCCGGGGGCGCCGGCACGGTCATCGTGGACGTCATCGTCATCAAGCGAAGCGTCTGCGCCTGCGATTCCGGCGAGTACTTCGCGATCACGAGTGCATCGATGGAGAACGCCCCGGGCGCATCCGGCGCGGGCGGCATCAGCAGTGTCGCGGTCTGCTTGAAGAAACCGAACACCTCGCGGCCCGTCACCATCGCGGCCACGTTGTCGACGAACACGTACGGCAGATACCAGCCGATCCTCCCGGCCGTCCACGTACCCTCCTTCATCGTGCCCTGCACGACGGGAATCCACACGCCGAAGTCACGCTCGCTCATCCAGCCCTTCTCCGAGTCGGGCGGCACGGTCGAGTACGAGTCCGTGATGTCGGCGCAGACGATCGCCGCGAACGGCGCGAGCGGCTTGTAGATGATGTCCGGGCCGCATACGGCGTTGAGCTGCTGATCGCAGATCGACTGCAACGCCGCGATCTCGGCGGCGACGAGGAACGAGTACATGATCGCGCCGTTCAGCTCGAGTGGCGGTGCCATGACGAGGTCGCCACCGCGGGCGATGTAATCAGGTTGCGTCACCGATGATCTCCGTTGGTCGCCCGCAGATCGCGCGCGACGCATGCATGCCGCCCATCGTCGCCGCCTCGACGCAGCCGACGTTCATCCCCGTCTTGAGATAATCCCCAGCGAGGTACAGATTCGTGAAGCCGGCGCCCTGCGTCCCGAGCCGGAAATCGACGCTGCCCGGCACCGCGAGCACGTAGCGGTCACTCGGGTTGAGAGTCGCGAGCCAGTACTGCGTATCGAACCGCGCGGGTCCCACCTCCGGCGAGCCCGGCGCGACGAGGAGCTGGTAGTCAAAGCCATTCGGATTTCCCGGCGGCGCCTGGGCGGGCCACAGGCCTCCCGCCCAGCCATCGAGCCACGACAGCGCGTTCGCCTTGACCCGCGCGTCCTGCCGCTGCGCGTATCCGCGATCGGTGCGCGGGGGCGGCGGCACGTCGTCGGGGAGCGGGCTGCACAGATACGCGATGTTCTTCGGCGTCGCGTCATCCGGCCACGCCTCGCGCCCTACGAGGTGCGTCATGTCGGCCCACGTATCCATCGGCTCGGCGTAGCCATCGAGCACCGGGCTCGGCAGCGTCCATCCGAGCCCGGCGAGATCCGTCGACATCCACAGCTGCGCGGCCTGCGTCTGCGTGGTCTTCACCTTGTCCACCATCGTCGCGAGCGCGGGGCTCGCCGCGATCAGCTCCTTCGCGATGTACGGGAACACGCCGACCGAGCACCCAAGGATGACCAGATCGAAGTCCGTTCCCTGCTCGAGGATGTTCGGCGGCAACGGATCGGGCCACGGCGTCCACCAGTCCTCGAGATCCGCGCCGGAGGCCGCGAGCGCTTTCCCGTCGGCGAGCAGGTCGTACTTCGGTACGCTCGGCCAGCACAGTAGATCCTTCACATCGACGAGAGGATCGTACGCACCCAGCGGAATCGCCTGCCGCCCGATCACGATGCGGGCGATCTGCGTCTTGTCCTCGGAGAGCTGGAGATCGTCAACGCGCGAGAAGAACTCGAACTTCACGCCGCGGTTCTTCAGCACGAGGTAGAGCGGCGCGAAGATGGTGTCGCCCATCCCGGCCTGCATCATCCACATCACCGCGCCCTTGTAGGTCCAGCACAGCCGCAGGATCCCGTTGATCGCGGTGCCGGCGCCAACCTGCCCGGGCAGCGAGAAGCCGAGGTCGTACATGCCGCTGATGTACGCGCTGTTCACCGAGACGGTGTGCGCGCCGTACTTCGTGAGCCAGTCGCGGAAGTCGAGTGCGTCGAGCTTGAACCAGTCGTACGGCGGCAGGATCACGCCGCCCTCGATCGTGCCCTTGATCGCGGCGATGCCGAGGTCGACGGTGCAGAAGTCCCGTCGCCAGTCCATGTTCGTGTCGAGGTCGTCGGCCTTGTCGTGCAGCCACGCCTGCAGCGCGTGCAGCTCGCGGTACACGCCGATCGCATCGCGGACGATCGCGTGCGCGTGCGCCGCTTCGAGGTTGTCGTGTCGATCGGGGAGCTGGTTGGCCTTGGCAAACAGCTCCTTCAGCCAGCCGATGATCATCTCGATCATCTCCCACGGCGTCGGCAGCACGCCGCCATCACCGGGCTGGCCGCTGTTCGGCGGGAACTCCATGGGCCACGGGACGTACGAATTGCCGATCTGCTCCATCAGCACGATGTAGTCATGCGGCTTGAACGCGTCCTGCCAGGTTGCGAGCGGCGTACCGGGCGGCCGCTTCAGCTCGTCGTAGGCGGCGCGCAGCACGCGAAACGCGTTCTCGTAGAACCCGAGGAGAATGTGCAGGCCGTGCTCCTCGATCCGCTGGCAGTGATCCGCGTTGCGACCCGAGGCGCCTTTTCCGCCGAGCCGCCACCCGAGCTGATAGACGGTGATGTCGTAGTCGTCCTGCCAGCCGGGAGCGTTCGTGATCTCGAACGCCGCCGTCAGCGCGCCCATTCCCCCACCGAGGACTGCGATCTGCTGCTTCGCCATACTTGGTCGTGCAGCATACAGCGGCGCGCCTGCCGCAAAGTGCAGCAGGGCTAGTTGGTCTAGCGGCGGCCGCGGCCGCGCTGGAGCGCATGCTCGACGAGCGGGCGCAGCTCGTCGGCAAGCTCGGGCGCATAGACCAAGCGGATCGCCGCCATCGGCTGGCCGAGCGGCATGTCCTCGAGGAGGCGCGACAGCGTGACCGCACCGTACTTGGGGTGGTCGATCACGTGCAGCTCCTCGTGATCGGCGGCGAGGTAGCCGACCTGCCGCGCGGTATCGAGATGCAGGTAGCTCGTGGCATTGATGCCGAACTTCTTCGTGGCCACTTCCAGCGCCTGCGGCCACAGGTAGTCGGCCGCCGCCTTGTCGTCGCCGAGATCGAACGTCTTGAACAGCCGGCGATCCGTGAGCCGCGCCGCGAGATCCTGGAGCACCGGATCGACCGACGGCGGGCCATCGCGCCCGGCCCACCGATCCATCGCGGTGGTTAGCGAAATGTCATGGAGGCGCAGGTAGTCGTCGACGTCGACCGTCTTGCCGCGCGCCATCGCGCCGGCGATCGGTAGCCCGGGCGGCTCGGAGTCCTGACGCGCGAGCTGCGCGAACCGCTCGAGCGTCTTGATGAACATCCACTCGGCCGCGCGGACGGTCTTGTGGTGATAGACCTGCGCGTACATGTACGAACGCGCGAACAGGTACTGCTCGACCGCGTACATGCCCCGGCGATAGTCGACGACGAGGTCGCTCGGATCGTCGTTGCCCGTGTGGACGTTCGCGATCTGGATCGCGTGGATGATCCAGTCGAGGTCGTAGGTCGCGTAGCCCGCGCCCGAGTAATGACCGTCGCGCAGCAGGTAATCGAGCCGATCCACATCGAGCTGCGAGCTGACCAGCTTGCGCGCAAACGCCGGCTTGTAGCCCTTGCCCCAGAACGCGGCGAGCGTCTCCGGCAGACCGGGCTCGAGCTTCTCGAGCGCCGTGCGCAGCTCCGCGTTCTCCGCGACGATGCGGCCGCCCCAGCGCTCGTGATCGTGACCCGCGAACACGTGCTCCCACGCGTGCGAGAACGGACCGTGGCCGATGTCGTGGAGCAGCGCCGCCACCTTGACGTGCCGCGCGAGCGCGGGTGCGAGGTCGAGACGGCGGGTCACGCGCTGCGCGATGTGAAACGCACCGAGCGCATGACCGAACCGCGAGTGCTCCGCCCCCGGGTAGACCAGCCACGCGAAGCCCATCTGCTTGATCCGGCGCAGGCGCTGCATCGCGTGCGTATCCAGCAGATCGGCGAGCGGGCGGTCCTCGCCCTTGAACTCGATCAAGCCGTGGACCGGATCACGGAACACGCGGTCTTTGACCGTGGACACGTCGCGACTCTACCCTGCGATCTCTCAGATTTCTGTGCGGTCGAGTGCGTAACCCACATCGATCATGTGGGTCCTCGCATGGCATTGGCCCTGCAACCCGCCCGTCACATGTTCAGCCGCAGCCTCGCCTCCCTTCTCCTTATCCTCCCGGCTGCCGCCGCGTGCACCGACGACACCGTCACCACGCAGGACAGCGCCCGCCTGATCGCGGTCAGCGGCTCGCACGTGGTGGTCGCCGCCTCGAGCGAGACCGAGCAGCCGAGCCTCGGCTGCGGCGGCGGTGGCGATCCGCTGCTCGGGCCCTCGGTGCTGTTCGTCTCCGATAACGCCGGCGCCAGCTACGATCGCCTGGTTCCGACCGACACCCGCCCGTTGACCCGCATCGGCGTCAAGGACGGCGTGTTCTACGGCATCGCGCAGGACAGCTCGGCATCCGCGTTCGCGATCGTGCGCTCGACCGATGGCCGCACCTGGACCCAGGTCGCGCAGAAGCAGGGCGAGGCCCACGACCTCTCGATCACCGCCTCCGGCTTCGCCGTCGCCCACGCGACCGGGGTCATGACCTCGGTCGATGGCACGACGTGGACCGACAACGCGATGAGCGGCGGTCTGTACGCGCCGAGCGTCACCCAGGTCCACGGCCAGCTCGTGGTGTCGAGCGCCGCCGATGGCGTGCTCCACCTCCGCACCGGCGCCACGTGGACGCAGCAGTCGGTCAGCGGCATGACCTCGATCTGGACCTTGATCCCCACCGAGACCGCGCTGCTCGTCACGGGCGCCCGCACGGTCAGCGGTGGCGACACCAAGATCGTGATCGGTCGCGTCGACCTCTCCGGCGAGCTGCCCACCACGTTCTCCGAGGGCCAGACCACGCATCCGGTGATCACGCCGGCGGGTCTCCTCGACACAAGCGGCTACCTCGCGCCGCTCGAGACGCAGGGTGTCGGTACCCTCCGGCCGTTCGTCCCGGCATTCGAGTCGGCGACTGTCGATGGCAACACGGTGCAGCTGCTCCGTTCCGGCGAGGTCGTGGTGTCATCCGATGGCGGCCACACGTTCGGCGCGCCGATCGCGCTGCCGATCGAGTCGTACGAGCACTCGGCCTCCGACCTGTCGCCGCGCTAAGCTCTCGCGGGTGAAACCCACGCGACGCGTCGCGATCGAGCGCATCGATGCCGAAGGGCGTCGGGCGGATCGCGATGCGGTGGTGCACGAAGCGCCGCTCCAGCTGCGCGCGCGTGGCGCACCGGTGGCGACGATCATGCGCACGCCGGGGCACGATCTCGAGCTCGTGACCGGCCTGCTCCACGCCGAGTCGGTGCCGCCCGCGATGATCGTGCAGGTCGATGACGACGCGGTCGACATCGATGTCGATGCCTCCGTGTTCGTCGGTCGCGGCCTGCTCTCCACCGCAGCGTGCGGCGTGTGCGGCCGCGTCGCGATCGCGGATCTCGAGCTCCGTGCGAAGGAGGTCGCCGCGGACACGAAGATCGCGCTCGCGGCGATCCTCCGCATGCCGGATGCGCTGCGCGCCGCGCAACAAGTGTTCGACGACACCGGCGGGCTTCACGCCGCTGGCCTGTTCACCCTCGCGGGCGAGCTGGTCTGTGCGCGCGAGGACGTCGGTCGCCACAACGCCGTCGACAAGCTCGTCGGCTGGACCCGCACGCAGACGATCGATCCCGCGCATCACGCGCTGTTTCTGTCGGGCCGGCTCGGCTACGAGCTCGTGCAGAAGGCGATCATGTTAGGCGTGCCCGTGGTCGCCGCGGTCTCCGCGCCGAGCTCGCTCGCGATCGAGCTGGCGGAGCGGTTCAACGTCGCGCTCGTCGGCTTCGTCCGCGGCGAGCGCGCGAACGTCTACGCTCACGCCTGGCGGGTCGAGTGAATGTCGGCGTACGGTAAGCGCATGGGCGCGATGAAGAAGCTCCGTGCCGAGATGGCCGCCCTGGAGGAGAAGGTCAGCGAGCTGCACCGCGAGCTCGCGCGCTCCTCCGCCGGCGGGTTCCGTGGCATGCGCGATACCCGGCGCTGCCCGGCCTGCGGCGGCGCGCGCTTGCTCCACATCCCGGCGGCGACCGAGCTCGCGAAGCGCGGCACCGCACCGCTGGCGATCCATCACCAGAATGGCTTCTGGGGACCGACCTCCCAGGGACCGATCGAGCACTTCGTGTGCCGCGGCTGCAAGTTGATCGAGAGCCACGTGATCGACCTCGCCGGCATCGAGGTCGACGGCGAGACCGTGGTCGCGATCGATCCGGACCCGGAGCCCGAGTCGGGCGGCGGCCCGTTTCGCTGAACCGTTACTTCGTGGGCTTCGAGGGCACCTTGTCGACGGGCTTCGCGGGCGCCTTCTCGGTCTTCGCCTGGGTCGCGATGACCTTGTCCTTGAACTTCGCGTAGGCAGCGGCCGGAACGACCTTCTTCGAGACGAGCTGATCCTTCTTCGCGTACGGGCGGCCCGCGATGATCTTCTTCGCATAGACATCACCGATGCCGGGCAGCGCGACCAGGTCGGCCTCGCTCGCCGTGTTGAGATCGAGCGGCTCGGCCTTGGGGGCCGGCGGCGCGGGCTCGGTCTTGGCGGGCGCGGTCGGTGCCGGCTTCGCGGGCGTGGCGGGCTTCGCCATATCGGCGTGGACCGCGGTGAACAGCGAGGTGGTGAGGACAAACGCGGCGAGAAGGTGCTTGATCATCCCGGAACCATGCCTCGCCGGGGCCCCGTCGGCATGACCCACGTCCAGGCGTTTTGCTGACGCCCGATCTCGGCGGACTTGACGACGGGGCGCATTCGGAATACCGACGGTGGTTGACGCGTTCGCCCCCGCCTTGGGGAGGCGCTTTCTTGCCTCCGATCCATCCGAACCCATAGGGTCATCCGACGATGCTTCACCGCCTGTCCGTGCTCTCTCTCGCCCTCGCGCTCGCCGCGTGCGGCAAGACCACCAAGGAACCGACCACCACCGAGCCTGCGGTCGGCGGAGGCGGCGGTGGCGGTGGCAGTGGCACGCAGGTCGCGAAGGTCGACGCGCCGTCGACCCCGCCGGCACGCGCCGCGGCGCGGGGCTCCGAGCGCCCGGTCTATTCGCTCGTCGATAACCGGCTGTCGGCGCACCTCACGCGCGGCGGTGGTCTGCTGCTTCCCGCGGGCTCGGCCGGCTTCGCGAAGTACATCCGGTTCGGCAACATGATGAAGGGCGGCAAGAAGGCGTGGGACCTCCGCCAGACCGAGGGCGGCGTGAAGGTCGCGCGGATGACCGGCAAGAGCGCGAGCGTGTTCGTGCCGCTGTCGACGGCGGAGGCAGGCCGGAACATCGTGCGCATGCGCGTGTTCTCGAAGGCCGACGGCGCCATCAGCCTCAAGGTCAACGACAACAAGGACGTCAACGGCAAGCTGCCGAACGGCTGGTCGACGGTCGAGCTCAGCGTGCCCGCGGGGCAGCTCAAGGACGGCGAGAACTCGCTGTCGTTCTTCGCGAAGCCGTCCGAGGCGGCGGTCGCGTGGATCCAGATCGGCGGCTCCGTGGCGCCCGGCGATGACGGCAGCGTTCAGTTCTACGATCCGGCGCAGAAGGCGCTGCAGCTCCCGAAGGACTCCACGCTCTCGTACTACGTGATGATCCCCGACAAGGCGAAGCTGACGGGTGACCTCAGCGACGGCAGCTGCCAGATCGGCGTGCTCGCCACGGCGGAGGACGGCGCGACCGCCGAGGGCAAGCTCGTCGGCACGGGCTCCGCGGTGGACCTCGCCGCGCTCGGCGGTAAGGCCGTCCGTCTCGACCTCGATGGCACCGGTTGCGCGAAGTCGTCGCTCTCGAACGCGGCGCTCGTCGTCCCGGGCGCCGCACCGCAGGTGAAGCGCGGCGCACCGCCGAAGTACGTCGTCTACGTGATCATGGACTCGCTGCGCGCCGATCGCGTGCGCCCGTGGAACCCGAAAGCGCGCCCCGAGGCGCCGAACTTCGAGAAGCTCGCCGAGACCTCGACGCTGTTCATGAGCAACTACGTCCAGGGCAACGAGAGCCAGGTCTCGCACGCCTCGATGTGGACCTCGATGTACCTCGCCAAGCACAAGGCGATCGAGATGAAGGACATCCTCGCCGACAAGTACGTCACGATCGACGAGGTCGCGAAGAAGTCCGGCAAGTTCACCGCCGGTGCGTCGGCGAACGGCTACATCCGCCCGAAGCGCGGCTACGGCGCGTCGTGGGACAAGTACGTGAACCACATCGAGTCGAGCCTCGGCCTCAAGGGCGCGGACGTGATGGAGAAGGGCCTTTCCTTCGTGACGCCGAAGAAGGACCAGCCGTGGTTCCTCTACCTCGGCCTGATCGACACGCACGTCACGTGGCGCGCGAAGCAGCCGTGGATGGGCAAGTACGACGGCGGCTACAAGGGCCGGTTCACCACCGAGTACGGCGACGACGGTCCGAATGGCTCCAACGGCAAGGACCTCACGGATCGCGAGAAGGACCACGTCCGCGCGCTCTACGACTCGAACGTCAGCTACCAGGACGACCTGCTCGGTCAGCTCGTCGCAAAGCTCGAGGCGTGGGGCGTGTGGGATCAGACGATGCTGATCGTCACCGCCGACCACGGCGACGAGCAGTGGGAGGATGGCCGCGTCGGTCACGGCGGCAGCTCGCGCGAGACGCTCGTCCACGTGCCGCTGCTCATCCACTATCCGGCGATGTTCCCCACGGCGAAGGTGACCGAGGGCACCGAGGGCATCGATATCGTTCCGACCCTCGCCGATGCGCTCGGCGTGCCGACCGACCCGGAGTGGCAGGGCCAGTCGCTGATCGGCCTCGCGAACGGCGGCGGCGGCTATCCGCTGATGTCGTTCTCGTCGCGCTACGAGCTCGGGCACGCGGCGCGGGTTGGCCACTGGAAGGCGCACCTGATGGCGACCGGCGCGCCGAAGATCTTCGACCTCGCGAAGGACAAGGGCGAGAAGACCGACCTGTGGGGCAAGTCGCCGATCGGCACGCGCCTCACGCTCGACCCGGCATGGATCCTCCGCACCTGGAACGTCGAGTGGAAGAAGTCCCAGTGGGGCAACGCCGCCGACGTCTCCGGTCGGTTCGCCGCGGACCTGGGTGAGTAGGAACCTGCATCCTTCCGAGGGTGCGCGGTTCATCCTCGAGCGGGCCACCGACGACGGCGAGCGTGCGACGTACAAGGCGTCGATCTACACGCCCGACGCCGTGTTCGCGACGACCGCGTCGCTTGCCCAGGACGGCACCGCCGCGCTCGATGCACCGGCGAACGCGCCCGGTGATCTCGACGAGCGGCTGACGAACATCGCGAAGCTCGTCGCGCGCGATGCGCCGAAGCGCCGCGATGACGGCCTCGTCGTGTGGCCCGCGCGCATCATGCGCTGGCGCAAGTAGCGTCGATCACCGGATCGCGGGCAGGGCGATGACGAGCTCGCTGCCGCCGCCGCGCCGCTCCGAGCACGACAGCTCGCCGCCGGCGCGCGTGACCACGAGCTCGACGGAGGCCAGGTCGAACGACGGCTTGCCCTCGAAGGCCGGCAGGTCGGCGCCGCGCACGATCTCGATCCACGGCACGTTCTTGATCGAGCGATCGCGGACGAACAGCTCGATCCGCGGTGCATCGGCGGCGTCGAGCGCAAGGCCGAACACCAGATGGGCCAGCTCGTCGGTCGACAGCGCGCTCGCTGTCTCCGCGCTGATGGCGAGGTGCAGATCGATCGGGATGCTCGGGCGCACCTCCTCGACGGCGTGCGTGATCGCGGCACCGATCGCCGGCCCGCGCATGACAGCGCGATCGGGGCGGGCGATCTCCATCAGGCTCTTGAGCTGGACCTCGGCATCGTCCGCGGCCCTCACGAGATCGTCGATGAACTCCTGGCCGGTCGGATCGCAGCGCTTCGCCAGCTCGCCGCTCGCGAGCTTCACGATCTGCACGAGGTTCAGGAGGTCGTGCATCTTGCCCGCCACGAGCCTGCCGGCGGCACGCGTGTGCTCGTCGCGTGCGAGGTCCCATTCGAACCGCCGCTGCCGCTGGATCAGCTCAGTCTTCGTCATCTTCGTAGTACTCGACCGGTTCGTACCGGATGTCCTTGCTCGCGGGGCACACCGTGCGATAGCTGCAGCGATCGCACCACGAGCCTGCGTTCGGGCGCGGGCCGTCGTCGACGGCGAGCGCCGCGGCCTCGATGTTGTCGAGGAGGTCGGGGACCAGCTCGTCATGGACCGCCTCCGGCCGCACGGGCGGGCTCCACTCGACCGCGCGCTCCGCGATCCAGTGGATCCCGAGCCAGAACCGGCGCACGTGGCGAAACGCCGAGGCCGCGAGCACCGCGTAACCCTCGAGCTGATCGGCGACCGTGGTCCCCGGGATGCGCGCCCCCGTCTTGTGGTCGACCAGCGCCACCGAGTCGTCCTCGAACAGGTACCCGAGGTCGAGCACACCGCGGTAGTAGGCGTCGCCGGAGTAGAACTGCGTGACGGTCAGGTCCTCGCGCACCGCGAGCGAGTACTCCACGAGCTGGCGGGCCACCCGGCGCCGTCGCCGGAACTGCCCGATCCTGCCGAGGAACGGCGGGATGCCCGGGACCAGGTTATCGAAGCGCATCTGCTCGATCTCGCTCGGCAGCTCGGCCCGGATGGCCGCGGTCGACTCGGGGAGGGGCGTCCCCATGAGCACCTGCTCGAGCGCCTTGTGGATCGCCTTGCCGATCCGGGCCTCCGGCATGACCTCGGGCTCCTTCCGCTTCTGGATGTACTTGAAGTGAAACAGCTGCGGGCAGCGCAGGGCCGTCGACACCTTCGAGGCCGACCACGGGGCGTGGATGAGCGCGCGCGTCGACGGCACAGCAGTCACAGCCTAGCCGAAAACTTGTCCCCGGATCCCCGCTGCCGTAGCACCGTTGGGTGAGCCTCTTCGCATGTGACGTCTGCAAGGCGCCGGTCAGCGAGCTACGCCGTGGGCGCTGCTGGGGCTGCTACGCCCGCTGGGTCGATGCGCGGCCGGTTGGTATGGGCGCGAAGTGCGTCACCTGCCCCGAGAAGCGCCGTCGCGTGCTGCGCGCTGTCGAGCTCTATGGCAGCTGGAAGCCGATGTGCTTCAACTGCGCGGGCCAGCTGCTCGCGCTCAGCCCGATGCCTCCGACGATCGCCGACCTCCGGCTGATCATCTCGCGCGAGCGCCGCCGCACCGATCGCCGGTGGGGCAAGGGCGATTCGCGCGTGTTCCGCTACGAGCGCCGCGTCGGGCAGCGCCGCACGTCGCGCGACGAGTTCCCGCCGGTCGATGACGACATGATCATCACCGTCGAGCCCGCTCTCCTCGGCGAGGACGAGGGCATGGAGTTCGAGGACCTGACGTCGATCCGCGAGCTCGTGCAGCACCTGCGGCCCGTGGGCCTCGCAGCGAGCTGACCGATCTACCAGCGTTACTTGCGGCCGCCGCCGAGCGCGGGCGGCTTCGCCGGCTCGACCTGCTGCTGCATCGGCTGCGGAGGCGTCATGTCCTTCGCGCGGCCCATCAGCAAGAATGCCGCGGCGCCCGGCAGGAACATCCCTGCCGAGACGACCTCGCTGAGGCTCTTGCCGGTCGCGCGCACGTCGAGGCGCAGCTTCGCCTGGTCCTTGTTGATGGAGACCTTGAAGTTGCCGTCGCCGGTGTACGTGTCGACGAGCCTGAGCACGTCGGCCTTGCGGGCGATCAGCGCGTCGATCTGCTTGTTCGTGCCCTTGTACGAATCCATGCCGGCGAGCGCGATCTTCGCGACGGCGCGCGGTGCGATCTGCGCGGCCTTCATCAGCTCGAGCAGGCCCTCGGACATCATCGCGATCTGGTCGAGACCGGCCTTGTTGCTATCGACCCAGCTCCAGCCCACGCCATCCGCGAACACGGAGAACGAGCCCATCTTGTGGCGGGTGACGAGGTCCGTCACGAAGTTCTTGCCGCCCACGCCCTGGATCACCTGCTTGCGCGCGGACGCCGACATCGTCAGCACCACCGCGTAGACCGGGTGCGCGTTGATGACGTCCGCGGCGTAGCCGAGGTTCGTGCCCGCGCTGTGCGGCGGCGTCTTCCACGAATCCGCGAGGCGGTCGCGCACGAGGTTGGCGGTGCCGGCGAGCATCACGCCGTCCTTGGTCACGCCGATCGCCGGATCGTTCGGGGTGGTCTCGACCATCATCCCGGAGCCGACCTTGGTCACGGTCCCCTTGGTCATCTTGCCGATCTTGTCGACCACCGCCGTGGAGAACTTGCCGTGCACCGTGGCAACGAACACGGGCTCCTTCTGCGGAACCAGCTGCACGAACACCGTCGCGTCATTGATGTCCGTGGCGATGTCGATGCCTGTCGCGCCCTTGGCGAGGCCGCGGGCGCCCTCGATCTGGCCGACCACCTGCCGGACCATCTGCGACAGCTCCGGGGACGCCTTGATCTCGGCCTTGTTCGGGAGTGCGGCCAGGAGCTTGTAGTTGTTCGGGACGATGGTCTGGGCGTCGAGATGGACCACCACGTCGGGGTCGGGCATCGCGTACTGCAGCGACTGATCGGCGGTGGGGGCCTTGGGGTTCGCCTGAACACCGAAACCCGTGAGGCTGAGCAGCAGCGTGATGAGCTCGACAAATCCCATGGAACCAGTCTCCCTGTTGGGGGCTTCGCGCCCCGCCCGAGCATTCGCTCAACTACCTGTTGTGCGCAACGCGCGCAGCCGTGAGACGCCCACAGCGGTAAAAAATTTCAACCCGGATCCACCTCGTCCCAGCACCTTGCACGGCTCCCAAAAAAAACTGATGTCAAGACTGGTTCCGGAAACGCACGAGGATAGGATGACCCTCGTCTCGACGCTACCGAGTCGCATTTTCGAGGGAGGCACGACCGTCATGAGTACGCTTGCTGTGGTTGAGGAGATCCTGCGCGAGACCGCCGTTCCGATGTCGGTGCGCGAGATCGTGGAACGTGCTGGGGTGCGCCTGCCAAGCAAGTCGAAGACTCCTGACACCGTCGTGGCCCGCGACCTGTCGATGGACATCAAGCGCAAGGGTGAGGGTTCGCTGTTCGTTCGCAGCACCCCCGGCCGCTACACGCTTCGCACGCTCGCCGCCGGTTCCGTGACCGACCGCGCCACCTCGATGAGCGCGCTGCCTGCGCGCAAGCCAGCCGCTTCCGCGCCGGCCACCACCCGCGCTCGCACCGATAGCGACGTGCAGGGTGGCGGGTTCGCCAGCTAAGACTGAGTTAGGCAGCACCGCAGCCGCTCGCGCGGTACGCTCAGGAAGTCCGATGATCCGTCGTGCCGAGGTCACCGACCACCCGTGGATCATCGCCACGGGAGCCGAGGCCTATCACGACCTCGGCGACTACACGCGCATTCTCCCGTCGTGGCTCGAGCAGCCCGGCGTGCTCGCGTGGATCGACGCTGACATGCAGGGCCGCGGACGCGGCTTCGCCATGCTCGGGTTCTACATGGAGGACCCGACCGGCTCCGGCAACGGCGCCACTCATGTCGTCGCCGACCTCCTGGCGCTCGCCGTGCTCCCCTCGCAGCAGGGTCGCGGCATCGGCGGCAAGCTCCTCACCCACGTCATCGAGGTCGCCGAACGGGTCGCCCCGTCGAGCCAGATCGCCGCGCTGCGCCTGACCGTCGCCGAGACCAACACCGGTGCCCAGCGCCTCTACGCTCGCTCAGGGTTTCGCATCGTCGATGGCTCCGCGACCTACGACCGCGGCCAGCGCGCGCTGCGCATGGCGCGCCCGCTCGGCAGCTAGATCTGGATCAACAACGCGCGCGGATCGAGCCGCGAGAGATCCTTTGCATCCGACGTGATGATGGCGTGCGCGCGTTCCATCGCACAAAGGACAACCGCGGCGTCGACGACGTCCGCCGTCCCCCGTGCTCCACACAGCTGCCCCACCTTTCGCGCTCCGGCCTCGTCCAGCACGACGACCTCGACATCCCGACGTGCGAGCAGTCGAGCGAGCCGGACTTGTTTCCTCCCGTCTCGCCACACCTGAGCGAGCGCCGCAGCAGGGATCGCGATGGTTGACGTCTTTGTTGCCCGTGCAAGCCGAGCGTAGAGGGCACGATCGTCGCGCTCCAGCGCGATCAGGGCTCCCGCGTCGAGGGTATAGCCTGACACTCATGGTCTCCGGCGAGATGGTCCGGAACCCCGCCACCGCCGCTTCGCGAGGGCCATCTCGCGATCTACTTGTCGCTGTTCGGTAGTCGTCAGCGGCCCTCCCGTGCTGGCAAGGACCTCGGCGAACAGGTCCCCGTCGTCGAGCCTCGCTTGAGCTTCGATCGCACGAGCAATGTACGAGCTCGCGCTCTCTGCCTTGCCCGCCTTGACCGCGTTTCGCACGCTCTCCGCGGCCCGATTGGGCAAGCTGATCGCGAGCTTCTCGTACCTGGTCATACCATCAGTATGACCAGCGAGAGCTGCGGGTCAAGCGCGACCTGTGCCCGCTCCGCACTTGAGCCGAGTATTATTGGGGCATGACCCGACGAGTGGTGGCTGCGGCGAAGAAGCCCGCGAAGCCCGCGAAGCCCGCGAAGCCCAAGGCCCGCGTCTCCGCCGGCAAGCGCTTCGCGTTCGCAGGCGGCTTCGACTGCTGCCCCGCCGGCCTCGACGACACGATGCTCGTCAAGATGGTCGAGGCCGCGGGTGGAACCGCCACGACCGACATCGACGTGACGCTCGACTACCTGGTGGTCGGGAACCGTCGCGGCGAGAAGAAGATCGCGCGCGTCAACGAGGTCAAGCGCCTCGTGGACAAGGGCGCCGACATCATGATCATCGACGAAGGAAAGTTCCTCACGCTGACGCGCGTCAAGACGTCCACCGATGGGACCGGCGAGCTCGACTTCCCGACCTTCATCAGCCAGCTCTACGCGTGCGGCGATCGCGGCAAGGTCGGCCGCGCGCTCGACATGCTGCGCAAGGATCGGTTCCAGCTGTACGCGAATGTTCTACCGGCGCAGCTCGTTGGTGTGGTCCGCAGCCAGAGCGGCTCGGGCAGCGTCTACGCGAGCTGGCTGACTCAGGACGGCCACTACGGCTGCTCGCAGCCGGACCTCGAGGACTGCATGGGCCTCCAGGGCTCGACCTGCAAGCACCTCATGGTGCTCGTCGTCGGCCTCGCGCGGACCAACCAGATCACGATGGCGCAGGCACTCGCGTGGATGCGCGCGGCGAAGGACGAGTCGCCCCGCAAGAACACCACGCTCTGCGCCGAGACCCTCATCCAGTACAAGGGCGCGCAGGCGGGCGAGGTCGACTGGCGCCCGACCGAGACCATCCCCGAAGACTTCTACGCATTCTGACCTCCGAAACGACGAAGCCCCGCGTCTCCGCGGGGCTCGTGAGCTAGGAAGCCGGCTCGCTCAGAAGATGACGCTGCCGCAGGGGAACGTCGCGCTCACCGCAGGGTTCGCGGACCCCTTCAGCATCGTACAGGCGCTGCCCTTGAGGCGGATGATGTTGCCGCCCACGAGGTCCCAGTCGACGCCGTAGACCAGCATCTGGCCGTTCACGGTCACGACACCGTTCATCGCCGAGGCGTCGTCGATGCTGCTGGTCAGCTTGAGGTCGCAGGAAATGACGCCGTTGATGATGGTCTGGAAGGCCATCTGGAGCGCCGCGGCGCTCGTGACCGGGTAGTACGTTGCGCCTGAAGCCACGCCGGCACCCGCATTCGCGAGATTCTGGAAGTGCTGGTCGGCGCTATTAATGGCCAGGACGTAGAGAGGAATACCAGCCGCAAACGACGCAGCGGCGGCGGCGACGGACTGTGACCGCGTGTCGGTGCTTCCGTTCCCACACGTGTTTGGGAGCCCATCGGTTGCGAGCACGATGATGGGAGGCGAGCCAGCGGGCGGTGGATTTGCAGCAAAATTTGCGACGGCAGCGTTGATGGCTTCCGGCGTCGGGGTGTTGTCGCCGGGGCCTGTGCCATCAAGCGACGTGCGGATTGCGTTCGCGTTGTTGAGCGCACGCGGAACGTTTTGCAAATCGACGGCACCGTTAGCGCACGTGTACAACTCGGAGCCGAAATACGCCTTCGCTTCAAGCTGCGTGACGACGCCTGTCATGTTTTTCACGAGTGCGTCCCGCATCGCGATGTACCTGGTCGAACCGCTAAGGTTCGTTGACATCGAACCACTCCGGTCGAGCACCAGCTGGATCGATGGCGTCGTCGGCATCGGCGTGAACGTGATCGCCGGGCAGCTCGCATCGGGGCCGTTGCTGCCGGGACCGCTGTCATCGACGCAGTAGCCGTCGTCGGTGCACTTGTAGCCATCGCCGCACTGACCGCCGCCCACGGTGCACTGTGCGTCGCACTTGCCATCCGCCGAGCAGTGGAAGCCGGCCGGGCAGGAGTTCGCCGTGCCCGGCGTGGGGTCGCATGCGGTCATGCATGCCTCGGGCGCTGGCACTTCGCCGCACACGCTTCCGAACTCCTTCGGGCCGCAGGCGAAGAGGGACAGGCTGCAGGCGAAAGCGAACGATAGGCGGTTCATGCGTAGGGCTCCCATTGAACTAAATCGTACTGCAGCAAGCACCGCGCCTGGCAAGATCGTCGTCGGTGGCGAGCAGTTTCGGTCGCTTACATGTGGGGACAGCTGACCCTGGCGAGATTGCTCCCACCCAGGGGCCTCGGAAATTTCCCTGAGATCCCGATCACCTGAACGCCGTCACAGCGTCTCGTCGGCGCCGATATCGAACCGGGCGCCGCGGGGGCGGGCCTCATCATCAACATCGATGGCAGGGCCGGCGTTCACTGCGTCCTTGGCGGGGCTTCCACTGCTGATGTGAAAGTCCCCGGTGAGTAGACCCACGAATACGGGGTCGACGTTCATGGCCCCCGGGAATGCCGTCGGTGATGCGATCGACGTGGTCGCGACGCAGGCCCCTTCGATCGTCGGGCGAGATATCGCGTCAGGCGTGTAGACGATGACCGACTTCAGTTGCAGCCCCTGTAGACTGCAACGAATCCCGGCGACACCCGTACCCGACGTACCTGTCTTGGCGACCGTAGAGAATGAGATCGTGCCGCTGACGCTAGGAATTTCGAGTCCGACGTTCGACGCTCCCCCAACCAGCAGGTTCTCGATGTTTACTACTGCAGGTCCGTCGGCGCAGATCCCCTGCGTCCCACCGATGATCTTGGCTCGCTTGATCGTCAAGGAGCCTGCCGACAACTGAATTCCGCACCCAGTGGGGTAGATCTCGAGGTCATCGATCACCGGCGTGCCGTGCGAGAAGAGAGAGCTGCCTACCCCCCTGCCACCTCGGATCACAACGTGCTTGACGGTTACGGCAGATCCGATCTCGAGCGCTGCGCCATTCGTATTCTCAAGGACGATCTCCCGGATCAAGCTCGGCATCAGCAGCTGAACGAATCCGTCGTCGGATGCCGTCGTCAGGGTGGAATTGCCTCCGTGAATCGAGACGAAGGTTGCCGTCGTACCGTTCGCGAACGTCGTGAGCGAATCGACGTAGGTGCCCGTCGTAAGAACGATGTGATTGCGAGTCGCACTCGTTTGATTCCTCGCAAACGCGAGACTCTTGCAGGGTTGAGCCTTCGAGCACGGCAAGGCGTCGATGCCGAGCGGCGCCATGTAGACGACATCCGCTTGGGCAACGCACGTGCCGTCTTCCGCGCAGGCCCCCGAGGCGCAATCGCCGTCCACTCTGCACGTTCTGCACGCTTTGTTATCGCAGACGGGCCTGGCATCCGCACAATCACTCGCGGTGAGGCATTCGACGCAGCCGCCATTGGCTGAATCACACACCTGCGCGGACGGGAAGCGCGTGCACTCCGTAGAGGTCGTACAGCCGGAGCAGACATCGACCGTCACGTCACACGTGGGTGCCGCCATGCTGCAGCCCTCGGTCGCGCAGGATGCGGGGGCGCAGGCGTGGTCCACGCACGCAAGGCCCTCGTTACAGTCGCGATGGTCCTCGCTGACGCCCGCACTCGAGCAGTCGGCAGCGGAGGTACAGCAAAACTCCTCGTTGTGCTTGGTGCACGCAACAAGGAGGAGGGCAACAGCGATGGCAATTCGGGTCATCTACGTCCTATCGGCAGGACGGCCGTTCGGTTGCGTCGTTTTTTCGCCCCCGCCGCCCTGCGCCTGAATTCTATATCAGTCCTCGCTGATTCGGGCCTTGGGGAAGTCCTTCGGGGACTTGTCCGTCGGGCCGGTGTGGCCGAACGGATAGCCGTGCAGCAGGTACATGCCCAGCCCCACGAAGGCGAGGGCGGGCCGCTTGAAGCGCGCGTACTCGCCGTCGAACAAATGCGAGCGCGAAGTCGTCGTGCTTGGCGGTGACCGGGATGGCGAGCGCGATGCCGATCAGCGCCTCGCCGGTGATGAAGCGGGCCGGCCGGGCTCTTCATGCCGAGGCCGAGGAGCAGCAGGGCGGAGACGAGGATCGTGGAGATCGTGATGCCCGAGACGGGGTTGTGATGCTCGCGACGATGGCGATCAGGATGATGTTCATCGGCATGTCGTGCGCGGCACGCTGTCGTTGTCGCCGGACTTCGCACGCTTGTAGGCGTCGAGCCCGCGGCGATGCCGCCGAGCAACCACTTGCGCAGCTTGAGCAGCGAGTAGAGGCCGCCGCAGAGCATGCCGCATGGCGGCAACGATCGACAGGAACGCGACCGACGGTCAAGCGCTGCCGTGGCCCACCACCGACGGACGCGGCGCGCGTGAATCAACGACGCTTCGGCCGCGCGGTCCAGGGGATCGAGGACACGACGAGCTCGAAGCCCGCGAGCTTGTTCGGGCGCAATACATCGCTTGCGGTGCGGATGGTGGTTCGCCGATAGCCAATTGCCGACGGCCGCGTCAGCACCTCCACGGTGCGTCCGCGAACGTTCACGATCCAGTACTCGGGCACCCCAGACTCGGCGTAGATCGCGCTCTTGATCCACCGATCGTCGCGCAGCGACGAATCCGCGACCTCGACGACGAGCAGCGCCTGGCGCGGCAGTTTTCTCCGCGCTACGCGAGCGAACACAGCGACGTCGGGCTCTGGCATCGAGTCCTCGGTCGCCGCGAACGAGCTCTGGCCGCGTACCTCGAAGCGGGCCCGTGGTAGCCCGAGGATCATCTCTTCGAGGATCCACCCGGTGATCCGCGAATGCGGCTCCTTCTGCGGGCTCATATGAACCAGCACGCCGCGCAGTAGCTCGATGCGCTCGCCGTCGAACGCACCCAGCTCGATGAGCCGCTCGTACTCGCGGCGGCGCAGCCCGCGCGCGGCTCGCTCGGGACTGAGTGAGGTGACGTCGAGCATGGGTTCCAGCATAGCATTCGCGCGCGGTGCCCTCGCACGCGCCGCGCCGTCGCTAACCGGCGGGAACTTCATCCCGCGGTTGTCCCAGAACCGGCCACGCTACTGCGTGCAGAACTCTTCGGTGCCGCGCGGGTAGCGATAGAGAATCGAGTAGCACATCTCGGTCGTCGAGCTCTCGCCGTAGCTGACGGTCGCCGCCGTGGTGTTGTTCCACGTGCACTCGGTGGTGATCGTATCGCCGACCGCCAGCGAGATCGGCTGGATCGGGATGACCTCCTGGTGCTCGAAGTTGTACGCGGCGTCGTGGATGACCTTGTCGGCGCCGGCGGTGTGCACGGTGGTCTTCAAGTGCGTCCCGAGCTGATGCATGTGCGGGAACAGCGCGATCAACGTGTACGGCTTGGTGACGGTGCACGTGCCGGACTTCGACGACGTGGCGTGCGGAGCGATCGCGAGGTCCTTCGGTCCCGGGAGGAACACGTCGAGCTCGTTGGTCACGGTCGACGGATCGACCTCGAGGATCTCGATGCCCGACGTGCCGGTCAGCATGGCGTCGGAGGTGTTGAAGATGTGGAGCTGGAGGCCGAGCGAGGTGCCCGAGTCGAGCTTCATGCCCATGCCGGCGGGGAACACGAGCTCGTTGGTGCCGACGCCCGATGCGAAGATGATGTTCGTCGCGGTCAGGCCCTTGAACAACACGGTGTGGTGCGTGCCCAGCGGTGCCATCGGGCGAATGCCGCCGATGACCATGGCGTGATCCGTGGTGCTGATCTGCAAGTCCGACGTGTTCTCGCCACCGGGCGCGAGCGTCCACGACTTGCTGATCAGCTTCGTCCACGTACCAGCGGCGACCGCCGCATCGGGCGGCGTGGTTCCGTCATCGCCGCCACCGCCGCCACCTCCATCAGTTCCACAGGCCGCGAGCGCAGTGATCCCGACGAGCGTGATGAATCCCCTCATGCGCGGGACTGTACTCAAAGCCGGGCGACACCGCATCACCAGAATTCTTTGGCAGGTGATATCGGCGACCGGCGGGGTAGCGCGAACCTTGGCGTGGTGCGTTGATCACCTACGTGAAGGGCCACCGATCCGTCCTCCGTCGAGCCATCGCGGCCGCGACGCTCCTGCCGTTCGTCATCACCTCGTGCGGCGGGCGCCCGAAGCCCGGGACCACGGGGACGGGTGGGGCGTCGCCGATCTCCGACCAGGTGCTGGTCCAGTCCAAGGACCTGCCGCCCGGGCTCGACATGCGGATCTCCGACGGAAAGCAGGGCCCGGCCGCGTTCGATCGGGCGAACATTCCGCCCGCGAGGACGCTCGGCGACACCGAGGCGCAGGCGCTGCTCGCGCGCGCGAAGCCGATCGCGACCGACCCGGCCGACAAGCAGGCGTTCGCACTGCGTGACAAGTCACAGCCGCCGCCGCGCACCGGTCAGACCATCAAGGGCACGTTCCCACCGCCGGCCTCGTCGCTGCTGCCGCCGGCGAGTAGTGATGCCGGAAAGGACCTGCGGGTGCTGCGGTTCATGCCCGAAGGGCAGGTGCCGTACGCGCCAGAGCTCTCGGTGACGTTCAGCCAGCCGATGGTCGGCGTGACCTCGCAGGACGATGCCGCCGCGACCGTGCCGGTGACGCTGACGCCGACGCCGAAGGGCCACTGGCGCTGGATCGGAACGCGCACCGTGCTGTTCGATCCAGAGGTCCGGTTCCCGCAGGCGACGACGTACCAGATCGAGGTCAAGGCGGGGGTGAAGAGCGCGGTGGGCGGCGTTCTGAAAGACGGCACGAAGTTCACGTTCGAGACGCCGGCGCCGACCGTGGTCTCGACCTTCCCGAGCCCCAACACACCGCAGCGCCTCGACGTGCCGATGTTCGTGATGTTCGATCAGAAGATCGACGCGGCCGCGGCGATCCGGTCGGTGCACGTCATCGCTGACACCAAGGATGTACCGATCGCGCTCGTCGACCCGGCGGGGATCGAGAAGGACAAGGAGCTGAAGATCCTCGTCGCCGACGCGACGAAGGCCGAGCACGCTGGCCGCTGGCTCGCGTTCCGGTCGGTGGCGCCGCTGCCGCGCGATGCGGCGATCCAGGTCCGGATCGATCCGGGCATGCCGAGCGCCGAGGGCCCGAACGTCACGAAGCGCGAGCAGAGCTACGCGTTCCGCACGTATCCGCCGCTCAAGATCGAGCAGGCCGAGTGCGGCTGGAACGGCGAGTGCCGGCCCGGGATGCCGTTCCGCATCGTGTTCAACAACCCGCTCGACGCGGACAAGTTCGACGAGGTGCAGCTCTCCGTGGCCCCGACGCTCGCGAACGCGAAGTTCGTGCAGGGCGGAACCCAGATCACGATGATGGGGCTGACCCGCGCGCGCACGACCTACAAGGTCGCCGTGTCGGGCGGCCTGCTCGACGCGTTCGGCCAGACCCTCGGCAAGGACACCACGCTGACGTTCTCCGTCGGCGATGCGCAGCCGACGTTCTTCGGGCCGCAAGGAATGGTCGTGCTCGATCCCGCGGCCAAGCGGCCCACGCTGGACTTCTTCACCACCAACTATGATCAGCTCAAGGTTCGCATCTACCAGGTCGGGCCGCTCGACTACGACGCGTGGGGCAACTACCTCCGCAACCAGTGGAACAAGGACAAGCCGCCCCGGATGCCGGGGAAGGAAGTGTTCAACCAGCTCGTGAAGACGGGCCTCGGCAAGAATGATCTGATCGAGACGCACGTCGATCTGCAACCGGCGCTGTCGAAGGCGAACCTCGGCCACGCGATCGCGATCGTCGAGCCCTATCCGTGGAAGGAGGACTGGGACCCGCCGCGGATGATCGCGTGGGTGCAATCGACGAAGCTCGCGGTCGACGCGCACGTCGATGCGGGCAACTTGCTCGCGATGGCCACGGACCTCGCGACCGGCGCGCCGGCGGCGAACGTGGCGGTGGAGATCCGGCCGTTCGGCATCAAGGGCACCACCGATGACAAGGGGCTCGCGACGCTGCCACTCGGGACCACGCAGCTGAAGGGCGCGCACTTCCTGATCGCGCGCAAAGGCGACGACGCGGCGTTCGTCTCCGACGACGGCGGCTGGTGGAACGAGTACGGCAGCTGGATCAAGCAGGCGCGGCCCACGCAGCTCGCCTGGTACGTGATCGACGACCGCAAGATGTACAAGCCGGGCGAGGAGGTCACGCTCAAGGGCTGGCTGCGCACGCTCGATCCGGGCGAGAACGGCGACCTCGGCGGCATCAACGGTGCGGTGAGCGGCGTCAAGTACACCGTCACCGACGATACCGGGAACAAGATCGCCACGGGCTCGGCGAGCGTCAACGCGGTCGGTGGGTTCGACACGAAGTTCACGCTGCCAAAGACGCCGAACCTCGGCTACGCGAACATCCTGTTCGAGGCGCAGGGCCGGATGAGCGGCACGTATTCGCACGGCTTCGAGATCGAGGAGTTCCGGCGGCCCGAGTTCGAGGTCAGCGCGCAGGCGACCCAGGGGCCGTTCCTCGTCGGCGGCAACGGCGATGTCACGGTCAGCGCGAAGTACTACTCGGGCGGCCCGCTGCCCGGCGCGCCGGTCACCTGGTTCGTCACCGCGAGCGCGACGAACTTCACGCCGCCGAACCGCGATGACTACACGTTCGGAACCTGGGAGCCGTGGTGGGGCTATCACAGCTTCGGAGACGACGACGGCGGTGGCAGCTACAAGCCGCCGAAGACCTGGAACCTGACCGGCACCACGGATGCGACCGGCGCGCACACGATGCACATGGAGTTCCTCTCCGTGAACCCCGCGCGGCCCTACGCGGTCACCGCGAATGCGAGCGTGAGCGACGTCAACCGGCAGGCGTGGACCGCGTCGGCCGCGCTGATCGTGCATCCGTCGCTCGCGTACGTGGGCCTCAAGACGAAGAAGCCGTTCGTCGAGAAGGGAACGCCGTTCGACGTCGACGTGATCGGCGTCGACCTCGACGGCAAGGTCGCGACCGGCGCCAAGGTCGAGGTCGTCGCGGTCCGTCAGGACTGGGAGTACAAGCGCGGCAAGTACACGCTGATCGAGAAGGATCCGCAGACCTGCAGCGTGGTCGCCGCGGCGGATCCGTCGCCGTGTCGGTTCCAGACCAAGGAGGGCGGCACGTACTCGGTGACCGCGGTGATCGTCGATGCGAAGGGTCGCCCCAACCAGACGAAGCTGACGTTCTGGGTCAGTGGTGGCGATCAGCCGCCCGCCCGCGACGTCAAGCAGGAGCGCGTCAACCTCATCCCCGACAAGAAGGAGTACACCGGTGGCGATACCGCCGAGCTCCTGCTGCAGGCGCCGTTCTATCCGGCCGAGGGCCTGGTGACGTGGCGGCGCTCGGGCATCGTCAAGGTCGAGCGCATCGCGCTGACCGGACCGACGATGACGATCAAGGTCCCGATCGTCGATCAGATGGTGCCGAACATCTACGTGCAGGTCGATCTCATGGGCGCCGCGACGCGCACCGATGACAAGGGCGATCCGGATCCGAAGCTACCAAAGCGGCCCGCGTACGCCGTCGGTGTGATCAACCTGCCGGTGCCGCCGAAGCAGCGCACACTCTCCGTGACGGTCGCGCCCAGTGCGGCAAAGCTGGCGCCGGGCGCCGCGGCGAAGCTGTCGATCCTCGTGAAGGATGCGCAGGGCAAGCCCGTCGCGAACAGCGAGACCGCGGTGATCGTCGTCGACGAGGCGATCCTCGCGCTCACCGGCTACGTGTTTCCGAACCCGGTCGACGTGTTCTACGGGCAGCGCGGCGACGATGCGCGCGACCACTACCTGCGTGCGAACGTGAAGCTCGCGAGGCCGGATGCCGGCAATCTGGCGCAGGGCAACCAGCCGGGCCGAGGCGGCGCGACGTTCGCGACGACCACCGTGCCGATGGAATCGCCGTCCGCCGAGGCGGCGCCGATGGCCGGTGGCCTCGCGCCGCCGCCGCCGCCTGCGCCGCCGAAGATGGGGAACAAGAATCGCGAGAGCGAGGGCGACACCGACCACGATGGCATCCCCGACGCTACCGACAAGGAACCCGCGATCGCGATCCGCTCGAACTTCAACCCGCTCGCGGCGTTCTCACCGGTCGTCAAGACCGACGCGCAGGGCCGCGCGACCGTGGACATCACGGTGCCCGATAACCTGACGCGCTATCGCATCGTCGCGATCTCCACCGCGGGCGACAAGCAGTTCGGCAAGGGCGAGAGCGCGCTGACGGCGCGGCTGCCCCTGATGGTGCGGCCGAGCCCGCCGCGATTCTTGAACTTCGGCGACACGTTCAAGCTGCCGGTCGTGGTCCAGAACCAGACCGATGCGCCGATGACGGTGAAGGTCGCCGTGCGCGCATCGAACGCGAAGATCACCGAGGGCGCGGGCCGCGAGGTCACCGTGCCGCCGAACGATCGGGTCGAAGTGTTGTTCCCCGCGGCGGCGGAGCTCGCGGGCACCGCGCGGTTCCAGATCGTCGGCACGGCGGGCAGCGCATCGGATGCGTCGGATCTCGCGCTACCGGTGTGGACGCCCGCGACGACCGAGGCGTTCGCGACCTACGGCGTGATCGACGACGGCGCGATGAAACAACCCGTCGCGCTACCCGGGCAGGTGGTCACGCAGTTTGGCGGGCTCGAGGTGACGACCGCGTCGACGAACCTCCAGTCGCTGACCGATGCGCTGCTCTACCTGGTGAAGTATCCGTACGAGTGTGCGGAGCAGCGCGCGTCGCGGATCATGGCGATCGCGGCGCTCAAGGATGTGCTGACCTCGTTCAAGACGAAGGACATGCCGGCGCCGGCAGCGCTCGCCGCGAGCATCGTGACCGACATCGAGCGGTTGTCGCAGATGCAGAACTACGACGGCGGCTTCGCGTACTGGGAGCGCGGGCGCCCGAGCGAGCCGTACCTCTCGGTCTACGTGGCGAACGCGCTACAGCACGCGCAGGTCAAAGGCTTCGTGGTGCCGAAGGCGATCCTCGATCGCGCCAAGGTCTACCTGAAGGACATCGAGCGCCACTACCCGGCGTTCTATCCGAAGGAAGTCCGGTGGGCGATCTCGGCCTACGCGCTGTACACCCGCAAGCAGCTCGGCGATCTCGATCTCGTGAAGGGCGCGAAGCTCTACGCCGAGTACGGCGGAGTGGCGAACAAGAGCGTCGGGATGGAGACGCATGGCTGGATGCTCGGCTTGTTCGCGCAGGCGAAGACCGTCGAGACGCAGCGCAAGGAGATCGTGCGTCACGCGCTCAACAACTTCAGCGAGAGGGCCGGCGTCGGGAACTTCGTGACGGGCTACGGCGACGGCAACTACCTCCTCCTGTCCAGCGATCGCCGCGTCGACGCGGTGCTGCTCGAGTCGCTGATCCTGGAGCAGCCCTCGCTCGATCTCATTCCGAAGGTCGTCACCGGCCTGCTCGCGCATCGCAAGGCGGGGCGCTGGATCAACACGCAGGAGAACACCTACGCGCTACTCGCGCTCGACCTCTACTTCCAGACCTACGAGAAGGTGACGCCGGACTTCATCGCGCGCGTGTGGCTGGGCAACGACTACGCGGGTGACCTCGCGTTCAAGGGCCGCACCACGGACTACTTCCAGATCAACATCCCGATGAAGGACGTCGCGAGCCACGACAAGCAGGCGCTCACGATCCAGAAGGACGGGGCGGGCCGGCTCTACTACCGCGTCGGCATGACCTATGCGCCGGCGTCGCTCAAGCTCGCCGCGGCCGACTACGGCTTCGTGGTCCAGCGCCGCTACGAGGGCGTCGACGATCCGAAGGATGTGACGCGCGATGCGCAGGGCACGTGGCACATCAAGGCGGGCGTGCGCGTGCGCGTCAAGCTGACGATGGTCAACGAGAGCCGGCGCTATCACGTGGCGCTCGTCGATCCGCTGCCCGCCGGTCTCGAGGCGATGAACCCCGCGCTCGCGGTCACCGGCCCGATCCCGCAGGATCCGAAGGAGCAGCAAGCGCGCGGCGCGTACTGGTGGTGGTACGGCCCCTGGTACGACCATCAGAACCTGCGCGACGAGCGGACCGAGGCATTCGCACCGCTGCTCTGGGAAGGCGTGCACAGCTACGACTACGTCGCGCGCGCGACGACGCCGGGGAACTTCGTGGTTCCACCGACGAAGGCCGAGGAGATGTACATGCCCGAGACGTTCGGGCGTGCGGCGAGTGACAGGGTGGTCGTGGAGTGAGCGCGGAGCCTTGGGTGCGTGCGACGCGGTTCGTGCCGGGTGCGCGATCATGGCCACGCGTGTGCTCGAGCGCCCCGGAGACCCGATGTTCCCAAAGCAGAGTCTCTTGTTGAAGAGAGACTCTGCTTCGAGACCTTCGGGTCATCGGGGCGCATGGACAACGAGCGGACTTCTTTTTCCGACGCGGCGACGAGCGACGCGGCGACTTCGACCAGTGACACCGACGAGGAGATCTCCGTGAAACAACGATCCATCTACGTTCGCAGTATCGCGTTCGCGACGCTCGTACCATTCATCCTCACCGCGTGCGGCAGCAAGGGCTCGTCGGGCGGCGACCCCAGCGGAGGCGGCAGCGGCACACCAGTGAAGGACGTGCCGATCAAGGTGGTGCCGCTCGCTGACGCACCTGCCGGGCTCGACCTGCGGGTCTCGAACGGCAAGCAGGGTGCGCCCGCGTTCGATCACGCGACGCTCGCGCCCGCGAAGAAGCTCGGGGACGCAGAGGCGGCATCATTGCTATCGCGCGCGAAGCCGATCACCGCGGATCTCGAGGACAAGCAAGCGTTCGCGCTGCGTGCGAAATCGCAGCCGCCGCCGCGCACGGGGCAGACGATCACGGGCGCGTTCCCGCCGCCGGCGTCGTCGCTGTTGCCGCCGACGAGCAACGACGCGGGCAAGGACCTCAAGGTGCTGCGCTGGATGCCGGAGGGCGCGGTGCCGCTCGCGCCGGAGCTGAGCGTCACGTTCAGCCAGCCGATGGTCGCGGTGACCTCGCAGGGCGACGCCGCCGGCACGACGCCGGTGAAGCTGACGCCACAGCCGAAGGGCAAGTGGCGGTGGATCGGGACGCGCACGGTCCTGTTCGACCCGGAGATCCGGTTCCCGCAGGCGACGACGTACAAGGTCGAGATTCCCGCGGGCACGAAGAGCGCGAACGGTGGAGCGCTCGCGAAGGCGACGACGTTCTCGTTCGAGACGCCGCCGGTGACGGTGGTCTCGGAGTACCCGTCGGATGGGCCGTACCAGCTCGACGTGCCGATGTTCCTGATGTTCGATCAGAAGATCGATCCCGCGAAGGTGCTCGCGAAGCTCAAGGTCACCGCAGGCTCGCAGGCGTATCCGCTCGCGCTGCTCACCGCGGCGGAGATCGACAAGGACAAGGTCATCAAGGGCCTCGTCGAGACCGCGAAGAAGGACGAGCAGGATGGGCGCTGGCTCGCGTTCCGATCGACCCTTCGATTCGCGCCGGATACGACGATCGCGCTGGAGGTTCCGGCCGGCACGCCGTCCGCGGAGGGTCCGAACCTCACGAAGACGCCGCAGACGTATGCGTTCCGCACGTATCCGCCGCTGAAGATCGAGGAGGCGCAGTGCGGCTGGGGCAGCGAGTGCCGGCCGGGCATGCCGTTCGTGATCCGGTTCAACAACCCCCTCGATGACAAGTTCGATGCGCAGCAGCTCGCGATCGAGCCCGCGATCCCCGGTGTTCACGTGATGAACCAGGGCACGAACCTGATCGTGCAGGGCGCCACCTCGCCGCGCACGCAGTACAAGGTCGTCATCGCGGCGAGCGTGCTCGATCAGTTCGGGCAAACGCTGGGCAAGGCGGAGACACGCACGTTCCGCGTCGGCGATGCCGAGCCGACGTTCTTCGGGCCGGAGGGCCTGGTCGTCCTCGATCCGCTCGCGAAGGCGCAGACGCTCGACTTCTTCTCGATCAACTACACGCAGCTCAAGGTCCGCCTCTATCAGGTGACGCCCGCGGACTTCGACGCCTACGGCCTCTACATGCGCAACCGATGGAACCACGACAAGCCGCCGCGCCCGCCGGGCAAGCTGGTGTTCGACCAGCTCGTGAAGACGACGAAGGGCAAGAACGACCTCGTCGAGACGCACGTGGATCTCGCGCCGGCGCTGACGAATGGTCTCGGTCACGTGTTCGCGATCGTCGAGCCGTATCCGTGGACGGAGCGCTACGAGGCGCCGGCGCAGATCAGCTGGGTCCAGGCGACGAAGCTCGGCATCGATGCGTACGTCGACGGCGATGATCTGCACGCGTTCGCCACCGAGCTCGCCACGGGCAAGCCGAAGACTGGTGTCGCGCTCGAGATCGCACCGTTCGGCATCAAGGGTGCGAGCGACGAGCAGGGCCTCGCGACGATCGCGCTGCCGCCGGGGAATACCAAGGGCTCGCACATGTTGCTCGCGAAAGAGGGCAACGACGTCGCGTTCGTCGCAGAGAATCCGAACTGGTACTCCGAGACCGGCAGCTGGGTGAAGACCCCGCGCGGCAAGCAGATCGCCTGGTACGTGATCGACGACCGCAAGATGTACAAGCCGGCCGAGGAGGTCACGCTCAAGGGCTGGCTCCGCATGGTCGACCAGGGCAAGGGCGGCGACATCGGAGGGATCAGCGGCGCGGTGACGAGCGTGACGTACAAGGTCACCGACGCGCAGGGCAACCAGATCGGCATGGGCACCGCGCCGGTCAATCCGGTTGGCGGCTTCGATACGAAGTTCACGCTGCCGAAGACGCCGAACCTCGGCTACGCGACGATCTCGTTCGAGACCCAGGGCGCGGTGAAGGGCTACTACGGCCACAACTTCCAGATCGAGGAGTTCCGGCGCCCCGAGTTCGAGGTCAGCGCACAGGCGAGCCAGGGGCCGTTCCTCGTCGGTGGTGGTGGCGATGTCACCGTGAGCGCGAAGTACTTCGCCGGTGGTCCGCTCGCCGGCACCGCCGCGAGCTGGTACGTGACCGCGAGCCAGACGAACTTCACGCCGCCGAACCGCGATGACTTCATCTTCGGCTCGTGGGAGCCGTGGTGGGGCTATCACGGCGGCTACGACGACGACGAGGGCGGCGGCTATGGCCGCGGCTACAAGCCACCGAAGACGTGGAACCTCGAGGGCAAGACCGACGCGACCGGCGCGCACACGCTGCACCTCGACTTCCTGTCGGCGAATCCGGCGGTGCCGATGTCGGTGACGACGAATGCATCCGTGACCGACGTCAACCGCCAGACCTGGACCGCATCGGCGGCGCTGATCGTCCACCCTGCGTCGCAGTACGTGGGTCTCAAGACGAAGAAGCCGTTCGTCGAGAAGGGCACGCCGTTCGACATGGAGGTGATCGGCGTCGATCTCGATGGCAAGGCGGTCGCCAATCCAAAGATCGACATCAAGGCGGTGCGCCTCGACTACGAGTACAAGCAGGGCCGCTACCAGCAGAAGGAGGTCGATCCGCAGTCGTGCGACCTCAAGGCGTGCTCGTTCGCCACGAAGGAAGGCGGCACGTATCAGGTCACCGCGACGATCACGGATCCGCAGGGGAGACCGAACACGACGAAGATGACGTTCTGGGTGACCGGAGGGGATCAACCGCCGCAGCGCGAGGTCAAGCAGGAGCTCGTGCAGCTCATCCCCGACAAGAAGGAGTACTCCGCGGGGAATACCGCCGAGCTGCTCGTGCAGGCGCCGTTCTATCCCGCCGAAGGCGTGGTGAGCTGGCGGCGCAGCGGCATCGTCAAGACCGAGCGGATCACGATGACCGGCCCGACGACGGTCCTCAAGGTACCGATCACCGATGCGATGACGCCCAACCTGTTCGTGCAGGTCGATCTCGTCGGCGCGGCCGCGCGGACCAACGACAAGGGCGATCCGGATCCGGCGCTGCCGAAACGCCCGGCGTACGCAGTGGGCCAGATCGATCTCCCGATCCCGCCAAAGCAGCGCACGCTCAACGTGGTCGTCCAGCCGAATGCCGCGAAGATCGGGCCCGGCCAGGAAGCCACACTCGCCATCGAGGTGCGCGATGCCGCCGGCAAGCCAGTCGCCGATGCGGAGACCGCCGTGCTCGTGGTCGACGAGGCGATCCTCGCGCTCAGCGGCTATCAGTTTCCCAACCCGGTCGACGTGTTCTATGGGCAGCGCGGCTCCGACACGCGCGATCACTACTCGCGTTCATACGTGAAGCTCGCGAAGCCCGACGCCTCACGGCTCGCTCCGACGAGCGCGACTTCGAACGCCGATGCGGCACCCGGGGCGATCGCCGATGTGACGGAGTCGAAACCGATGGGGGGCGCGGCGGAGTCCCCGAAGCCCGCGGAGAAGAAGGCGCCCGAGAAGGCCGAGGGAAGACGCTCGGAGAGCGACAAGGAGAAAAGCGGCGATGGCAAGGACACCGCTGGCCAGCAGGGCCAGGCGATCGCCGTGCGCTCGAACTTCAACCCGCTCGCGGCGTTCTCAGCGGCGGTGCACACCGACGCGAACGGCAAGGCGAGCGTTGCGATCAAGGTCCCGGATAACCTGACGCGCTACCGCATCATCGCGGTGGCAACCGCAGGTGAGAAGCAGTTCGGCAAGGGCGAGAGCGCGATCACCGCGCGCTTGCCGCTGATGGTGCGGCCGAGCCCGCCGCGGTTCTTGAACTTCGGCGACACGTTCGAGCTGCCGGTGGTGATCCAGAACCAGACCGATGCACCGATGACGGTGAAGCTCGCCGCGCGGACGTCGAACGCTTCGCTCACCGCGGGCGCGGGCCGCGAGGTCACCGTGCCGGCGAACGACCGCGTCGAGGTCCGGTTCCCTGCCGCCGCCGAGATGGCGGGCACCGCGCGGTTCCAGATCGTCGGCAGTGCTGGCAATGCGAGTGACGCCGCCGATGTCGTGCTTCCCGTGTGGACGCCCGCGACCACCGAGGGCTTCGCGACCTACGGCGTGATCGACGACGGTGCGATCAAGCAACCGATCGCGCTGCCCGGAAGCGTGGTCACGCAGTTCGGTGGGCTCGAGGTCACCACGGCGTCGACGAACCTGCAGGCGCTGACCGACGCGATGCTCTACCTCGTGCATTATCCGTACGAGTGCGCGGAGCAGCGGAGCTCGCGCATCCTCGCGATCGCGGCGTTGAAGGACGTGCTCGCGGCGTTCAAGACCAAGGACATGCCCTCGGCGTCGGCGATGACGTCGAGCGTGCAGGTCGATATCGAGCACCTGTCGCAGATGCAGAACGGCGACGGTGGCTTTGCGTACTGGGACCGCGGCCATCCGAGCGAGCCGTACCTGACCGTGTACGTCGCGAGCGCACTCGGCCACGCGCGCGACAAGGGCTTCGTGGTGCCCGCGAACATCATCGAGCAGGCGAAGCAGTACCTGCGCGTGATCGAGAGCCACTACCCCTGGTACTACGGTCCGGAGATCCGCCACACGATCTCGGCCTACGCGCTGTACACGCGGAAGCAGCTCGGCGATCTCGATGTCGCGAAGGCGCAGAAGTTGATCGCGGAGGCGGGCGGCGTGGAGAAGCTCTCGATGGAGGCGAACGGCTGGTTGCTCGGAGCGCTCGCGGGTCAGGCTGCCGCGAAGACCCAGCGCGATGAGATCGTGCGCCATACGCTCAACAAGGTCAGCGAGACCGCGGGCGCCGCGAACTTCACCACCGCGTACGGTGACGGTGCGTATCTCCTGCTCGCGAGCGATCACCGTGTCGATGCGGTGCTGCTCGAGTCGCTGATCCAGGAGCAGCCGAAGCTGGATCTGATTCCGAAGCTCGTCACCGGGCTGCTCGCGGATCGCAAGGCGGGCCGCTGGCTCAACACGCAGGAGAACACGTTCGCGCTGCTCGCCCTCGACCGGTACTTCCAGACCTACGAGAAGGTGACACCGGACTTCGTGGCGCGTGTGTGGCTCGGTACGGACTACGCAGGTGATCTCGCGTTCAAGGGACGCACCACCGACTACTTCCAGATCAACATCCCGATGAAGGACGTCGCCACGCACGACAAGCAGGATCTTACGATCCAGAAGGACGGTACGGGACGGCTCTACTACCGGATCGGCATGACGTACGCGCCGTCGTCGCTCAAGCTCGATCCGGCGGACTATGGCTTCGTGGTGCAGCGGAAGTACGAGGGCGCGGACGATCCAAAGGACGTCACCCGCGACGCAGCGGGCGTATGGCACATCAAGGCCGGTGCGCGCGTGCGGGTGCGGCTGACCATGGTCAACGAGAACCGCCGCTACCACGTGGCTCTCGTCGATCCGCTACCCGCCGGTCTCGAGGCGATGAACCCGGCGCTCGCCGTCACGGGCCCGATCCCGCAGGATCCGAACGAGCAGAAGAGCCGCGGCGCGTACTGGTGGTGGTACGGCCCCTGGTACGACCACCAGAACATGCGCGACGAGCGCACCGAAGCGTTCACGCCGCTGCTGTGGGAAGGCGTGCACGACTACGACTACGTCGCGCGCGCGACCACGCCGGGTAACTTCGTGGTGCCGCCGACCAAGGCCGAGGAGATGTATATGCCCGAGACGTTCGGGCGGTCGGCGAGCGATCGCGTGATCGTCGAGTAGCGCGAGATTTCCACGGGCGCGCGGTGTAGGGTCCTCGCGTGACGACGATCTTCATCGACGGTAACGACCTCCGCGCTCGTGAGATCGCCCTGATCGTTCCCAGCATCGCGATCGGCGTCGAAGCGCTGCAGTCGGGGTTCTCGACGAGCGCGCCCGAGCCCGGGCAGCGCGCGCGCGACAAGGTGCTCGCGCATCCCGTGACCTCCGCGTGCTTTGCCGAGGCCGTGGATCTCACCACGATGGAAGGCAAGAGTCTTCGTCTCGAGCTCGACTCCGAAAACGAGAACCGGTTCTGCAAGTGGTGGCGCGAGACGCCGGCGAAGATGCAGCTCGTGATCGCGCTGCGCCGCGCGCCCGATGCAGACATCCAGATCATCACCGCGGTGTGCGAAGGCCGGATCGCCGACAAGCCGGCTGGTCCGCACTTTCTCGGCTGGGATCGCCTGTTCGTTCCCGCCGGCGAGGACTTCACCCTCGCGCAGCTCACCGAGGCCGGAGAGGTGATGGAGTTCCGCCGCACGGCGTACGCCCAGGTCGCGACCGTGCTCGGCGGGTCATGAGCGGTAAGTTCGATGACCGCGCCACGCAACCAGCGCGGGGCCCGAGTGACATCCTCAAGTGGAAGCTCGGCAAGAAGGAGCCACGCCGCGACGACTTCAAGGCGATGGATGCGATCCGACCGGGGTTGCGCCAAGGTGGAGCAGCGGCACTCCGGAGTGGCGATCCGGTCGCCGTGTGGATCGGCCATGCAACCTGGGCGCTGCGCCTCGGCGGCCAGCTTGTCGTCACCGATCCGATCTGGTCGAAGTCGATCAGTGGCGCGGTGGCACGGCTCGTCGCGCCCGGCGTGCCGCTCGCCGATCTTCCGGATCCGGATCTGGTGCTCGTCACGCACGACCACCGCGACCACATGGATCTACCTACGCTCGGCAAGCTGCCGCACAGCGCGACGTACATCGTGCCGCACGGCAACGGCCCGCGGATCACGAAGCTAGGGCACGGCAACGTCGTCGAGCTCGACTGGTGGCAGACCCACATGCACGGCTCGCTCGCGATCACCCTTGTCCCGGCGCGCCACTGGTCGATGCGCATGCCCTGGAACAAGAACGATACGCTCTGGGGCGGCTACGTGATCCGCGGCCCCGAGGGCACCGCCTATCACTCGGGCGACACGGCGTTCGGCGAGCACTTCGCCGAGATTCGCGCCAAGGTCGGCGCGATCGACTGGGCGATGCTTCCAATCGGCGGCTACTCGCCGCGCTGGTTCATGGAGCCGCAGCACGTCAACCCGATCGAGGCGGCCCGCGGCTTCGAGGCGCTCGGTGCGACGAACTTCCTCGCGATGCACTGGGGGACATACCGCCTCACCGACGAGGCGATCGGCGAGCCGCCGGAGCGCCTGCGCGCGTACTGGGCCGAGCGCGGGTTGGCGCCCGATCGCCTGTGGATCCTCGACGCCGGCGAAGCGCGCCCGCTGACCGGCTGACGGCTGAACCACACCGGGGTTGCCGGAACCACACCGGGGTTGTGGCAACCCTGTGGCAACCGCTTGGGCAACCTCGGGCGGCGGCGAACGGCCATTAATCAAACCGCCGGCCCCAGACACACGGCCACGACATCCCGACGCAGCTCCTCCGCATGTGGGCGGGCCCATGCAGCGGCGGCACCGAGATCATGAAGACCTGGTGCTAGAGGGCGCAGAGGGCGCGGTTACGTGATTCGAGAGTCGCAGCGTGCGGCGAAGTCAATGGGCTTGGGGGCCGGGCGCGATCGTGATCGGCGCGACGCGTGCCCAGTAGTAAGTGCCGGCGGGGAATAGCGCCTTGCCGGTGGCCAACCACTCGATGCGCGCGTCGCGATGCGCGGCGAGGAACTCGCGGTACGCGATGAGTGCGGGGATGCGAGTCGTGATGTGACCCGCGAAGCGCGGGCGGAGATCGCGCGGCGGTGATGCGCTCGTTGGCGAGGCCGCAGGAACCTGCCTGATCGCGCGTGCGCGGCCGAGAATCCTTCGGCCGGTCTTGCTGCGATAGCAGAGCATGGCCCGCTCGATCTGCTCGACTCGCTCGCGAAGCTCTGCGATGACTTGCTCGCGCGGCCCGAGCACATCTGGAATCACGAGCACGAGCTCGACCTCGTCAGGCATCACACCGGTTGCGCTGAAGAAGTAGTGAGGACGTCGTGCCTTCATGGTGGTGCCGGTGATGAGTGCTCGATAGCCGTTCGCGCCGGGCCACTGGACGGCGCGCTGGACGAGCAGGTCCTTGACGGGATTGGCGGCTGCGTAGGCGAGCTTCGCGAGGACGGCGCGGTAGTCGAGCAGACGTGTGATGCACGGTTCCTCGGACGACCACAGATTTTCGGTGCGGCCCCAGCGCTCGTTCAGACATCGCGCGACGAGCTTGTGAAAGTGCTCGACGAACTGGGGGAAGGTGCCACGCCGGTCGTAGCAGATCGTGTGGTGGTGATTCGACTCGGCCATCGTCAGAAGGACGTCGATCTTGAAACGCGCGGCTGCTTCGGCGAGACAGTAGATGAAGATCGCCGTCGTGATTGGATCCGGGCGAAGCCAGAACTGCCGCTGAGTTGTCCGGCGCGTGAGCATGTAGAACTGATTGGGTAGGATCTGCCGCGGCAAGGACATGCCGACACGACGAGCAAATCGCGCGCCGCGACGGCGATGCGTGCAACGTGTCGGGATTACATGAGCGCTATGAAAACCGCGTCCGACCGGCGGACATCGATACGATGCTGGGGTCTGTTGTTCCAACCCCGGAGGGGTCGCCGCGAGGGGTCGCCGTTGTAGTTCCAACCCCGGAAGGTCGCCGCCCGGAAGGTCGCCGCCGGTAGCGTCGCCGCCGAACGGTTGCGGGCTTCGCGCAGGCCTGATTGATCAGCGCGCGCGGCTTCTGATCACACGGAGCGCGGCGCCGCTCGCCGGGTTGGTGTCGGCGGCGAGGCAACGCGCGATCTCCTTGAGCGCGACGCGGGGAGCATCGTCTGTGGCTACCGCCGTGCGCAGTCGCGCGAGTCCGGGCTCGCCGAGGGCGTCGAGGATCGGTAGCGCCGGATCAACGGCGAGGTCGGCGCACAGGACCTGGCCAGCGGTCAGTGCGACGAACGTGTCCGTGTCGGTGACGATCGTCTTCGCGACCCGCGCGCGATGTTCTGCGGGAACGGGAACCGCGAGGTTCGCCAGAGCGGCGCGGCGCAGCGCGGGGTCGGAATCGGTGAGCGCAGTGTCGAGCGGCAGACCGGCGCCGTCGGGCGCGAGGGCCGAGGCGGTGTCGAGCGCGAGGACGCGGAGCTCGATCCAGCGGGTGCGATCTGCGGCGAGCTGGGCGTAGGACGCGCGCCACAGCGTGAGGTCTTCCGGTGCGAGATCGTCGGCGGGATCCTTGCGGGCGAGCTCGCGCGCGATCGTGCGTGCGGCGCGGGCCGCGGGGAGCGCGGTGCGGCGATCGGGGCCGGCGGCGAGCTTCGCGAGCGCATCGAGGAGCTCGGCGCGATCCTCGGTGGTGGGGGCAGCGGCGATACCCGCGAGCTGGGTGGCGCGGTCGGCAGAGGCGAGGGCCTGCTCCACGATCGCCGGTCCCGCGAGGGCACCCTGCCGGGCGGCCTCGTCGAGGTCGCCGCGTTCCATGGCTGCCTTCATCGAGGCGATCCCGGCGGCGGCGATGGCGATGTGGGCCCAGGTCACCGGGTGATCGTGCGCGCGAAGGGCGGGATTTCCGCAGAATCGGAGCGAAAAAATTGACAGGGTGATAGGGCGTTCAGTACCGTCATTCCGTTCAGTACCGATCTGCTGAACGCACCCAGCCCCAGGTGACCATGGCCGACGCCCTCACGTTTCGACAGCGGGAAATCCTCGATTTCATTTCAGCTTCCATCGTGGAGCGCGGCTTTCCGCCGACGCTGCGCGAGATCGGCGAGCACTTCCAGATCCGCTCGACGAATGGCGTGAACGACCACCTGAAGGCCCTCGAGAAGAAGGGTCACCTCCGGCGGGAGGACCTCAAGTCGCGCGCCATGCGCCCGATCCTGCCAGATACCGGTGGCATGGGCGAAGTGGTGCCGTTGCGGCGCGGGGCGGCAATGGGCACCGGAAACGTCGAGATCGTGTCGAACGATGACGACATGGCCGAGATCCCGATCCTCGGCCGCGTGGCGGCCGGCGTGCCGATCCTCGCGGTCGAGAACGCCACGGATACGGTCCGGGTGGACCGCGTGCTGATCGGCGGGCACAAGGAGGTCTTCGGGCTGCGGATCGTGGGCGAGTCGATGATCGACGACGGGATCTTCGACGGTGACTACGTGTTCGTGAAGAAGACGCCGAGCGCCCACGCCGGCGACATCGTCGTTGCGATGATCGAGGGCGAGGCCACCGTGAAGCGGTACTACCCGGAGGGTGACCGCATCCGGTTCCAGCCGGCGAACTCGAACATGACGCCTATCATCGTGCGCCGAGCCGACTTCAAGAGCGTCGACATCATCGGGATCGTCGTCGGCGTTTATCGCAAGCTGTAGGTGAGCGCTGGGGTCCCGGCTGAGACCCCAACCACGCGTTAGGTATCGTCGATCTCATTTCGGGCCAGGCAAAACGAGCCAACCAATCGCGGGTTCGTATGTCAAACTGGACACCCGGTGGCTCGTCGGAAACGCGTATATCGGAGCGGAAAGCTGCTCGTTCCGGCGCTACTCGTGTCCGTGGCCGCGCAAGGCACTGCTTTCATTACGTACGCGGCAACTCGACCCGCCCCGGTACCGCAACTCACGATCCGACTGACGGGTGAGGGGACCGGCCAGGTCCTGGTCACCCGTGCCTCGGACAACGCGACGCTCATGCGCTGCGCTCCGAAAGAGGAGGACGTCGACGGTCTCGAGGACCTCACCGGCCCGACGCGGATCGGCGCCGTGGCCGATCGCATCCGGGTCATCGTCGGGCGGCTCGGGCAGCCGACGTCGCCCACCAAGCTCGCCGACGGCCCGCGCTGCAACCTCGAGCTCCCGAAGGGAACGCAGATCCGGCTGACCGCCGTGCTCGGCGACCTCGCAACGTTCGCCGGCTACCAGCAGTACCCGATGCGCACTCCGAAGGAGCTGCAGGGCCTCCTCGGTGATCCGCTGAAGGCGTGCGTGCACGATGACGTGATGGCGGCCGCAGCCGCCGGTGATGCGCTCGACTGCGCCATCACGATCGGCGCGGACACCGACGTCGCTGCCGAGTTCGGCGCACAGCCGAAGCAGATCGATGTCGCGTTCACCGACGACAAGACGCCGCTCGAGGCGATGATCAAGCCGATCACGCCGACGCCGCCACCGGCGCCGATCGACGCCGAGAAGCTCGAGGATAAGCCGCTCGAGGTCGCGATCGTCCAGCCGCCGAAGACCCTGCCGCCGCCGCCGATCGCGCCACCGCCACCTCCGCCACCTCCTCCCGAGGAGAAGAAGGCCCCTCCGCCCACGCCCCCGCCGAACATGGTGATGGTCGAGGTCAAGGACGACAAGAACGTCAAGGACAAGGCGCCCGACGACGCGAAGGCCCTCTCCGACAAGAATCGCGATGTCGCCGAGGAGACGCGCGCCACGCAGACGAACCTGGACAAGGAGTCCGAGGGCAAGACGGTCGCGTCGCGCGAGAACGACGACACGAAGTCGATGGAGGTCGGAGGACCGGAGGACAAGATCCGCCAGCTCGAGGAGACCAAGCCGACCACAGACGAGCGCATCAAGGACACCGATCACTCGGGCAAGGCACTCGCGGCGAGCGGCGTGATCGTCGGCGAGGGCGGCGACAAGGGCGACGAGGGCACCGGCGACAAGGAACCGGGTGTGCTGTCGATGCGCGGAATCGGCGGGCGCGGCGCGATCACGGATCTGCGCGACGGCCGCAAGATCGGCAAGAAGGGTGCGCCGGGCATCAACTCTCCGCTCTCGTTCCAGGACTACGAGCGGATCATGGGCAAGGAGAAGATCGACGACGAGCGCGCCGTTGCTGCCCGCAAGATGTCGAGCAAGAAGGGCCGCTGGGAGCGCAAGCTCGACGCGGTCAAGAGCTCGCTCGAGAACTTCGTCCCCGACGTTCGCCCCGGCAACCAGACCGCCCTGAAGACGCGCGCGCATCCGTACGCGCTCTACGTCGCACGCATGCATCGCCGCATCCACGAGCTGTGGGGCTTCGGCTTCCTCGAGCAGCTCGACGACAAGGCCGCCGACTATCCGCTCAACAACCCGGACCTGTGGACGAACCTCGAGATCTCGGTCAACACGGACGGCACGCTGCACAAGGTCACGATCGTGAAGACCTCGGGCAAGACCGAGTTCGACGTCGCGGCGGTCGACACGATTCTCTCGGCGGCACCGTACGACACGACGCCCGAGGCGATTCGCTCCGTCGACGGCCGCATCTACCTGCGCTGGGGCTTCTATCGCAACTGGCGCCAGTGCGGCACGTTCAACGTCGAGCCGTACATCCTCACCGAGGTCCCCGAGGACAACGGCGTCGGCGTGCTCGACGACGGCGCGATGGTCCGGAACGTCGCGAAGCTACCGGGTAGCAAGAAGAAGGAGCTCGAGAGCGTGGGCAAGGCCGTCACACCCGACGATGGCCGCGGCAAGGAGCGCGTCAACCCCGTCTCCACGGTCACCGACAAGGAAGCGCTGTTCGCGGCGAATCTCTGGGTCTCGGCGTTCGCGACGGCCTCAGTCGACAAGCTCGTGAAGTACTCGACTGTCCCGTTCTACGCCGGCGGTAAGGTCGCCGCGGAGACGCTGTCGGACCTCAAGGAGATGTACAGCGGCCTCGTGGTCGAGTCGGGCCCGATGAAGGACTGGAAGCTCCTGACGGCCTCGGAATACAGCGGGAGTGGTGCACTACCCGAAGGAAATCTGGTCCTTCAGGTCCGGACGGCGAAGGAGTCGTTCGCCATCGTGCTCACGCGTACCAAGTCCGGCGACTACCGAGCCACACAGCTCGCCCGGTAGTCAGATCACATTGCTTTGAGGACTTTGGCAGCGAACAGGCCTTTGGGCCCGTTGCTCTCCTCGTACTCCACAGTCTGTCCCTGATTGAGGGTACGGAACCCTTCACCCGTGATCGACGAGTAGTGGACGAACACGTCCTTCCCGTCGTCTGCACGGCTGATGAAACCGTAGCCCTTGGCATCGTTGAACCACTTCACAGTGCCGAGCGCCATTTTCACTTACCTCCCACTCAGCGGCCACACCACACCGTGCCGCGCGTTCTCGGTTTGACCATTCGGCGCGCCAACGCTCAACAACAATCTGAGGGAAAGCGTCCGGGGTATTTAAAAGTTCATTCGGAGCGAAACATCGAGAACAACACCGGTAATCAGGACCACTAGAACATTCGCCGGGGATCATGCGTTCGATCCACGTGCGCTTCAGCTTCTGCCTGCTGCTCGCCGCGTGTGGCAGCGTAGGGCCGGAAACCGGACAACCGCCACAACCGACGAAGTCCGCGCGAACACCCGTGAAACCGCTACCGGGGTTACCGATCTTGGTGCCGATCACGGCGACGCACGGGTCCACGATCACGCGAATTGCCGTCACGGACGACGGATCGGCGGCAGTCAGTGCCGATCAGCATGGCGGGATCCGGCTGTGGCCGGTGCTCGACGGATCCCGCGAGCCTTTCGTCGTCACCGGCGCGGAGCCGAACGCGCTGGCGATCGCGCGCGATGGCGATGGCATCGTGATCGCGGACCACGATGCCGCGCACGGCGTAGAGCTGATCCGCGTCGCGGCGAACGGTGAGGTCCGTGGCCGCGCGATGCTCGATCCCGATCCTGCGATCGTGCAGATCGAGCTGACCCGAGCGGGCGCGCTGGTGCTCCGCGCGGATCGCTCCATCGAGCTTGTCGATCCGAGCGGTGTTTCGCGCTCGCGGCTGGTTCCGGATCCCGGCACGCGTGTGCGATCGATCCTGGTCCGCGCAGGTCGCGCGCTCGCGATCGTCGATCAGGGCGCCGCGGTACACGCGCGCTGGATCCAGCTCGAAGGCGGGCGCGCGACTTGGGGCGAGACGAGCCCGCGACTACCGATCGATCCCGAGCGGCCGATCGCACTGTCGCCCGATCACACGCGCCTGGTCGCGATGAAGGTGGGCCCGAGCGCGCCGCCGGTGCTCGTGGACCTCGCGACGGGTGCGATCGAGAAGCGCTCGATGTGCGGCGCTACGGAACCGGGCGCGCAGGATGCACCGCAGCGGCTCGCGAATCCGTTCGGCGACGTGCAGAGCGAGCCCGATCCGATCGCGCTCGGCTTCATCGACGCGACGACGGTCGCATGCTCGGCGGCGACGCAGCTGGTGTGGTGGAGCACCACGGGAGACCAGATCATTCCGAAGCGTGCGGAGCCGGTGGTGACGTCGGGCGTCGAGCTCGCGATTGGCGGCGGCATGCTGATCGGCGGCCTCGGCCACCAGCTCGCCATGTACACGCCGACGTCGCAGAATTTTCTCGGCTATGGCTTCCGCGAGCTGACCAACGTGCGCGTCACCGGTAGCGGCGTGATGATCGGCAAGGGCGACCAGCAACCGATCCTGCTCGACGCGGGGTTCCACCAGCGCGCGCGGTTCGCTCTCCCGAAGCAGAACGCGGACTGGACGGATCTCTACCCGCTCGACGATCGCTATCTACTCACCGTGGCGACCCGGCCGATGTCGGCGGACTCGTGGGGCAACGCATATCAGGTCGCCGTGTTCGACGCGGTGAAGCGGACCGTGCACCAGCTCCTCCCGAACCACGCCGCGAGCGGCGAGCTCAGCTACGAGCCGACGACGCAGCTGCTGCTCTCGAGCGATGGTCTCACGCACCTCCTGTTGCGCTTCGATCCGATCACGCACTCGTTCGCCGAGCGCATCGAGCTGGTGAGCAAGCCGATCCTGAAGCACGTCTACCTGCTCGATCCCGCCCTCTCCGACGGCTTGATCGCGATCGGCATCCACGACGATGACCTCGGCTTCGTGATCGACGAGTTCCACGCCGATGATATTCGTGGTGGCACGCTCGCGGCGCGCGTGTCGTACCGGCTGCGCGGCAAGCTGGACGCGGTCGATCGCGCGGGGCAGCTGTACGTGGATGCGGAGGATCGCGCGGTGTTTCGTCACGGCGTCCGGGTCACGGCGTTACCCGCGCTCCGCGGTACCGTACTGCGGCCGAACAACGACGGCACCCAGCTCGCGGCGGTCGGGATGGGTACAGTCACGCTCGTCTCTGCGACGACCGGCCGCGTTCTGTGGCAGAGCGCCGCGTGGGGCGCGACCGATGTGATGTGGCTGCCGACCGGCGAGCTCGCGGCGCGCTTCCCGGGTGCGCTCGCCAAGCTGGATCTCGCGACGGGCGAGTTGACCGATCGCCAGTGCGGCTGGGCCTTCGGGCGCTCCGATACTCCATTCGAGACCTCCGCCAGCACGCCGATCGTCTGCGATGTGGCACGGTAATGTCATGAGGAAGACGAGCCTCGCGTGGATAGCGCTGGTGGCCTTCGCGTGCGGCACGCACGGAGGCCCCTCGGCGCCCGCCGGGGACAAACCCACCAAGGGCGGCGATCCGGCCGCGACGGAGACACCGCCACCCAGCCCGGGAGCACCGGTGCCCACCTCGACCACGCCAACGAACCAGACACCGACGGTGTCGACCACCGCGGGCCGCACCGCGAAGATCGAGGCACCGCACGGCGGATCGATCAGCACCCTCGCGGTCACGCCGGATGGTGCGTCGGTACTCAGCGTCGACGAGCTCGGCGGCGTGCGGCTGTGGCCGACGCTCGATGGCGCCTCGGAGCCGCGCATCGTCGATCTTCCGGCGCCGCGGCAGATCGCGATCACGCCGGATCCGAAAGGCTTCTTGATCGCGATGCTCGACGAGGTGGGCTACCTCGTGCTGACCGTCGTCGACAAGGACGGCGTCCGGATCTCCCGCGCGACCCCACCATCGGAGCCCGCGTTCAAAGGGCTTGCGATGAGCCCGACCGGTCCGATCGCGTGGCGCGCGGATCAGATCGTGATGCGGTTCAAGGCGGACGGCACGGTGGCCGAGCAGCTCGGCACCGAGCCTGGTCAGCGGATCATGACGATCGCGATCACCGGAGACAAGGCCGTGGCCGTGATCGAGTCGGGCAGCGACAAGCTGACCCGGCGTGCGCGCTGGCTGACGCTCGGACCCAAGCTCGCGTGGGGCGGATGGATCAACGCGGGCGATGAGGTCGGACGCCTGCTCGCCGTCTCGCCAAGCGGAAAGCGCCTCGCGATGCTCACGGGCATCGCGAACGGCACACCCGCGCTGCTCACGGTGATCGACACCGCCGCCGGAACCCTCATCGCGACGCAGAGCGATCAAGCGGCGCTCGGCCTCGGCTTCGTCGATGACGATCACCTGGCACTCGCGTCGAACAGCACGGTCGCGTGGGCCAAGCTCGATGCGAAGACACCGGCGCAGAAGCCGCCGCCGCGTCAGCCGGGCGTGGAGCTGGTGAACAATCTCGCCGACGCCGGGATGCTCGGTGTCGCGGGTGGTCACGCGGTCAGCGCGCTCAACGGCGAGCTGATGATCGCCACGCCAACGAAGATCGAATACCTCGGCTACGAGCTCGAGTCGCCGGCGGTCGCTGCCGTCGCGCCCAAAGGGCAGCTGATGATCGGCGTCGGCGACACGTTCGCGCTCCTCGATCAGGACCTGCGTGCGATCGCGCGGCCCGAGCTCGGCGTCCTGCCCACGTCTGCGGTCTCCGAGCTGCACTGGGTCGGCGGCGATGACTGGCTCGTCGAGTCCTCGCGGATCTCCGATGGCATGACCACGCTCGCGCTCGTCGACGTGGCGAAGAAGAAGACGCAGGTCATCCGCACCGACCTCGCGATGGTGCAGCTCATTCTCCACGAGCCGAGCACCAACCTCGTCACGCTCTCACTCGGTGACGCGCCCGAGGTCAGCAAGTTCGACCCGGCGAAGCACAAGCTCGACAAGGTCTCGTCACTGCCCAAGCCCAAGGGCTACGAGCAGTCCGAGCTGGTGCCCGTGATCCCCGAGCTCGCGGGCGGCACGTACCTCGTCGTCGTGCACATGCGCGATCGGATGACGATGCGCTGGATCAAGGATCCGAAGGCGCTCGACAAAGGCACCTCGATCACCGTCGACGGCTCGCTCGCGGGCGTCGACGCCGCGGGTCACGCGTTCGTATGGCAGAACACGCCGACCGGTCCGCTCGAGCTCGTGACCTACCTCGACGCGAAGCGGGTCGGCACGATGCAGACCGATGGTCCGGTGACGCTGTGGCCGGATCGCAAGGGCGCGCGTGTGGTGCAGGTCGGGCAGCGCAGCGTCGGTCTGGCGAGCGTGGACGGCAAGCGCACCTGGTTGCAGTCATTGCAGTTCGTCACCGAGGCGCTGTGGCTCGACGATGGGACCATCGTCGTTGTCAGCGCGGGCGGCCTCGCGCGTCTCGATCCCACCACCGGCAACGTGCTCGCGGCGCGCTGCGGCTGGCGGTTCGGGCTGTCGGCGAAGCAGCACCCGCCGTCGGCGCGGGTCGAGCCCGTGTGCGCGCAGCTTCGGTAAGCTTCCGTCTGATGTATGGCTCGCGATGCTGCGAGCTGCCACGGTGTTGGCATGACTCGGTGGCAAGGCGCTCGCCACTACGTTGCCCGCTGGTTCAGAGTGAAATCAACAGGAGACACGGAGACACGGAGCAGAGTCTCTTCTGGTGGAAGAAGCCTCTGCTCCGTGTCTCCGTGTCTCCTGTTAAATATTCGGGGAGTGAGAGCGGTCACCACCGTGCGGAGAGGAGCAGCGCGGTCTGTAACTGCAGCCGCGTGCCGGCGCCGTCGATCACCAGATACCCGCCGCCGTCGAGCACCACCCCCAGCGGTCCGATGACGCCGACGGTCGCGCGGATGCCTCCACCGACCAGCGGCGCGTGCTCGTCGAGATCGGCCCCGATATCGGCATGTAGATCCAACGCGAGGCGTGGGCGCGAGGCAGCGCCCTCGTAGACCAGACCTCCCGTGATCAGGCCGCGGTGCGTGCCATCGAACGCGCGCCAGCCGACGACGAAGCCGTAGCGCGAGCGAATCTTGAGGTCGAAGGTCGCCTCGAGGCGCCAGCGATCGCCGCGGTCGCCGGTCGAGACGAACGTGCCGCCGATGCCGGCGCTGCCGTGGATGCCACGCTCCGCGTGCGCAATGGCCGCGGTTGCCACGAGCAGAAACACCACGAGCGTGCGCACGGTCAGACTTCGATGCGGCCGGCGGCCGAGACCTGAGTCCCGGGCGCGAGCTCGTGCGCTGCGAGGACCGCCACGTCGGGCAGCTCGGACTCGAGCAGGGTGCGGAGGTGGCGGCGTACGTCGCCGCTCGTCAGGATCACGGCGGGGCCGGCGCCGAGTGCCGTCTTCACGGCGGCGATGATGTCCTGCGCGATTGCGGGCTCGAGCGCGAGGATCTGCGTGCCATCGCGGCGATCCACGGCGCTGCGCACGGCGTCCTCGATCATGCCGTCGATGGTGTAGACGGCGAGCTGACCGCGCGGTGCCCAGCGCGCGCTGATCTGGCGGCGGAGCTGGCCGCGAAGGGATTCGATCAGCGCGGGGATGTCGCGCGTGGTGAAGCCGCCGGTCGGCGCCGGGGACAGCGCGATCGCCTCGAGGACGGCGCCGAGATCTTCGACCGGGACCTGCTCGCGCACGAGGCCGCGCACGACCTCCGTGAGCACGGGCAGCGAGACAAGGCGAGGCACGACCTCGCGGACGAGGACCGGCGAAGTGAGAGCAGTGCGCTCGACGATCGCGTGCACGCGATCGACGCCGATCAGATCGGGCAGCACGGTGGCGAGCGCAGCGGGGAGCTGGTCGACGAGCGCCGCGAGATCGGCCGCGGTCAGCCACACGACGGGCGTGCCGTCGATCGCGAGGGCGGCCTCGGCGTCGCCAAGCTCGGCATCGCGCGCGATCCCGAGCGGCGGCAGCGGAACGCCGGTCTTCGCCGTGAGCGCGGCGCGGACGTCGGCGAGTCGCGCGTGGAGATCGGAGAGTCTCGCGCCGAGCGCGGCGTGCAGGGCAGGGGACAGGCGGAGCGCGAGGCGCGGTCCACGCGCGGTGCCGGCGCCGACCTCGTCGAGCACGGGCGCAACCGTGGGCTTCGCGCGCGCCGAGAGGAATGCGATCACGGCTGCGATCAGGCCGAGCAGCAGGAACGGCGTCCGCGGCAAGCCAGGGACCAGGCCAAGGCCGACGAGCAGGATCGCGACGCCGGCGAGCGCGCGCGGCTGACCACCGAGCTGCGCGCCGAGGTCCTCGCCGAGCGGGCGATCACCGGTGCTCGCGACCCGGGTGACGAGCAGGCCCGAAGCGACCGCGACGAGCAGCGACGGGATCTGGGCGACCAGTCCTTCACCGATCGAGAGCAGCGAGTACGTCTGGACCGCCGCGCCCGCGGTCTGGCCCTTCATGCCGACGCCGATCACGAGGCCGCCGACGAGGTTGATCACGACGATCACGATCGCGGCGATCGCATCGCCTTTGACGAACCGCATCGCGCCGTCCATCGCCCCGTAGAGCTGCGATTCGCGCTCGAGATCCACACGCCGTGCGCGAGCGGTGTCGGCGTCGATCGCGCCGGAGCGCTGCTCGGCGTCGATCGCCATCTGCTTTCCGGGCATCGCATCGAGCGCGAACCGCGCGGAGACCTCGGCCACGCGCTCGGCGCCGCGCGCCACGACGATGAGCTGGACGATCGTGATCACCGCGAACACCACGATGCCGACGACGAGGTTCCCCGCGATCACCGACGAGCCGAACGCGTGCACGACCTCGCCCGCATCGGCGTCGGCGAGGATCAGCCGGGTCGCGGAGACCTCGAGGCCCACCCGGAATAGCGTGGTGACCACGAGCAGGGTGGGGAACGAGGCAAACGACAGCGGGCGCGGCGTGAACACCGCGGCCATCAGCAGCGCGACGGCCATGCCGATGTTGAGCGTGAGCAGCGCATCGAGCAGCGGACGCGGCAGCGGCACGATCAGCATCGCGACCACGGCGATGATCACCGCCGCGATCGCCAGCTCTCCCCACCGCCGCCCCGGTTTGGTCACGTGTTCTCGACCTCTTCCAGCTCGCTCGGGTCGAGCTCCAGCGCATCGTCATCGACCTTGTCGGTCGGGCCGCCGAGCTGCCGCACGATCGACAGGTGGATCTGGCTGCGGATCATGCGGAGCACGCTCTCGAGCTCCGACGCCGGGAGCTTCAGCTTCGACCGCAGCGTATCGAGCGTGGAGCGCACGAGCAGCTCCTTCGCCTTCTCGAGCCAGCGGAACGCGGTGACGCGGTGGACGCGATAGATCGCGCCGATCTCGTCGATGTTCAGGCCGTCGACGTGGTGGTAGCGGAGCAGCGTCTGCTCGCGCGCGCCGAGCTGGGCGAGCGAGGCGGAGAACGCCGCCTTGAACTCGGTCGAGTAGGTCTTCTTCATGTACTCGACTTCGGGATCGTCGGCCGAGACCGCGTGCTGCGCGATCAGGTGATCGTCATCGACGAGGATCTCGCGCTTGCCCTTGCGCAGATCATTGAGGCACGTGCGCACCGCGACCGAGCGGACCCAGCGGCGCAGATCGCCGCGGCCGCCGTACTCGGCGATCTTGCCGGGGCTGGTCGGCTGTCCCGCGGTGCCGCCGCCCACGAACAGGCGCTGCCGCACGAGCTGCTTCACGTCGCTGACGCGCGATGCGGTGATGCGCATGCGCGCGAGCGCGATATCGACCTCCTTCATGTAGTCGCGGTCGAACGCGTTGATCGCGGCGGTCAGGCCCGTCGCGCAGGCGCACGCGAGGTAGAGGTCGGCGGGGCGCAGGCCGTCGAGGGCATCGGCGGCCGCCTCCTCCGTGACCTGGCGCCCGATGAACGCGACCACGATGGCCGCGTCGATGGGGAAATCGGGCCACGCGGCGCGGCCTTCGGCCACGAGCGTCCACAGCCGACGATCGAGATCGGGCACCGCTTCGAGTGCAGGCCGAACGGCCGCGGGTGCGGCATCGAGGAACGGACGCACCAGGCTCGGCGTGCTCACCGTCACCGATTAGGCCACCCAAGTGAGTGATTGGTCAAACACAACCCCATCAGCTACGATTACCTCTCGGGGATGGAGCCTAACCGCAAGGTCCGCAAGCAGGGGCTCGAGCACTTCATCAAGTTCGTGCGCGAGCTGCCGGCCCCATCGCCCCAGGCGCTGTTCCAGGCGCTCCACGAGCTCGGATATCGCGGCCAGGAGGCCGCCAGGCGTGCTCTGTGCCTGATGGCGTACCGCCACGTGAAGCGGGTGAAGCGCATCTATGTCGATGGCGTCGACCGTGCCGATCTCCCCCGCAAGTCGAACTTTCTGTGCGTCGGGCCGACCGGCTCGGGAAAGACGTTCCTCGTCGAGATGCTGTTCGGCAAGATCCTCAAGCTCCCGACCGCGCTCGTCGACATCACCACCTACTCGGAGACCGGCTACGTCGGCCAGGATCCCTCGACGATCCTGACCCGCCTGCTTCACACGGCGGACGAGAATCCGATGCTCGCTTCGATCGGCATCGTCTGCCTCGACGAGTTCGACAAGATCGCCTCCGGCCAGAACAACGCGATCTTCGCCGGAGCCGGCACCACGAAGGACGTCACCGGGATGGGCGTGCAGCGCGAGCTGCTCAAGATGCTCGAGTCTTCCGAGGTCGTCGTGCCGCTCGACCTCACCCACTCGAGCTACGCGGATCACGTCGTGATGTCGACCGCCGACATCGCATTCATCGCCGCGGGCGCGTTCTCCGGCTTCCAGCAGATCGCCCACCGCCGCGCGATGCGCGACCAGATCGGCTTTGGCCGCGATCAGGCCGCTGCGGGCGCGGATCCCGATACGATCGCCGTCGACTTCTCCGCCGAAGAGGTCGAGAACATCGCCAACTTCCAGGCCTACGGTTTCCTGCCCGAGCTGGTCGCGCGGTTCACCCGCGTGGTGCCGTTCCGCTCGCTCGACGCCGGCACGCTGAAGGACATCCTGCGCTCCGACGTGATCCTGCGCATGACCAAGGAGTTCAAGCTCGAGGGCTTCGATCTCGTGATCGAGGAGAACGTGCTCGATCACATCGTCCATGACTCGATCAAGCGCGAGATCGGTGCGCGCGGTCTCGCGTCCACGCTGACGCGCCACATCGAGGACGTCGCGTTCGGGGCGTTCGGTGTCGAGCACGCGGGGACGGTGCGCGTGTCGATCAAGGACGACGACATCGCCGTCGACGTCAGCTAGGCGGCCACATCTACTTGCTCGGCGGTTTCGGCGCGGGACCGGTCGGCCAGCCGAGGAACACGCGATCCTGCGGTACGCAGATCATTCCGCCGCGACTGCGATCGCCGAGGTCGCGGACCAGGCCCTTCTCGAACGCGAGCGTGCCGCGGAACGTCCACATCGCCTTGCCGCGATAGATCACGTCGCAGTGCGTGGTGGCATCCGCGCAGCCGTACGTGTCACCAGCGCAGAACAGTGTGCGCTGCGTCTGCAGGATCACGGGCATGCTCGTCACGCCGTCGAGCGAGACGTTCATGTGCACGAGCTGGCCGACCGCGAGCCGAAACCCTCCGTGGTTGTCGATCGTGTACGGCACGAGATCGAGCACCGTGTAGCTCGTGCCGCTGAACATGCCGCCGACCGACCACGACCCATCGGCGCGCTGCAGATAGAGATAGATGCCGGCGTCGTACGCCCGCTTGTCCTCGGTCTGCACGATGCGTACGAGCTTCGCCTTCGGCAGCGCGCGCTCGAGCGTCACTGCGCCTTGCCGCACGAGGCACTTGTTGACGTCGTCCCACGTCTTGCCGCTGCCACACGCCTCGACGATCGGCGGGTCGGAGATCACGATCCGCGCGTCGGCCCTGGCACCGAGCGCGACGAGGATCAGGAACGCGAGGCACCGCACGCCTCGACGATAGCACCTCAGTTATTGATGCCGACGACCGTCAGCGTTCCGGCGTTCGCGGCCACGCTGTCACCGACCGTCGCGCTCGTACCGAACGCGACCCGCGCGCGAACGGACAGCGTGTGCGCGCCAGGCGTCAGGTTGACCGCGACCGACTGGCTCCACAGGGCCGACGCGCCGGGGGTACCGCCGAACACCGCAACGCGGCGCGTGCCGCCGGCGACCTGCGAGCCATCGAGCATCAGCGCGACGTCGACCGACGAGAACGCCGACGAGTCGATGCCGCCGCTCGTCGAGACGAAGACCACCTCGTTCGTCGCCTGGGTGTTGAACACGGAGAGGCTGAGGCCCGGCACCGGCGTGAAGAACGAGATCGAGATCGACAGCGGGGCCGAGCCGATCGCGCTGACCACGTACTGACCCGTCGTGCCCGGGACGCCTTGCGGACCCGTCGGACCGGTGGGACCGGCAGCGCCGACCGCACCTGCAGGACCCTGTGGACCCGCGGCACCGACCGCGCCCTGCAGACCCTGCGTGCCTTGCGGACCCGTGGGTCCGATCGCGCCCGCCGCGCCGATCGCGCCCGTCGCACCGACGGGACCCTGCGCACCCGTCGCGCCGATCGGACCGGTCGCGCCGATCGGACCATCGGGACCGATCGGACCGACGGCGCCCGTTGCTCCTGTTGCGCCGGTCGCGCCGGTTGCGCCGGTGGCGCCGATCGGACCTGCGGGACCGATCGCACCGGCTGCACCGACGGGACCCGCGGGACCCGCCGTGCCCTGCGCGCCCGTGGCGCCGGTCGCGCCGGTCGCGCCAATCGGACCGGGCAATCCCATCAGACCCATCATGCCCATCGGACCGGCGGGACCTGCCGGACCCATCTGGCCGGGAATTCCGTCGAGGCCGCTCGGACCCTGCGGACCGGCAGGACCCGCGGGACCCGTGGCGCCGGCAGGACCGACGCCTCCCACGGGCCCGTTCGGACCTGCGGGACCCGAAGGGCCTGCGGGACCTTCGGCGCTCGAACAATCCTTCACGCTGCATTTACCGTCGAGGTTCTTGTCCTCGGTGGCGACGTCACAACCGCCGCTCTCGTCGAGATCCCAGCAGCTCACGCCGGGCGGACCCTGCTCGCCGTTCGCCGGGAGCTCGCCCGGCCCGCTCACATCGTTGTCACCACAGCCGACGAGCGCGGCCAACAGAATGGAACCAAGCCACAGCGTGCGAGTCATCGATCCCCCGATCGCCGCGACCGTAGCCGTGTCTCGTCTCGGTGTGGGGTCGCGGCGGGGTAACTCTTTTCGTTATGCGCGCGAAGCGCAACTAGTCGCCGAGGCGCGCTTGCTCGCGGCGGCGCCACCACAGCACGCCCCACCCAGCGACCGCGAGCAGCGCGGTCTCGCCACCGATGGCGAGGAGGTACCGGTGCTCGCTCGACGGCAACCGCCAGCGCAGGTGCAGCATCATCCGCGTCGTCGCGAACAGCACGACCATGCCGATCACGATGCCGAACGCAAGCGTGGACCAGTGCCCGATGCGCTGCATGGTCGGCGTGGCGTTGCCGAACCGGTGCTCGCGATCGCAGCCGCGTCCGAGGATGACGGCGATGCCCGAGGCAAGGACAAGGGCGTAGATCACCGGGCCGAGGTTGCCCGCGGCCGCGCGCTCTGCGAACACGCTCGTCGTCGAGAGCATCCGCGAGATCGGCAGGAAGCTGCTGGTGATCACCATCAGGTAGCCGAAGACGGTGACGATCGCCGTCTTGCCGACGAGCACGAGGCCAACCGACCAGCCATCGACCTTGCGCACGAGCTTCTGCGCGACCTCGATCGGACCGCGCGCGAGGTTGTCGAGATCCGAGTAGACGTCGGCGTGCGTCTCGATCGCGTGGCGCATGCGGCGCGTGAACCATGCCTCGGCGATCCACGTGGCGCACACATAGGTGACGAGGATCGCGGTCACCGCGACCATCGCGCAGCTCGCGATGCTGACGCCGACACCCGGTATGAGCCAGGTGAGGAGCTGCATGAGCAGCGGATCGGCGAGCAGCATCACGACGCCGATCGAGACGACGAGCGCCATCCCCCCCGCGGCGGCACGGCCCACGCGGTGCGCAAACACCTGCGCGATCGCGAGCGGCATCAGCGCGAGCTGGACCCGTCGCTCCTCGGCCAGCGAATCGCGGCGAGCCTGGGCACCCGGGAGGCCATCGCGGTACACGCCGGTCTCGCGCATCGCGGTCGCGATCGCGGGCACGTCGCGCCGCGCATCGGTCTCGAGCGCCGCGAGGTCACTGGTGATCATTCGATCGAGGGAAGACGTCATCGGGTCTCTCCAATCGGCAGGCTCGAGCGAGGCGTCGCCTCGACGCCGAACTTGCGGGTGTAGATGGTGCGGAGGCGCTCGCGGCCGCGCACGAGGCGCGACTTCACCGCGGACACCGAGATGCCGAGCAGCTCGGCGAGCTCCTCGACCTTCCAGCCCTCGAGCTCGAACAGCACGAGCGCCTCGCGTTGATCGTGAGGCAGGTCGGCGAGCGCGAGCCGCATGCGCTCGGCACCTCCGACCTCCGCAGTGCTCTCGGGCGCGGCGGGCTCGGTCTCGAGAGGGATCAGCCGCCGCCAGAACGCGCGCTTGTAGCGATTACGATGGACCGAGATGATCACGCGGTAGAGCCAGAACCGGAACGCGCCGTCGTCACGGAGCGCCGGGAGCTTGTCGAGTGCACGCAGCACGGCTTCCTGGAACAGGTCGTCGCCGTCGGCGCGCGAGCGACACACCGCGCGGGCGAACACCACCGCGCGATCGTGGATCGGCTCGAGGAGCCGCTGGAACCGTGCGTGCGTGGACTCCATCGTCTCCATCGTCTCCATCTCTCGACCCCTGGACACGTACAACCCGTGATTTGGTCGCAGCATTTCCGAACAATCGTGTAACGGGGCGATTCTGCTGATAGGTTCCGCGCCGTGAAGACCGTCGGCCTTGTGGTCCTGTTCCTCGTCGGGTGCACGTCGGATCCCAAGCTGCCGGGCGGCGGCGGTGACGACGTCCCCGACTATCCGACGGTGCCGGAAGAGGCGCAGCGGACCGGCGATCCCGCGAAGGGCAAGGACTACCTCCTCAACGGCGGCTACATCACGTGTGGCATCCCGAAGCCCGTCTACGACGGGATCTTCGGCCCCGCGGGTCCGGATCAGACGGTCCCGGGCCGCACCGGCGACAGCGCGACGCTGCCCTACAACTTTGGCGCCGCGACCTCGAGCGAGGGTGTGCGCGTGGTCTCCGCGAACTGCCTGCAGTGCCATGCGGGGCGGATCAACGGCCAGCTCGTCGTCGGCCTCGGCGCCTCCGATGCGGACTTCACGAGCGATCAGGCGTCGCAGGTCAGCGCGCTCGCAAACCTCCAGATGCAGCCTCTCGAGAAGACCGAGGTGCTGCGCTTCATCGATCGCATGAAGGCGATCGCGCCGTACACGAAGACGCTGACCGTTGGCGTCAACCCGGCCGATAACCTGACCGCCGCGCTGATGGCGCACCGCGATCCGACGACGCTCGCGTGGTCGAACACCCCGGCGATCGAGCTGCCGCCGCCGCTCGTGGTGCCGGTCGACGTGCCGCCGTGGTGGCGCATGGCGAAGAAGACCTCGATGTTCTACTCGGCCGGTGGCCGCGGGGATCACGCGCGCATCATGATGGCGGCATCGCTGCTGTGCACCGACACGGTCGCAGAGGCCACCGCGATCGATGCCGCGTTCGTCGACGTGCGCGCATACATCTCGCAGATCGAGCCGCCGAAGTGGCCGTTCGCCGTGGACATGGCGCTCGCCGCGACCGGCAAGACCGTGTTCGAGGCGACCTGTTCCCGCTGCCACGGCACCTACGGCGCGGGCGGCAGCTATCCGAACCACATCGTGCCGATCGCCGATGTCGGCACCGATCCGGTGCTCGCGCAGGGCGCGTCGCAGTTCTCCGCGCGCTACGTGCAGTGGTTCGCCGACTCGTTCTGGGGCAAGACCTCTCGCCTGGAGCCGACCGAGGTCTACGTGCCGCCGCCGCTCGATGGGATCTGGGCCACCGCGCCGTTCCTCCACAACGGGTCGATCCCGACGCTCGAGGCGCTGCTCGATTCGACCAAGCGACCGCTCCAGTGGACGCGCACGTTCAGCTCGACCGACTACGACCAGGCCGCGGTCGGCTGGAAGTTCGTCATCGCAAAGCCGCACAACGACACGCCCGATCCGATGGCGCGCACGCGGATCTACGACACCACGAAGTTCGGCTACGGCAGCCAGGGCCACACGTTTGGCGATCCGCTCGACCCCGAGGAGCGCCGCGCGCTGCTCGAATACCTGAAGACGCTCTGACGCAACACCTAGCCGCTATATCAGGCTCGCCGCATTGACGCGGTCGCGAGCCCGGGCCGAAGCTCGCCGGCGATGAAGCTCGAGATCAATGGTCAGGTCCGCGAGGTCGAAGCGTCGCCCGACATGCCGCTGCTCTGGGTGATCCGCGATCTCGCGGGTCTCACGGGGACGAAGTACGGCTGCGGCATGGCGCAGTGCGGGGCGTGCACGGTGCACCTCGACGGCAAGCCGGTGCGCTCGTGCGTGACGCCGGTGTCCACCGTCGGGGCGCGCAAGATCACCACGATCGAAGGCCTCGGCGCCGAGTCGCTGCACGTCGTGCAGCGCGCGTGGACCGAAGCCGATGTGGTGCAGTGCGGCTACTGCCAGTCGGGCCAGCTGATGACGGCCGCTGCGCTGATCGAGACCAACCACGATCCCAGCGACGCAGACATCGATGCCGCGATGGCCGGCAACGTGTGCCGCTGCGGCACCTACGTGCGCGTGCGCGAGGCCATCCACCTCGCATCGCGGCTCAAGCGAGGTGCGAAGTGAGCGTCTCTCGCCGCGGATTCCTCAAGGGCACGGCCGCTGCGACGGCCGGCCTCGTGGTCTCGTTCTACGTGCCGGTGATCGCGCGCGGCGCGCCGAAGGCCGTGCAGAAGGCGCCTCCGCCCATGCCGGAGGCGAACGCCTTTCTCAAGATCGGTACCGACGACTCGGTCACCGTGATGCTCGCCCACTCGGAGATGGGGCAGGGCATCTGGACCGGGCTCGCCATGTTGATCGCCGAGGAGCTCGAGTGCGACTGGGCGAAGGTTCGCTCCGAGCATGCCCCCGCCGCACCGGCTTACGGCCACACGATGATGAAGATCCAGATGACCGGCGGATCGTCGAGCACGAACAGCGAGTTCGATCGCTATCGCCAGGTCGGCGCGATCGCGCGCGAGATGCTGGTCCGCGCCGCCGCGACGCGTATGAAGGTCTCGCCCGCGAGCTGCAAGGTCGAGAAGGGCGTGATCTCCCACGGCAAGACGCGTCTCCGGTTCGGCGAGGTCGCGGTGGAGGCGATGGCGCTCAAGCCCCCGGCGAAGGTCACGCTCAAGAAGCCGCAGGAGTGGAAGCTGATCGGCACGCCCACGAAGCGGCTCGATACCCCGGAGAAGATCACCGGCGCCGCCAAGTTCGGCATCGATGTGATGTTCCCGGGACTGCGGACTGCCGTGGTCGCGCGGCCGCCGGCGTTCGGCAGCAAGCTCGTCAAGTTCGATGCATCGAAGGCGCTCAAGGTTCCGGGCGTCGAGCAGGTCGTCAAGACCGCGAACGGCGTCGCCGTGGTCGCCGCGCACTTCTGGGCGGCGAAGGTCGGGCGCGATGCGCTCGTCATCGAGTGGAGCAAGCCCGAGGGCGGCGGCGTCAACACGCTGGCGCTGCTCGATCAGTTCCGGGAGACCGCGAAGAAGCCGGGAGCGACCGTGGTCGACACCGGCAAGATCGACGCAGCGCTCGCGGCGGCGAAGTCGCGGGTCGAGGCCGAGTACGACGTGCCGTATCTCGCGCACGCGACCATGGAGCCGATGAACTGCGCGGTGAAGATCGACGGCGACAAGGTCGAGATCTGGGCCGGCACGCAGTTCCAGACCATGGATCAGATGATCGCCGCGCAGATCGTCGGCACCACGCCCGACAAGGTGACGGTGCACACCATGTTCCTCGGCGGTGGATTCGGCCGCCGCGCGAATCCGACCCAGGACTTCACCGCGGAGGCCGTGATCGTCGCGAAGGCCGCGGGCGTTCCGGTCAAGGTGGTGTGGACGCGCGAGGACGATATGCACGGTGGCTACTACCGTCCGATGTACGTGCACAACGTGAAGGCCGGCCTCGATGACAAGGGAATGCCGGTCGCGTGGGATCACGTCGTCGTCGGCCAGTCGATCGCGGCCGGGACGCCGTTCGCGGCGTTCATGATCAAGGATGGCGTCGATGCCACGTCGGTCGAGGGCGTCGCCGATGGTCCGTACCTCGACAAGCTCGCCGCCAAGCGCGTGTCGCTGCACTCGCCGAGCACGGCGATCAGCGTGCTGTGGTGGCGCTCGGTCGGCAACACGCACACCGCGTTCGCGATGGAGTCGTTTGTCGACGAGCTCGCGCACGCCGCGGGCAAGGATCCACTCGCGTACCGGCTGGCGCTGCTCGCCGCGAAGCCACGGCACGCCGCGGCACTCGAGCTGGCGGCGAAGAAGGCCGGCTGGGGCACGGCACCGGCGGAAGGTCGCGCGCGCGGCATGGCCGTGCACGAATCGTTCGGCTCGATCGTGGCGGAGGTCGCCGAGGTCTCCGTCGACGCCGGCGTGATCCGCGTCCATCAAGTCACCTGCGCCGTCGACTGCGGCACCGCGGTCAACCCGCTCGGGATCGAGGCGCAGATGCAGAGCGCGATCGCGTTCGGCCTCACCGCGGCCCTGCACGGCAAGCTGACGCTCGTCGACGGCAAGGTTCAGGAGAGCAACTTCCACGACTACCCGCCGCTGCGGATCTTCGAGATGCCGAAGATCGCGGTTCACATCATCAAGAGCGACGCCCCGATGGGCGGCATCGGCGAACCGGCGACCGCGCCGATCGCCCCCGCCGTTGCGAATGCGGTGTTCGCGCTGACCAAGCAGCGGCTGCGCTCCTTGCCCCTTCGCGTTGTCTAGGTACCGATCATGAAGCGCTCCCTTCTCGCGATCCTCATCCTCGTCGGCTGCGGCAGCAAAGCGCCGCCACCCACGGCCACGCAGCCCGCCGTACCGACGCAGGCCGAAGCCCTCGTCGCGTTCGAGACCGTCCGTGGTGTGTTCCAGCATCCGCGCTGTCAGAACTGCCATCCCTCGGGCGATCAACCGCTGCAGGGCGACGACAGCCACGCGCATCAGCAGAACGTGCAGCGCGGTCCCGCCGGCCGCGGCATGGTTGGCATGGAGTGCACGACGTGTCACGGGCCCGCGAACCCGTCGGCGAACTACGGCCTGCACATCCCCCCGGGCAGCCCGGATGGGTGGCACATGCCACCGCCGGAGATGAAGCTCGTGTTCGTCGGTGTCGCTCCGGGCGCGCTGTGCGAGCAGATCAAGGACCCCGCGCGGAACGGCGGCAAGGATATGGCGGCCCTCCGCACGCACCTCGATTCCCCGCTGGTGCTGTGGGGCTGGTCGCCCGGTTTCGGTCGTCCGCCGGTCTCGACGCCGCGCGATGCGTTCCTCGGCGCGTGGGATACGTGGGCGCGCGGCGGCGCACCGTGTCCATGACGTTGACCTGCGCAACGCTTCGCGTTGCTTCGCGCCCCACGTTCGTGGGGCTTGCAATACGGCGCGATCCCGCAACGTTCTACTGATGGACGTTCCGTGATACGTCCGCTGGTGCCGTATGGACAAGATCGTCGTCGAGGGTGGTGCTCGCCTGGTCGGGCGGATCCCGATCAGCGGGGCCAAGAATGCCGCGCTGCCGTTGCTCGCTTCGGCGTTGCTGCCGACCGGGCCATCCACGTTCAAGAACGTCCCGCAGCTCGCCGACGTGCGCACGATGGCGAAGCTCCTTCGCATGCTCGGGTGGACGGTCGACGAGGGTAAGGACCGGACCGAGATCACCATCGGTCCGCCGAGCGGCAAGAAGAAGCCGAAGCTCGAAGCGCCGTACGAGCTGGTCAAGACGATGCGCGCGAGCGTGCTCGTGCTCGGCCCGCTGGTCGCGCGGTATGGGCGAGCCCGCGTCTCGCTGCCGGGTGGTTGCGCGATCGGCGCGCGGCCGATCGATCAGCACCTGAAGGGCCTGCAGGCGCTCGGTGCGAAGGTCACGCTCGACCACGGCTACATCGATGTCGAGGCGAAGCGGCTCAAGGGCGCGACCATCGTGCTCGACATGCCGACGGTGACGGGCTGCGAGAACCTCCTCATGGCGGCGGCGCTCGCGAAGGGCCGAACCGTGATCGAGAACGCGGCGTGCGAGCCGGAGGTCGAGGAGCTCGCGACGGTGCTCAACAAGATGGGCGCGAGGATCAAGGGCGCGGGCACGTCGCTGATCACGATCGAAGGCGTCGACGAGCTGCTGCCGATCGAGCACGCGATCATGCCGGATCGCATCGAGGCGGGAACGTTCGCCGTAGCGGCCGCGATGACCAAGGGCGACGTGCTCCTCGAGGGTGCGCGGCCCGAGCACCTCGACGCGGTGATCGCGAAGCTGCGCGCGAGCGGCGTCACGGTGGCGGCGGAGGCAGGCGGAATCCGCGTGCGTGGTACCGGCGACCTGACCGCGGTCGACATCATCACGCAGCCGCACCCGGGCTTCCCGACGGACATGCAGGCGCAGTTCATGGTGATGGCCTGCATCGCCAAGGGCCAGAGCGTGATCAAGGAGATGATCTTCGAGAACCGCTACATGCACGTGCCGGAGCTCGGCCGCATGGGCGCGGATATCCACATCGATGGTCGCGTCGCGGTGGTCCGCGGCGGCATGAAGCTGACCGGCGCGAGCGTGATGGCGACGGATCTGCGCGCCTCGGCGAGCCTGATCCTCGCGGGCCTGGTGGCCGCCGGGAAGACCGAGGTGCTGCGCGTCTACCACCTCGATCGCGGATACCAGGCGATCGAGAAGAAGCTGCGCGGCGTTGGTGCGAAGATCAAGCGCACCAAGCAATGATCAACCAATGACCCCGCGCCCGATCATCCTGGCGATGCCGAA
>JBBRBG010000018.1:0-70580 GCA_038206055.1 Haliangiales bacterium
CGGTGCCCAACCCGCGACATCGAGATCGTCGCGCAGCCACGCATCGATCCACGCCGCGGCGACGCTCGGATCGGTCACCACCCTGCCCTCGCTGCGCTGACCGCTGCCCCGAACGGCGACATCGATCGCACCATCTTCGCGCGCGGCCTCGACGGTCGCCTGCACCGAAGGGCACCTCGCCGTGCCCGCACCGAGCGCCACGCCGAGCTTCACGAGCTCCGCGCCGACGCGCTCGACCGCCTCGCGATCACCCGAGAGTTGCGCCCGCGCCGCGCACGGCTCGGCACCGGCGACCCGCGATGCGGATGCCAGGACGACGAGCGCGAGCGCGGCGGGCGCGCGGATCACGACGGAGGCAACTCCTGGCAGCCGAAGTCACCCGGCGGGTTCGCGGGCGTCATGCCACCCGTGCTCGGATCGCACATGCCTGCAGCGTCGCACTCCGGCGGCTTCGGCGGAGGCCAGCAGTTCGGATCCTCCATCGCACACCCACAGCTCGCCGGGTCCGCCATGCATGGATCCTGGCACGTCCCCGGATCGGTCGGGTCCCCACATGGAGGCGGGGGTGGCGGCGGGCACATCGGGTCGCCCGGACCGCAGGTCGGCGGCGGGCAGTTCCCCGATGCGTCGCACTTGCAGTACGGGTCGCTCGGATCCGCGCACGGCGGAGGAGGCGGCATGCAGTTCGGATCCGTCGGATCCGTGCACATCGTCCCGCACGACGGATCGCCCGACGAGCACGGCGGCGGCATGCAGTTCGGATCCGTTGGATCCATGCACTTCGGCGGCCCGCAATTCGGATCCGTTGGATCGGAGCACATCCCGGGCGGTGTGCAGCTCGGATCCGTGGGATCGCACGGCTGCGGCGGCTCGCAGTTCGGATCCATCTGACCGGTCGACGGATCCGTGCACGGTGTGCCGTTGCCGACGGTCCCGATGTCCCAAGGATCGACGGGCTGGCAGACCTGGAAGCTGAGCGCCGTGAGGCCGCTCGCCTTCTGCGAGTACATGTGGCGCACGCCGCTCGTGGTCAGCACCTCGAGCCGATAGCGCTTGCCGGCGGGGAGCGCGAGCGTGAACGACCCGTCGCTGCGCACCTGCGCCGCAGTGACGGTGCTATCGGCGGTCACGGCACGCACGGCGAGCGCACCGCTCGTCGTGAGCCGGCCCGTCAGCACCTGGGCCCCACTACCATCTGAACATCCGATTCCGGCCACGGCGCAGAACGCCACTAGCCACACTTTCCGGTTTCGCATGCCCCTACGTGCCCGCAACCGGAGGTTTCCTCGGACAATTCGACAACGCCTCGAAATCTCTAACGACCGACGGTGATGCCCAGCTCGGCCCGAATATGGGCCTGCACCATCGCGGCGAGCGTCTTCTGCACCTCCGCATCGAGCTCCACCGAGGGCTGACGCCCGAGCCCTCCGACGAGCGCGTACTTCGCGAGCGCGTAGCCATACGCCGCCGACACCGCGGTGAGCAGCGCGAGCTCGACCTTGTTGATCATCGCCGCCGACGGCGCGGGGTCGAGTGCAGTCGCGACCTGGAGCGAGATGACCTGGAGCCCTTGCGCCTGCAGACCGAACGCGTGCATGGCCGACGGGCGCTCGCTCGCGAGCAGCCAGCGCATCAACCGCAGGTGGACTGGATCCTCGAGGGCGGTGAACAGGATGCCGATCAACTCGCTTGGCCGCGCGAGGGCACCCGCTTGCCGCAAGCGCTCGATCATGACCTCGCGGAGCCCGCGGATCCGCCGCTCGAGCGCCGCCTCGATCAATCCAGCGTACGTGCCGAAGTAGTGCGTGATGAGCGCGTGGCTGACGCCGGCCTCGCGCCCCACGTCCTTGAGCCCGACTTGATCCGGTTGGAACTCGACGAACACGCGATCCGCGGCATCGAGGATCTCGAGCCGCGCCTCCTCGGGCGAGCGCCGGCGCCGGGCGATCCGGCGCTCCCGACGCACGGCGAGCCGACGACTCCGAGGCATCTCGCGATGATACCCGGGTCCCCGATGTAGGTGACCTCTCCTCATTGTTTTCACGTTGACAATAGCACCCGACGACCTATTATCAAGGTGACAATACGGAAGCCAAGGAGCTGCCCATGACCCCCAACACCGATATCTCTACCCTGTCCCCCGCCGTCCGCTGGTCGCGCGCCATCCGCGCACTCGCCCGCGTCATGGCGAACCCCGAGGAGACTGATCAGGTCCTCGAGTTCTCGAACTACGCGAATGCCGGCACGATGCCCGACCGCCTCGACCGGTTCTTCAACGATCCGGCCGGCGCGAAGCTGTACGCCGAGAAGCGCGCGATCGACTCGCGCACGGTCGACCTCGACGCCCTCGCCGCCCTGCCCGCAGGCACCCTCGGCCACGCGTACGTGCAGTTCCTTCGCTCGCGCGGCTTCACGCCCGACGTGTTCGAGGGTCCGCCGCCGAACGTCTCCGACCCCCGGACCTCGTACGTCATCCAGCGCGTGCGCCAGACCCACGACCTGTGGCACGTGGTCACCGGCCACGATACGAACCCGGCCGGCGAGGTCGCACTCCAGGCGTTCACGTTCGGTCAGCTCCGCGCGCCGAGCACGTTCATCCTGTCCACCGTCGGCACGCTGCGCGGTCTGCGCGAGAAGCCGACCCTCCCGCGCGACGTGCTCGCGGCGTACCTCCGCGGCCGCCGCGCGGAGAAGCTGATCACCTTTCCTTGGGAAGACCACTGGGCCACGCCACTCACCGTGGTGCGCGCCCTGCTCGGTCTCCCGCAGAACCCCGTCACCACGAAAGCTGCTGCATGACCTCTCTCCCTCCGCTGTCTCGTCTTCTCTCCGAATCCACCTCCGCCGCCGACGCCGCCACATCGACCGGCCGCCGCACACGCCTTCGCGCGAAGCGGGCCCGTCGCCGTGCACGCCGAACCGTCGAGCGCGGCGAGCGCCGCGTCACGCGCGCACTCGCCCGCCTGCAGCGCGCGGTATCCCGCTACGCCTCCGCGCCTCCAGGCGTTCAGTCGAGCTCGACGAGGACGCTGATCACTTCACCGGTCGTGTGATTCACGGTGACCTCGGTGTGCGTGCCGATCCAGTCACCGACGTAGTAGTCGACGTTCGGCATCGACGGGAACGTCACGAGCTCGGAGGCCTCGCGAAACGCCTTGAGCGACGCCACGTGCTGCGCACGGAACTCCTTCGTGAGCGCGAGATAGCTCCGGCCGAACTCGGAGTGCTCGTAGTCGGTGGTGCGCAGGTACCCGAGGATCGCGTCCGTGGCGACCTGGCGTGTGGCGGCGATATTGCCGGGCGCCGGCTCGTGGCCGTCGACGAAGGACAACGGAAACGCGTACGCCTCGTCGAGCGGCACGTCGGTCGCGGTGGCGAGCACCGTTGCCCGCGCGGTCGCCGACATCAGCCAGGCGCCGCCCTCGGCGGCGAGCCGGCCGGAGATCACCTGGCGAACCGTGGAGGCGAGCTCGGATGCGTGGTCGGCGCCGACCAGGCCGATGCCGTCGGTCGCGAGCGCCGTGAGCTTGGGCTCGGCGGCCGTCCTTGCGGCGGCGAGCTGCGCGTCGTCGATCACCCCGCCGACGACGCCGCGGCACGTGAGGACCTCGATTGCCTCGCCGCAAGTCGCGGTGCCCATCGCACCATCGGGCAGCGCGAGCAGGCACGCCTTGCGTGCGTCGGTGCAGGTCGGTGACGGGAACAGATCGTAGACATCGCCCTTGGTCAGGCTGAGCTTCTTGATCGCGAGGTTCAGCGGCGCCTTGATCGTCGAGGTCAACGTGCCGGTGGTAAACGCCGCGGTGATCGCGAATTCGCCACCCGGGCTCGCGAGCGTCTGGAGCTGGTCGTAGTCGAGGTCGAGCTCGAAGTGAGTGGGATCGACGAGGCGTACCGTGCCGGTGGTCGCGGTCAGCGATGCCACGGTCTTCGTGGAGCGGCCCTTGACGCGATACACGGTGTGGCCGGCCTCGACGACCGGCGTCAGCTCGGCGGTGAGCGCGAGCGTCGACGAGCCGTGCGTGGCGCCGAGGCGCGGGCGAACCGTGATGCGCGCGGTCAGGTGGTCCGGACGCGATGCCGAGTGCACGAACCCGATGCCGGTGAACAGATTGATGCCGTCGGCGACCATGTTCCCTTGCGACACGGGCCACGAGATCTCGAACACGCGCGCCGACTTGATCAGCGGATCACCGTAGATGTCGTCGAAGATGTACTCGCGGACGCCATCCTCTTCGAGGTTGCGGCTGGTCTTGCCGCGCAGCACGAAGTCACTACCGCGCCGCTCCAGCAGCTTTCCCGCCCACAGGGTGGTGTCGCCCGTGCGCACCGAGATCTCGCTGGCGGCGTCGGCCTTGCCATCGTCCTCGTCGACGGTGACCTCGTCGGTGTCGGGATCGCCGCTGGTATCGGTCGCACACGCGCCAAATGACAGAGACGAGATCGCGAAGGCAACGAAGCTGGTCAGACGCATGAGGGGTCGCGCAGGTGCAATGACCGTGCGCGTCACGACCGTGCGATCTTCGTCGGTTGCCGTGCGTGCGACGCGCCTCGGTGGCAACTCGAGTGGCCACTACCGGCGTTCGCGCTCCTGCAGGTAGCTTTTCCCCTTCGTCATCAGCGCCCGGAACCCTTCGAGGTCGTTCGCACGGACCACGCTGCGCAGCCGCTCGACGGCGTACAGCAGCGCCGCGAGCGACTCGCTGCCGTAGTCGTTCAGGGTCTGGATCTCGAAATAGAGATCCGGATTCTCCGCCGCGACCTTCGCGGCCACGCCGAGCTGCGCATCGAACGTGGTCGACGACAAGGTCGCGAGCTTGCGCGATGCCTCGCCGCTCTCCGCGAGTGCGGTGAAGAACGCGATGTTGACTGCATGCGAGAGTCCGAGCACGTACGCGATCAACCGATCGTGGCTCTCGAGATCCATCTCCACGAGCGTCGCCATCGTCGGCTCGAACAGCGCGCGTGCCGCGGCGGTCGCAGCCGGCGCCCCGAGATCGACGAAGATCACGTGGCGTCCGCTGAGCAGCTCCGTATCCGGACCGAACATCGGGTGCACGCTCGTCACCTGTCCGCCCGCGGCACGCAGCGCCAGCAGGCCCTTGCGCAGCGGACTCTTCAACGAGCCGACATCGAACACAACGCCCGTGGGCGGCGCGGCCGCCATCGTCTCGAGGATCTCGCCGGTAGCCGGCATCGGTGCGGCGATCACGATCATCTCGTGGTCGAGCGCGATCGCCTTCCAGTCGTGATGGCGCGTGATTCCCACCGGACTCTCGCCGTGCGGATCGGCGATCTCCACCGTGTAGCCCTGCGCGCCGAGGTAGCGCACGAACCACCGGCCCATATGACCGCAGCCGCCGATCACGAGGACGCGACGCCCACTACCTTCACCCGCCGCCGCGACCGTGTCTTTCTCCTGCACGGTAAGCGAGCCGCGGATCAGCGCGAGGATCAGCTCCTCGCCGAGCTGTGGCGTGAGGCCGTGCTCGACCGCCGACGCGCGTGCGCGCTCGACGACATCGCGCTCCTGCCGGTAGTCGCGGGTCGGGATGCCGGCGTCGCGCTTGATCTGCCCGATCTTCTGCGCGAGCGCCTGCCGCCGTGCCACGAGCGCGAGGATGTCGCGATCGATCTGCCCGAGATCGGTGCGATGTGAGTCCAGTCGAGAGCGCGCGTCATCGGCCATCGGCGGACGGTACCCCAAGGGCGTATCAGCTCGGCGCTGGCGAGACGTTCGTGAGGGACGGCCGGGGCGGGTAGACGTGGATGACCCCGCCACCGCCCGCGCGGGACGACCGGCCACGTCCCAGTATCTCACTAGCCGGCGGAGCGTGCGTGGTCCGTGACGTTCTGGAGGGACCAGCTGCGACGGCACCGGAGCCCGTCGTTGGCCGCGGAGACGATCCGATCAGCCACCGCAGGATGACGCGCGATGTGATCGAGCGCCGCGCCGAGCTCCTGCCAGCGCTTGCCTACAACGCCGTCGTACGAGCTGAGGTACACCGAGGCGGCTTCCATCTCGAGCGGCAAGCGCGTCGACAGGTGACGGCGAATCAAGTTGTGCGCGAGCGTGGTCCGCTCCACGACGAACAGCCAGCCCATCGCCTCGGCGACGCTTCGGAACTGGGGGACCGCGAGGCACAACGGAAGCGCGGTGACCTCGGCGGGCCGTACGCCGATCGCCATCAGATCCTGCGCGAGGAATCCGGCGCGCGAGCGAGCGCGGAGATCGAGGACGAGCTCGATCTTCGGCGTCATCGCGATCGCGGAATCGAGCGGCGCCTCGAAGCCATACACGCGCATCAAGAACAGGAGGTACTGCGTCGCCGTGACATCCTTGCTGAACAGGGCATCGCTGTCTGCGTCCGCCTCCGCGTGGTGGACGCGCGTCTCCTCGGTGAGCCGCTCGATCATCCAGGATTGTCCCGACACGCTTCCTGGTATTCGTGCAAAACGCGGGTATCTCTCGACGGAGATCGCGACAGCGGGATCTCCGAGGGTTGGCGATCGGGAGATGCCGCGTGCGCGTGAGAGCCCGTGCCCACCCGCCTCGACGTGACAATCCTGTCTAGGTAGGCCGATGTGCGATGACGACCTTCGCGACCAGGTGAGCCTCGGTACGCGGGCTCGCAAACCCGACCTCGGCGACGAGCGACGCGAGATCATCCTCGAGATAGTCCGCGTAGAACGGCTCGTGAAACTCGCGCGGGAACTCGCGTAGCGCGGTCGCGATCTCGCCGCTCTCGGCGAGCTGGGCGCTGTCCTCGATGACGAGCAGGCCGCCCGGCTTCACCACGCGCAGCATCTCGCGCACGACGTTGCGGCGCGCGTTGCGCGGCAGCTCGTGGAACATGTACGTGCTCGTCACGATGTCGAACGTGGCATCCGACCACGGCAGCGCCTCGCCATTCTCGACGGCGAGCGTCAGCTCCGGCACCTCGGCGAGCCGGCCGCGCGCCGCGCGAATGTACGCGGGAGACAGGTCCACGCCGTGGAGCTGCATCGTCGGATGCGCGACCGAGATCTGGTGCAGCGTGCGACCGGTTCCGCAGCCGATGTCGAGCACTCGCAGCCGCTCGCCCTGGTGTGCGCGCGCATACTGCGTGATCGGCGGGATGACCTGGCGGCGCATCACGTCGGCGGTGCCGCGGAACAGGAGCTCGACGCCGAGCTCGTAGACCTCGGCGGAGTAGTCGCTGAAGTAGCCGTCGGTCTGCCAGTGAAAGTTGCGGCGGTAGTAGGCCGGGTAGCGCTGCTTGTCGACGGCGGGGATGTCCTTGTAGTCGCCGCGGCGCATGCGGCGCACCACGTTCGGCGTGTCACGCATGAGGCGCGGCAGCGCGCGCATGTACTGGCGCACGGGAAGATCGAACAGCAGCTCGCGCGGATACATCCCGGCCTCGACGTTCGCGAGATCGCGCGCGTGCAGCTCATCGCGACGGCGCAGCACCGCTCGCAGCTCCGCCACGTCGACTTTCGGCCGTGGGGTCCGTGTGACCAAACGCGCCGCTTCCTGGAGGAAGGTCGCGTTGATCAGAAACGACAGGTGCTGGGAGCGATAGGCGAGCCGGTCGAACAGTCGGAGCATCAAGTCACCTTGCGGCGCCGAGACCGCAAGATCACTGTACCAATCATCAGGCTGAGCGCCAGGGCAGCCGGACCGCCGCTCGTATCGCCCGCCTCGCAGCAGCCCGGAGGCGGCTTCTTGGCCCCGTCACCGACGTCGTCGGGCGGGCCATCGAATACGGCGGGACATACGATCACCGTCGACGTGATGCCGAGCTGGTTGTGGAGCGTGCACCATGTGACCGGCGACAGGTTCGGGCAGCTCGCGGGGCTCATGTTGTAGGTCTGATCCGGACAGTCGTAGACGCACTGATCGTGCTGCCGCGTTCCTACTGCGCAGTCGACCGGACCGGCGATGTCCTGATAGCGGAGCACCTTCGTCCAGGTCACCAGATCTGTGGTCTTCATGATGCCGGCGTCGTCGGAAGGTGTCTGCATCGCGCCGAAGTTCTGCGTGCACGCCCACAGCTCACCGGCCGCGTTCTCGGCGAGACAGTTGATGTGCGGCGGGTTCGCGACCGTCTCCCACGTGGTGTTGTTCGGACCGCGCGATACGAACGTGCCGGAGTTCCGCGTGGCCGCGACGAGGTCGCCGTTCGCGCGCGCGGAGAACGAGATCTCGTCGTTCTTCTCGAAGATCTTGGTCCAGCTCGCCCCGCTATCGACGCTGCGGTAGATCGCGTCGCCGATGCTCGTGCTCTGGAGCGACACGCGTGCATAGACGGTGTTCGGTTGGTTGGCCTTGATGCCGACGATGTCGATCGTGGAGTTGTTCGTGGTGGTGAACTGGTTCGCCGTGATCGGCAGGTAGCTCACGCCGGCGTTGTCACTCCGGTAGAGCTGGAACTGGCGGACCCCCCCGGGCAAGCGATAACCCGAGAGGTACAGGCGATTTGGATCGCTCGGCGCGGCCTCGATGCTGTTGTACCAATCGCCGATGATGCCGGCGGTCCCCGAGGTGGGAAACGTCAGGCCGCCGTCGGTGCTCTTGTAGATCTTCGCGTCGCCCGGGTTGCCCATGGCGAGGTCCTCGCCATCGGCCGCCGCCATGAACAGTGCCCCCGTCGAGGACTGAGTGATCGACGAGAAGAACTTCTTCGCGAACGTGGTCGGCGCGAAGGTGCAGCCATCGCGATTGACGAGCGAGCCCTCGAACGTGGTCGCGAACAGCGCGCCGCCCGGTGCGTAGACGTAGTCCGGATCGAACATGCCGCCGTAGAGCACGGCCTTCTCGCACATCCAGTGCCACGTGGCGCCGTTGTCGTGCGAGAGCACCATGCCGAACGTCATGCCTGCCGCGATGTCCTGCTGGTGGCCCTGGCGGAAGTTGATCGTCGAGCTACCCGGAGCGCGGCCGTTGGCGTGCGCGAGGCTCGTCGCCGACAGGACGATGAAGAGCGCGAGGTTCCTCAGCATGCCCGTCGAGGGTATCCCGGCACGTCGTCGGGGGGAACTCAATGCCGCGTGGCCAAGCTCACGGTTTCTGACCCCGGTGCGAGGCGAACCTAGCGGCGACGCCGGCGTGCCAGGCCGGCCGCGAGTGCGAGGCCCCCGAGGAGGGCTGTGGGCCCCCTGGCGGTGGGAGCCGCTAGCCGAGACCGATCTCGCGGAGGCGTTGCTCGAGGTACTGGCCCGCCGAGAGGCTCGGGAACTTCGCGGCACCGCCGGTACGCGCGATGCAACTCGCCAGCGGCGAGAGATCCACGTTGGCACGCGCGTGGATGAAGCACGGCATCGAGAACCGCTCGCTCGACGCATCGCCCGGGTTGACCACGCGGTGGGTAGTGCTCTTGTAGAGCCCGTTCGTCACGTTCTGGAGCATGTCGCCGGCGTCGACGACGATCGTGTCGAAGCCGGTATGGATCGGCATCCACGTGCCGTCGTGGCGCTTGAGCTCGAGGCCCTCGGAGGTCGCGCCCGAGAGCAGCGTGATCAAGTTGATGTCCTCGTGCGCCGCGGAACGCACGGCGCCGGGCGGGACGTCCTTTGAAACGGGCGGGTAGTAGAGGACGCGGACGATCGTGTCGCTGTCGGTGGCCATCTCGCGGAACTGGCGCGAGGGCTCGTCGATGTACTCGGCCGCGGCCTCGAGCAGGATCCCACCGAGGCCCTCGAGATGGCGATACAGCTCGACGAGCGTGGAACCGAACGCGGCGACCTCGCTCGGCCAGAAGTTCGGGCCGAACAGACGATGCACCGGATGATCGTCGGGAACATCCGGACGACCGATCTGCCAGAACTCCTTGAGGTCGGGGGCGATCGAGTCCTTCGCGTGCTCGCGACCAAAGCTGGTGAAGCCGCGCTGACCCTTCTTGTCGGGTGCGTGATAGCGCGACTTTGCGGCGAGAGGGAGGTGGAAGAACGCGCGCGCGACATCGTAGGCGCGCTTCATCAGGTCGTCGGAGACACCGTGGTTGCGCACGGCAAAGAAGCCGGTGTCGACGAGCGCTTCGCCGACCGTCTTCACGAAGCTCTGTCGTGCCGCGCCGCCGCTCGCCCAGGCGGTGAGGTCGACCACGGGGATGTTCTGGACTGCCATCGCGAACGAGTTTAGCCGCGCATCGCCCTCCGCGCGAGGGCATCGATCCGATCGCGCGGCGCGGTCAGGAGCGCCTCCTTCTCGGAGCGCGTGAGCTGCTTGATCGCGTACTCGATGCGGAGGGCGCCGCCCTTCGTGCGACAGCGGCGCGTCAGCACGACGGAGAGCGGACCCCGTCCGCGCGTGTACCGCGCACCCTTGCCGGAGTCGTGTGCGGCGATCCGCGCCGGCACGTCGGTCGCGATGCCGCAGTAGAGCGAGTCATCGGCGCACCGGGCGACGTAGACGTACCACCAGCTCACCGGCCGAGTGTACGCTGGATGCGGTGGACGACCGCGAGGACGCGACGATGCCCGACACGCGCGCGGCCAACACAACGGCCAGACCGTGGCCGGCGATCTCCTCGGCACGCCGGGATACATGTCGCCGGAGCAGGCGCGCGGCGAGGTCGTCGACTGGCGCACCGACGTGTTCGCGCTCGGCTGCCTGATCATGCCGATGTTCATCATCGGCTCGCTCTCGGCCTTCATGTCTCAACCGGTGCGTCACTCACCGTGGGCGATGGTGCTCCTGCACGTGGTGCCGGTCGCGCTGCTGCTCGCGCTCGAGCTCTCGGGCGTCTTGCCGCGCTCGTTCGAGCTCGCGGGGGGCAAGCTCGTCATCACGCCATACACCGTGGACCTCTCTGCGCTGACGCTCGTCCTCGTGTTCGTGCTGTCGTTCGCGGTTCAGGTCGGCAGCACGTTCGACATCCAACACGGCTTCCGTCAGGCGCAGGAGGCGGCCCAGAACAGGATCCACGCGCAGACCTGGCACCTGAAGCAGCTGCTACCGCGCTCAGGCAAGCTGGATACCGGGCCGGTACCCAAGCAGTAGCTATCCGACCTTGTGCTCGATCTCGGGCTCGGAGGCGAAGAACCGGTTGCGCTTCGGGTCGTTGAAGCGCTTGTAGTCGATCACCCACGGCGTCACCGTCGCGTTGCCGTTCTCGAGGCGAATCGTGGCCGCCATTGGCGTCACGGTGCGGTAGCTCGAGTCCTCGGGGAGGTCGTTGTTGTCGGCTCCGCCGGCCGAGAACAGCGTGATCAGAGAGGTCTGGTCCGAGTACATCGGCTTGACGCCCGCATCGACCTTCTCGTGACCGCGCACCATCATCGAGCAGCCGAGCTTCTGCATGAACGCCTCGAACTGGAGCTTCCCGAACGGGAATCGCGCGTTCTGCGCCTGGAGATCGTCGGGGATGTAGTCCGCGGTCGATGGATCGCTCCACAGCATCTGGAAGCGGATATCCGGATCGTTGAGCGCCGCCATGTCGGTCAGCTTCGTCTTGATGTCCACGTCGCGCGGGATGCCCGCGTGGACGAACATCAGATCGTCGAAGAACAGCATGTTCGGGAGCTCCTCGAACATCTTCATGTACTCGGCGAACACCTCGCCGCTCATGTGACCGATCAGCGTGTTGATCGCCTCGGCTGGCTTCACGCCGCCATAGATGCGGCCACGGTACTCGATGTAGTACTCGTGGTTGCCGCGCAGCGGGAACACGTGCTCGGGAGCCGCCAGGTAGAGCTGCATCACCGCGCGCAGCACGCCGTTGTAGCTGAATCTGCCGCGATCGATGTAGTCACCGAGCAGCACGAGCTTCGGCTCGGCCTTCGACTTGTCGAGCTTCCACGCCTCGAGCTTCGCGAAGAAGTCCGCCTGCAGGAGGGCGCCCTTCAGGCAGCTGTAGCAGCCATGGAGATCGCCGAGCACCGTCAGCTCGTAGACCTTGTTCGGATCCGCCGGGTGAACGTAGACGTGACCGTCGAGGAACGGCTTCTGGCCGGCGAAGTCCGCGATCGTCGTGTGCCCCGCCAGCTTGTTCGTTCCCGAGAGCCGCTGCTCGGTGAGCTTGCTGACGAACCGGTGCATCAGCTCCAGGTCGGCATCGACCTGATGCTTGATCCGGTTCGGATCCGCCGAGTAGTGCTGCTCGAAGCCGGCGAAGAACGGGTGATCGTCGAGGCGCGACTTCGCACCTGCGACCGGCTCGGCGATCGCGACGCGGCTCTGCTCGCGCAGGATCTCGATATCGCCCGGCGACAGCGCCGATGTGGAATCCAGAAGTGCGTCGAGCTCGTCGCGGAACTTCTTCTCCGCGGGATGGACGCTGCCGTCCGCGTAGATCAGCTCGTCGACCGTGGCGAGGAGCTCGTGCTGGTTGTCGCGGTCGAAGGTCTGGAAGATCTCGTAGCTGCGGAGCTTGAGCTTCGCGTAGACGAACTTCTCCACGTCCTCGCCGTCCGCGACGGCCTCGTCGAACAGGTCCTTCACGCTGCGATCGATCTGCTCGAACACCTCGTGGAAGTGACCGACGAACTTGTTGACGATCTCGTCGCGGGTCTTCGGGTCGGCGTCGGGCATCGCGGCCTTCGCGCGCGCGGTGACGAGCTGACGGATGTAGATGCGGACGAACGTCTTCTCGGTGAAGTCGAACTCGCCATCGATGTACCCGAACGCCGTCAGGTAGAAGATGATCGCGTTCATCTGCTGCTCGGCGACGTCGGGATTCTGACTGAAAGTAAGCATTCGACTGAAGAAAGCTTGCCCCCTTGATCGAGGTGGGTGCAAGGGCGCGGGGACGCGGGCTGAGTTATGATTACGGCGTGCGGCCCGGGGTCCTCGCGGTGGTCAGTGCGCTTGCATTTGCGTCGAGCGCGCATGCGGATCCGCAGCTCGAGGCGAGCGGGTTCACCGGCGTCGCGTATCTACCCGCAGCGTCGCAACTCGGCGATTCGTGGGCTCCCGAGCAGGTCCCCGGCACGGCACCGCTCCTCGGTGCGCGCCTCGCCATGCTCGGGGAGCCGCTGTTCCAGCAGAACGGCCTCGTCGTCCAGATGGGGCTCGAGCTCGAGCTCGCGATGGCGGCGGCCTTCACCGGAGGCACGGCGATAGCCGACGGGGGCCGGATGTCGTACTTCGCGCCGGTGTTCGGCTGGCGCGCGCACGTGATGACGCGAATCACCGTCGACGAGGCCGCGCAGCTGCACTTGGTCGCCGGCGCCGGTGGCGAGACGGTGGCCTCGTCGTCACCGTTCATGCGCAAGGAGACGGATCCGGTGATCTACTGGGGCCTGGGCTTCGCGATCCCCGTCGGCGATGGCGCGTGGCAGATCCGCGTGGACGGACGACACGGGCTGATGCCCGCACGCGACGGCGGGATGACCTCGACGTTCGAGGTGCAGCTCGGCGTGGCCACGGAGTTCGGGCTTCCACAGAAGAAGCGGATCGCGCCGCCTCGGCGCGACGTGCCACCGCCGCAGCCGATCGTCGACGAGAGCGACACGGATGGCGATGGCCTACCCGATCGGCTCGACAAGTGCCCCGCCGAGAAGGAGACGCCGAACGGGATCGCTGACGACGATGGCTGCCCCGAGCCGGATGCCGACGGCGATCACGTGATCGGGGACGCCGACAAGTGCCCCGACCAGGCCGAGGACATGGACGGATTCGAGGACGGCGATGGCTGTCCCGAGCTCGACAACGATGGCGACGGCATCGAGGACGTTCGCGATAAGTGCCCGATGGAGCCCGAGGTCAGGAATGGCTTCGAGGACGACGATGGTTGCGCCGACACCGTTCCTGTCGGCGTCGTGAAGACGCTTGCCGGCACGCAGAAGGTCACGTTCGAGCCGAATCGCGCGCGCGTCACCGACAATGCGAAGGAAGCGCTCGCGAACGTGATCTCGCTGCTCAACGAGTACGCATCGATCAAGATCGTCGTCATCGGGCATCCGATGAAGAAGGGCGGCGAGGAGCTCGCACGACGTCGCGCCGATGCCGTGAAGTGGCACATGATCGACGAAGGAATGATCGCGCAAGAGCGGGTCGAGACCCGGGTCGGGGACGTGAAGAAATCCCCTGCGATCGAGCTGCAGCTGATCGTGCGCTGAGCTGCCTACCGGCGGCGTTCGACAAGGTGTTCCAAGGTCAATGCCGCCCACGAGGCGTACTCGCGGACGAGCCAGCGCACAGCGCGGCGACGGTCGGTATACTGGAGGCTATCGGCGATGTGCCAGACATGCGGCTCGAGGCCCGCGGCGCGAAACAGCCGGGCCGCGCGCCGGCCATGAAACGGCTGCGTCACGAGCCACACGCGGCGCCCACCCAGCGGCGCGAGCAGCTCCGCGGTGAGCCGCGCGTTGTCGCAGGTGCGCTGCGCCGCGCGCTCGACGACGACATCGGCGACGCCCTGTGCGCGCAGCGCATCCGCGAGCACGTCGGCCTCGGCGCGGCGCGCTCCGGCGGTCACGCCACCCGTGGCCACGACGAGCGGCGCACCGCCCGCGTGGAACAGCGCAGCAGCGGCGCGCACGCGCTCGGCGAGCACCGGTGTCAACGCGTCTCCACGACCGAGGGGCGCGCCGAGCACGACGATCGCATCCAGCGGTTGTAGCGGCTCCCGGATCACGAGCGGCGCCTCGAGCGCGCGCGCGATCAGATCGATCATGGAGTGTCGAGGCGATCGGGAAGATCCGCGACGACGTACGCGAGCACCGCCATCGCAGCGACGGCATCGGCGAGCTGCGCGGGATCGACCTTGTCGAGTGTGTCGGCCTCGGTGTGGTGAATGTCGAAGTACGTGCGGTTCGCCGATTCGAGGTTGAGCGTGGGCACGCCGGCCGCGATCATCGGCTCGACATCGGTCCCGGCGTGCTCGGATCCCACGACCTTCGACGCGCCGAGCGGGCGGAGCAGCGACGCGAGATCCGTCATCCGCTCGGTGACGCGCTTCTGGATCTCTGGCTTCGTCGACACCCAGAAGCCGCGCGGCGAGAACCCTCCACCGTCGGACTCGACCGCGAGCACGGTCTTCGCGAGCTCGGCCGCGTGATCGGCGGCGTACGCATTTGCGCCGCGCACGCCGTTCTCCTCGTTCGTGAACAGCACCACGCGGATCGTGCGCCGCGGCTGCAACCCGAGCTTCTTCAGCACCGTGATCGCCTGCATCATCGTGACGCAGCCCGCACCGTCGTCGTGCGCGCCCTGCCCCACGTCCCACGAATCGAGATGGCCACCGATCACGACGATCTCGTCGGGTGCCTCGCGACCTACGAGCTCGCCGATCACGTTGGCGCTCTCCGCATCGGGAAGCATCTGCGACTCGAGCTGCAGCTTGACCCGCACCGGGCCCGCCGCGGCGAGCCGCGTGATGAGCTCCGAGTCCTCGACCGTGATCGCCCCGGCCGGGATCTTCGGCTGAGCGTCGTCGTACTTCAGCGCGCCGGTGTGGAGCGTGTGCAGCGAGTGCGGCGTCACCGAGCGCACCAGCGTGGCGACGGCGCCGAGCTTGGCAGCGAGTGACGGCCCCTTCGAGCGATACGGCACCGCGATGCCGTAGCCGTAGTTGCCCTTGTCCTCGCTCCACGGCGGCATCGGTACGTCGTAGAGGACGATCGCGCCCTTGATCTCCGCCGCGCGCACGTCGAGCTCCTTGAAGTCGTGGATCACGACGACGTTCGCGGTCAGCCCGCCCTTGGGTGTGGACACCGAGCCGCCGAGGCCGATCACGGGCAGCGGGCGCGCGACCGGCGTCACGAGGGACGCAGCTTCCACGCCGCGCACCCAGTGCGGGACCATCACCTTCTCGTTGCGGACCACGTGACCATCATCCTTCATGGCCTGCGCGGCCCACACGACGGCGCGCTCGAGCTCCGGCGATCCGGACAGGCGATGCCCGATGCGGTCGGTGAGCTGCGCGAGCTTCACGTACGCGCCGCGATCCGCCTTCGCGGCCTCGATGATCCGCGCGGATACGTCGCGATAGCGGTCGGCGATCGATGCCACGGGAGTGACCGCCGGGCCGTAGCTGCTCGTATCCGAGACCCATGCGGCCACGTGGTCGCCACCCTGCGGGGGCAGCGCGCACGCAGCGACCGCGACGAGCGGCAGTACGAACCACGTCACGATGCTTCGAGCTCCGAGGGCTGCTCCATGGGAGTCGCCGGCAGCGCGCGCTTGCCGATCTCGACGAGCAGCTCGACGACGAGAACGAGGCGATCCGCCTGCGTCGCGGACCGACCGAGCGCGAGATCCGAGAGTGGCATCGGGTGATCGAGCGGCGCTCCGCGGCCGGGATAGACGCGGTAGCGCAGGCCTTCCTTGTCCCAGTACGCGAGCCAGCCGTCGAGCGTGGTCACCGCGCGCGTGCGCAGATCCTCGTCGAGGAGCTGGGTGAACGCGAGCGCACTACCGCGGGTCTTGAACCGCTCGTCGAACTGCGTGTCACCGGTCCGGAACTGCGGTGCAGCCGGCGGCCCGCCGGGATTCGCGCCGAGTGCGCGTGGAGCGATCGCCCACATCGTCAGCGTGGCGCCCCGCAGCTCATCGATCTCGCGGCCGACGACGACATCGAGTGCGAGCACGCAGCCATCGATCCGCTCGACGCGTACACGAACTTGCAGGCCACCGACCTCGCCGACCACCACCGTGGAGACCAGCCCAGCCTCGCCGCGCGTGGTCAGGCTGTGGACGTCGCTGAGCGTGCGCTTGAGCCCCTGGCTCACCGCGCTCGCATAGGTCGCCCACGTGGAATCGGGGATCGGCGGCGTCTCGCTCGCGATCGGCTGCGCCGCGACCTCGTCCTCGCGGACGCTACGAGCGGCCTGCGCGATCATCAGCATGCCGAGGAGCGGCAGGAGGTAGTGATGCGGCCAGTGGAAGCCATAGCCACCGAGGAGAACGAACGCGAGCCCGATGCCGACCTGCCGGCGCGCCGTGCTGGTAGCCCAGGCGCACGACGCCAGCGTCCACGCGAGCGTCGCGAGCGCGAGGAGATACAGCGCGAGGCGCGGATCGGCCTGGCTCTCGTTGAGCTCCACGCCGATAGCGAGCGCGGCCGCCTTCGCCACGGTGGGGTAGTAGACGCGCGCGAGCACCGCTCCGAGCGCCGCGGCGCCCATCGCGATCACGACCGGCCCTGGCCTGGTCACCGCGCGTGCAAACGGTCGGGGTGCGAAGCAGTACGGCGAGACCAGCGCGGCGAGTGCGAGCGCGAGCACGCCGATATACGAGAGATCGGTGCCCGGGCCATCGAACTGGTTCTCGGGCCAGATGAACACGGCGCCAAGTGCATTCGCGGTGTGGATGAGGAGCGGTACGGCGATCACGGGCAAGCCGATCTGGATCCCGAGGTCGCGGTCGCGTCCGATCGCGCTCGCGGAGACGGCGATCACCGCGAGCGCGAACAGTGCCTCGAGCAGCACGGTGAGCATCGCGGGTGCAGAGACGACGAGCGGGATCGAAGCACACAGCGCGGCGATGCCGATCAGCGCGACGGCGGCGAGCTCGCGGATGTCGGCCTTCGTCCGCACGGCTTCGATGCAGCGCTGGCCGATCGCGATCGCAGCGAGCACCCCTGCGAAGTAGAACAGGAACAGTCCGAAGTAATCGAGCGTGGTGTGCCACGCCGGCGGCGAGCCGGTGCCCGGGCGGAGCAGCGGAACCGCCACGCGGTTGATCACGACCTCGAGTACCGCCACCACCGCGAGCACGTGGATCACGGTGATGCGATCGAGGAACCCGACACGCGGCGTGGTCGGTTCACGCGCGGATTCACGCGGTGCCGCCTCGGCGCCCTCACGATTCGCGCGCTGAAACCCGAGCATGCCGTTGAGCACCAGCATCAGTCCCGTGCCGAACAGCAGGCCATTGCGGATGTCGACGTCGCCCTTCATGACGGCGATCCACGCTGCGCCCGCAATGACTACAACCCCACCGATGGTGGTGGCCATCGGCCCTGGGAAACGGCGCGCGGACAAGTCCGAAAACCGTAGCCTTCTAAAGGGGTTGGGTCAAGGACGCCGCCATAAACTGGGCCACCGACCGCTCCGCGGCGATATCCTACACATGGTGAAGTCTTCGAGAGCGCTCATCTTCCTCGGATTGCTCTCGGTTTCGGGCGCCGCGAGTGCCGCGCCCACCGTGGTGCTCGATCCCGGCCACGGTGGTTCCAACCCGGGCACGAAGGGCGCCGGCCTCCACGAGAAGCAGTTGACGCTCGTGATCGCGAACCTGGTCGCCGCCAAGCTCCGCACCGCGGGCATCGCCGTGGAGCTCACGCGCTCCGATGATCGGACGCTGACCCTGCGGCAGCGCGTGGCGTTCGCGAATCTTCGTACGGCCGATCTGTTCGTGTCGATCCACGCCAACGCATCTCCCACGCGCACGCAGCGCGGCTACGAGACGTTCGTGCTGACCGCGCGCGGCGTCGATATCGATGGCCGTGCGCTGCGCAGCGACACCACCACCCCGCGCCCGGGGGTAGATCCCGAGATCGCGCTCGTCCTCGACGATGTCGAGCGCGGCGCCTCGCAGTGGGAGGCCGCGGACCTCGCCTCGCGGATGCAGCGCTCGCTGCGTGACCGCCGCGGCAAGGAAGGTGATCGCGGCGTTCGCCAGGACGCGCACCACGTGCTCCTCGGCGCCACCATGCCGGCCGTCCTCGTCGAGGTCGGCTTCCTCGACCATCCGATCGAAGGCAAGGAGCTCGCGGATCCCGCCGTGCAGCAGCAACTCGCGAACGCGATCGTCGAGGCAATCACCGAACAGCTCGCCGAATAGGCGCAGTTCGTGATAGCCCAGAGGCATGCAGCGCGGGCTTGTCGTGGTGGCGATTCTCTCCGGCGCGGCGGGCTGTTCCGACGGTCCGTGCGATCCGGAGACCGAGACGTGTAGCTACTCGGCCGATGTCAGCACCATCACCGTCACCTCCGGGCAAGAGGACGAGGATACCTGCCAGAGCTGGACGCTGAACAACCCCACCGAGCTGTGGGTCAACAGCATCACGCAGCACAACGGCGGCGGCTATCACCACGCGAACTGGTTCTTCGTCCCCGACAGCAACTTCGTGCTCCCCGACGGCGCCTGGCCGTGCAAGGCGAACAACTTCGACGAGCTCCCTGCCGCGCTCCAAGGCGGCTACCTGTTCGCGCTCAGCACCCAGTCCCTCTCGGAGACCCAGACCCTGCCGCCCGGCGCCGCGATCCGCATCCCGCCCTACAGCCGCATCATCGGCGCGAGCCACCTGCTCAACGCCCTCGACACCGACGTGCGAAGCACGATGTCGCTCACCATCCGCACCATCCCCACGCCCACCGTGGTCGCGAAGCTCGCCCCGGCGCGCATCCAGTACATCGACCTCCACATCGATCCCGCGAAGCGGTCCTCGTTCACGACCGAGTGCTCGATCGACGCCGCCAACACGAATCTGTGGAACGAGCCGCTGAACTACACGCTGTTCTACACGCTGTCGCACTACCACAGCCTCGGCATGTACCAGCAGCTCGAGATCCTCGGTGGTCCGCGCGACGGCGAGGTCATCATGCGCCACGATGGCTTCGGCAATAACGCCGGCACCGCCATCGAGCCGCCCCTCGACCTGATCGCCGCCGGCGCCAAGGGCCTCCGCTTGACCTGCGGCTTCAACAACCCTCGCGCCGCCTCCGTGGGCTGGGGCATCGGCGATCAGGAGATGTGCGTGATCGCGCTGCAGGCGACCACGAACATCGGCTGGGCCGGCGACGTCAACGCGGGCGACGCGGCGGTCAGCGTCGCGGCCGACGGCGAAGTTCGCCACCAAGGCCCATGCTCGATGACCGCGTTCCCGTGGGACTTCGAGAAGCCCGGCGGCCAGGGCCACTGAGCCGCCGCACAGCCGCCGCACCGCCGCCAAGGACGCCACTGCTGATGGCCGCGGAGCATCTGCTCGCCGGTCCGCCGCGGAGCGCTCGCCGGCCCGCCGCGGAGCGTTGCGCTCGCCGGCACTTCCTGCTGTTCGCTCGCCGGCACTGCCGTGCGGGTTTGGCCGCCAAGCCGCCGAGGGCGCCAAGGATCTGGAGGTCCTCTCGCGGGATCTCGAGGAGAGCCGCGACAGGACCTCCAATTTCCTTGGCGACCTCGGCGGCGGCCACGTGTGGGCATTCGCAACCACGGAACGCCCAGTGGCGCCCTTGGCGGCGGTCTACGGGGCGGTCGGCCGCGGGCCCACCGGCGCTGCCGGCGGGTGATCGGGGTTCCAGATGTTCGTGTCCTGATACTGGTTCGAATCCATCAGGGTGAAGCCGACGAACAGCGACGCCGCGAGCACCGCTGAGAGGAACACGACCGTGTGGAAGATCTTGTCGTACTTGAGGTGCATGAAGAACAGGATCACGAGGGTCGCCTTGACGACGGCGATGAACATGGCGACCGCGAGGTTGATGTTCGCGCCGAAGTCGACCTTGGTGGCGAGGACCGTGACGACCGTCAGGAACAGGAGGGAGCTGCCCGTGGCGAGCAGCACCTTGATCGAGGCGGTGTGAGAAATCCCGTGATCGTCGTGATCGTCGTGTGCGGTGGTAGCCATGGGATTCCTCAGTGGATCAGGTAGAGGAGCGGGAACAGGAAGATCCAGATCAGATCGACGATGTGCCAGTACAGGGCGGCGAAGTCGACCGGACCGAAGTAATCCGGCGTGAAGTGACCTTTGATCGAGCGAATGAGCAGCCAGATGAAGACGAACACGCCGAACAGGACGTGGACGCCGTGCAGGCCGGTCATCGCGAAGTAGATCGTGAAGAACATGTTCGTGTGCTCGGGCGGCGGGCCCGCAGCTTCACGCTCGTGTGCTTCGTGCGTCGTTAGCTGATGCTTCGGCTTGATCGACTTCTGACCGAGGACGATATCGGTCTGCTTGTCGATGGCCAGATCGCCGACCTCAGCGGGCGGTTGCGGCCCCTTGCACTCGGCTTTGATGCGGATGGTCTCGCCGCGCTCCGCGTGATCGCCGTACTCGACGAGGATGCCCGCGCCGTGGCCGCTCGTGCACTCGGACACCCAGGCGGTGCCCTCGCCCTTGAGCGCGCCGGTCTTCGCCGTCTTCGCCTCCTGGCACTTGTTGAGCGAAGCGTACGGTCCCTCGCCGCCCGACGCGGCCTTGCAGACCACGCCGTCGCAGTGCCACGCGAAGAACCAGCCGTCTTTGCAGACAGCAGGCTGGATCGCCGGCTTCCAGCACGGAAAGGCTTCCTTCGCGGGTTGCTCCGCGCTCTTCGGCAGGTTCGGATCGAGCTCCTCGGCGCCGAACACCTCCTCGACGCAGCGGTTCGGGATGGGCTTGCGGGACTTCTCGACCCACTCCTCCTTCCCATCCTTGTCCTTCTGCTTCGCACCCATCGCCTCGAACACGACGCAGTCGGCCTGGATGCCTTCCTCGCGCGGGTCCGTGTCGATGCCGAGCTCCGACATGCAGCCCTCGATGGGCTTCGCCGTCGGGTAGTCCCACTCGATGGTGGACTTGCTACCGGGGCACTCGTTGTTCTTCGTCAGCAGCTCGTTACCGCCCGAGCTCACGCAGGGATCGAAGTACTGCCCGAACAGGATGTGCTCGTGGACCTTGTGCGTGTACTCGAAGTACTTGACGACGAGGAACGTGCACGCGCATCCGAGCGTGACCACGATGCAGAGGATCAGCCCCTTCCTCTGATTGAGCTGCGCGCAGCGTACGGCCCACGCCGCCGTCAGCGACGAGAAGATCAGGACGGCGGTGTTGATCGCGCCCATCTTCACATCGAGGTACTTGTGCGCGTACGAGTAGATCTCGGGGTGGTTGTATCGGTACAGGATGTACGCGACGAACAGCGCCGAGAAGAACAGCACTTCCTGCGCGAGGAACAGCCAGATTCCGAACTTGCCGGAATCGAACTGGTGCTGCGCGTCGTCGTAGTGATGCTGGATGAACGGCGACGCATCGCCGTGGCCATGGCCGTGATCGTCGCCGTGCGCCTCGTGCGCCTGCTCCGCAGTCACTTGTCGTCCTCCGGCTTTCCGAAGATCGGCGAGCGCTCGGGCTTGGTCTCCGCCTCCGTCGAATCCGGCGGCTCCACGGCGGTTGCAGCCTTCGGCTCCGTGATCTGCTCGGACATGCCAGGCAGCGCGGTTGCTTCATCGACCGGCTTCGCAGGCGTGGACTCCGGCCGTGCGTGCGCGTGCGCATCGCCCGGAACCGGCTCGGGCTCGGCCTCGATCGGCGCGCGGCGCTCCCAGACGTCCTCTTCGACCTCGACGAGATCGTCGTAGTTGTAGAGCTCGTGCAGGATCGGCGGCTTCTCGAAGTTATACAGCGGCGGCGGCGTCGGGGCCTGCCACTCGAGCGAGCTGCCACCCCACGGGTTGCGCGGCGCGCGCTTGCCGATCTTGAACGAAGCGAACAGGTACACGACCGTCACGAACAGCGAGATGCCGAGGACGAACGCGCCGATGGTCGAGAGCTGGTGGAAGATCGTGTACTGCGGATCGTAGTCCCAGTACCGGCGGGGCATGCCGCGCGAGCCCATCACGAACTGCGGCAAGAACGTCAGGTTGAAGCCGAAGAACACGCCCATCGAGCACAGCTTGCCGAGCTGCTCGGGATACATGCGCCCGGTGAACTTCGGCCACCAGTAGTGGAGCGCGCCGAGGAACGCGACGAGGGTCGAGCCCATCATCACGTAGTGGAAGTGGGCGACCACGAAGTACGTGTCGTGGAGGTGGACGTCGACCGACAGGATGCCGAGGAATAACCCGGTCAAGCCGCCGATCGTGAACAGCAGCAGGAACGACAGCGCGTACAGCATCGGCGTCTTCAGCCGGATATCGCCCTTGTAGAGCGTGGCGACCCAGTTGAACACCTTGATGGCGGATGGGATGCCGACCGAGAACGTCAGCGCCGAGAACACCATGTTCGCGAGGCGGCTCTGGCCCGAGACAAACATGTGGTGGCCCCACACGAGGAACGAGAGCAGTGCGAGCGACACGCTCGAGTACGCGACGAACCGATAGCCGAACAGCGGCTTGCGGGCGAACGTGGAGATCAGCTCGCTGATCACACCCATGCCCGGGATGATCATGATGTAGACGGCCGGGTGGGAGTAGAACCAGAAGAAGTGCTGGAACAGCACCGGATCGCCGCCCATCGTCGGGTCGAAGATGCCGATGTGCGCGAACCGCTCGACCGAGAGCAGCAGCACGGTGATGCCGAGCACCGGCGTCGCCAGCACCTGCATGATCGCCGTCGCGTAGATCGCCCAGATGTTGAGCGGCATCTGGAACCAGCCCATGCCCTGTGGCCGGAACTTGTGGATCGTCACGAGGAAGTTGAGGCCCGTGAAGATCGATGAGAATCCGAGGACGAACACCCCGCTCGTCGCGATCAGCACCGGGGTCGCCGATTTGAGCGAGTACGGCGTGTACAGCGTCCACCCGGTGTCGAGGCCGCCAAACGGGATCGTGATGACGAGCATCAACGCACCGATGCACCACAGATAGAACGACATGAGATTCAGCCGCGGGAACGCCACGTCGGGCGCGCCCAGCTGGATCGGCATGATGATGTTACCGAGCGCCGCCGGGATGCCGGGGATGATCACGAGGAACACCATCACGGCGCCGTGCAGCGTGAAGAACTTGTTGTAAGTGTCCTGGTCGACGATCGTCTTGCCGGGGAAGAACAGCTCGGTGCGCACGAGCAGCGCGAAGACGCCGCCAACGATCAGCGCTCCGAGGATGCCGAACAGGTACATCAAGCCGATGCGCTTGTGATCGAGGGTGAACAACCATCCCTTGATCCGCTCCCACCGCGGCTTGCCGTTGTTGATGCTCAGGTAATCGGGCTCGTTGACCGGCCCATCGTTACGCTCTTGTTTGGTTTTGGTCGCCATGGGGTCCTACTTGAGCGACTTGATGAAGGCGATGAGACCTTCGATCTCTTTCTCTTTGAGCTGGCCTTCGAACGACGGCATCGACGGCGGGAAGCCAGGACGCGCCTTGGCTTGAGGGGCGAGGATTGACTCGCGGATGTAGGTCTCGTCCATCTTGACCTTCGAGCCATCGTTGAGGCCGACCTCGGTCCCGAAGTCATGCGCAAACGACGGACCGACGCGCACCGTGCCGTCGATGGTATGGCACGCGACGCAGCCCTTTTTCTCGTAGAGCATGGCGCCCAGCTTGTCGGGCTCCATGTTCTGCGAGCTCGCCGCCTTGTCCGCGAGGTACCGCTCGTACCCGCCCGGATCGTGCACGACGATCACCGCGCGGCGACCCAGCGGGTATTCCGGCGTGGGGCCCGTGATGCCCATCTGCGAATGATTCGTGCCGCAGTACTCGGCGCAGTCCAGGCGATACGTGCCCGGCTTCGTCGCGTTGAACCACACGTACGTGTAGCGGCGCGGGATGATGTCCTGCTTCGTGCGCAGCACGGGTACGTAAAACGAGTGCAGCACGTCCTGGGACGTCATCACGAGCCGCACCGGTACGTTGACCGGCACGTGCAGGTCGGAGTCCTCGACGCCGTTCGAGTGCGTGAAGTTCCACGACCACTGCCTGGCGAGGACGTTGATCTCGATCGCCTTCTGCGGCGGCGTGACGATGTGGATGTACGCGCGCCAGCCGTAATAGAACAGGAACACGCAGATGATCGTGGGGATCACGGTCCACGTGACCTCGAGCGCGTCGTTGTGCGCCGCCGACGGCTCGGCCTTGTGACCCGGGCGGTGGCGGTACTTCACGGTCAGGTAGATGACCGCCCCGGCGATCGCGATGAAGAAGAACGTCGACAGCGCGAGCACCGTGATGAACATGAAGTCCGAGTCGTCGGTGACCGTGTTCACCGACTTCGGCATCCAGAAATTTCCGTACTCGACGACCGGCTTGTTGACGAGCTTGTCGTACCAGGCCATCTCGACCGGCTTGGCCGGTGCAGCCGCGGAGCCGGAGCCCGCGTTGGCAGTCGTCGCAGCCGCGGAGCCGGAGCCCGCGGCAGATCCGGAGCCCGCGGTCGCCGGTCCCGTATCCGAGCCAGCACCTGTCGCGGTCGCCGGGGTCGCCGCCGAGCCAGCCGCTGAACCCGTTGCCGGCGGCGCCTCGGCCGGTTGTGGGGTCGCCGAACCGGCCGAACCGGCCGAACCTGTGTCGGCCTGAGCGATCTGGATCGGCTCGAGCGTGACGTTCGATGGCTCGATCACCGTCGCATCGGCTTGTGCCGACGCGGTTCCGAATAGCTTGACGACGAGAACGGTGGCAACGGTCGCCGTCACCGCGATTGTCGCAATGAAGCGGGTCATGGACTTCATGATTCTCCCGGGAGGTGCGCGCTGACCGATCGCCGGCGACGACGGAGGTGGACGAATCCAAGCCCGGTCCCCAGCAACACGAGGAACCCTGCAGCACCGAGCCGCAAGGCGAACACCCCGGCGCGCGTATGACTGTTCGCGTCGGGGTCAAAGTGATAGCAGCGGTTCATGAACCCGATGGCGGTCGCGGGCTCGGCGAGTCCGGCCTTGACGACCGACTCGCGCATGATCTTCGGGTCGAACTCGATCCCGTAGACGTAGCGCGTGACGACACCGGTGGAGCTTAGGAAGATCAAGGCGGCAGGGTGCGCCCATTCGGCGCGATCCTCGACGTAGACGTACTTGAAGCCAACCGACTCGGCGACGCGACGGATCGCCGCACCGTCGCCGGGCGTGGCCGCGGCGAGGAACGTCCAGCCCTTCTCGGCGGCCGCGCGCTGCGCCTCGGGGAGCTTGGTGATGTAGCGCTCCTTCATCTTCGTCAGCTTCGCGAGCGGCTCGTTCGGCTCGAGATCGATCGTGACGATGCGCAGCTGCTGGCCGGTGCGGAACGCGACGGTCTTCTTGCCGTCCACGCCATCCATCTCGGCGGGCTCGGCGATCTTCGGAAGTACGGACGACAGGCCGTTGAGCTGCAGGCTGCACAGCATTGGACAGTCGGAGTAGTTGAACGTGAGGATGGTTGGCAGCTCGCCGGTCAACAGCTCGCCGAGCGTGACCCGCGTGCCTTCGGACGTGCGGAACGCCGCATCGAGCGGGATCGTTGCACCGACCTTCTCGTCGACCGTGACGCCGTTCGCCTTGTACATAGGCGGTGGCGGCGGGATCACGTCGCTCGGAGTCTCGCCATCAGGGTGTGCGATCGCCGTCCCCGACAGGAGACCGATCACGAGCGCCGCTATGTGAACGTTACGGACCATTGCCCTTCGCGGCAGAGCCGGAGCCCGTGCCCGAACCGGAACCAGAAGCCTTCGGAGCCGTCGGAACCGCGGGAGCCGTCGGAGCCGTCGGAGTACCCATCTTCGACATGTTGACCGCCGGTGCCGGAACACCGGTCGAGGAGCTACCGGCGCCGCCACCAGTCGTCTGGCCACCGCCCTGGCCCATACCGCCGGTCGGCGTCATCGGCACCGTCGCTGGCGCGGCCGCCGAACCAGATCCCGTGTCAGCGGGAGGGGCTGCCGAGCCCGACCCAGCGCCATCCGTCGGCACCGGCGTCGGAACAGGGTTGTTGAGCGGCTGGGGACGGCCAAAGATGGGCTTGATCGTCGCCTTGTCGGCACGGCCCTGCGAAGGGACGAGCGTCGACGGATCGACCTTCGCCTGCTCGACGACGATCCGCATCGCGTCATCGATGTTGATGCGATACGTCTCGGCCTTGCCGGGTGCCGCTGCGTTCTTCCCCGCCTCGGTGATGTTGTGGACCTGCGAGGTCCTGATCGACTGCGCCGTCTTGTCGTTGCCGCCGTAGTCCGCCATCGTCTGAATCTCCGAGGTGTCGTTCATGTAGAACGCCTGGAGCGCGACGATGGAGACGTAGACGAGAACGGCGCCGCAGATGCCAACGACGACGACGCCGATGGTGTTGAGCTTGTCGGGATTTCGCTTGGGGCCAGACATGATCTTGGTTTCTCCTGGTCGGCCTACTGAACTTCGTGGGCAAGCGACAGCGGCAAGGTGGGATCCTTGACCGGGATGAGGTTGCCCTTGAGCGACATTCCGACGCCCGCGACCCACAGACCGACGAGGCCGAGCCACACTGTGACATCCACGGGAGAGAAGCCAACGTGGTGGAGATCCGGGCTACCGGTGAGCGGGCCCGCCACGATGCGCGCGCCCTCGTGATAGACGACGCCCCAGTCGAAGCTCGGCATGATCTGCCAGTAGAGGTCGAGCCAGTGGAAGACGAGCTGCCAGACGGCGAAGAACACCAGCGCCGGCACGATCCGCTTGGTCCATCGCGACATGAGGAACACGAACGGGAACGCGAAGTAGCCGACGAGGATCGCAATGGACACCCACTGCCACTCGCCGAACATCCGGTATTTGTACCAGTGCGTCTCCTCCGGCATGTTGCCGTACCACTGCAGCATGAACTGCGAGAACGCCGTGTACGCCCAGAAGAACGTGAAGGCGAACATCCACTTTCCGATGTCGTGATAGTGCTCCGCGTTGATCGAGTGCGTGAGGCGACCCGAGCGCTGGATGCCGAGCACGAGCAGCGCGAGCGCCGCGAACGAGCCGATGCAGCCCGAGCCCCAGAACGCGACGCCATAGATCGTGGAGAACCACTTCGGCGCGATCGACATCAGGATGTCGAACGCCACCATGCACGTGAGCACCGCGAACAGGATCATCGCCGGGCCCGACGCGATGCGCAGGGTCTCGGAGATCTTCGGATCACCGCTCTCGTCCTGCTCGCGTGACTTGTTCGCGAAGTACGCGGCCATCGCCGAGAACCCGATCCCGTAGATCACGTAGCGCAGCGCGAAGAACTTGGGCGAGAGCCAGCCAAACTCACCGAGCTTGTGCAGCAGGTGGTGGTTGAGCTCGGCGTTGTACGCATCGGGATGCGCCCAGTAGTAGAGGTCCTTGTACCCGGCGAGCAGCGGGACGATGAACCCGAGGCCCGCGATGAAGATGATCGGGAACGCGCCCGTCATCGCCTCGGCGATGCGGCGAACGGCGGTGAGCCAGCGACCGCGCACGAGGTAGTGGAGGATGATGATCCACAGCATGCCGAGCGACAGCGTGAAGATGTAGCTCCAGCCGATCACGTATGCGTGGAAGAACCGGGCCCACTTGCTGTCGTGCCCGCTGTTCGCGGTGCCCGAGAGTGTGAGCACGATGGAGACCGCGAGGAAGACCACCGCGATGCCAAGACCGGCCTTGGTCATCGCCTGGCCGATCTTGCCGGCCTTGATCTTCTCGTCGGGGTGCAGCGTTTTTTGTAGGGTGCTCATAGCTTCCTTACCGCCTAGCGGATGGACCCACGCTGCTCGGGGGGAACGTCTTCGATCGTGGCGTGCTGCGAACGCTGCAGCGCGCGGACGTAGAGAACGATCGCCCAGCGATCCGCGTGCGGGATCTGGTTGGCGTAACCCATCATCGTGTTGAAGCCGTTCGAGATCGTGTTGAACACCTGGCCGTTCGGCATCTGCACTGCCGAACCGCCCGCCGCCACCAGGTTCGCAGGCAGGAACGCCCCACCCGTCGCGGCGACCCGCTGCGGCACCGTGCCGTGGCCCTGGCCATCATAGCCGTGGCACGCGGAGCAGTAGATGTTGAAGCGGTTCTGACCGCGCTTGACCATCGCGTCGTTGAGCTCGAGCTGCTTGGGGAACCCGGTGGTCCATCCCCCGTTCTCGATGCCGCGGTAGAACGTGTCATCGGCATTGAGCGAGCCCCGGGCGATCGTGCCGGTGATCTCGCCGCGGTTACTGCGCCCATCCGGGAACAGGTCCATCGCGGTGTCGGACTTGTACTTCGGCTGGAAATCCATATCCGGGAAGATGTGGATGTGCGGCGCGTTGGAGTGCGAGTTGCGCGCCTTCGCGGCGATGGCGAACGGGATCAGTGCGAACGCGGTGCTCGCGACGATGAACGCCGTGATCCACTTCGGCATGTTCTTGCGCGCCGGATCGCTCTCGAGGTGGACGTCCTCCACCGCGATCGCGCCGGCGTCCTTGAGGAGCTTCGTCGTCGCGACGTGATCGAAGCGCTTGTCCTTGGCCTCGATGCCGAGGATGAACGTGTCATCGGTGACCTTCGCGAAGCGATCGCTGCGGAAGAACGGGTGCCACACCTGTGGCAGCTTGTTCAGGATCCACATGCCGAAGAACGAGGCGAACACCGAGAACAGAATCGTCCCCTCGAACATGATCGGCACGTTCGCGGGGATCGACCAGCTCGGCTTGCCGGCGATGTTCCACGGCCAGTTGTAGGCGTTCATCCACCACTGAAGGAAGATGCCGCCGAGCAGGCCGGTCGCGCCGCCGCCGAACACGATGAGCGGGAGAATGGTCCGCTTGATGCCCATCGCCTCGTCGATCCCGTGGACGGGGAACGGGCTGTAGCAATCAAACTCGGTATAGCCCGCGTCGCGAACCTTGCGGGCCGCATCGAGGAGCTCACCGGGGGTGTCGTACTCGGCGAGGACACCGTACAGCTCACCATCGGGGTAGCTGGTCGGCGCGTCGTCGTGATCGTTATGTTCGTCGTGGTTTGCCATGACGTTCCTTAGTGCTTGTCCTTCTTGCCGCCGGCGTGGGCCTCGGGCATCGCGCCCTTGACCTCGGACATGGCGATCACGGGGACATATCGGAAGAACAGGAGGAACAGCGTGAAGAACAGACCGAGCGTTCCAACGAACAACCCGACGTCAAAACGAGTCGGCGTGTAGTAGCTCCAGTTCGCCGGCAGGAACGACCGTGCGAGCGAGGTCGCGATGATCACGAAGCGCTCGAACCACATGCCGATGTTGATGAAGATGCAGAGCACGAAGATGATCACCGGGCTCTGCCGGATCTTCTTCGACCAGAAGGCCTGAGGCACGAGCACGTTGCAGCTCACCATCGCAAAGTACGCCCACCAGAACGGGCCGAACGCACGGTTCGCGAACGCGAACTTCTCGTACAGGTTGCCGGAGTACCAGGCGATGAACAGCTCGGTGCCGTAGGCGAGGCCGACCATCATGCCGGTCGCGAGCATGATCTTGCACATCGCCTCGATGTGCGACTCCTTGATGATGTGCTGCAGGTTGAACAGGTGCCGCAGCGGCAGCATCAACGTCAGCACCATCGCGAAACCGGAGAAGATCGCGCCGGCGACGAAGTACGGTGGGAAGATCGTCGTGTGCCAGCCGGGGAGCTGGGAGGTGGCGAAGTCGAAGGACACGACCGAGTGCACCGAGAACACCAGCGGCGTGGCGAGACCCGCGAGGATCAGATACGCGCGCTCGTAGCGGTGCCACTGACGGGCCGATCCGCGCCAGCCGAGGGACAGCGTCCCGTAGATGATCGCCTTCAGCTTGTCGCCCTTCGCGGCGAATCGATCGCGGAACGTGGCGAGGTCGGGGACGAGGCCCATGTACCAGAACAGGATCGACGTCGTGGCGTAGGTCGAGACCGCGAACACGTCCCACATCAGCGGGCTGCGGAACTGCGGCCACATGCCCATGTCGTTCGGGTGCGGGATCATCCACCACGCGAACCACGGACGGCCGGTGTGGAGCAGCGGGAACAACAGCGCGCACATGACGGCGAAGATCGTCATCGCCTCTGCAGCGCGGTTGATGCTGACGCGCCAGGTCTGGCGGGTCAGGAACAGCACGGCGGAGATCAGCGTGCCGGCGTGACCGATACCGATCCACCAGACGAAGTTCGTGATGTCCCACGCCCAGCCGACGGTGTTGGAGTTACCCCACACACCGATGCCGGTCGTGACCAGGACGTAGATCGAGTAGACGCCGATCGCCAGCATCGTGACCGAGATGCCGAGCGCACCGAGCCACGCCTTGTGCGGCTTCGGTGCCTCGGCGACCCACGCGACGTCACGGGTGACCCCGCGGAACGCCTCACGCGCCTTGCCGGCTTCCTCGTGGTGCTCGGCAGCGCCGTCACCCTCCATCGTTGCAGCGGACATCAGTGCCCTCCCTCTTGGGCGGCGGAGGCACCGGCGGACGAGCTCATCGCCGGGTTCGGGTTACGGACGCGGCTGAGGAACCGGTTGCGCGGCTTGGTGTAGAGCTCGGCGAGGAGCGAGTAGCTCCGGTTATCGTCGTACAGCTTCGCGACGCGGCTGGTCGTATCCGAGAGATCACCGAACGTGATCGACTCGGTCGGGCACGCGTCCTGACACGCGGTCTGGATCTCGCCGTCGGGAATCGCGCCCTGCACGGTGCCGGGACGCTGACCGCTGCGGATCTGGGCCTTCGCCTTGATCTTGCCGTTCTGGATGCGCTGCACGCAGAACGTGCACTTCTCCATCACGCCGCGGCTGCGGACCGTGACATCCGGGTTGAACAACAACCGGCGCACGCGATTCTTCGCGTCGCGCACATCCTTGTTCCAGTCGAAGAAGTTGAACTTGCGGACCTTGTAGGGGCAGTTGTTCGCGCAGTACCGCGTGCCGATGCAGCGGTTGTAGGACATGTCGTTGAGGCCTTCGTCGGAGTGCTGGGTCGCACCGACCGGGCACACCTGCTCGCAGGGCGCCTGCTCGCACTGCTGGCAGCCGACGGGCTGGTGCACGACCTGCGGCTCGTCGGGCGAGCCCTTGAAGTAGCGGTCGATGCGGATCCAGTGCATCTCGCGGTTGTTGAAGATCTCGGCCTTGCCGACGACCGGGACGTTGTTCTCCGATTGACACGCGACCATGCACGAGTTGCAGCCGGTGCACGTGTTGAGGTCGATCGTCATGCCCCAGCGGTGGCCGTTGTAGTCCTTCTCCTTGAACAGAGAGAGACCCGCGGCCCGCGTGGGACCGTCGGCGTTACCGGCGCGCTTCGGATCGGTGAAGAAGCCCGACGGCTCCTCCGCCTGATAGTTCTTGTTCTCGGCGAGCGTCTTCGCCGTGGTCTCCTTGATCAGCTCCGGCAGGCGGGCCTGCAGGCCGTCGCGGTTGACCGAGGGAATGATGCCCGAGCGGATGTCCCAGTGCTCCTGGACGCTCGCGAGCTCGAACTTCCTGCCGCCGCCGGTGACCGTCGCTTTGAGCGCGATGTCGAAGCCGGCGGTCGTCCGGACCTTGTTGGTGTCGAAGCCGACCGTGTGGTCGTCCTCGCCACCGACGCGACCGGCTGCGGTGCGACCGCCGCCGAGCACGAGGCCGATCGAGAACCGCGCCTGACCGGGGATGGTGTAGCAGGGCAGCTCGATCTCGCGGCCCTCGACCTTCACCTTGATCATGGTGTCGTTCTCGAGCCCGAGCGTTGTCGCCGTCTCGGGACCGACGAGCGCGTAGTTGTCCCAGGTGACCTTCGTGAGGAAGTCCGGGGTCTCCTGCAGCCACGCGTTGTTCGCGTAGCGGCCGTCGTAGCTGAAGCTCGAATAGTGGAACACGACCTCGAGGTCGCCGTTCGCACGCTTGCTGCCACCGAGCTGGCTCGGCGTGAGCTGCGGGGCGGAGGTGCTCTGGACCGCGGTGGTCGCGGCCGACAGCTGCGTGTTCGGCACGAAGCCGTCGTGCACGCTCTGGCGCCAGCTCGCGGTCACGCCGAGCTTGGCGTGCGCCTCCTGGACCAACACGTCGCCGACCTTGGGCTCGCCGAGGAGCAGCGAGAGCATCTCGATCGACGACAGGCCGCCGTACATCGGCGCGAGCAGCGGCTGCGCGACGGTGATCGTCCCGTCCCACGTGCGCGCGTCGCCCCACGACTCGAGGAAGTGCGCGCGCGGCACGTGCCAGCTCGCCTTCTTCGACGTCTCGTTGAGGTACTCGTGCAGGTGGACCGACGTGGTCGCGCGGCCCATCGCCGCGGCGAAATCGAGATCCGCCGGCGCGTCATAGACAGGGTTGCCGCCGAGGATGATCAGCTGCTGCACGCGGCCGCCGGCGAGATCCTTCGCGAGCGTGCCGATCGACTCGACATGCGGACGGCGGTTCGCCTCGGAATCGACGTAGTAGTCGAGCGTCGCGCCGGGCGCGCCGATCGCGGCGTTGATCTTCGCGACGATCGCGTGGACATCCGCCGACTGGCGGCGACCCGCAACGACCACGGCCTTGCCGCGGTTCGCGCGGAGCTCTTCGCCGAGCACCTTGACGTACTCGGAGACCTTCTTCTCCTTGAGGAACTCGCTGTTCGGAGCACCACCGCCGCCGAGCATGGCGTCGAGGGCCATCACGAACGGCAGGCCGAGCTCCGAGCGCAGCGCGAGGCGGTGATCCGCCATGGCGCCGGTGTTGGTGAAGGTGCTCTCCACCGACCACAGCCGGTTCATCTTGCCGATGCCGAGCGAGCCGTTCATGCGACGGCTGCGCGCGTAGTCGCGGCTGTACTTCATCGCCGCCGGGTGCTCGACGAACAGGTCGCAGTCGATCGTGACGATCGTCTCGGCCTTGTCGAGCCGCGCGATCGGGCGCATCGGCTGGTTGAACGCCTTGCGGGTTCCCTCGCGCTCGTTGTCCCAGGAGATCGGCTCGTACTCGTGCCACTGCAGGCCCGGGTTCGCCTCGAGCAGCTTCGCCCGGAGGTACGCCACCGTCGGAGATGACGTCGCCTCGCTGAGAATGCGCGTGGTCGCGAGGTTCTTCTTGATGTCCGGAAGCGCGGCGCGGAACGCCTCGATCGACGCTCCCTTGCCGTTCATCGCGGGGTTCTGCGAGCGATCCGGATCGTAGAGGTGGAGGATCGCCGCCTGCGCGAACGTGGTGGCGCCCGCGTGGCGCTGCGTGCCGGGGACCGCGCCGCCCGAGGCGAATGGATGCTCGGGGTTGCCGTCGAGCTTGATCGGGCGCCCCTCGAACGAGGTCGCGAGCAGCGCGTGGCCGACGCCACCGAGATCGAACGCCGTGGCGTACTGCTGCGTGACGCCCGGGGTCTGATCCTCGGGACGGCGCGCGAGCGGGACGATCTCTTCCTTCTCGTAGCGGCAGGCGCTGACGCCCGCGAGCGCCATCGACGCGCCCATGAGCTGGAAGAAGTTGCGGCGGTGCATCGGATCGATGACGCGCTCTTCAGGTGCGCCTCGCTCCTTGCGCGCAGCGGCCGGATCGAGCTGGTAGCTCGCCTGGCCCTCGAGCTCCTTGAGCGACTTCCAGTAGCCGTGCTCGGTGGGAGCGACCGGCACCAGCGACTCCTGATCGGAGACGTGCGCGTGATCGTGGTGGTCGTGACCGTGATCGTCGTTCGGTTCTTTGGCGGACATCCTCGACTCCTAGCGGTGGCAGGTCGAGCAGTTGATGGGCGGGTTGACGTTGTTCGCCTTCTGCACAGCGGCGCCTTCGTCCTTGCCGGGCTGGTAGCCCATGGTCGTCACCTGATCGGGCTTGCGGAGATTCGGCACCGGGTTCCGGTGACAGCCGATGCACCACTCCATCGTCAGGGACTTGGCCTGGTAGACCTTGACCATCTGATCGATCCGGCCGTGGCACGACTCGCAACCGATGGCCGCGTTCACGTGCGCTGCGTGGTTGAAGTACACGTAGTCCGGCAGGTCATGGACGCGCGTCCAGTGAACCGGCTGGTTCTCCGCATAAGCCTGGCGGATCGGAAGGAGCACGTCGGACTCCTTTTTGATCTGCGAGTGGCAGTTCATGCACACCGCGGCAGGTGGAACCGCGGCCTTGCCGGCGCGCTCCACGGTGGAGTGGCAATACCGGCAGTCCATGCCGAGCTCGCCGGCGTGGAGGGCGTGGCTGTAGGGGACGGGCTGATCCGGCTGATAGCCGATCCGGATCGCTTCCGGCGTGACGCCATAGGCGACGAGCGCCACCAGGTACACCGGGGCACCGAGGACCAACAAGCTGATCCACTTCTTGAGGGTGTCGGTCCATTCAGGGAATGTGAAACGCGGCATTTAGGTTCCTGCGTTGGCGCGAACAAAAAACATGGTTTCGCGCGCGTTCCTTGAACCACTACCCGACACCATTTCGCAAGGTTGGGTGGTGGTTTCTTGGGGCGGCGTGTCGTCGCAGTCGATCGCTCGAGGTGTGATCCTCGGATGCCGTTATCACCCGACTCGTCGACGACGGCGCTGCGGCAAAAGTTCGCGGGCGATCTGCGCGACAATCTGCCGCACCGAGCCCTGACGCCCCCTCGCCGCGGGCGACGTGGGAGGCTGTCGACGTCGTGCTGACGTACGTCGTCATCGCGTTGGTCGTCGCGCTGTTCGTCGCGGCGTTGATCGTCGTGCGCCGGCGGCCTGCGGCCCCACCGCCGGTCATCGAGCAGGTCGGCGAGCGCCCGATGGAGGGCGTGGTCCCGATCCCGGGACCGATCGAGCGCGGGCCGCCGCTGCCCGTGATCCTCGTGCACGGTCTGTTCGGCTTCGATCGGATCGGTGTGCCCGGTGCGCGGTTCGACTACTTCCGCGGCATCGCGAAGCATCTCGAGAAGCTCGGCTGTCACGCGCACGCGGTGAAGCTGCCGATGGCATCGAGCGTGCCAGCGCGTGCGGCGAAGCTGGTGGCGGCGATCGAGGCGCTGAACCACGAGCGCATCGATCTGATCGCGCACAGCCTCGGCGGGCTCGATGCGCGCTACGCGCTCGCCAAGCTCGGGCTGGCGAAGCGCGTGCGTTCGCTCGTCACGATCGGCACGCCGCACCGTGGATCGCCAATCGCGGACCTGATGCTGACCGGGGTGCTCGACTGGCCGCGCCGCCTCGCAAAGACCGTTGCGCTTCCGATCGAGGCCCTCGAGTGGCTCTCGACCGGATCGCTCGCGAAGTTCAACGAGGAGATCATCGATGTGCCCGGTGTCCGCTACGCGTGCGTCGTCGGCGGCATTCGCGAGGCAAAGACCGCCGTGCCGCTGCCGTTGATCGCGGCGCACGCATATCTGCGCAGAGTCGCCGGTGCGAACGACGGACTGGTTCCGCTGTCATCGCAGTACTGGGGCGAGACCCTCGCGGAGATCGAAGCCGATCACTTCGCGCAGGTCGGCTGGCGGTTCACGATGGGCGGCACGTTCGATGCGGCGGGCCTCTATGCGTTCATCGTGGCGCGCCTGGGTGATGCGCCTGTGGCGGTGGTCACGAAAGAACCGATCATCGCCCGCGCGACTGATTATCCTGGTTGAGACGCCCCCAGCGGTCGAGCGCCTCGAGGAACGGGCTGCGCCAGACCTGCGGCTTGCTCTGTAGCGCCAAAAGGTCGAGCGCGATCGGCCGCTTCGAGCCCGCGATATCGAGCGTACCGGTCACCGGTCGCGGCGCGCTGACCGTCGCCGGGAGCTGGAGCGCCCAGTCGAGCACGTCGACGAGATCGACCGCCCCGAGCGGCTCGATCGCCTCGCCTTCGGCGTCGGTGACGCGGCCGTCGGGGTGCACGGTGAGAAAGTACCGGCGCCAACCCTCGCCGTTGTTGCGCGGACCGGCGAGCGTCACGGTCATCACGCGCGCGGTCGACAGCCTGCCCTGCACGTAGCGCGCGCGGATCCGATCGAGCACGGCGCGGACGTCGGTCACCGCGGTCGATCGACCCGAAAGGCGAAGCGCATCGGTCGGCACGGCGCCGTAGGAGATCGTGATGTAGTGACCACCGTAGCCATCGATGTTCGGATCGAAGTCGGGCGGGACACACGAGCGCTGCGCCGCCGCCAGGATAGCGGCGCGCTCGCCAGTGGTGAGCTCGAGCGTCTGCGGTAAGTCGCCATCGGTCCACACGGCGCGCTCGGCGGTGATCCGCACGGTCGCCAGCGTCTCGTCGGGGTTGTCGTCGACGACGTCGTCCCACACGCGATCCCGCAGCGTCAGCTCCCAGTGCGGATGCCTCTGGATCGCCTGGATCGCGGGCGCGGCGCACAGCGCATCATCGGAGAGCTCGCCCGCGAGGTGGACCATCGCCACCGGCGCGACGGCCTCGACGACCGGCACCGTGGTGGGATCATCCGGATCGGGCCACAACCGCAAAGCGAGCACGCCGAGCGCGCCGAGCATCGCGATCCAGACCAGCGTTCGTCGCACAGGTAGGTGACACCTCTCGTGCGTGGTGGTTTCAGTCGGGACGGGCGGGCGCCGAGTCGCGCGGCGGAACCTTGCGGGACGACTTGATGTTCCCGACCTTGACCTGCACGGGCACCGGCGGCGTCATCTCGTAGAGGTAGCCGCGCGTCGAGATCTTCGCGACGAACGTGCCCTTCGAGCGGACGACGCGGCGATAGAACTCCGGCGTCTCGCCCTTCACCAGGTGATCGCGGTGCGAGAGGAGGAAGTCGGAGAGGCGCACCGCGAGCTGGTTGTACAGCCGATGGCAGCCGTGGCTCGTGCCGTTGACGATGGAGGTCACGCTCGCGGAGCCGTGCGTACCGATGCCGTTGTCATCGAAGCGCTCGGTGCCGTCCTTCAGTTTCACGACCTGGTGATGCACGAGCAGCGTCATCCCGAACGCGGCATGCGGCCCCGGCCCCATGATCTCGGTCTTCAGCGAGTAGGTGCCGTTGTAGTTGTTTTTCACGAGATCGCGATCGGGCGTGGTCGGAGGCGGCATCCAGGTCGGCGCCGCGTACAGATCGCGCCACACCCGGGGGCCCACGTCGGACTCCTTCCACTTGCGGACCACGTAGCCATCGCCCATCCGCACGTCGGACCAGCCGCCGATCGTGGTCGGCCAGCGGATCAACGGACGGCGCTTGCCATCCACGGTGACGAACAACGTCAGCGTCGGCCGATGCTTCACGTTGCGTGCGACCGGGACCTCGTCGTACCAGATGTCGCCGCGATCGACCTCCGCGGAGAGGTCCATGTGCGCGGCGTGATAGTCGGGCGCCGGGGGCAGCGCGATCGCGACGCGCAGGCCGCGCGGATGCTGCTCGAAGAAGGCGCGGACCTCGGTCGGACCGAGCCAGCCGAGCTCCTTCGCCGCCGCTTCGGTCGCGGCACCGATCAGATCGGGCGCGCCATCGGGCAGCGGTGCTTCACCGCCGCGCGCCGCGCGCATCGGACTCGGGTCGAGCATGCGACCGAGGATCGGCTGCGGACCACCGCTCGCCGTGCCGTCCTCGATCAGCCCGGACGCATCGACCACGCGCTCGCGAAGGATGCGCAGCGCGAGCCGGAAATCGAGCTCGCGGCTATCGAGCTGCATCGCCTCGCGCGTCTCCTGATCGAGGCGCTCGTTCGGCATCAGGAAGTTGCGGCGCTGGAACAGCTCGACCGCATTCGAGGTGCGCCACGTCATCGAGCCGTCCGCATCCTTCGTACCGAGGAAGTGCTCGCACACGAGGCGCTGCTGCGCGGCGACGAGGCCGCGATACAGATCGTCGGCAGCCTTCCAGCGCTTGTACTGCGCGGCGAGCCCGGGGATTGCTGCGAGCGCGGCGAGATCGGGCAGGCCGTGCTTCACCCGCGCCGCCTCGAGCTGCTTGCCGAGCACCGCACGCGTCGCGTTCGACGCCGCGATCACGTCCTTGTGATCCTGCGCGTACGGCTTGTCGAGCACGAGGATCGGGGCGGGATCGACGGCGGCGTTGCACGCGTGGCGCGTCTCGTCGGCGAGCCGCGTGCGCGCGATCGCGAGGGACGGCACCACGCCGTAGAGCTCGGCAAGCTCTTCCGTATCGGGCAGCGGCTTGCCATCGACACCGCGATCGTTCGACAGCGCGAGGTACGTGGCGCGGAAGTTCGGTGCGGTGCCATCGGGCTGCGGTGCGAACAACTTCGGCGTCCAGTTATCGCCGAGGTCGAGGATCGTCAGACCCTGCGCCTTCGCCTCGTTGGGACACACCATCGCGCCATCGACGCGCATCGCGGCGTCGGGACACGTTGCTTGTGTGGTGGTCTCGCGGCTCGCGAAACGCAGCTCCGTGCTGGCCTGCGCGGTTGGCGAGAGTGCGCTCGATGTTCGCGCAGGCCGCGGCGACGGCGTTCCAGCGCATCCGACCAACACGACGGCGAACAACTGCCATCTCATCTCTTCCAGTGTGACGTCCTCGTCGACAAACAGCGATATCGAAGTGTTCCGGGGTGACGCTTGCCACGTCGGCTGCGGCGTCGGCGCACATCGCACATCCGTCACGCGCGATGCCGCTCGGCTCGCGACGGCGGTGACCGCACGCGTCACCTACAATGTAGTCACCCCCGCAGCGCGAGTGCACCGAGACCCTCGCGGGTTCATGATCACCGCGTGCGCGCCATCCTCGTCCTCGTCGCCGCGCTGATCGCGCGTGCGGCCGCCGATGTGCCGAAGGCCCTGTGCACGCGCTGCACGCTCGATGTGCCTGCGAAGCAGGAGGCTCCCGTCCCGCTCCTCGTGGTGCTGCACGGCGACCGGGATCACGCGGCGAACACTGCGAATCGCTGGCGAGCGGCAGCGAAGGCGCGCCACTGGGCGCTGCTCTCGCTCGAGTGCCCCGTCGCCGACGGTTGCAAGGGTAGCTGGTGGCAGTGGAACGGAGATCCCGCCTGGGTGATCGCCCAGGTCGCGGCCGTGCAGGGCTCGCATTCGATCGATCCCGCGAGGATCTACCTCTGCGGCTGGTCCGGCGGCGCGACGTATATCGGCATGCATGCGCAGGCGTGGACCGAGGCGTTCGCCGGCGTCGTGATCCACGGTGGCGGTCATCCCCCGGGCGCCGAGTGCCCCGCGCGCGCCTTGCCCGCGTACTTCCTCGTCGGCGACGCGAACCCGCTCCATCGCATGGTCGTGGATCTGCGCGCGTGGTTCGACGGCTGCCAGCAAGAGGTCGTGTGGGATCTCGTGAAGCGCGGCGATCACGACAAGGAGGAGCGCGCTCTCACGAAGGCGAAGGGGATCTCGATCCTCGACTGGCTGACCGCGCGGCCGCGCACCTGAGAGATCTCCCGATCAGGGCCTGGCCGAGTGCTTGCAACTCGTGCGGGCATGCGCTGGGACAAGGGATATCAAAGCAACAATGTCGATGACCGTCGCAGCGAAGGGCCCGCTCGCGGGGTCGGAGGTGGTGGTCTCGGTGGTGGCCTCAACATCCTCGCCCTCGCGGCGCGGTTCGGATGGAAGGGCATCCTCGTCGGGCTCGTGATCATCGGCGCGATGATGTACGGCCCCCGCATGTGCAGCGGCTCGAGCACCGGGCAATCGCATTCCTCGGTCCCGACCGCGCCCCAGAAGGGCGGCGCGAAGGACGAGACTTCGAGCTTCGTCGCCTTCGTCCTCGACGACGTTCAGAAGACATTCGCGCGCGAGGTTCCCGGATATCAGCTGACGCGCCTGACGCTGTTCCGGGAGTCGATCGACTCCGCGTGCGGCACCGCGACCGCCGCGGTCGGGCCGTTCTACTGCCCGGTCGACAAGAAGGTCTACATCGACCTCGCGTTCTACGACCAGCTGCGCGAGCGCTTCGGCGCACCGGGCGACTTCGCTCAGGCGTACGTGATCGCGCACGAGGTCGGTCACCACGTGCAGAACCAGAAGGGCCTGCTCGGCCGCGGCGAGGTCAACCAGATCGAGATCGAGCTGCAGGCGGATTGCCTCGCAGGTGCGTGGGCGAAGGACGCGAACGCGCGCGGGCTCGTCGAGGTCGGCGATGTCGACGAGGCGCTGAACGCGGCGTCACAGATCGGCGACGACACGATCCAGCGCAAGACGCAGGGTCGCGTGCAGCCGGAGACATGGACCCACGGCTCGGCAGCGCAGCGCTCCGGCTCGTTCAAGAAGGGTCTCGACGGCGGCGTTGCCGCCTGCGGGATCTAGATAAGTCAGTTCGCGAGCGGCGAGACCATCGCGCCGAGCACGCGATCCGGCGACACGACGCGGATGAAGCCCACGCCGCCGCCGCCGCCGCCCGCCCCACCGTTATCCGCCCCACCGGGCGGCTCGCCGGCGATCATCACGCCCGCGCCGCCCTTGCCGCCGTCGGTTCCGGTCGGCGTTCCACCAGAGCCACCGTTCGCGCGCGTGGTGCCTGTGCCACCGACGGTGCCGGGATTCCCGGCGCTGCCGTTGCCCGAACCCTCACCACCACCGCCGCCATTCGCAGCGAGTGCGCCGGCGCTGTGCACCTTGGGCGCTTCGAGCAGGATCATGCCGCCGCTGCCGCCGCCGCCGCCACCTGCATCGCCGTACTGGCTCTGCACCTTCTTGCCACCGCCACCACCGCCGCCGCCGGCGGTGATCACCGCGCCGCCGAGCAGCTCGATCTCGCTCGCGCTCACGATGTACAGCGTGCCGCCACCGAGCCCGCCGTCGCCACCCGGATCGCCACCCGCGCCGCCGATCGCACCGGGACATCCGCCGTGCGGGCCAGCCGGTAGCGGGCTCGCGATGCCATAGTTCCCGCCGGTGCTACCGCTGCCGTCGCGGTTGCCATTGCCACCCATGCCGCCCACGCCACCGAAACCGCCGCCGCCACCGCCCGCTGCTCCTCCGCTGTCGTCCTGACCTTTCGTCGGACCGCCCTGGCACGCAGCCATTGTCCCGGCGCCACCGGCGGAGAGATCGATCAGTGCGTTCTGCAGCAGATACACCTTGCCGGCCGCGACGATCGCGAGCGGCCGCGATCCCACGGCGCGAAGCTGTGCGTTCGCCGCGAACGTCAGCGAACCCACGTACACGGCGCGAACCTCCATCGCGTTCGTCGTGGTGGTGACGAGCTGCGAGCTGATCGCGACGGGTCCCGCGGCTGCCGCGAGGATGCCCGTGTCGGTGTTGATGACGTTCATCCCCGACAGCGTCAGATCCGCGCCGGTGCCCGCGCACGAATCGAGCTGTTGCGAGAACGTGGTGCACGCATCAGGCAGATCGAGGCCGGCGTCATCGGTCGGACCCGCGACTTGCGGAGTCCCCGGCGTCGAGAAGCCGCATCCGGTCGTGAGGGCGAGCGCCAGCACTGCGCGCATGCGGGCAGTCTCTCACGGAGTGAGCACGAGCTTGCCCTTGACTTTGCGAGCGTCGAGCCGAGCGAGCGCTTCTGAAGCGCGGTCGAACGGAAGCACCGCATCGATCGCGGGACGCAGCTTGCCCTCGGCAACCCAGCGAAAGATCTGGTCGGCATGCGCACGATTCCTCGCCGGCTCGCGCATCGCGAACGAGCCCCAGAACACGCCGACGATCTGACAGCCCTTGAGTAACACCAGGTTGAGCGGGATCTTCGGGATGTCACCGGACGCGAACCCGACGACAAGGTATCGCCCCTGCCACGCTGTGCCGCGCAGCGCGGTCTCTGCAAGTGAACCGCCCACTGGATCGTAGACGACATCGACGCCATTCCCCGAGGTCAGTGCCTTCACGCGATCCTTCAGATCCTCGGTCGTGTAGTTGATGACCTCGCTCGCGCCGTGTTCGCGACAGAACGCGAGCTTGTCATCGGTCGACGCCGCCGCGATCACGCGCGCGCCCATCAGCGCGCCAAGCTCGACGGCTGCGATGCCGACGCCACCCGCCGCTCCTAGCACGAGCAACGTCTCGCCCTTCTGCAGCGCCGCACGATCCGCGAGCGCGTGCAGCGTGGTCGAGTAGGTGAGGAGCGTCGCCGCGCCGACCTCGAAGCCGACGGCGTCGGGCAGCTTCACGACCGCGAGCTCCGGCGCGACTACGCGCTCGGCGTACGTGCCATACAGCAGCGTCACGGCGACGCGATCACCAACGGCGACCGAGGTGACCCCGGCACCGACCTCGCTGACGATGCCGCTCGCTTCACCACCCGGCGAGAATGGCGGCGTCGGCTTGAACTGGTACATCCCGCGCGTCAGCAGAACGTCGGGGAAGTTCACGCCGGCGGCCTTGACGTCGATCAGCACCTGGCCCGCGGCCGGTTTCGGATCGGGAACATCCGTATCGACGCGAAGTGCGGCGGGACCGGTGAGCTCGTGGATACGAACAGCGCGCATACCGCGCAGTGTACTCAGTCCGCGCGCTTGAACACGAGCCGCAGCGACAGCGGGAAACACACGGGCGACGCCTTCTGCTCCGCGTTGAGGTACGGCTTGTAGCGCCAGGTTCCGAGCGCGGCCTGCAGCTCCGCGGCCACATCCGCCGTCGACTTCACGATCTTCACCGAGGACACGCTGCCGCGCTCGTCGATGCACATCTTGACCATCACGTCGCCGTTGGATTCGTTGCCCTTCGCCCGGAGCTGCGGAACGTCTCCGGAGAGCTTGCTCACCGCGCCCGATCCGACCACCGGTGTGCGCGCCGGCTTCACCGGTATCGGCGGCGTGGGATCCGACTTCACGACGGGAGTTGGTTCGGGCTTCGTCACCACCGGCGTGGGCTCGGGCTTCGCGACCGTGACGGGCGTCGGCTCCGCCGGCGCGACGTCGATGCGGCGGGGCTCGGGATCGCGTTCGCGTCCGGGCTTCTTCTTCGCCGGCTTGACGGGTGTGGGATCCGGCCTGGGCACCGGCGGGGTGCGGGTGGTCAGCTCCGGCTTGACCGGGGGCGGCTTCGCGGCCACGACCTCGACCGGCGCGACTTCCTTGTCGAGCGCGACGTTGATCGTCTGCGGCTCGCCGGCGTGCACGGTCACGGAGCTCGACCAGCCGCGATAGCCGTCCTTCTTCACGTTCACCGAGTACGTGCCCGGGGCGAGCTGCGGGGTGGCTGGCGAGGTCTTGCCGTTGATCTCCACGACCGCATCACCGGGCGTGAGTGCGAACGCGATCGCGGTGGTCGCCGGCGCCTGCCCGCCCTTGTCGGTGGTGTGGAACAGCAGATACGCGCCGAGCGATGCGGCGACAAGCGCGAGGAACAACACGATCACCATCGGTGCGCGCTTGCGCGCAGGTGGTTCGCGATGCGGCTGCGGCGTGATCACGGGAATCGGGATGGAGGTCGGCGAGCTCGGCGGAGCGAGCGCGACGGTTGGCTGCAGCGACGTTGGCGGCGACGGCGGTGGGCTCGCGCGCGTCGGCAGCGGCGTGGAGACCTTGTGGACGAAGTCGCCCTGCGGCCCGGGGCGCGCGGCCGACGTGGCGATCTCGTCGCCCCAGATCTCGGCGGCGAGCGCGATGTCCGCGGTCGAGCGCTTGAGGCGCGACGAGGTGCGCTGCTGACCGGGTCGCAGAAATGCCGTCGGCGGCTCCGGCGGTAGCGGCAGCTTGCGGCCCGACGCCGACGCTGACGCGGCCCACGAATCACTCGGCTGGGTGTACTGCGCGCACCACTCCGCGACGGTCCGGGCAGTCGCCTGCACACCGGCGTGTGCGGCGATTTCATCGAGCGCGTTGCGAAACGCAGATGCCGACGGCAATCGGCGATGCGGATCGCGCTCGAGCGCCTTCAGGATCATGCGGTCGAGCTCGGGTGGGCAGCTCGGGTTGCGCTGCGACGGCGGGACGATATCGGCCTCGCGGATCCGACGCATCGTCTCGAAGTCGGTGCGCGACGAGAACAGCGGCGATGCGGTGACCAGCTCCCAGGCCACCACGCCGACGGAGAAGATGTCGGCGACGGGCGTGAGCTGCATCCCGAGCGCAGCCTCCGGAGACATGTAGCCGAGCTTGCCCTTCACGAGGCCACTCTCGGTATGGAGCTGGCGGCTGCTCGCCTTCGCGATGCCGAAGTCGATCACCTTGAGGTGGCCGGTGTGGGCGACGATCAGGTTCGACGGCGAGATGTCGCGATGGACGATCTGGAGGTGGGTGCCCTGCTCGTCGACGAACGCGTGCGCATACTCGAGTGCATCGCACAGCTCGCCGAGGATCGAGAGCACGACGGGCAGCGGGATCGATTCGTTCGCCTTGTTCGCGTAGCGCAGGAGTTTGCGAAGGTCGAAGCCGGAGACCAGCTCCATCGCGATGTAGTAGACGCCGCTGATCCGGCCGAAGTCATAGATCTGCGCGATGTTCGGGTGCTGGAGGAGCGACGCGACCTTCGCCTCGCGGATGAACGATTCGACGAACGAGGCATCCTCCGCGAGATGCGCGAGCATCCGCTTCAGCGCGACCACCCGCTCGTAACCTTCGATACCGTGCTTCTTCGCGCGGTGGACCGATGCCATGCCACCCAGGCCGAGCCGCTCGTAGAGCTCGTACGGACCGAACTGATCGGTTGGCTTGGGGTCGAGAGCAGCCGGCATCGGACGCGTTCCGCGAGGATAGCGTCACGCCGCCCATTCCGTCACAGAAACCGCGCGTGCAGGACCAGTTCGGCGTGCACGTTATCCGTCCGGAACCCCGCTGGACCGCGTAGCGCACGCGCCTCCGCCGGGAGGGTCCCGCGCCAGACCAATGCCTGGTCGGCCCACACCGAGAGATCGTCCCCGTCGATGGCCGCGCTCAGCGTGTGGGATGCTCCCGGGACCAATGCCGGCGGGGCCGACTGGTGTCCCGGTCGGATCCGCTCGTAGCCGCCGTTACCGCAGGCCGCGTGCGTCGCGCGCTCCGGGTTGCGCTTGAGCTGGACCACGATCTCGGAGACCGGCTCGATCCGCCACATCACGTAGATCACATTGCAGCTGTCCTGCGCGCGCAGCTTGAGCCCGAGCTGCGAGCGCTCGGCACCGGAGGCGAGCGTCGCGGTCTCGGCACTCGGCCCGAAGTACACGACGTCGAGTCCGGCGGCGTCACCCGTGGAGTCCGGAACCACGCCGCGCACGCTCGGCTCCGTGATCGCGATGGTGCCGCCCGTGGGCCGCACGGAGCCTTCGGTGAGGCGCAGCGAGGATGCGGGCGAGAGCGCCGGTGGCGCTGGCTCGCGGCCGCAGCCGACGGCGATCACGATCGCCACGATCGACTTCATCGCGCGAGCTCGCGCATGGCATCCACACGCGCCACGAGGAACGCGCGCTCGGCCTTGCGCTGCACGAGATCGAACCACAGCGAGCGGCGCAGGCGGCGCGCGTCGTCGCCGGAGAGCCTCGCGAGTGCCGTGTTGTCATCCTCGAGCTGCGCGATCAGCTGCGCGAGCTGCGCGGAGCGCTGGGTATCGGTGGTCGCCTGCGCGGTGATCTCGGCCTCGCCGCTGCGCGCGAGTCGGCGGCGGGCGCTCGCCGCTCGCGAATTCGCCCCGCGCTGGAACAGCAGCCCCGTGTTGACCGTGACCGAGAGCGTCGCGAGGTACGGCGTATCGGTCGGGTGGTCGAGCGATCGATCGATCCCGGCGCGTACGCTGACGTCGAACGCCGACAGCATGCGCAATCGCCCCTCGCGCTGCTCGAGGTCGGCGACCGCGGCCCGCTGATCAACGAGCGCGCCGGCGAGTGGCGTATCCGAGGGCGGGAGCATCGCGAGCTGGCGGTGCGCTTCGGTGGAGAGCGCGCGCAGCTCGTCGAGCCGGAGCCGGGTTGAGATCAGCTCCGGCCGAGTCGCGACCTGCTGATCCACCGCCGCGGTGAGTTGCGCCAGCATGGCATCGCCTTCGACGAGCGCGCCGTCGAGCACGCTGAGCTGCGCGGCGAGTGCGCGGCCCGTGGGCCCGCGCGTGATGCGATCGGCGGCGGCGTGGCGGTGGCACTCGGCATCGGCGCGGCCCCGGGTCGCCGAGCCCGCCGCGATGCGCATGATCCCGAGCTCGACGCCCGCGATCACGCGCGGCTGCGCGGTGGTCGCGACCTCACCGAACAGGATCGCAGGTTGCTGCGTGTAGCCGGCAGTGACGAACAGCTCCGGTGCGACGAGCAGATCCGCCTCGGCAGCGGCGACCGCGCGCGCGTGGTCGCAGAAGTCGTCGGCCGCGGCGGTCGCGGTCAACGCGAGCACGGTGAAGATCAGCGTGTTCCGCATCACAACCCCAGCGGCTTGCCGCCGACGAACAGCACGTTGTCGCGTGCGGCGTCGGCATCGATGAGGCGCAGCTCGATCATCTGGCCACGCACGAGCGCGTCCTTGTGCGGATGGCGGAGCTGGATCTCGCCCGGCAGCACGCTCACCACGCTGCCGACCTCGTGGCACCACACCATCGCGAGCTTGCACGCGTAGAGCGGCGCGCCCGGGGTGGCGCGATCGAGGTTCGCGTACGGCACGAGCGCGACGGTCGCGCCATCGGTGACCGCGCGCAGGTAGGCCGAGGATCGCAGCCCCGCGAGCAGCTCGTCCTGACGGGTCAGGCTCGCGCGCAGCGTGTCGCGTACGGCGATCGACTTCGCGAGCGCGACTCGGGACGTATCGAGGTCGCGCTTGATCTTCAGCACGTCGTAGCTGAGTGGCGCATCGCCATCGGAGAGCAGCGCACCGAGTGCGTTCGCCTGGCGCGCCAGCTCGGAGGATTCGGTCTCGAACGCTGCCTGGCGCTCGGCGAGCGACAGGTTCGTGCTCGAGATCTGCGCGAGCTGGTGCTTGCCATCGAGCATGTCATGGCGATCGATCATCCCTGCGCCGTACTGCTCCGTCATCCGCGCCGACGCGTCCTGCGCGAAGGCCTCGCTGGTGGCGCGGATCTCGGCGCGGGTCTGCGCCGCCGCACCTGCGAGTACGCGCGTGCGATGCAGCGCGGATAGCCGGCCATCGCGATCCGAGGCGATCGCGGCGGCGAAGTTTGCCTGGAAGCTCTGCTCGGACTCCATCGCGCGCTCCGCATCACTCAGCTCGCGCGCGATCCGCTCGCGCTCGTTCTGCTGGGAGGCGAGCTCGCTCTTCAGCGCCACCACCTTGTCGTCGGTCGGCGATACGATCGTCGGCACCACCCAGCTCGTGCTGACCATGTAGAAGCCGGTCGTCGCGAGGTAGCCGACGAGCGCGAACACGATCGTGGTCAGGATCCCGAAGCCGAGCACGCGGTACGCCGCGACGATCACCTTGCCGAACCCGGCCGAGACGGTCGACTTCGGGCCCAGGCCGATGCGCTTGAACTCGGCCCACTCTTGCCCGGGCGTGGTCTCTGCGACCGGGAGCTGGGTGACGACCGACTCGGCGCGCGCGAGCTGCTCCGCCACTTCCGTGACGTCGTCGACACGCACGAACGGGATCGTGCACGCGAGCTCCGCTTCGGGTGGGATGTTGGGAACGCTGCTCAGGCGTGGCGGCGCGCGCCACGAGGTCGAGCGGGAGGGCGCCACGTCGTCGAGAAGCTCGTCGAGTCGGGGAGTGTTCATGTTCATCGGTCCTTGCTCCCCAGATGCGATGCGAGGCGCGATGTAGCCCGATATCTGCTGCACCGGGATTCACCGGAAGTTCCAGGCACTTGTGATTTCGTGCGCTACATCCGGCGGCCCCGTCCCATCCCCGATGGTCACGATGTCTCTCGCGATCCACCTCCTCATCCTGATCGTGTTCCTGAACCGCTACGTGTTCGGGCTGTACCTGCGCATCGTGCGCCGCCGCCGCGTCGCGGAGCGCGTCGATGGCTACGAACCGACGATCACGGTCGTGATTCCACTCTTCAATGAAGGGCGATCGATCTACGACACGATCGCGAGCATCGTCGCGCTCGAGTATCCGCGCGACAAGCTCGCCGTCACGGTGGTCGATGACTGCTCGACCGATGACAGCTTCCACTGGGCGAGCGAGGCCGCGCGCGCGTTTCCGAACGTGCGCGTGATCCAGAATCCGCACAACATGGGCAAGCGGAAGGGCATCAACCACGCGGTGCGCCTCGCGACCTCGGAGATCATTGTCTCGGTCGACTCCGACGTGATCGTCTATCCCACGGCGCTGCGCGAGCTGGTCGCGCGGTTCACGGCGCCCGATATTGCTGCGGTCGGTGGACGCGTCCACATCTCGAACCCGAACGACAACTGGCTCTCGAAGCTCCAGACCATCAAGTACTACTTCGGTCAGGAGCACCTGAAGAACCTCGAGCGCTCGCTCGACTCGGTGATGTGCCTCTCCGGCTGCCTCACGGCGTACCGGCGCCATGTGCTGCTCGAGCTCGAGCCGATCCTCGAGAATCGCAACCTGTTCGGGGTCGCGATCAAGTACGGCGAGGATCGCTTCCTCACGCACCAGATCGTGAAGGCCGGGTACCGCACGCGGATGACGATGGACGCGATCTGCTTCACGAAGGCGCCGACCACGCTGCGCGGCTACTTCCACCAGCAGCTGCGGTGGAAGCGCTCGAACGTCGTCGACTTCATCATCGGCATCGGCCACGCCTGGCGCCTGCACCCCCTGCTCTGCCTGCACTACCTGTCGCTGATCGCGCTGCTCGCCGTCTATCCGGTGGTCATCGCGGTGCACCTCGGGCGCGGCGAATTCCTGCCGCTCGTCACGTTCCACCTCTCGCTCGTCGCGATGTTCGGTCTGCTCTATCACCTCGCGCCATCGGTGCGTCGCCTGCCGCCGTGGCTGCGCGTGCATCCGATCGCGTTCCTGCCGATGGCGATCCTGATGCCGGTCGCCTACCTCCTCCTCACGCCGCTCGGCATGTTCACGCTCGATAGCGCGAGCTGGGAGACCCGCGGCCACGTGGGAGCCACACGGTGATCGTCGCCGCGCACCAGCCCTCGTACCTGCCGTGGCTCGGCTACCTCGCGAAGATGGCGGCCGCCGACGTGTTCGTGGTCATGGACGACCTCCAGTACGAGGCGCAGAACTTCCAGAACCGCAACCGGATCAAGCTCGACCGCGGCACCGGATGGTTGACCGTGCCCGTCGAGCGCGGCTCGGTGACCGACCGCATTCTCGACAAGCAGATCGCGCACGAAGCGAATCCGCGCCAGCACTGGCAGCGGCGCACCTGGGTGACGATCGAGACCCACTACCGCCGCGCGCCGATGTTCGACGTCTACGCGCCGGCGCTCCGCGAGCTGTACGCCGGGCGGTGGACGTCGCTCGTGGACCTCGATCTGCACGTGCTCGACCTCGCGCGCGCCTGGTTCGGCATCACCACGCCCGTGGTGCGCGCATCCACGCTCGGCCTCACAGGTGCGAAGACCGAGCGAATCCGAGCGCTCGTCCGCGCGGTCGGCGCCACGACCTATCTCTCGGGCCGCGGCGGCTCGACCACCTACCTCGACGTGCCGCTGCTCGAGCGCGCCGGTGTGCAGGTGGCGTGGCACGCATTCACGCATCCGACATATCCGCAGCGGTATCCCGAGCTCGGCTTCGTGCCGAACCTCGCGTTCCTCGATGTCCTGTTCAACCGCGGTCCCCACGGAGTCTTCGCATGAATCGCCTGCTGGCCACCCGCGGCACCGTGCTCGCACTCGGTGCGCATCCCGATGATCTCGAGGTCGGCGCCGGTGGCCTTCTCGCGCGGCTCGCCGCCGACGGTGCGGACGTCACGATGGCCGTGGTCTCGGTGCCCACGCTCGCGCACGAACGGGTTCGCGAGGCGAAGGCGGGAGCGGCGATCCTCGGCGCCGACCTGTTCGTGGTGTGCGAGGAGCGCGCGTGCCGGGTCGAGGACGTGCCGATGCACGAGCTGGTCCGCCGGCTCGATGCGTTGGTCGCGGAGCTCCAGCCGCAGCTCGTGATCACGCACGCCGCGCACGACCTCCACTGGGATCACGGGCTCGTCCATCGCGCCACGATCTCTGCGCTTCGGCGCACGCCGTGCGATCTGCTCGCGTACGTCTCGAGCCCCGAGCTCAACGCGCAGTCGCGTGGACCGGGCCAGTGCTTCGTCGATATCACGACCACGATCGACACCAAGCTCGCGGCGATCCGCGCCCATGCGACGCAGCTGGCCAGGCTCGATGTCGAGGCCACCCGCGATGTGGCCCGCGGGATCGGGAGGATCGGCGGATTCGCCTACGCCGAGGCGTACGAGGTCCTTCGCGTCCGGATCTGATCTAGGCTGCTGGGGATGGGTGGTCTTGGAGACATCTTCGTCGAGCACTGCTCGCGCGACACCGTCCACGTCGATCGCGCGGCGCTCACCGCGGAGCTCACGAGTGTGCTCGCCGATGCCCGCGCGCGCTGGCCCGAGCTTGTCGTCGACGATGCCTCCGTAGTGCGCCACATCGCGGCGGCCTGGAGCCCCGATAGCACCACGGTGCTGCTGCCCGCGTTCGCGGTCGAGCTGGTGCTCGCCGCTGGGTGTCTGGCCGGCGATGAGCGCGCGATCCGCGTGTTCGCGAAGGAGATGTTCGAGCGCGTCGACCGCGTGCTCTCGCGCCTTGGCATCACCGGCGCCGACGCCGACGACGTCAAGCAGGACGTCCGCACCAAGCTCCTGGTCGCCGCCGAGGGCGATGCGAAGCTCGCCCTCTATCACGGCACCGGGCCGCTCGCGCACTGGGTGGCCTCCGTGGCCGGCCGCGAGGCGCTCGGGGCGATCCGCAAGCGCAAGCCCACCGAGGCGATCGGCGACGACGACTTCCTCGCCGACGCGAGCGATGACCCGCAGCTCCAGGCCCTCAAGTCTCGCCACGGCGCCGACTTCAAGGCGGCGTTTCAGGCCGCCGTGGCCGAGCTCGAGCCGCGCGACCGCGCGATCCTGCGCTCGCTGATCGTCGACGACCGCAGCGTCAACGAGATCGCGGCCGTGTACGGCATCCACCGCGTCACCGCGTCGCGCTGGGTCAGCGAGGTCCGCCACAACCTCCTCGCACGCACGCGGGACCAGCTCAAGGATCGCCTCTCACTCGACGACTCGAGCCTGTCGAGCGCGGTCCGCATGATCGACTCGAACCTCGAGCTCAGCCTGTATCGGCTGCTCGCCGACACGAACAAATAGCGCGCTACATCAGGAGTGTTGACCGCGTCTATCGGTCGGAGATGACTTGCCCCGACGAGATGACCCTCGCCCGGTTCGCCGTGCGATCGCTGCCCGTGCAGCAGGCCCTGGTCGTCGGTCGCCACTGCTTGCACTGCCGCGATTGCCGGCGGCTGACCTGTGCGCTCGCGGCAGTCGATCGCGCCCGACCACCGTAGGGTCAATTGACGTTGATGCCGACGCCGAGCGTGCCGAATGCGGTCGAAGGTCCAGCGGCGAGATCCACGCGCAGATCGAGCGCGAGCACGCCGACCTTGAGTACCGCGTAGGCTGCACCCGCGACCGCCCCCGGGCGCAGTCGTGCGTTCTCGAAGCCCGGATCGAACGCGAGCAACAGCGCCGGACCGGCGTGCAGCGCGAACCGATTCATCGGCCACCATTGCGCGGCGAGACCGGCCGCCATCCCCATCGCGCTTCCGCTGTCGCTCGTACCCGCCACGAGCTCGTAGAGCCCGACGAGCCCGAGGGTCTGGGACAGCATCCCACCGAGGTAGACGCCGCCCGATGGCAACGGCGTGCCGGTCGTGTCGAGGCGGCCGAACCCGACATGGGCACCGAAGATCGTGCCCCACTTCAGATTTGCGTCGTTCGGTGGCCCCCAGTGCAGTGCCGCGCCGTCGATCCGAGTGACCACCCCCGCGGGGTCGATCGCCGCCACCGCGGCGGTCGTGACCTTCACGATCGCCCCGGGATGAAACGACGCCGCGATATCGAGCAGCGTCCCCTGGACGTGAACGGTCGCGGCGCCGCTTGGTCCCGCCGCCGCGGCGTCGACCGAGACCGGTGTCGTCGTCGCCGAAACGCCACCGCTCGGGAGGTCGATGTGCGTCGTATCGAACGTCCAGGTCAACATGCCAGGATCGCGCGCCACCGGTGCACCCCACCGGTCCTCGAGCTGGACGCGGTTCCGGCCGACCCAGCTGGTTGCCACATCGCGATTCGCGGGTGCGCCCGTGTAGCACCCGACCAGACACAACGATGCCACCAGGATCCTCATGACGCTCCTCTTCAGCAAGCCGCGTGCTCGCGCCAACCCCGCGAACGGTCGCTCATGACGTGAACAGGCGAACACACACCGACATGCGATCGACGCACGCCCGTCACTTCTAGAACAGCGTCAGCTCGAGCCGCCCGTAGTAAAAGCCGCCGTTCTCGCCGAACTGGCTGACGTTTCGGCTGTACACGAAGCGGCCAAAGCTGCTGTTGACGTCCTTCTGAACCTTGTCAGGGAACGTGTTGAGCAAGTTGTCCGCACCGATGGAGAACTGCACGTTCTTCGTGATCTGGTAGCCGAGGTCGAGATCGAACAGCACCTTTGCGCCGAACACCTCGTCGGCGGCTCCATCGTCCGCGCGATAGCGAACACGCCCGTAGTAGTTCGCGCGGACCAGCGCCGAGAGTCCCTTGAGCGAGTAACGCACGCCGGCCGTGCCTTTCTGGTGCGGCACGGAGTCCTCGAGACGATTCGTGGCGAGACGCCCGAAGAAGAACGTCTTCAGCTGCTCCGGGTTCGCGCCGAACCGCGACTCGAGCGAGCGCGGGAGGTTCAAATGCATCACGCGCGTGGTGGTGAAGTTCGCCGACGCGGTCAGGCTGATCGTCCCATCCCCGACCTCGTGCGAGTAGTCGATCACGAGATCGAGGCCGCGCGTATCGGTATCGACCGCGTTGGCGAAGAACTGCGCCTGGCTGACGCCCGGGAATGGCTTGAGGATGTCGGCGACCACCGGGTTCGCGTTCGTGAACTGGCTGGTGAGCACGATGCGATCGCGCAGCCGGATGAAGTAACCGTCGACGGTGATCAGGAAGTTGTCCTTCGGCCGGAACGCCAGACCTCCCGACAGGTTGAGCGAACGCTCCTCCTTGAGCTTCGGGATGCCGAACGCCTTCGTCACCGGACTCTCGTTGTTGCTCGTCAGCACCTGCGCGGGCTGCAGCACGCCGGTCGAGTCCGGGAGGAACAAGGTCGACACGTTCGAGAACCACAACTGCTGCAGCGACGGTGCGCGGAACCCGGTGCTCGCCGCACCGCGCAGCGAGAACCCGCCGCCGAGCTTGGCGCGTGTTGCGATCTTTCCGATCAGCGAGCGCCCGAAGTCCGAGTAGTTTTCGAATCGGCCGCCGAGATCGATCGCGATGTCTTTGTTGAGCTCGCTCTCGACGCCACCGTAGACGCCGATACTGTCGCGCGTGCGATCGACCTCGTTGCTCGGCTGGTAACCCGGGAACACCTGCGCACCGGGCGCCTTCGGCAACGGCGGCATGCCGTACGTCGCGCTCCCGAGCGCGTAGCTCGCCTCGTCACCGGCGTGGATCTGGTAGTTCTCGATCCGCAGCTCGCTCCCGAGCACGAGCGACACCGACTTGAGCTCCTTGATGTCGAGCTTGTGCAACAGGTCGAGGTTCGCGACATTCTCCGACGAAGCCAGCGCGCCGGCATCGAAGGTGGTCGGACTCGATGTTCCGAGCGATGCGTTGACCGAGTTCTCGACATCGAACCGGAATCCGCTCTGCCCGTGGGTCAGGCTCGCATCGACGTTCCACGAGCCCTTGCGGCGCACGCCGATCGTGATCGCGGAGTCGTCGATCGTGGGATGGATCTCGGGCAGGAACCCGTTTGGATAGAACTCGCCGACGTTCTGCGAGAGCTGCTTCGGAAACCGATAGAATCCGGCGGCGGCACCGCGCCGGTGCGAGACATCGCCGAAGCTGTAGAACTGCGCGACATCGGAGACGGGCAACATGAGGTTGAACTCGCCCATGCCGGCGGTCACCGAGGACTCGCCGATCTTCATGCGGAAGTCTTCGCGGGTCAGACCGTTCGCCGCGAGCATCTGATCGTCCATCGCGCGGTCGTCGCTGTACACGGTGCCGGTGTACGTGCCGGCGCGGTTCGTTGCCTGACGCTGGAGGAACTCGCCGGTGATGTTGACGAAGCCCTTCTCTCCGACCTTGAATCCGTAGTTCGCCGAGGTCTTGAACTGCGCTCCGTCGCGGGTCCCGGTGATGCCGGTCTCGGCGGTCATGTCGACGAGGTCGGTGATGTCCTTCGTGACGATGTTGATGACGCCGGCGATCGCATCCGAGCCGTACTGCGAGGCGGCGCCATCGCGCAGGATCTCGATCCGCTTGATCGAGCCAGAAGGAATCGCGTTGAGATCGGTGCCGACCGTACCGCGACCGAACGTGCCGTTGATGTGCATCAGCGCCGAGCGATGGCGGCGCTTGCCGTTGACGAGGATCAGCACCTGATCCGGGCCGAGGCCGCGCAGGCTCGCCGGATCCACGTGGTCGCTGCCATCCGCGACCGTCTGCGGCGTGGAGATGAACGACGGCGCGAGCGTGTGGAGAATGCGGCCGGTCTCGGTGCGACCGCTGCGTGCGATCTCCTCCGAGGTCACGACGTCGACAGGCACGGTCGTATCGGCGTTCGTGCGCGGCGTGCGCGAGCCGACCACGACGATGGTCTCGTTGAGGAGCGGGATGGTCGCGAGCGGGACATCGAGCTTCGCGGTCGCACCGACCGTGACCGCGACGGTGCGATCCTCGGGCGTGAACCCGGCGAACTCGAAGTGGACCTTGACGGTCCCCGGTGGAACCACCAGCTCGTAGTGGCCTTCGTCGTTGGTGACGGTCTCGAGCTTCGTTCCAGGGATCGTGACGGTGACGCCGGCGAGCGGTGCATCGAGATCCGGGGACTCGATCGTGCCGCTGATGGTGCCGGTGGTCGACGGCGGGGGCTGTGGAGGTTCTGCGGGCTCCGCGGGCTTCGCGTCGTCGCCGGCGTCCGCGGGTTGAGCCTGCGCCGAAGCGCTGGCGAGGACGAATACCCACACGAAGCGTGACACCCGCACGCGGCAAGTATCTCAGAGATGCGTACAAGTGTGGGTCAGGCGGCCGGATAGGTGCCGAGGACCCGCAGCTCGGTGGTCAGCGGGCGGATGTCGTCGAGCGCCGCGTGAAACGCCTCGCTCGCCGCGTGACCGAGCACGTCGGCATAGAACCGGTACGTGAACGGCGCATCGGGGATGGGGCGCGACTCGAGCTTCGTGAGCGATAGCCCGCGCCCGGCGAACCGCATCAGGATCTCGCCGAGCGCACCGGGGCGATCCGCGAGCGACAGCACCAGCGACGTCTTCGTCGGGGTGCCCTCGGCGATCGGCGCGGGTCGCAGGGCGATCTCGACGAACCGCGTGGCGTTGCCCGCCGCGGTCTGGATACCGGTCGCGAGGATCGCGAGGCCGGAGCGCTTCGCGGCCGCGGCGCTCGCGATCGCTGCGTGCGTGCGCTCGTTGCCCTCTGCGACCTTGCGCGCGGAGCCCGCAGTATCGAGCTCGGCGCGCGGTCCGAGCTGCGGATGCGCGGCGAAGAACCCGCCGCACTGCGCGAGCGCCTGCGGATGGGACATCACCACACGGATGTCCTCGAGCGTCACGCCCGGCAGCGCGAGCAGGCAATGCTCGATCGCGCTCACCACCTCGCCGGTGATGTGGAGCGCACCGCCGGCGAGGAGATCGTAGGTCTCGTTGATGCTGCCCGCCGTGGTGTTCTCGATCGGCAGGAGAGCGAGATCCGCGGTGCCGGAGATCACCGCCTCGGCGGCGCCGCGAAACGTGTCGTGGCCCGAGAGCAGCGCACCGCCGGCGCGGCCCGCGTAACGCTTCTGCGCGGCGAGGTGGCTGTAGCTGCCCTCCACGCCCTGGTACGTGATCCGCAGCGGTGCGTCCTCGCGGCTGCGCACGGTCGCCTCCTGGTGTGCGACCGACATGTCCATGATCACGCGGTACAATCGCTCGACCTGGTGCGGATCGAGGCCGGCCCCGGTGGCGAGCGCGCGCAGGCGCTGGAGGAGGAGCTCCTCGCGCTCCTTGTCGCGAAACGGCGAGGCGCTCGCGAGCTTCGCTGCGGCGACGCCCTCGACGATCGCCTGGCGCTCCGCGAGTAGCGCGATGATCTGGCGATCGACCGCCTCGATGCGGTCACGGAGCGACGAGAGATCAGGAGCCGACATGGCCGCACTGTACTAAGCTATGGCGGTGAAAGAGCCTCCGAAGGCCGAGCTCGTCACCGAGCGGCCGATCGAGATCGAGACGTCAAACGAGCCACCCGTCGTCGCGCGTCTGATCGTCGAGATCCGCAGCGACGGCACCCGCACGATCGCGCGCGGCGCCATGGAGGACGTCCAGACCGGCCAGCGCACCACCCTGGAAGCCCGCGGGGACTCCCCGCTCGCCCTGGCCCTCCAGCTCGCGAAGGCCCTCACGCAGCTCCCGCGTCAGGCTTTCCGCCTCGCAAGCTCGGCGCACACTGCACGGTCCGCTGTGCGCGGCCTGCTCGGTCGCCGCAAGGATAAGTCCGGAAACCGCTAGCTTCGGGGAGGCACGGCGCGTGCAGCAACCCGATCCATGATCGACGGCCGCTGGCTGCAGCTCAAGGAGATCCTCGTCGGCGAGGGTTGGCAATGGCGCGATGACACCCTGGTTTCGCCCCACGAGACCATGTGGTTCACGACCCGTGCGGACCGCCCGGATCACGCCCTGTTCCGCAACGCGATGACCGAGGCGGCCGCCGCGGCCGCAGCCGATGCGGCCCAGCCCGACGCCACGGTCGACCAGCACGACCTCCACGCGGATCTTGTCTCGCTCGTCGCGGCACTCGACGCTATCCTCGACAACTGAGCTTTTCGCAACCAACTGCGGACGTCCGATGTCTAACAGGCATGGACGACCTCGCCCGACCCGACCAGGACCTGTCACGGCCGCGCGCGGGTGACGTTCCCATCTGGGTGCGGTGGCTGATCCTCGGCGCCACGGTGATGACGATCGTGATCGCGCTGGCGGTGCCGAAGTTGTTTCTCGAAGCAGAAGCGCTGCTCGCACCGGCCTGGGTGAAGATCGGTCTCGGAGGTCTGGTCGTGATCGCGATCCTCGGCGTCGCTCTGGCGAGCTCGCCGGTGTCGATCCTCGCGCGGATCGGTGTGGTGCTGCCCCTGACTCACCTCGCGCTGATGGTCGCGGTGGGGGTGGCGTGGGTCGCGCTCGGCTCGCGCCTGGAGATCGCGCATTCGCTGGTGCCCCTCGTCGACGCGGTGCCGATCGTGGCCATCCAACTCGGGGTGGGTGCCGCGATCATCGGCTCCGCGTGGGTGATCGCGCGCCGCCGCCGGCGCGAGGTGGTCCAGGTCGCGGTCACGATCGCGCTCGTCCAGTTGCTGGTTCTCGGCGCGTGGCTCCCGCTCGCGAGTGCCACCGCGGTCGACGCGTTCGGCTTCACGCACGACTGGATCAAGCCGGCGGCGTTGTTCGGCAGCTTCCATCAGCCCGTTCAGCTCGCCGCGTTCGCGCTCGTTCCTCCACTCGTGATCGCGATCGCGTACGGGGCGATCTCCACTCGGCGCGCACGCTGGCTTCCGACGCTGCGGTCGCCGTTGGCGATTGCACTCGCGACGCTCCTCCTGATCGGCGCTGCCGTGCGCACGAGCGCCTCGGCCACGTCCCTCGCCATCTACCTCAACTTCGTTCCATGGTTGCTCGCCGTGGCGTTTGTCGCGGTGATGATGATCGCGCTGCTCTGCACGAGCTTCTTGCTCGCGGCGGCTCGCCATCGCCGAGCGATCGAGCGCGATCGGCGACAGTTCATCGGCACCATCGCAGGCAGTGCGACCGACATCGTGGCGTGCGTGGCCGTTCGCAGCTGGCTGCGTGGTCCGGAGCTCGTGGTCGATGGTATCGAGGTCGAGACCGCAGAAGGCGCTCTGCCCGTGCCTCCGGGCGCGATCCTCGCCGCACCGCTACCGCTCGCGAGCACGGCGCTGAAGGTGGGCGAGGGACTCGCGATCCTCCACGGCGGCACCGCCGTCGGCCTCGGCGGCTTTGCGCTTCCTGCCGATGGCTCGCCGTTCCGGCGCTCTCTCGCTCCGACGGCGACCGGTGAAGTGATCGTCGGTCCCGCGCAGCAGCGCGATGACGGCGCGCTCGCCCAGGTCGCGCTCGCCGCATGGCGGCCGTGCGTGGCGTATCTGCTGATCTTCCTCGCCGCCGCGCTGCCCGCACTCGCCGGGCTATCCGCCAACTGACCGGCGTGTCTCGGCATGTCCGAGATCGTGTCCTTGTTGGATCGGGCACTCGGCTCTATTGCTGAGGGCGTGAAACCAATCGTTGTGGGCCTGCTGTGCGGGTCATCTGTGCTCTGTTCCAATGTTCCCTCGCGCTCCATCGTGGCCGGCGCGCCCGTCTCGCCCTCCGCGGTGGCACTCGACGCGGAAACCATCCTTGCCACCCGCCACCTGTCGAGCGGGTACCCCGCGCGCAACCGCGATGACAGCGTGAACGCCGTGATCGAGATTCCGACGGGAACGACCGCGAAGTTCGAGGTCGACGAGGAGGATGGAGCCCTCCGCTGGGCCCTCGACCGCGACGACCGATCGCGGCGCGAGATCGACTACCTCGCGTATCCCGTGAACTACGGGATGATTCCCCGGACGCTCGCCGCCGACGGGGATCCACTCGATGTGCTGGTGCTCGGGCGCGGCATCGAGCGAGCATCGGTCGCGGCGACACGGATCATCGGCGTGCTCGAGATGCAGCACGATGGGATCCGCGACGACAAGCTGATCGCGGTGCCGCTCGATGCCCCGCTGCTCAATGGATTTTCCCGGCTGCGTGAGCTCGAACAGCTCGATACCGAGTACCCGGAGAGTCGCAGCATCCTCGTGCTTTGGTTCTCGAACTACTGGGGGCCCGGCGCGACCGAGGTGATCGGGTGGGGTAACGCGGCAGAGGCGAACGCGATCCTCGACGATGCGATCATCCAGGCGACGGAGGGTCGGGCGCCGCCGACCAGGCAACCCGAGTCCGCAGATCCTCATCTTCGAGCAGCGACGCCATGCGCTGTGCCCGCTCGTGCACCGCACTCGCAGCCGCTCCCGTGAGCAAGCGTGTGAGTAGATTGAGCGCCATCACGCGCATGCGAACGAGGCCGCCATCGCCGGCATGCTCGACGGCGCCCTCGGCGAGCCGGATCGCCTCGGGGAGATCGCCGAGCTTCCACGCGCAGTAGGCAAGGCCCACCGCCTTTCGGCAGGCGACGAACGGCAGGTACGGCTCGTCGAGGATCGCCACATACAGGTCGCGTGCACCGTGAACATCGGGCGGAGTCCCCTCCACCGGGCTGGTGCACTGGATCGCGCGCTGGGCGTGCAGCTGGGCGCGATACGCACGGTCATCCGCGATCGCGATCGTTCCGGCCGCGAGGTGCGCGTCGATCGCGCGACGGCGAGCACACGCTGCATCGCGCTGCCCTGCATCGGTGTCCATTCGCGCACGCAGCAGCGCAACCTCGACCTCCGCGGCCGCGCCCGCTTTCGGCGCGAGGTGCTCGGCGTGTGCGAGCGCGGCCTCGCAAGCGGTCAGATCCGATCGGCTCAGCTGCGCGTGCGCGATGCCGACCTGGATCCAGCACGCGAGCCGAGACTCAGCGATCGGCGGCCGATTCCACAGGTTCAGGTGCTCGAGCCGGAACCCCGATGGAAGATCCGCGAACCGCGTGTGGTACTGGCCCATCCATTTCACCAGCTCCTCGACCGGAGACGCAAATCCAAAGTAGCGCAACACCCATCGTCCGTACTGACCGCCGGGCTTGTGACCGCGCGTCGCGAGCCGCCGTAGGCCGCGCTCCACGGTCTGCGGGTCGAGCGAGATCTCGACGCTCTCCTGCGCACGATGGATCAGCGCATCCGCGAGCTGCATCCAGCCACCGACATCAGTGGCCCAGCGTCCGAGATATTCGGCCCACGTCAGGGCGGCCGGGAGCACCGCGGGCTCGGAGTGCTCGTCCACGGACCACAGCCTACCGGAACCCATCGAGGCGACGGAACAGGTTAGATCCACCCATGGCAGCCCCAGATCTCGACGTCCTGGCGCACGCGGTGCGGACCGTGCTCGAACAGACCCATGCGGAGTACGCGCAGATGCCGTTCTTCGTGCGCCCGCTGGTGCGCCGCGGCTTCGTGAAGCGGACCGGGTACGACCTCGCGGCGTGGGGACGTCTGCTCGATGCCGCCGCGCGCGGCGATGTCTCGCCCGGTCTCGGCGCAGCGCTCGCACTGCTCGCGGGTCACTTCGACACCGCACCTGCGCGCGCGAAGCGCGGCATGGGAGCGCGACCGGAGGAGCTGCGCGAGGTCGAGCGCCGGTCGGCGACGCGTGCCGCTGCCGTGCGCGCACTCGCGGACGCACTCGCGAAGCGGTGAGGGGATCCGCGTCAATCTCGGGCCGTTCGCCGGGCGCTTCAGCGCGATCTAGCTCGGTCGGCAACGTGCGCGGGCTCGCGGACGTACTGCGCCAGGGAACCGCAGTTCTGTGGATCAAGTTGGTAGCTTCGCGCGAACGAGCGGGAGCTCGCGCACCCGATTACCGGTGAGCGCGAACCACGCGTTCATGATCGCGGGGGCCACCGGCGGCACACCCGGCTCCCCGATGCCGCCCGGCGGACCTTCGCTCGGCACGAGGTCAACGTGGATCTGCTTCGGCACCTCGGTCATCCGCACGACCGGGTAGTCGCGGAAGTTCCGCTGCACCACGGCGCCGTCCTTGATCGTGATCGCGCCGTGCAGGGCCGCGCTCATGCCGAAGATGAACGCGCCCTCGAGCTGCGCCCTGGCGCGGTCGACGTTGATGATCGTACCTGCGTCGGCGGCGATCCACGCCTCGTCGACACGCAGCTCCCCGCGCGGGTTGCGCGACACCTCGGCGACGACGGCGATGTAACTGAGGAAGCTGCGATGCACCGCGAGGCCGAGCGCGCGGCCCGACGCCTTGGCGGTCTCCCACTTCGCGGCTGCCGTGACGCGTTCGATCACGCGGTGGTACCGCGCGACATCGATCGGATGCTTGTCGAGCGAGGCGCCGTAGTTGCCGAGCTTGGCGACGCCCTGCTCCGCCGGCGTCACCATGCGCGCCGTACCGAGAATCGTCATCAGCATGTCGCGCGGATCGCGGTTCGTCGTGTGCGCGAGCTCGGCGATGAATGACTGCACCGCGAACGCCTGCTGGATGTTGCACACCGAGCGTAGCCAGCCGATGCGGATGCGGCCCGGCGCACTGCCCGTCTCGACGCGGACGTTCGGGATCGCGAGCGGAAGATCGAGCACGCCCTGGCCGAGCTCTCCGGCACTCGGATGGACGGTGTTCGGCGCGAACGTGGAGCCGATCGATGGATACGCGAGGCGATGGCGCCACGCGACCACCCCGCCACTGGCGTCGAGACCGGCGGTCAGGTGCTGCGCGCTGACCGTGTGGTAGTAGGCGTGGCGGATCTCGTCCTCGCGCGTCCATTGCACGCGCACGGGTGCCTTCGCGGCGCGCGAGAGCAGCGCAGCCTCGATCGCGAAGTCAGGGATCGATTTGCGGCCGAAGCCACCGCCGAGGAACGTGACGTGGATCGTGACGTTCGCTTCCGGCATGCCGAGCGCCTTCGCGACGTCCTCGCGCGCTCCCTGCGGGTCCTGCGAGCACACCCACAGCTCGGCGCGATCGTCGGTGACCGTCGCGAGTGCAGCCGGAGGCTCCATCGGCGCGTGCACGAGGTGCGGCACGAGGTACTCGGCCTCGATCACGCGCGCGGTGCTCGCGAGGACCTTCTCGGCGTCGCCGGTCGTCCGCTGCACGAGCCCGGGCTGACGAACCGCGGCGAGCAACAGCTTCTGATACTCGTCGGAGTCGTAGCTGCCGTTCGGGCCGGCATCCCACTCGATCGCGAGCTTCGCGCGTCCTCGCATCGCACCCCACGTGTGATCGGCGAGCACGGCGACACCGCCGAGCGGCTTCGAGTCGGCGGGGGGCGTCAGCGCCGGCAGCTCGACGATCTGCCGCACGCCGGAGACCGCGCGTGCCGCGGCCGAGTCGAACTTCGCGACCTTGCCGAACAGCGCCGGCGGTCTCGCGATCACGGCGACGAGCATGTTCGGCAGCTTGATGTCAGCGGCGAACTGCGCCGTACCGGTGACGTAGGCCGGACCGTCGCGCAGCGGAAGCTCCGTGCCCACGTGCACGAGCTCGGCGCGCGGGCGCAGCATGGCGGTCTTCGGAACCGGCAGCAGGCCGGCGGCCGGTGCCACCTCGGCGAAGGGCAGCGACCGCTTGCCCGCCGGATCGATCACGGCGTCCATCTTCGTGGTGAGCCCGTCGGGCGCGACCCGCCATCGCTGGGCCGCGGCGGTGATCAGCATCGTGCGCGCGACCGCGCCGACCATGCGCATCACCTCGTAGAAGTTGCGGATGCTCGTCGAGCCGTCGGTGTTCTGGTCGCCGTAGATCGGATCGCCATTGCCCTGCCGGACCACGATCTTCGCCGGATCCGCGCCCATCTCGTCAGCGATCAGCACCGGCAGCGAGCTGCGGATGCCCTGCCCCATCTCGGATCGATGGCACGTGATCACCACGATGCCGTCGTGCCCGATCTGGATGAACGCGTTCGGGATGAACAGCCCCTTGTTCGAGCCGTCAGCGAACCGCACGCCGAGGGCGAGCCCGGCGGTAGCCGCGGAGAGGCCCGCGAGGAAGCCGCGGCGCGTGACCTCGAAGCTCACGGCTTCGCCGCCTTCTTCACGGCGGCGCGGATCCGGACGTATGTGCCGCAGCGGCAGATGTTGCCCGCGAGCGACCGGTCGATGTCCTCGTCGGAGGGCGACGGATTCACGGCGAGCAGCGCGGCCGCGCTCATGATCTGTCCCGCCTGGCAGAACCCGCACTGCGGCACGCCGAGCTCGGTCCACGCCTTCTGCAGCGGATGCTCGCCGGTCGGCGACAGACCCTCGATCGTGGTCAGCGCGCGGCCCTCGGCGCGGCGGATCGGCGTCACGCAGGCGCGCACGGCCTCACCATCGAGGTGCACGGTACAGGCGCCGCACAGCGCCTCTCCGCAGCCATACTTCGTCCCGGTGAGGCCGAGCAGATCGCGGAGCACCCACAGCACGGGCATATCGGGCTCCGCATCGACCTCGCGTAGCGCGCCGTTGATGGTCACCTTGATCATCACTTGACCGTCTCCTGCGGGCACACGGCGCCCGTGTCGATCCACGCCTGGAACAGTGCCGCGAGCTGCGCCTGCGTACCCGGCGCCGGGGCGCGACCGGAACCGGGATTCCAGCCCCACGCGACGAGCCCGTCATGCGCGAGGTGGTCGTGAAGCTGTGCGAGCGTCTTGCCGCCATTGCGCTGCGGATCCACGAGCTGCGTGCAGATCGTGCCGACACTGCGATCGAGCCACACCATCTGCGACGGCGCGAGGTGCCAGTCGACCGCGCCGGGCACGCGTGCCAGCTCGACGTTGCGATCCTGATGGCAACCCGCGCACGGAAGCGCCGGCACGCCACGCCCTCCCGCACCGCGCAGCACCGGCGGATCGTGCATCGCGTGCAGCTCGCCCTGGCGCGGCGAATCATCGGCCGGGTGGCAGTTGACGCAGCGCGGGTGCGTGAGCACGCGCCCGATCTCCTCGAAGATCGCCTGCGATCGCTCGCCGCGGTCCACGATCACATCGAACGATGTGGGCGTGCGCAGCTCGGTGCGCGCCGCGGGGGGCGGCATCGGAGGCCGCGGCGCAGCGCTCGGGCCGCTGCAGGAAGCGAGGGCAACGAGCACGACGACGCGCATGGCCGCATCATGTCACCAGCGACGACGCCAGAGCATGGCGCCACCGTAGCAGTTGCGGTCGCCGCCGGAGGTCAGTACCGCTTGCGCCAGAGCAAGTCGAGGCCGCTGTAGCCGCGGTCGCCCACGGTGCCGTCGACGGAGAGCCGGCGCGTCAGCCAGTACTCGAGCTCGGCTTCCGACCTGTTCTGGTCGAGGCGCGACTCGAGGTGCTGCCGGTACGCCACGAATAGCGACCGCGTGATCCATTTGCCCACGGTGACCGCCGAGCCACTGGATGCCGTGGCCGCCTCGTAGCGAAGCACATCGATATCGATCGGCAGCGCCTTCTTGACGTAGCCGCCGAGCTTGTTCGCGACGAACGACGAGCCGGCCGAGGTGGCCTGGTCGCGCGCGCTACCGCTGTTGGGATCGCCACCCGGCTCGCCGCCGAGCAAGAACCCGAGCAGCTGGCCCTGCGAGTAGATGCCCGGATCGGCGCCCATGATCAGCTCCGGTTTCGACAGTCGACCGCGGATCGTCGTGATCGTCGAGACATCACTGAAGTCGTGGGTGATGCGCAGGTCGAGCAGGGGATCCGTACTCCCGTCAAAGTACACCGCGGCCTTGTCCACGTTGTAGCGGCGACTGAACAGGTCGAGGTCCGCACGATCGGCCTCGACCGAACCGACCACGCCGACGGACTCGGCATCGGCCGTCACCTGGAGCTTGCCGTGGATCACGGCGCGCAGCTCGGTGGCCGTCACGTTGGTGGAGTACAGCGTGATGTTCGCGATGATTGAAGGGTGGCTCGGCGGCTCCTTCTTCATCGGGCCCTTGGTGACGCGCTTGCCCGAGAGGAACACCATGTCGGTGGGTGCCCCGACCGGGTCGAGCGCCTCGCCGCTGGCATCGGGAACGACGATGTCGCCCTTACGCACGGCCACATCGGCCGTCCACTGATCGCCCTTACGGGTGAGATGCGCCGTGACATCGGCGCTGATCACAGGTTCGGTGTTCCCGATCGGGGACACCTTGCGCAGGGTGACCGTCGCATCACCGCTGACCGGCGTCGCTCCTTCGAGCTGGAACGTACTGGCGAGCTTGACGTCACCGGCGCCGAGCTTCCCGACGACATCGATCTTGAGCCCCTGCTCGGTGATCACGACGTCGATCTTCGCGCGCCGCAGCGTGCCGATCTGTGGCGCGATGGGGATGCGAGCGTCGACGAGGTGGAGCTCGCCGCCGATCCGCGCGACCGCGGGATCGAGGCCCTTGATGGTCAGATTTGCGTCGAGGCGACCCGCGGCTCCGCCGGCCGGCCCGGGCATGAACGCGAGCAGCGGAACAAGGTCGAACGCCTTCGCCTGGATCGTGGCGGTCCCGTCCTTCAGATTGCGGGGATCCACCTGCGCGACGAGCTTGAGGCTGCCGCCCGGCTGAACCGCGTCGACGTTGAGCTTCGCGATCGTTCCGTCCCACGTGCCGTCGATCGTCATCGTTTCGATGATCTTGATCGGCTTGTTGCGCGGACCGGGCGGCACCTGCAGCTTCGTGCCGACGATCTTCATCGTCGCGAGGGGAGCGCTCACGGTGCCCGTGATCTCGATCTTGCCCTCGAGCGTGCCAGCGATGATCTCGGTGCGCCCGAACACGCCCATCAACGCGGCCGCCGGAGCGGAGGGAATCGTCGCGGTGATCTGGAGGGGCGCGTGGAGCGCTGCGCGCGGGTTCGCTCGCAGCTCCGCCATCGTCAGTGGAACCTTGCCCTTGACGTCGAGCAACGTGATCTTTCCCGAGCGCAGCGACAGTGCAGTGGTGGTCCCCACGGCATCGATCGCAGCGCCGAAGTGCGCGTCCACCGGCTGGACGAATAGCTCACCGCGCAGCTGCTTCACATCGACCGCGACCTGCGCGCTCTCCATGGCCTCGCTGATCTCGGCCGCCGCGCTGATGCGGCCGCGCATCTCGGTGGCGATGCCGAGCCGCTCGAGCTGCGACGGATCGATCTCGATCTCGTCGACCCGGAGCGTCGCGCCGCGCAGCGCGTGCGGGCCCTGCGCCACCCACGCGGCCGGGTCGAACAGATGATCGGGTGTGCCGACGCGCGCCACGGCCGTGAACGAGCCAACCGTGGCGACCGTACCGGTCAACGTGGCCTGCAGCTCGTCCGCGTTCGTCGGCGAGAGCGAGAGGTCAGCATTGACCACGCCAACGTCGCGCAGCGCAGGCGCCATCAAGTCGCGGATGTGCACCAGGCCGTCTGTCTTCTCGGCAGAGAACTCGAGCTCGCCATCGACCTTGCCCGATGTGATCTCGCCCGGCCGCCCAGCCGCCTCGGCGAGCTTCACGAGATCGACGTTCTTGAACGACACCTTTCCTGTGCGGATGACCTCGCGGTGAAGGTGCTTCCACTGCTCGATGTTCGTGATGTCCTTCGGCGCATCGACGTCGAGGACGATCGCGGCGCTGCCGAAGGCCGGGCTCGATGCGGACGCATCGACCACCAACTTGTCGGCCGCTCCTTCGACGTGCGCCTCGACATCGAACACGTGCGGAGAGCTCGTGATCGCGATGCCCGTGCCCTTGAGGTCGACCGTACCGGCGAACTTGCCGCGCCGACGGGTGATATCGATGTTCGCGTCGACGACACCGCGATAGGTGGCATCGAAGTTTGCGAGCGCCAGCCCGTGGGCCTCGACCTTCGCCGTGATGTCACCGGTCGCCCGCACGAGCTCGCCGCTGATCGCGAACGCTCCACTCTTGCTCTCGCTCTCGAGCTCGCTCACCACGATGCGGCGCTCTCCGATCTCGATGCGCCCCCGCGTGCCGGTCCACTCCGTGCCGTTACCCGCGCGCACCAGGTGCCGCTGGATCTCGACCGTGGTCACCGTGCCTTTTCCCGGCGGTGTGACCAGCGCATCGACGTCGACAATCCACGGACTGGTCCGCGGCTTCGACCGCGCCGAGACCTGGATCTTTCCATCGCTGCGATTCGCGGCGGTGACCTTGAGCGCACGGAGCTTGATGTTGCCGCGCACGATACCCGTCATCTCGAGCTCGGCCTTGCCGGCGGGCCGCCGCGGCAGATGCTTCGCGTTGACGGAGAGCTTCAGCGTCGAGACCGACAGATCCTGGAAGCGCAGCCGCTTCCCCTCGACCCGACCGGTGACCGCGAGGTCGGGCTGCGGCAAAAGCGCACCCGCAGCCGCGAGGTTGATCGACACCGAGCCGTGAAGCGGCGCCTTGCCACCGCTCGCCTTCGAAGGATCCGTGGACGACGCGACGATCGTGCTGCGCGAGAGCGTCAATGTCTGGCCGACCCGCAGGACCTGACCCTCGACCGCTACGCGCAGGTTCTCCGATGACACACCGACCACGGTGCGCGCCTGATCTCCGAGCGTGTCGAACGCGACCGCGATGCGCGCGGACGGGAAGTCCTCGACCTGGCCCCAGCCCGCGAACACGCCGCGCGCGCTGGGGAGCTTCCCGACCTCGCCGGGACGGATCTCGAACATCACCACGCCACCGCCGGCGCCTTGCACCTTGCCGTGCGTCAGGGTTGTCAGGTCGAGGTCGCCCGAGGCGATCACGCCCTTCACCGACTTCAGATTGATGTCCGCGTCGAGCATCGCGTGCACCGGCGTGGTGCCCATGTGACCGCGGAGGGAGATCTTCGTCCACGGGATCGAGTTCGAGAGTGTTGCGGCGAAGGCGATGTCGCCTGGCAGCACGAGATCGGGAACGAGTTGCCGCACGCCAACGACCGGAGCGCTGACGATCAACATGCCGCCGAGGATCGGCGCGCCACCTTCAGGGGGCGTCACGATCTCGACATTCGCACCCGCCACCGTGACCACACCCGCGCGCGCGATCAGCGACGGCAGCGACAGCTTGTCGCCGAACAACGTCAGCACGGTGGTGAGATCGAGGCCGACGGCGCGCTCGCGCCAGGCGCCGTGCACGGTGACGTTCGCGCTCAACACGCCCTGAAACGGCATGTGGATCGCGCCGTAGAGATCGATCGCGTCGGCGTTCATCCACTCGGTACCGGTGTCGTAGACGACGTGGCCGTGGTGGACCTGGAGGTCGGGGATATTAACGCTCCAGCCGGAGGACGGTTGCGGCTTCAGGAGATTCGCGATCTGCAGCGAGCCGTCCTGGTTGCGCGCCAGACGCACGTCGAGACCGTCGATGGTAACGGACGTCAGGTCCGCGCGCTTCGACACCAGCGCCGTGAGCGCGAGTCCAATCGTCAGCTTCTTGACGCTGATCGCCGGCTTTCCGTCGGGGCCGTTGATCACAAAATCGGTGAGCACGAGCTTGGTGAACGGGCTGCCCTCGACCTTGCCGACGGAACCTCCGCCCATGAAGATGCCGTTGAGCTGGGACTCGATCTGCGAGCGCACGATCTCCCGCCCGAACGAGGTGTGGATGATGATCACGACCGCCACGATCGCGACCACGATGAGCCCGAACAGTGCGAGCACACCGCGCTTGATCCACCGGCCGATCCGCATCAGAACGCCTCCCCGAGGCTCACGTGGAACGCGAACTTCGAGCTGGGATCAGGCTCCATACCACCCGTGCGGTTGAGCCGGTAGCCGAAGTCGAGTCGCACCGGGCCGACGATCGTGGTGAGCCGGAGGCCCACGCCCGCTGCCCAGTGCAGGTTCGCGAGGTTGAGCTCGGCCGAGGTATTCGTGACGTCGGCACCGTCGAGGAACAGCACTCCTCCGAGCGGCATCTTCTTGATCGTCGTGATCGGGATGCGCGCCTCGACACCGGTCTCCACCATCACGGTGCCGCCGTAGCCGACCGACTGCGTCTTGCCATCGATCTCGGCGGTCGCGTACGGCGCGAGCTTGCGTTCCGAGAAGCCACGCTGGTTGACCGAGCCACCGGAGAAGAACCGCTCCGTGACCGGCGTATCGCCGATGAACCGTCCGTGCCGTGCGCGCGCAGCGAGCACGACAGGCCCCAGCGGCACGTAGCCGCGAAGCTCGGGGACCAGCTGGATGAACTGGAAGTTGCCACCGGCGAACTTGGTGCCCTCGACGATGCGCAACTCGCCATACGCGCCGAGGCGCGGCTCGATCGGGTTGTCGCGCAGGTCGAGGACCAGCGCCTGCTCGTACCCGCCGACCCGCTGCGGACGATCGAGGCCGAGCTCCATCTTCAGGGTCTCGTCGATCGCAGGGTGGATGTGCCGGAACTGGAGCAGCTCGATGCCCCACCCGAGCCGGAGCTTGAGCTTGTTGGTGAACACCGGCGTCTCGAATCCAAGACGCGCGCGCGGGCCGTAGCTCGTGTATGCCTCGACCGCGAGGTAGTTGTAGCCGCCCTCGATCAACCCCTTCGAGTAGGTCCACAACAGATCTTGACGCTCGAGCTTCGCGATCGCGCGAATTCGTGGCTCGTAGCCGCCGGTGCGGAGGTAGGCGTACGCGGGCCGAAGATCGACCGAGACGATATCGAGCGGGAACGGCCAGCCGATGATCGTGTAGCCCACGCGCCCACGGACCTCGTAGCTCGCCGGATCGATACCGAAGCCGCCGCCGACCTTCAGCTCGTGGCGCGCGCTCTCGGCGACATCGACCTTCATCGCGATCACGGTGCTCTCGCCGGCCTTTTCGGGCTGCACGCGGACCGTGGAGAATCGGTTGAGCCCGTAGAGGGCGCGCTGGGTGTTCGCGATCGCCGCCGCCGAGTACTGCTGGCCCGGGCGGAACTGCAACCGGTCCTCGACCGCCTCGCGCAGCGCGCCGTCGACACCGACGATCTCGACCGGGCCGAACGTGCACTTGGGACCGGGCGTGTAATAGAGCTGGACGATCGCGGAGTGGTTGGCGCGATCCGCGATCACCTGCGACTCGAGCTTCGCGTGCGCGTAGCCGGCGTCCTCGACCACGCTCTTCAACGCGTCCTTCGCGAGATCGTACTTCTCGTACAGGAACGGCGCGCCGTCGGCGAGCGGGAGCGTGTCACGAACCTTTTGCACCAGGTCGGGCTCGCTCTCCGGCAGGCCGAGGATCTCGACTTTCGTGGTCGCTCGCACACCCTCTTCGACGGTGTAGACGACGGTGGTCTCGTCGCCCTTGCGGTCCACTCGGGAGCGAACATCGACATCCAGGTAGCCCTTGCGCAGGTACTCGCCCCTGATGCGGTCCGCATCGACGCCGATGGTGTACGGATCGGGAGCTTCCCCGCGCTTCTGTGTGCGGTGGAGCGCTAGCCCGGTGACGAGAGTGCCGTTGTTGAGCTTCTTGTTACCCTCGAACTTGATGGCCTTCAGGTACTCGTCGCCCGGCTTGTGGGCGGCGGCATGCGAGCACGCGCCGAGAGCCACCAGCACCAAGCAGAGCCGTGAACATGCCGCAAACATCGTAGCGAGTGCCTCCGCAAGAACGGGACCGGCCTAACTAGGCGAAATACGTAGAAACAGTTGTGGCGCAATCGAACTGTGCTAGTCTAGCAAACACCCATGCGCCAAGGCCCCGTAGGTTATCTGGACGGGTTGAAGTGGGAGCAGGAGCCCATAGC
>JBBRBG010000019.1:0-69248 GCA_038206055.1 Haliangiales bacterium
ACGGGATCTCGACGAACATCTTCTTCTCGACAGGGGAAACGTCTTCGATGCGTACCTGCATGGTCGTCCTCGGGCTGAAAGGCAGGTGTGGTTACCACACAGAAGCCCGGGGTTCTAGCGGCGCAGGCGGTACGTGGGCTCGCCGCCGTGGGGCGTCCCGGGCTCGACGAGCTCGATCCCGAAGCTCTCGAGCTTGCGCGTCAGGTCCTCCATGAACGTCATCGCATCCGTGACGTCGATCATCTGACCGATCGCCTTCGCGGTGAGCTCGTGATCGCCGAGCGCGTTCAGGATCTTGCGCTCGGCGGCATCGATCTGGAAGTCCTGCGGGACCACGCGATCGACCAGCCAGCCGAGCCGCGACGACACGTGCGGCACGAGCCCGAGGCGGACGACCGCAGATTGCGCACCCGAGCCCGACTGATAGCCGAGCGCGGTGCGATCGAGCAGTGGCGGCGGCCGGGTCTTGCCCCGCTGGCGCGGCATCGGCGTCTTCCGCAGCTCCGGGTTCGACGGTGCCGCCGACGGTGCGGGCGCCGGCACGTGGTGCGCGGCGACCTGGTGCTGCGGGACGAACGTGGCACCCTGCTGCTGCGGGACGCGCGTGGCGTTCGTCTGCTGGACGAAGTCGACCTGGGGCAGGCCACCATCGATACGCTTCGGCAGCATGCGCGGCGCACCCGGTCCCCAGTTCGCAGTTGGCTCGCGCTCGAACGTGGACTCCTCGTCCGCGAGGCGCGGCGGGTTGCCCTTGCTGCCCGCGATCCGGCGCGCCATGTCCTCGAGCTGGCCCTTCACCTGTTGCGCGGCGCCGTCGCCCTGCTCGCCGACGTGCACGCCCCACGCGCCGTTGACGTCGATGCCGGCCGGCCCGATCGCCAGCTCGATCCCGTAGAGCGTGATGGTCGGCCGCGTCTGATCGCGACTCTCGGCATAGGCACGCATCAACACGCGCTGCTCGGCCCACTTCTCGGTGATCACCATGACCGACCGGTAATGGCTGGGGGGCGCACCGGGTGCCCGTAACCAGACATCGACGAACCGGATCTGCGCCATGAACCCACCGAATCATAACGCGGTCCCGTGGACTGTGGCAGCCTCCGAGCCCATGGAGCGCAAGGCCTCCCACCTCGAGCTCGGCGTGTTCGGCGTTGCCCTGGTGGTCCTCGCCGTCGGGGCGGGTAGCGGACCCGGCTGGGACCTGGCCTCGGGCCACGCGGGCCTCGCCGCCCAGCTTGCCCGTACGTCCTCGTCACCGCTCTACGGCCTCCTCGCGGATCTGTTCGCAAAGCTCCCGTTCGGGGAGCCCGGGTTCCGCCTCGGCATCCTCGGCGCCGTGCTCGGCGCGCTGACGCTCGCCGGTGTGGTCGCGGCAGCCCGCGGCATCCTGCCGAAGGATCCGTACGCCGGCGCGATCGGCGCCGTGCTCCTCGTCCTCGCTCCGCCGTTCCGCGACGCTGCCGGGTTCGCCACGCCCACGCTGCTCGGGGCGTGCGGTGCGGTGTGGGCGTTCGCAGGTGCCGCGGCCCATGCGCGCGAGGCGAGCACACGCCGGATCGTGATCGCGTTCGTCGGACTCGCCGCCGTGGTCGGGAGCGCACCGTGGCTCGGCCTCGCGCTCTGCATCGCCGTGGTCGGCTGGCTCGCGCGCACGAAGGCACGGCGTGATCACCTCGCGATCGGCGCCGGCGCGATCGGTCTCGCAATGATCGCGTGGTCGTTCGGCGCGCTCGGCGGGCTTCCGGATCTCGATCCGAGCTTGACCGCCATGGTCGGCGCGACCGGCCGCGGCGCTGCGGCGATCGTGATCGGGACCGGCCTCCTGGGCGCGGCGTTCGGCGGTGCCACCGGCCTGGCTCCCGCGCGCTGGCTCGCCCTCGTCATCGCGATCACCGCCGCGCACGCGATCGTTGTCGATCACGCCGCCGAGCCACTGCTCGCGTTCCTCGCCGTGGGCTGCGCGATCGTGCCGAGCGCGATCGGCAAGCTGATGCCCGAGCGCGGCGTGCTCGTGGTGTTGGGCGCCGGGGTGCCCCTCGTCGTCGCCGCGCTCGTCACCGGTCCCGCTTTCGGCGTCGACGATCCGGGAGATGCGCCGGCGCGGCTCGCCACCGACGTGATCGGCGATGCGCCCTCGGGACCCGGCGTCATCGTCGCGACCAGCGGCACCACGTGGTCCGCGATCAACTACGCGCAGGTGGTCGCTGGTGTGCGGCCCGATCTCGCGCTCCTCCCGCCGCTCGCGCCGACCATCGCCGATACACGCGTCGCGGATGCGCTCCGCGCGAAGCAGCTCGCGGTCGCGGATGCCCCGGCGGTCGGCCGCCTCGATCCCGCGCGGGCCATTCCGCGCGGCCGCGGCTTCGAGCTGGTCGGCACAGCTCCCGATGTCGCGTCCGTCCCGCCCGCTCCCGCGAGTTATCCGTCGGAGATCGGCGAGCATCGCGCCATCGCGCTCGCGATCGCGCGTGCCCGCTACGAAGCGATCTCCGGCCGGCTCGATGCCGCCGCACGGGCCGCGGGCCAGACCGAGCGGTTCGGTGCCGCGGGCCTCGCCATGCTCGCGACCACCGCACCCACGCCGGAGCGGCCCGCGCTGTTCGGTTTTCTCCCGCGTCTCGCGGATCCCGAGACCGGAACCTGGTTGCTCGATCTGTTCGGCGATGATCTCGCATGGGTCGCCGGCGTGGAGCAGCCGCTCGTGGCCGCACCTCCGTCGCGCCTGCTGCACGGCCTATGGCGCGAGGTGCTCTCGGGTCAGCGACCGGCGAACGATCCCGAGATCGCTGCGCTCGGGCCCGCTGCGATCAATGCGACGCAACAGCTCCTCGCGACCGTTCGCGAGCACGCGCCGAAATGAGCCGAAAAAAGGACCGCCGGCAGACCTGGGGGAGGTTGCCGGCGGGACCCGCTGGGGAGCGGGGGTCATGGACCGGCCCCTGGCGTGGGTGGAACGCCAGAGGTCCGACTGAATCGTTCCGGCCTATGTGCACGACGAATACCAACGCGTAGCGCACGGACGTTTCGCGATGTTGTGCGCGACGGACGAGCTAACTTCCGTGACGCCGACGCGCGGTCTCGCCACAGTGCGCGAGTCCGCGCGCGCGCTGCGCACGGCACCGACTCGGTGATCCGCTGGCACTCGTGCTGCACGTAGATCGGAACATGCCCGGACAGCCACCTCGGAGTTACGACGACATCACCCGCAACACAGTGCCCGAGCCCGATAGTAGCTATCGTCCGACGGCCGATCAGGAGCGCGCGGCGTTCGCGGGTGAGCGGATCCTGTCGTCCGATGAGCGCGTTCTCCACGACGCCGTGTCGAGCGCGCTCGGCGGATCGGGACTCGATGTCTCCGACGTCACGATCGAGATCGATGACGCGCGCGTGACGTTGCGCGGTCGCGTCGCCGCGATCCATCTACTGCCGCGGATCGAGGCGGTGGTGCGCAATGTCGCGAGCGTCGGCGACATCGTCGATCTGCTGGTCGTGGATTCCGGAGCAAGATAGATGAGCGAGTTCTTCCGCAGGATGGCGAAGCGAATCGCGTCGGCGATCGGCTCGCCCTACGCCTTCGTGGCCGCGCTCGGCGGCGTCACATTGTGGGCCTTGCTCGGGCCGGTGTTCGGGTTCTCGGACACATGGCAGCTCGTGATCAACACGACCACCACCGTCATCACGTTCCTCGTCGTGTTCATGATCCAGAACACGCAGAACCGCGATTCGAAGGCGCTGCACCTCAAGCTCGACGAGCTCATCCGGTCCGTCGACGCTGCCCGCAACGAGTTGATCGACTCCGAAGACTTGTCGGATAATGAACTCGCTCGACTAGAAAAAGAGTTCGCACAACTACGCGCGACGTCCAACAAACGCAGCGCAACTGGCGTCCGCTCCGAGTGACGATTTCGCGCACTTGGTCGCGCACTCGGGCACAGTGAGCGCCGGCGCACGGTGTCGATCACATAGGTGGTTGGATCTGTGTCGTGGGAGCGCTCCAAGATTCCGGCACACGTTTGGCATTCCGGTCTGTAACCGCTGTTCAGAAACGTAAGTATTTGAACTCATTGAGCGGCAGAAAGGCATTACCACCCGTGAACGGAACCATTCTGATCGTCGACGACGATGACGACACTGCGATTCTCCTGCGCGACTCGCTACGGAAGCGCGGCTTCGATGTCGATGCCGTCAACTCCGCCCAGCAGTGCCTCGAACATCTCAGGACCGATCCAGCCGACGTGGTCGTGACGGACGTTCAGATGGCTGGTATGTCGGGTATCGAGCTCTGCCAGGAGCTCCGCCAGCGCTACCCCGATCTCCTTCCGCTGGTCCTCACCGGACAGGGCGGACTCGAGACGGCCATCGCCGCGATCCGCGCCGGCGCGTACGACTTCATCACCAAGCCGGTGAAGGTCGACGCTCTCGCGATCGCCGTGGGTCGCGCGCTCGAGCACCTGTCGCTCAAGCGCGAGGTCAAGCGACTTCGCACCGCCGCCGACCGCGACATGCCGATCGACGGCATCGCAGGCTCCAGCCCGGCGATCCGCGAGACGATCGAGATGATCCGCCGCGTCGCCGACAGTGATGCCACGGTGCTGATCACCGGCGAGTCCGGTACCGGCAAGGAGCTCGTCGCCAAGGCGCTCCACACCCTGTCTCCGCGTCGCGACCAGCCGTTCGTCGCCGTCAACTGCGCGGCAATGCCGGCGCCGCTCCTCGAGAGCGAGCTGTTCGGCCACGTCCGCGGTGCCTTCACGGATGCGAAGCGCTCGCGCGCCGGTCTGTTCGTGCAGGCGGGCGCCGGCACGATCTTCCTCGACGAGATCGGCGAGATGCCGATCGAGATGCAGGTCAAGCTGCTGCGCGTGCTCCAGGAGCGCAAGGTCCGCCCGGTCGGCGGTGACGAGGAGGTGCCGTTCGAGGCCCGCGTCGTCACGGCGACCAACCGCGATCTCGAGACCGAGGTCGAGGAGAAGCGGTTCCGCGAGGATCTCTTCTATCGCATCAACGTCGTCGCGATTCCGGTGCCGCCGCTGCGCTCGCGCGCAGGTGACATCCTCCTCCTCGCGCAGTTCTTCCTGAAGCGGATTGCGGGCCGGACCAACAAGCCCGTGCAGGGCATCTCGGGTCCCGCAGCGCGCCTCCTCATGGACTACGACTGGCCGGGCAACGTCCGCGAGCTCGAGAACTGTATGGAGCGCGCGGTCGCGCTGTGCCGCCTGGACGAGATCACGGTCGATGACCTGCCCGCCAAGGTGCAGGAGCACCAGTCGAGCAAGATCGTCATCACGACGGAGAGCCCGGGCGAGCTGATCACGCTCGACGAGATGGAGCGCCGTTACGTTCGGCAGGTGCTGAACGCGGTCGGTGGCAACAAGACTCACGCCGCACGCATCCTCGGCATCGATCGCCGCTCGCTGTACCGCCGGCTCGAGGAGCCGCGCCACGAGACCAAGCCGTCCGAATCTGGGCCCGCGCGCTCGCAGACGATTCCGCCTCCGGTCTCGAATGGACATCCAACGGAACCATCCTGACCAGTGACCGATAGGGCGAAAGCGCAGCGAATTCATCTCCTCCTCGTCGAGGATGATGATCTGGACGTGATGAACGTCCATCGCGCGCTCGCGTCCGCAGCGGAGATCGCATCGATCACCGTGGCCCGCGACGGTGTAGACGCGCTGCGTATGCTGCGCGCCGCCGAGCTCCCGCTCGAGCGGCTCGTCATCGTTGCCGACCTCCGCATGCCGCGGATGTCGGGGCTCGATCTGCTCAAGGAGCTCCGTAATGATGCGCGTCTCAAGCGCATCCCGACCGTCGTGTTGACGACCTCGGACGACCCTCATGACCGAGACGCCGCGTTCTGCCTCGGCGCCGCGGGTTACTTCGTCAAGCCGGCGGCTCCCGGCCGCTTCAAACTGATCATGGATGCGCTGCGCAGCTACTGGTCCGTGGCAGAGTTCGCACCACCACCGCTCGCCGACGCGGTGGGGAAGACATGACAGAGCGCCTCCGGATACTGACGATTGATGATGACCTCGTCGACCGCCTGGCAGTGCGCCGCGCGATCGAACAGAGCGGTCTCGTCGCGGATATTTTCGAAGCGTCGTCGGCGAGCGAGGCCATGGCCGCGGTCGCCGAGCAGACGTTTCATTGCTTGTTGCTCGACCACGATCTCGGAGGCACCACCGGCATCGAGATCGCGCGCCAGCTCCGGTCAACCGGCAACATGACCCCGATCGTGTTCGTGACCGGCCAGCAGAATGAAGAGCTCTTGCAGGCCGCGGTCGACGCTGGGGTCACCGACTTCTTCCCGAAGGGCGATCTGTCGCCGAGCCGCCTCGCGCTGCGCATCCGGTTCGCGATCCGCATCGGACGCGCCGAGGCCGAATCGGCCAAGTCCCTTGCCGCCGCAACCCAGGCCGCCCGGGCCCGCGATGACGTTCTCGCGGTCGTCTCGCACGACCTTCGCGGACCGCTCCACGCGATCAGCCTCGCATGCGAGGCGCTGCGCGAGGAGAGTACCGGTGATGCGCTACGCTACCTCGGTGCGATCGAACGAGCATCGCAGCGTGCCGAGCGGCTGATCACGGATCTTCTCGAGGCAAGCGCGATCGAGAACGGCGCCTTGCAACTCATGCGCGGCTCGGTCGACGCCGCAGCGATCATTCGTCAGGCCGCAGCCGATCACGAGCTGCTCGCGAAGGCGTCCGGCGGCAAGATCACGGCGCTCGCTCCCGACGAGATGACCATCGTCTCCGCGGATCGCGATCGCGTGCTCCAGGTCCTCGGCAACCTGATCGGCAACGCGCTCAAGCACGCGCGCGGCGCCCCGATCGAGATCTCCATCGCGCGCCGCGAGGCCGAGGCCGAGATCGCCGTGCGCGACGAAGGTCCCGGCATCATCGATTCCGAGCTGCCCCATGTGTTCGATCGCTACTGGCACGGCCGGGCGAAGAAGGGCGGCGCGGGCCTCGGGCTGGCGATCGCGAAGGGCATCGTCGAGGCTCACGGTGGACGCGTCGCCGTCGCGAGCCGTAAAGGCGAGGGCTCCGTGTTCTCGTTCACGCTGCCGCTCGCTACGCGGTGACGTGACGCGGTAGCCGTACGGTGAAGCACGTGCCCGTTGCCGCGGTCGAGGTCACCTCGACGGTGCCGCCGTGCACCGTCGCGATCTCGCTCACGATGTAGAGGCCAAGGCCGAGGCCCTTATGGCTAGACGTGGTGCCGCGGCGGAACGTCTCGAAGATCGACGGGATGAGATCCGGCGGGATCACGCCGGCGTTGGACACCGAGAACACGACCGAGCTCGGATCACGACCGTCGATCGCGATCCGGATGCCGGAAGCCTTGTCGCCGTGCTGGAGGGCGTTCGCGATCAAGTTCGCGGCGATGCGAGACACGCGGGTGAGATCCCACGTGCCGCGCGCATCCCCATCGAGCGCCAGCTCGAAAGGCGCTGTTGCCCAGAGAGCGCGACGGCGCGCCGTCGACGATCTGAGGGTCAGAGGCCTAGTCCGCGTTCGAGTGGCGCGGTGCGCGAATCGACGTGGTGGTCGCGGTGACCTCCTCGACCGTGACGAGCGGAACGCCATCCGTGCGATCGAGCGGAGGCTGCTGTGCGGAGTGCCGGGCCGACGTCCGCATCTGCAGGCGCGTCAGCTCGTGCGCGACCTCGGAGGCCGATGGGCGCTCGTCGAAGTTCTTCGCGAGCATCCGCTCGACCAGCTCGACGAGACCGTAAGGCGCATCCGGGCAGCGGGGCGCGAGCGGGGGCACCGGCCGGTTGAGGTGCTGGACGAGAATCTCGACGGAGGTCGAGCCGAGAAACGGCGGCCGACCCGTCAGCGCCTGATACGCGACGACGCCGAGGCCATAGACATCGCAGTATCCATCGGTCGGCCCGCCACGCGCTTGCTCGGGGGCCATGTACGTCGGCGTGCCGATCGCTTCATTCATGTTCGTGAAGCGACTACCGGCGATCGCGTGTGCGATCCCCCAATCGATGACACGCACACGGCAACGCTCGCAATCCGGGGTGAGGAAGATGTTGTCGGGCTTGAGATCCCGGTGCGTCACGCCACGCTCGTGCGCGGCAGCGAGCACTCCCGCCACGCCTTGCACGAACTCGATGACATCGGTTGCGGGGAGGAGCTCGCGCTGCATGCGGTGCGCGAGCGGCGCACCCGCGACCAGCTCCATGGCGATCCACGGCCGGCCATCATCCAGGATGCCGCACTCGAAGAACCGCGGGATGCCCGGGTGCGAGACCGACGCGAGGATCGACGCCTCTCGCATCATGCGGTCGACGGCGCGGTCCTGGACGAGCTGGTCCTCGCGCATCACCTTGATCGCCACAGTGCGGCTCGTGAGCGCGTGCACGGCGCGATAGACAAACCCCATCCCACCGGCACCTACGGTGCCCTGGATGCGGTACGCGCCGACCAGACTTCCCTCGGGTAGATCGCCTTCGAGCAGCTCGTCTGGATGCGACGTGATAGGCGAGCTGACCATGAGTGCGGTGGACCTTGGAGCACACCGCGTGCCAGCGCAGCTCGATGTGATCGCCTTGGCGTGCGCAAGCGCTCGACGCTTTGCGTCTCGGCGATGCCCGATGCGAACTTACGCTCGGCAAGGAACGTGCAACGTGGGGGTTCATGAGTTCCGAACCCTTGGTCCAGCTCGGTCCCGACGTGATCGTCGGCTCGTACCGGATCATCAAGGAGATCGGGCGCGGCGGCATGGGCACTGTCTATGAAGCGGTGCACACCGTGCTCCCACGCCGTGCGGCGCTCAAGGTGATGCACGGAGAGCTGAAGCGTCAACCGGGTATGGCCACACGCATGGTCCAGGAAGCGGCGATTCTCGAAGACGTTCGCCACGGCGGCCTGGTCCGCGTGTTCGAGTGCAATGTCCTCGACGATCATCGTCCGTGGATCGCGATGGAGCTCGTCGAAGGCGAGACGCTCGCGAACCGCCTGCACTTCGCACCGAAGATGCCGGCCGCAGAGCTCGCGAAGCTGCTCTCGGAGGTCGCTGACGTCCTCGCCGCGGTCCACGTGCGCGGCATCGTCCATCGCGATCTCAAGCCCGACAACTTGCTGCTGACGCCGAGTGATCCGTGCTTTCCGCTGCGCCTCATCGACTGGGGCGTCGCGCGGCTCGGACCGCTGGGCCGGCTCACTCTCGACGGGCTGACGCCGGGAACGCCGATCTATATGTCGCCCGAGCAAGCGACGGGAAAGAACATCACCGCCGCGTGCGACATCTACTCTCTCGGCGTGATCGCGTACGAAGCGCTCGCCGGGCATCCGCCGTTCGATGGCCGCACGCTCGCCGAGGTGGTGTGCATGCACCTGACGAGCGAGCCCGAGCCGTTGCACGAGCAGTGCGACGCACCGAGAGAGCTCTGCGATCTCGTCCACAGGATGCTCGAGAAGGCTCCTTCCTGTCGCCCCGGCTCGATCGAGGTGCGCCAGCAAGCACGCGCGATCGCGAGCGAGCAGACGTCGGCCTACGCCGAGTTCGAGCTGACCGGAGTCGAGGACCTCGCGACCAAGACCGAGCCCGTGCGCGTTCGGCCGGCGGCGCTGATCGGCGTGAACACGCCCATCGACGAGGTCGTGGTCGTCGATCCAGAGGCCCTCGAGTTCGGGGTGACCGAAATGGTTCCGGTGGTGCGGAAGCCCCGCTGGACGCCGGAGATCGGCCCCTCGATGCCGATCACGCCGCGCCACCCGCGCGACCAGGTCGCCGGCGAGATCCAGCACAAGCGACGCGGCTAAAGCGACTCCGGATCCGTGCGTCAACGTCACGGTGCGCCGATTCGCACGTGCTCATCGTGAGTCGCGGGTTAGGTGGCTCAGCGCGCGAAATCGCTCGTGTGCGCGTGCGCCACGCCTCGGATCGGCACGTGACGTGCTCACCAATACCCACAGGAGAACATCATGACCAACCACAACGGCTCGAACATGGGACAGAACGTAGGTGACGCGGCCAGCGACCGCGTTGATCAGATCAAGGACAAGGTCCGCGGCTTCGTCGACAGCGCCGAGGAGCGCGCGGAGTCGATCAAGCACCGCGCGATCGAGGCCAAGGATGACGTGATGACACGCGGCAATGCGCTCATCGAGCGCGCTACCGACATGATCAAGGCGAATCCCCTCAAGGCAGTCGGTGTTGCGTTCGGCGCCGGCTACCTCGGCATGCGTCTGTTCCGTCGCTAATGGCCATCCAGACCAACCGCCAGCTTCGCGACGACGATGCCGGCGATCTGATCACCGGCGTGATCAGCGATGCGCGCGAGCTCGCCGTCGCGGAGGTCGACAAGCTCAAGGCGGAGGTAAAGCAGGTCGGTCGGTCCGCAAAGATCGCCGGCATCGGGCTCGGGTTCTTGATCGCAGCCGTGGTGCTGCTCGGTCAGGCGCTCGGGTTCGGGCTGGTGGCGCTTGGCGTTCCCGACTGGGCCGCGTTCGCGATCCTCGCCGCGGTCACCACCCTCTGCGGCGTCGTGTTCTTGAAGTACCCCCGTGACGTCGCATAGCGACTTGAAAGGCACCATGGAAACTCCCGCCGCACCCCAGGACACTGTCGCCGATGCCGACGAGCGCGTCGAGCGTGCGAAGGAATCGCTGAGCTCACGCATCGACGAGCTCGGGCGCCGCTACCGGACCGCGAAGAACATGGGCAACATCAGCGAGAAGATCGCGAAGCACCCGTGGCCTGCGGTTGGCATCGCCGTGGCGCTCGGGGCGTTCGCCGGCCTCGCAAACCATCTCGGTCACGTCGAGGACAATGGCGAGCGCAAGCTGCGGCACACGCTGATGGCCGGTGCGGGCGCGCTGTTGCTCCGCCTGGCGAAGAGCTATGCGCTGGGTCAACTGAGCGACAGCGCGAAGAGCTGGATCGACGAGCGCACGCGGTTGGATGGCGCTGCAGCCACCGACAAGCCGGAGAAGGCCGCATCGCGCGACCCCTCGGTCGAAGCGTTCCTCCGGCACTAGCCTAACGGCGGCGACGGCGCGCGAGCACGAGACCGATCGCGCCACCGACGACGATCAACCCGCCACCGGATGCGCCACGCGTGGTGACGCAGCCTCCCGAGGGATTGCCCGGATCGGTGGTCGAGGCGTCGCCATTTGGCACGCCGGCGTCCACCATCGGCGGCGGTGCGGAGGCCGAGAGGATGAGGTCGGCGCACTGATAGTAGATGTCGTCGCTCGTCAGGGTGGTGGTGTACGGCGGCTTGTCGGTCATCAACTGGGTGACCTGGAGCGTGCAGTTCGTACACTCGATGTTTGGCAGGGTGATCGTCTGCTCGTAGCGACGGCCCTGCGCGGGGAAGTTTCCCTGCACGTCGGGGATCAGATCCATGATCACCGTGGGATCCATGCCCACCGTGGTCGCCGTTGTGTTCGGCGGGACGAAGAAGTCGGTGCCATCGTTGTCGAAGCTGATCCGGTAGTGACCCGGGTGTTCGATGGTCTCGTACCAGACGACGGTGAGCGGTGAGCCGGGAAGCAGCACCGCAGGATTCGCGCTGCGCGGCGCGGCGGGATCTCCGCAGTGCCGGTTCTTCAGCATCTTCGTGCGCGCCGGCGGGTACATCAGCTGGATGTGGGCACCTGCCACCGATGGAACCAGGAGTGCGACGGCGACGACGAGGTTCCTCATGCGCGCATCCTCGCATGCCGCCGGTGGGGGCGTACGAACGGGCAAGGAAGCGCGTTCGACGACTGGCGGCGCGACCCATATCTTACATGAGCAGCTCATGTATGAGCTGGTAATTGTGCGGCTTTTTGAGATCAAGGACTTCCGTTGGAACAGACGCATTGCGATACTGGGGCGATGCGCTCATTCATCGCGATTGGTATGGCTCTGGTGGCGGGCTGTGGCGACAACCTGGCCGACGACGAGGATCTGAGCGTTCCGGACCTGGCGACCGCGACGACGCTCCCCGAACCGGCCGAGCGATTGATCCCGAAGATCTGCAGCACGCAGTCGTGGGAGTCGGTGCGCTACGACGCGAAGGACTCGATCGTCCGGGCGATTCCGTCGACCACGGGCGCGGCGGTCTTCATGGTGCCGAAGAGCGGCGGCATGCTGCGCGGCTTCCAGGTCAATGGCCGCGGCGACGTGATGGGGAACCTCGAGGGCCAGAAGATCCGGTCCAACGCCATGTTCACGGATCTCTCCGCAGCACGGGTCGACGACCGGCTCATGGTCGGGGCGGTCATCGGCACGCAGACCTCCGTGATGGCGATCCGCGATGATCTTCAGGACTACCGCGAGCTCGCGCTCGTCGACGGCAACTTCATGGGCACCAGCACCATGATGCATGTCCAGAACACGCGGGTCACCACCACCGGTGGCGCGAGCGGCATGCTGACGACTGGATTCGATGCGAACTGGGCGCTGCTGGGCACGGTGGTCGTCGCGCGCAGCGTGCCCGTGAGCATGACGAGCGTCGCGTACGGGAACGACGCGATGATCTCGTGGTCGACGCCGACCGAATGCCACGTGCAGCGCCTCGGCGCCGGCATCGAGTCGGCGCGACCGTTCGCGTGCCTGAACGGCCGGATCGCCGCGGACCCCGCGACGTACGGAGGCTGGCTCGTCTACGAGCGAGACGGCGGCATCATGCTCTCGCGGATCGTGGCCGATGCGCAGAACCAGATCGCAGGCGAGCTGCAGCTCGTGCGCTTCGGGACATCGCCCCGGATCGCGTACGACGGCGCGCACTACTGGGCCAGCTACATCGATGCTCGCGGCGAGGTGGTGATCGGCGTGCTCGATACCAGCGGCGTACTCCATGGCGGCGCGATCAACGGTACGGATCCGCTCGCGGGCGCCTACGACGTCACGATGATCGGCGGCAGCCCGTGGGTCGTCGCGATCGACGGCAGTGGCGTCGGCGCGACGAAGATCTGCCTTTAGACGGCGTCCCAGACGTACGACAGCTCGACCACCGGGTAGCCGCGCACCGACGACTGGACGCGCTGGGCTTGTCGTCCCCCCATCGCGGCGTAGAACTCGCGAGCGTGATGGTTTCCCTCGAGGACCCAGATGATCAGCGACGTCATCTGATGCGCGCGGCACCAGGTGGTGGTGCCCTCGAAGAGCTCGCGGCCGAGGCCGAATCGCTTCGCGCGATCGACGATGTAGATCTCGTAGAGCTCGCCCACGCGCGGACCTTGGCGCCGGCTGCGACCCGCGTTGCAGAAACCGACCACCTCGCGATGCGTGGTGTCGTACGCGACGAGGTTCAGCGCATCTGCATCGAGAAGGATCTCGCGGCGCATCGCGGCGCGGCGGGCGGTATCCATGGTGTCGAGGATCGAGTCTGGAAGGATGCCGCGGTAGCTCGACTGCCAGCTGCGGGTCTGGACCCTAGCAATGTCCACGGCGTCGGTCGGGACGGCCGTGCGAATGGCGAAGCGTTCGAGTCCGAGACTCGCGAGCATGTTCTCAGGATACACCCCGCGCGAGCGTTGCAAGCTCCGTCATCGTCTCCACGCGGTGCACGCCGTGTGCGGCGATCGTCTGGCTGTGACGACCGCCGACCACGGTGGTCGTCGTGGGCGGGAGAGACTTCAGCCAGTCGGCGATCGCCTTCGCGCGAGCCTCGGGCACAGGCGCGCTCGCGCTGACCCACACGAGCCGCGGCTGGTGCTCCCGCGCCGCCGCTGCCATCGCGCTCACCGGCGTGTCGGGGCCGAGGTTGACCGCGTTCAACCCGCATGACGCCATCACGATCGCCGCCATGAACGTCGGCAGGAGGTAAGGATCGTCCTCCGGCGTCGCGCCGAGGGCGACGGGTGCACCGGGGGGCGCCGAGAACGTGTTGCGCAGTTGCGCGAGCGCCTGGAGGCAGATGTCGGTACCGCGGTGCTCGATGAAGATGCCGGCCTCATCGTGCCGAAACAGCTCGCCGAGCGTCTGCATCGCCTCGCGCACCGGTCCATCGCAGAGCTCTTCGACGGATGCACCGGCGAGGTAGCGGCCCAGCAACCAGCCGCGCGCGCCGAGCACGTCACCCCCGCGCAGGTGATGGAGCAGACCGTCGGAACCGGCGCGCGCGATCTCCGGCATGTCGAGCATTTCGGGGTGCACGACCTCGGAGCCGGTCTCGCGAATGAACCGCACCGCCTCCGTGAGCGAGATCCGGCGATGCCCGCCCTCGGTCCGCATCGCCCCGATCTTGCCGGCGTCTACCCAGCGCTTCAGCGACGACTCGCTGACCCCCAGCGCCTCGGCCAGGTCCTTGGGGGAGAGCAGTCGCATCCCACAATGATGCCTGCTGCGGCTACCTGGTTACAGACACTTGAGTGGGCTTGACATGGACGATTTAACGGTCATTATGATCCCATGAACGATTTGGACGTTTTGTTCGGACCTGAAGATCGCGGTTTCGTCTATGCCGTCGCCCGCCGGATCGTCGGGTCGCGCGAGGACGCCGATGACGTCACGCAGGAGGCGCTGCTCCTCGCCTACCGCTATCGCGACTCGTTCCGCGGCGACTCGAAGTACCGGACCTGGCTCTACCGGATCGCGTCGACCACGGCGCTCGGCCTGCTGCGCAAGCGCCGGCGCTCGCGGGAGGAGCTCACGGCGACACCTATCGACCGGGCCGATGGGGCGCGCTCACCGGAGGCCGAGCTCGCGGAGGCAGAGGCGATCGATCTGATCCAGCGCTCGCTCCGCCGTCTCGCACCGAAGTATCGCGACGTCATGCTCGCGCGCGCCGACTCGAGCGAGGTCGAGACGGCCACGAAGCTCGGCATCAGCGTGGCGAACGTAAAGGTTCGCGCGCACCGCGCCCGTAAGCAGCTCAAGCAGCTGATCGAAGCGGGCTAGTTAGTTAGCGGCCTACGGCACGCGCTCGACGGTGTACCCGGCACGCGCGAGCATCGCGGGCAGACCATTGTCGCCCAGCATGTGGGCGAGGCCCACGGCGACGAACGCGCCCTCGGCGGAGAGGTACGTCACGAGCTTCGGCTGCCATGCGCGGTTGCGCGTCCACAGGAGTGCCTCGGAGGTCCGTGGCACGAGCAACAGCGACGTCATCAACTCGACGTCGCCGGTGCGGTACGCGACGGCAAGGCGATCGACCTCGCAGTGCATCGCATCACGCGCGTGGATCACCTCGCTGAGGTCTTTCACGGTGACGACCTTGTCGAGCGCGGTCATCTGCTCGGTCCAGGTCTCGAGCGCTTCGACGGGCAGCTTCTTGCGGCGGGCGCGCTTCGCGAGATCCGTGTCCATGGCGACGGGCTTGTTCGGCGAGACCTTGTTGTTGAGGAGGATCATCGCGAACCACGGGCGCACGCGGCGCAACGAGTCCTCCTTGATCGTGCCGATCAGGGCGTCGCGCAGTGCGTACCAGTCGTCCGCGGGCAACGTCTGATCGATCCCGAGACCGGACTGGTAACGGGAGAGCTCGCGGATCGTTTCCGGATCGGCCTCGACGTCACCTAGCTCGGAGGCGAATACCTTCGCGCCGTCGAGGGCAGAGAGCGCCGGTGCCGGGACGCCGGCCAGCGCGACATCGTGCACGGTGCCGTAGAGCCACAGCGTAGGGCCCGCGTCCTTGTGCACCTTCCACAGAAATGGCTGGCCCTGCGCGACAACGGGCAACGCCGGGCACGCCGGCGGTTTCGGCGCGCACGCAGCGAGCCACCACACGACCAGCACGGCGAGCGAGCGCACGCCTGATGATAGCCGCTCAGGTCGAAACGAAATGATCGGCGTCCTGGAACCGGCGCGGTTCCGCATACTTGGCACTCGGCGTGATCCACCTGTTGCCGTTGGGCGCTCATCCAAGTACGAGTCCAGCGTGGCCGAAGACGAGACCGCAGAAGCATCCGACGCACCCGCCGTCCAGGCCGGTGGGATCAAGCGCAAGAACCTGATCATCATCGGCGTGGTCGCCGCCCTCGTCTGGGCGTTCGTGATCCAGACCGGCAGCACCGTGCTGATGATCATCGCCGGCGTTCTCACCGCCGCGCTCGCGGGCGTTCTGATCTGGGCGTTCCGCATGATCCGCAAGCAGCGCGGCCTCGTCGGCCTCCTCCAGGGCGCGACCGAGTCTCCGGAGGCGCGCAAGTCAGCCCTCGAGAAGCTCTCGGGCGACAAGGACGCCGGCTCGCCGACGAAGATCTTCGCGCGCGCGCAGCTCATGGCACAGGACGATCCGAAGGGTGCGCTCAAGCTCCTCGAGCCCGTGGCGCTGACGGTGTTCCCCGCCGCGATGCAGGACGACGTCTCGCTGCTCAAGGCGCAGCTGTTCCTCTCGTTCGGCCGCACGCAGGACGCGCGCAAGTGCGCCGACTCGATGAACCTCGACAACCCGGATCGCAAGGAGATCCGACCCTACGCGGCCGGCATCGTCGCCGAGGCGTGGGGCCGCACGGGCAAGTCGAAGGAGGCGCTCGCGCTCCTCGAGACCGTGGAGCTGCCGAAGAAGAACGCCGAGCAGATCGCCGTGCAGATGAAGATCGCGCGCGTGTTCGCGAAGTTCGCCGCGAACCAGCGCGGCCCGGCGCGCGCCGATCTGCTGTCGCTCGCCGAGGACGACGTGAACTACCTCGGGCGGTTCCTATCGCCCCAGTTCCGCGTGCACCCCGAGCTCCAGAAGCTCGCGCGCTCGGTCCTCGAGCAGCACCCAGGCGCGCGCAAGATGGCGAAGTCACAGCAGCGGACGCAGAAGCGCGGCTAACTTAGAGAGATGCGACTCGACCCGAGTCGCCACCGTCTGATCCGGGGTGAAGGCCCTCGCTCTCGTCGTGTTCCTCGTCGCGTGCGGCCACCAAGTTGACGCCGGGCCCGAGGGCCCTCCCGGTGAGACCGGAGCGCCGGGCCCCGCAGGTCCGCAAGGTCCGCAGGGCGAGCGCGGCCCGGGAGGCGGCGATCAAGGTCCGCAAGGTCCGGCCGGGCCGACCGGACCGATCGGGCCTGCTGGTACCACGGGACCCGCGGGGCCGATTGGACCGATCGGGCCGATGGGGATCATGGGCGTGATGGGTCCGCAGGGCGCGACCGGAGCGACGGGCGCCATGGGGTCGACCGGAGCGACGGGCGCCACGGGCCCAGCGGGCATGGGAAATCCAGGACCGCAGGGGCCGACCGGACCCGCCGGCAGCGGCGCGTACTCCGAGGACGCGAACGCGTTCGCCGGGTTCACGGCCGCGACGTCGGATGGCAACGGCGGCGGGCGCGATGGGATGCACGCGCGGTGCGCTGCCGAGTTCACCGGCTCGCACCTGTGTCACGTGTCGGAGTATCAGCAGACCAACTCGGCGACCACGGTACCCGCGGCGGGCGCGTGGCTCGATCCGAGCATCCTGCCGTACGCGCTGTCGTCGGATAACGACCTGACGTACGAGGCGGCGCCGGGGTTCGGGCGCGAGGACTTCTCGTTCACGTGCGCGAGCTGGACCTCGAACGCGAACAGCGGCACGTGGTCATCGACATTCCTGCGCGCCGATGGGGTGACGCAGTTGACGTCGAGCAACACGTTTCCGGCGCCGGCCGCGTGCGACGTGCAGCGGCCGCTCGCGTGCTGCAACGGCGCGCCGAAGGTCCAGTTCGCAGGCTTCACCACCGCGCAGCCGGATGGCGCAGGCGTCGGGAGCAACGGACGGCCCGGGATGCACGCGGCGTGCAGCGCGCAGTTCAGCGGCGCGCACATGTGTCACATCGCGGAGTATCTCCGCACGGGCTCGGCCACTGCGGTGCCGGCCACGGGTGCGTGGCTGGATCCGAGCGTCAACGAGCGCAACGAGGTCGTGACCGGCGGATCGGCGCGGTTCGGGCGCATGACCTCGCGCTACTCGTGCAACGGCTGGACGACGAACACGGCGACGGGCACGTGGGCGTCGACGCACCTCGATGTCGATGGCTCGGCACATCTGCAGTCGTCGAACACGTTCCCCGCGCAGGTCGGCTGCACGGCGCACCGACCGATCGCCTGCTGCCGCTAGGCGACGGGCGGAGTCACGGGCGGAGGCAGCGGCGGGTTGAGGTCCGGACCGTCGGGCTCGCGCATCGCGCGACCGGTGATCACCGCGATGCTGACGAGCAGGATGCCGGCGAGCCACAGACCGTAGCGTCCGCCGGCGTTGATCTTGACGTCCTTGGTCATCCGGCTGCTGCTGGATTTGCCGAGCGCCTCCTTGTCGACGGCCTCGCGCAGATCACCGCCGACCTTGACCCAGAGACCGACGAGCACGCCGATGGTCGCGATCGCAACGCCGAAGCTGATGGTCAGTCCCTTGCGCGACCGCAGCCACGCGACGGCGAAGCCCGCGATCGCGAGCGCCAGCGCGACCAGCGCGAGCGGTTCGCGCTCGACGTTGTCGACGTGCCCACTCATCCCGCCCTTGCTGCTCTCGCGGGTGCCGTCCATGTCGGGGTCGGACATGCGCTTCGAGCGCTTGTTGCCCTCTTCTTTTTCCATCTCCGCGATCATGCCGCCGGGCTTGCAGCCTCCGACCATGTCGGCGCCGGAGACGGTGATGACCTCCATGCCGTCGCACGAGACTCCGAAGAACGGGAGGAAGAACGCTGCGATCACCAGCGCGCTGAAGTAGCGGCCGACCTTGTTCCACAGGACTCGCTTGCTCGCCATCGGCGCGACACTACCTCACAACCCGCTGATCGCGTCCTCCCATCGCGTCGAGAACAGGAGGTAGTCGCCGAAGTCGAACATGCCGCACGATGCTACGGTGACCGCATGGCCAGCGTTTCCATCGACGTGCAGCGACCTCTCGAGTCGTGCTGGCGAGTGTTCACCACACCGTCGATGCTCGTGCAGTGGGTGCCCGGCCTCGTCGGTGCGACGCTCGTCGCGTCGCGCGCCGATGGACTGCCGCGCGAGGTGACCTTCGAGTTCGCCGCCGGTCTTCGCTACACGCTGCTCTATACGTACGACGTCGCCGACCACGTGGTGCGCTGGGAACCGCGCGAGCACGACACCGGCGCGGTCCGCGGCTTCGCCCAGTTCGAGCCGACGGATGTCGGAGCCACGCTCACCTACGCGCTCGAGCACGAGCCGGGCCGCAAGGCCGCCGAGCGCGCGTTCGATGACCCCGAGATGCTGATCGGATCCTTCGCGCGCTACATGCACGAGCACCGCGATTAATACCTGGTCGGCCACCACAGGAGCCACGCGATCGCGCCGGGCAGCGCCCACACGCCGAGCGTGACCGCGACGGTATCGAAGCTGCTGGTCGACGCGACACTACCGCCGACCAGCGGTCCCGCGACGATGTGCGACAGCGACTGCGCACCGGCGAGGATGCCGCCCGCGAATGCGATCGAGGACGGCGGAACCCGGGCGAGAAGATCCGCGGTGACCAGCGTGTAGATCGCGCCACCTCCGCACATCGCAAGCGTGATCACGGCAATGCCCGTCCACGGCGTCGCCGCGAGCGGCAACAGAGCGAAGCTCGCGACCATCGCGAGCGCGAGCGCAAACAACAGGCGCGGCGGCACGCCTTCACCGCGGCGCTGGCGCGAGGAGAAGTAGCCGAACGCGATCGCACCGACGTCGAATGCGAGCGGTGGGAGCCAGAGGTACGCGCCGACGTCCTTCTGACCGAGGTGGAACTCGCGCACGAGGTACTTCGCACCCCACGCCTGCAAGAACCCGACGATCGGCGCGACCGCGACGATCGCGACCAGCGCGCGGAGCATCAGCGGATGGCGCACGAGGTCGATCAACCGCGGCCGCGGCGCAGAAATCACCTCGCGCGGCGCATCGAGTCGTGCGCGCACGGCGACCTGGCCGGTGATCGCGATCCACAGCGGGACCCACACGAGCCCGATCACGGCGGTACCGAGGAACGCACCGCGCCAGCCGGCGATACCGAACAGGAACGCAGCGAGCGGCGGCACGAGCATGCCGCCGACCGATGAACCGGTGAACAGCACGCCGAAGCCGCGCTCGCGCTCGCCTGCAGGGAGCACCCGCTGCACGGTCTGTGCGGAGCCCGGGAAGCTCGGCCCTTCCGCGAAGCCGAGTGCGATGCGCAGCGCGAACAGCACGCCGAAGGTCGGCACGATCGCGTGCAGCCCGGCGATCACCGACCACACCAGCACGGAGGCCACGAGCCCGCGCCGCGCGCCTGCTCGATCGATCCACCAGCCTGCGAACGGCGTGGCGATCAGGTACGCAAACGCGAACGCCGACTGGAGCCAGCCGTACTCCTTCTCGGAGATGTTCAACGCTTCGGTGACCGACGGTGCGAGCACGCCGAAGGTGGCGCGGTCGATGTAGCTCACGGTCATCGTCAGCGTCGCGATGATCGCGACCGCCCACGCGGCGCGCCGCGATAGCTCGGTCACTTCTTCTTGATCGGCGGCTTCGGTGACTTCTTGGGAGCCACGGACCTCGCCTTCGCGGCGAGCTGGGCGCCATCGAGCGGAAGCGGTGGCATGAGCCACAGGCTCGCGTACGCCTGGGTGTTGAGATCGTAGAACTTGCGCGACGCGAGCCCGATGCCGACCTGGAACGCGCCCTCGGTCTCGAACCCGAGCGAACCGTGCGCCGGCTTGATCGAGGCGAACGCATCGGTCTGGACCTCGATGACCTTCGCCGCCGCGTCGCCGCTCTCCTTCGGATCCTGGGAGGTCGCGGCGAGCCAGACGAGGAGCGTCTCCGGCGGTTTGCCGTCGCTGCTGTTCGCGAGGATCAGCGAGCGCAGTCCCTCGAGGCGTTCATTGGCGCGGCCCGGCGTCGCCAGTGCGTTCAGGAAGCCGAGCCAGCGGCGGCCGCTCGTCTCGTCCTCGGCGGATTCACGGAACAGCGCATCGGCGGTCTCCGGTGTGCCGATCTTGAGCGCGATCCATCCGAGGTTGTTGGTCACGCGAGCGCGGACTTCCTTGTGCAGCGCGCGCGCGGCCTCGTAGTGACCGGCGGCCTTCGCCCACAGCGCGTCGTCCTTGTTCAGGGTCGCCTCGATCGCATCGCAGTCGCCGAGCATCGCCTCGCGGTTCGCCTCGATCTGGTTGCTCCACGACGGAGCGATGTCACCGATCGCGCTGCGTACCGATGTGACAGCGGCCGGCGTGGCGAGCACGATCGCGATCGTCAACGCGGTGCGTGCGCGCGACTGGTAGAGCTCGATGTCCTCCGCGGGCGACGTCCCCGGGCGCTGCATCACGACATCGAGCGCGTGCTGCCGATCCTTCGTGAACGTGGCGAACGTGAACACGAGGCGATCGAGATCGACGGTATCGGGGTACTTCGTGCGCAGCGCCACCGCCTCTCCGAGGCCGGTGCGCAGCAGCTCCGCGACCGCCACGTCCTGCGCCGCGCCCTGGTCGACGATCGGGATCGTGTGATCGATGACGTACTCGAGCGCGATCGCACGGCCGGGGCGCGTCTTCTCCATCTCGACGGCCATGCCGCGCATCGTCTTCAGGATCTCGACCATCTTCTTGCCGCCGGCGGCCTTGTCCTGAAACAGCATCGGCAGCGCCTCACCCATCGCGTGCGCGCCCTGCGCACCGATCAGCATCGACCAGTAGTCCGCGTCCTTGTTGACGAGATTGGCGTCCCCGAGCTCCTCCGCGACGTAACCCGCTGCCGCCATCATGTTGCCCGCCTGCGCCATGCCCTCGAAGCCGATCGCCGCGGAGCGCACGCGTACGCGCGCATCGTTCGGTGCCACGTCCTTGAGCTCCTTGAGCAGCGCCTCGGCCTCGGGCGTGCGTCCCATCGCGCGCAGGAGATCGAGCTGCTCGATGCGCGCCTCGATCATGCCGTTCTCCTTGAGCTTCAGGTACCTCTCGAGGTTCACGAGATCCTTGCCCGCCTCGCGCACCTTCGCCTGACTCAGCCGATCCGGCGCCGGCAGGTTGCGCGCCTTCTCGAGCGACGAGGCCGCACCCGCGCGATCGTCGGTGCGCAGCTGCGCGGTGGAGAGATCGAGCCAGTCATCGAGCGAGGCACCATCGCCGCGTCGCTCCACGAGCTGGGCGAACAGCGTCTTCGCCTTCGCGTAGTCGTTGTCGTTGCGTGCGCGCTCGGCGACTGACCGGAGCACGCCGTTGACCGCCTCGGCCGGCTCCCCCGCGGTCAGGATCTGGGCGGCGAGGTGCTTGCGCTGCGCGGTCGCGCTGTCGGCCAGCACCTCGAGCAGCTTGCGATCGAGGCCGATGTTCGGCGCCGCCTTCGCCCAGTCGCGGAACGTGGTCGTGTCGACGACGTCATACAGATGGTGCAGTAGACCGGCGGCCGCGAGCGCCTCCGCCGATGGCGCGCCATAGGCGAGCGGTTCCGCGAGATACACGCCTTCGTACGCGCTGCGGATCTTCGCGCCGATCGCCTCGGGCTTCGCGGCGACGAGGTCCAGCGTCCACGTCGCGAGCCGTGTGCGCGCTGCCGCGAGCCGACCCGCCGCGTCCGCGGGCACTGCGACACCCTTCTGCAGGTCTGTGGTCAGCGCCTCCGGCAGCGTCGGCCAGATCGGCTGCGCCGGTGTGGCGAGTCCGTCGGCGAGCGACTGAAACGGCGAGGACTTCGCGTCGCCATCCGGTGTGCGGACCCGCGGTGTGGTCTTGCACGCGAACGCGGCGAAGGTCAGAACGACGAGTAGGCGTGACATGGCGGAGTAGGATGACAGTAGGCCATCCCCGGCGCCTATACGATGGCGAGCTCGATGACCTCGGAGGGCGAGAGCTCGTATGGCTCGTCGACCCGGCCATCCGAGATGTCATCGCCGCGGCGGAACCAGCTCTCGGTGAACGCCTCGTCATCTGGATCCACGGCCACCAGCTGGATCTCGACCTCGAGCATCGTCGGATCGAGCAGATGGTGAGGGAATCCCGTCAATCCTCTCGTCAGATCGAGCATCGAGATCTCCAGCATCGATTCCATGCTTCCGCCGATCCGCACGCGGGGGCAAGTTTGCGACCGAGCGGGACGGGTATGCTGGCTACATTCATGGGATTGCTCAGCCGCATGCTCCTCGGTGCCCCGCGCACAGCGACGAGCATCGTGCCCGTGCTGGACTTCTCCCGGCTGACGATCTGTGGCCTGGAGGGCGGCGCGACGCAGACCGAGATCGAGCACCGCCTCGGACCCGCGAGCGACTTCGCGATGCGCCGCAAGGGCCAGCTCGCATACCCGCAGATCGGACTACAGCTCTCGCTCGATGACCGGCGCACCCTTGTGGGGTTCAGCGTGTTCGCAGGCCCGGGCATCTTCGAAATGTACAAGTGGGAGCCTGGCCGGCGGCGCACGATGCCCGACGAGATGTGGTTCGTGCGCACGCTCGGCGAGCCGACCACCCGCACGTCAGACGAGGAAGAGCTGATCCTCGAATGGAAGAGCGGCACGCTGTTCGTCGGGATCGATTTCACCCTCGCGGGCGCGCTGGCCGACGTGCTCGTCGATTACCGGTGACTACTTCTTCGCACTGACGCGCATGCTCCAGTCCTCGTCGAGGATCGACATGCCCATCTCGACGACCGTGCCGTTCGGCCACGCGAACGTGTACTCCCACTTGTCGAGCTCCTTCTTCGCGCCGGTCGGTGCGCCGAGCGCGGCGGCCACGGTCGCGAGGATCTCCGCCTTCAGTGCCTGATCCTTTCCGAACGGGAACAGGAGCGAGTACGAGACCACCTTGCCGCCCTCCCAGTCGGGCTGCACGAGCGTGTGATAGAGGTTCGTCTCCGTCTCGGGGAGCTTGAGCATCGCGGTGTCGCCGGCGCCGCCCATCGACTCGACCTTGGCCTGCGTGGCCTTGTCGAGGCCGATGCGGTCCATCTCGGCCTTGTTCTCGGTCTTCGACTTGACCTCGATCCACTCGGGGAACGCGGCGGCGAGCTCGGCGACCGTCTTGCCGATGATCGGCTTCGCGAGGATGCTGTCCTTGCCGACCATCTCGGCCATCGGCATGTAGCGCTGGAAGTAGAGGTGGTAGCCGGGGATGTTCTCGTCCTGCTTCGTCTTCGCGTTCGCGCGATCCCAGTCGTCGGCGTTCGCGGTGACCTTCAGGTGCTTCTCTGGGTTGTACCAGGCGTTGTACTTGTCGCTGAGGTGCTCGTAGACAACGGGGTCGCCCCAGCCCGCCTTGATCTCGTCGAATGCTTCCTGATCGATCTTGAACGTGAACTTGTCGACCTTGTGCGTGTCCTCGTCGACGCGGAACGTGAACTGGTAGCGGAACGGCGACTTGCCGAGATAGATGTACGCGGACGTGCCATCGACGCGCGCCTTCGCGGCCTTGCCGGCGGTCTCCCCATCCATGCCGAAGTCCGCGGTGCCGTAGATCTCCGGCGGAAGGCTCGGGCATCCCGCGAACGTGAACGGCAACTGCCACGGCGTGGCCGGCTTGCGCTTCGTCATCGCGCCCGCCGGATCCTTCGCGTGGCAGCCGAACATGCCCTTCGCGGCGGCGATCGGTGGCATCGGCTCCGCCTTCGGCTCCGGCGGTTTCGTCGCCGCGGGCTCGGTCGCCTTCGTCGGCGGCGGCTGGTCGTCGGCGTGCGAGGACGACTTCGATTTGCCGCAGGCCGCGACGAGCAGCGTGGTGAACAGAATCGCGCGGAGCTTCATCCCGCGGACCGTACGCGGTTTCAGGCCGGTGCGGTGAGGCTGAGCGGCCCGAGGTAGTCGCGCTTGCCGATGTTGACGCCGTTGTGGCGAAGGATCGCGTACGTGTGCGTGAGGTGGAACCAGAAGTTCGGCATGCCGTGCTCGAGGAAGTACGCCTCGCCCGACATCACCTTGCCCTCCCACCGCGGCGTGGTGATCACGCGCGCGGCCGCGCCCTCGAAGTCCTTCGGGGACAGCGTGCCGAGGTACTCGAGCACGGCCTTCACCCGCGTGCGCAGCTGATCGATCGTGGTCTCGGTGTCCTCGTGCTTCGGTGCGTCCTTGCCCGTGAGGCGCGACGCGGCGAGCTTCGCGACGTCGCACACGCCCTGGACCTGGCGAACAAACGCGAACTGATCCGGCGAGAGGCGGAAGCCGAGGAACAGATTCGGATCGAACTTCTTCGCCTCGGCGTACGCGACAGCAGCGTCGAACCACTTGTCTACCTGCCGGAGCTCCTTGGACATCTGCGCGAAGATTGCGTGGTACATGCGCCGCATCCTACGCGGATCGCCGGCGCCATCGCGGCCCCTTGCACTGCCTGTTCGGGCTGGCCCGCGTTAGACTGCGGAAGTGTCGGGTGATGACAGTCTGCGGACGAAGCTCGGCGTCGGCGACGTCAAGCAGGCAGACGTCCCCGAGCTCGTCGGGAAGACGGTGCTCGACCGCTACAAGGTCGAGGCCGTGCTCGGCAAAGGCGCGATGGGCACCGTGTTCCGCGGCCAGCATCACAAGCTCGCGCGCTCCGTCGCGATCAAGGTCCTCCACGCGCACCTCGTCGACGATCCCACGATGCTCGCGCGGTTCCAGCGCGAGGCGCAGATCGCGGCGCGTCTCCAGCATCCGAATCTGATCTCCGTTCTCGACATCGGCGAGACCGACGACGGTCAGCACGTGATGGTGCTCGAGCTCGCGAAGGGCCCGAGCCTGGCCGATGTGATGGGCAAGAAGCCCCTTGGCGCGGAGCGCACGGTCAAGCTCGTGCGGCAGCTGCTCGCGGGGCTCGATCACGCGCACCACGCGGGCTTGATCCACCGCGATCTCAAGCCGGCGAACGTGATGGTCGAGACCAGCGACTCCGGCGAGGAGATCGCACGCATCGTGGACTTCGGGATTGCGATCCTGCGTAACCCCGACGAGACCATCGCCGGCGGCAAGCTCACCAGCACCGGTCAGATCCTCGGCACGCCGCTGTACATGGCGCCGGAGCAGGCGAAGGGCGAGCCGTTCGATCACCGCATCGATCTATTCGCTCTCGGCGTGATCGTCTACGAGATGCTCTCTGGCACGTGGCCGTTCATGGGCTCGGCGATCGAGATCGCCCTCGCGAACATCGGCCAGGATCCCCCGCCGATCGCAGCCCGCGCTCCCGGCGTGACGGCCGATCCACTCCTCGAGCGGTTCGCGCGCAAGCTGATGGCGCGCAAGCTCTCGGAACGGTTCGCGACCGCCCACGACGCGCTTCTCGTTCTCGACTTGATCCAGAAGGATCGTGTCGAGGCCGCGCTCGCGCTGGGAATCATGAACGTGAAGCGCGCGTTGGATGTGATAGCGCTCGAGCTGCCATGACCGTCGCGAAGCATGTCCTGATCCTGCTCGGGCTCGTCGGCGTTCTCGGCGTCGTGATGCCGCTCGCCGAGCTGCGCAAGGGCCCGGCCGGCGTGACCCTGTCGGCGAAGGAGCTGTCGTTCGGACTCGAGAAGACCCACGGCCTGCTCGACAAGCAGATCCCGGGTTTCCTCGCGAAGCGGATCCCCACCGACGTGCGCGACACGCGCGACGACGTCAAGATGGTCGCGGACTATCTCAAGTGGGCGGTGCTCGTGTTCGCGCCCGCGGTGCTGCTCGTCCTCATCGGTTTCGTCGCGGTAGCGCGCAAGCGGCTCGGGCGACCGCTCGCCTCGGCGGCGCTCGTCGTCGGCGTGATCGCACTCGGCACGTGGATCGCGCTGCACAAGGTGATCGCGTACGCGATCGTCGAGGCCGACGTGAAGGGCATGACGATCGAGCTGATGAGCGGCGCGCACATGCTGCTGATCACCGCGGCGACGGGTATCGGTATCGGCATCGCGGCCCTGGTGCGGCCCGATGTCCCGCCGCGGCCCGTGCACGTGCCATTCGCGCCGCACGTGCCTCCGCCGCCGGCGTAGCTCGCGGATGCGAGATCGGCCGCAACCCCGTCGTCGGCCGAAGATGTACACGCCATGTTCCGTGGCGGCCGATGCCAACTGCGGCCCCATCCCGGAGTGCCCCAAAGGACCCGAAGGCCCGAAGGAGAGGCTCAGTTGAGCCTCGTGCCGGAGTCTCAACGAGAGCTCGCGACCTGGATCTGGATCGGGACTCGCGACTCGTCGAAGAAGCCTCTGCTTCGTGCCTTCGGGATCTTCGGGGCGGTCTTCGATGGGGCTACTGCGCCAGCGGCTACTGCGCCAGCGGTTCGGTCGCAGCCCAGCGCAGTTCGTGGTCGCTGAGGCATCCGCGAGACCGAAGCCAGCGACGCCTCGTCGCGCGCCCTATCGTCTCTACAGCGGGAAGCCGATCGAATCGTTCGGGCCCATCGAGTCGAACCACGCGACGGGCATCGCGGGACCGATCTGCATCGCGAGCCACGAGTCCTTGCTGATCGCGATCGCGCCGGCGAGGCCGTCGGGCGCGTGCTTCTTGAGATCATGGAGGCTCTCCTTGATCGCCTTGCGCAGGCCGGCGCCGAGCTTCACGCGCATCGCGATCTCGTGTGCGAGCGCGACCTGGAACAGCGCCTCACCGCCGCTCGTCGAGACGGCGCACTCGTCGTCGGCCCACGAGCCAATGCCCGGGACCGCGGAATCGTCGACGCAACCGGCGCGGCGATACACGGTGCCACCGGTCGACGTGGCGGCCGCGAAGCCGCCCTTCGCATCGCGCGCGACGGCGCCAACACCGCCGCCTTCGTTCGCGAGCCGCTGCGCCCCGCCCTGCTGCGCTTCGCGGTACTGCTCCATCGAGCGCGGCGTGATCAGCGAGCCGGCCGCTGCAGGAGACATCCCGATCTCGGCCGCATAGCGCTGCGCCGCGGGGCCCGCGAGCATCACGTGCTCGCCGATCTCGAGCACCGCGCGGGCGACGATCACGGGCGCGGCGATGTCCTGCATGGCGGCCACCGCTCCCGCCTTCCTGCGCGCGCCATCCATCACCGAGGCGCACGTCTCGACCGTTCCGTCACGGGTGAGCGCCGAGCCAATGCCCGCGCCGAATTCCGGATCGTCCTCGAGCACGCGCACCGCGGCAACCACCGCATCCAGCGCGTTGCCACCGCGATCGAGCAGCGCCTGTCCTGCCGCCGCTGCCGCACGCACACCAGCGCGCATCCGGTCGTGTCGATCGGGAGCGAGCTGCCCAGCACCACCATGGACGAGGATCATGGGCATCGTCGTATCACGCCTCCCCGATCTGAGAGGGCGTCTGCGATTTCGATCCGCGAGAATTCGGGCACCATGTTGCTCCATGAGCGTCCCGAGCCGTGAAGACCTGTTGCACCTCCTCTACGAGGCTGCGGAGCTCGAGCACAACCTGATGTGCACGTACCTCTACGCCGCGTTCAGCATGAAGCGCGGTGTCGAGGATGGACTCTCGGAGGCGGAAGCCGAGGCAGTCGGTCGCTGGCGTCAGACGATCGTGCGCGTCTCGATCGAGGAGATGGCTCACCTCGCCTCGGTGTGGAACATCACGTCCGCGCTCGGCGGGGCGCCGCGGTTTGGTCGCGGCAACTTCCCGCTCGATCCGGGCTACCTGCCCGCCGGCATCGTGGTCAAGCTCGCGCCGTTCTCGCCCGCGGTCCTCCAGCACTTCATCCACCTCGAGCGCCCCATCGGCTCGACGGAGCCGGAGGGCGAGGGATTCGAACCCCTGTTCGCATTCTCGCGCGGCAGCACGGCACACCGCATCACGCCGATGGCGATCGACTACGACACCGTCGGCGCGTTCTACGCCGCCCTCGGAGAGGGCCTGCAAGCCTTCGTGGCGGAGCACGGCGAGTCCGCGGCGTTCTGCGGTGACCCGGCACTTCAGCTCTCACCGGCGGAGACCATCCTCGCCGGCAAGCCGGTGATCTGCGCGAAGACCGCGCTCGCCGCGTTTGCCGCGATCGTCGCCCAAGGCGAAGGCGCGCCCGAGCACAGCGACGACTCGCACTTCGCGAGGTTCGCGCTGATCCGCACCGAGCTCACCGCGCTGCTCGCGGCGAACCCCGACTTCAAGCCCGCGTTCCCTGCCGCGCACAACCCCGTGCTTCGCCGCCCCCCACGGCCCGAGGGACGCGTGTGGATCGAGGACGAGACGGCAGCCGCCACTGTCGACCTCGCGAACACCGGCTACCAGCTCATGCTCCGGCTGCTCGCATACGCGTACACCGTGCCGCGTCCGTCCCCCGAGAAGACCCTCGTGGTGGATCTCGCGGTCAGTCTGATGCGCGCGATCACGCCGCTCGGCGAGCGCGCGGCGCGCCTCCCCGCCGGCCCCTCCAATCCCGATTGTCACGCCGGCATGTCGTTCACCACTCTCCGCGACGCCGCCGCCGTTCCGGCCGGTCCCTCGGCAGGGCGATTCTTCACCGAGCGGCTCGCCGAGATGACCGCGTTCGCCTCGTCACTCGCCGGCTGCGGTGACGAGCGTGCGATCACCACCCACCGCATGCTCGCCGCCCTCGAGAGCCGCGCCGTCGCCGGCTTCGCCGCTTCGCAACGCGAGCCCGCCGCCCCGCGCCCGCGGGTGACTCTGCCGCAGCTCCCCGATCCGCCGCAGACAAACGTCGGCGGCGTCGAGCGTGTGGAGACCGACGCGCTGACCCTGATCTACGAGGCGAAGAAGTGCATCCACTCGCGGTTCTGCGTCACCTGGGCGCCGACCGTGTTTCTCGCGAACGTCAAAGGCCCCTGGCTCCACCCTGAAACCGTCTCGCCCGAGACCGTCGTCGAGGTTGCCCACGTCTGTCCCTCCGGCGCGATCCGCTACCAGCGCAAAGACGGCCATCCCGACGAGTCCGCCCCGCCCGTCAACCTCGTGCGCGTCCACGAGGGCGGCCCGTACGGCGTGCGCGCCGAGCTCCTGATCGACGGCAACGCCGCCGGCTACCGCGCAACCCTCTGCCGGTGCGGCGCTTCGAAGAACAAGCCGTTCTGCGACGGGTCCCACCACGACGTCGGCTTCACAGCCTCTGGCGAGCCGGCGACCGGAAAAGACACCGAGATGCTCGAGGTCCGCGACGGCCCCCTCGCGATCGCCCCCGAGACCGACGGCCCCCTTCAGATTCGCGGCAACCTCGAGATGATCTCGGGCACCGGCCGAATGGTCGCCCGGCTCCAGCAAGTCCGCCTCTGCCGCTGCGGCGGCAGCAGCAAGAAGCCGTTCTGCGACGGCACCCACGCCAAGATCGGCTTCAAGTCGACCTGAGCTCCAAACGGGGACGGTAACAACGGGGTCAGACATGACTTACATGACTTGTTGGGACAACAAGTTATGTAAGTCATGTCTGACCCCGTTGTTACTCTCAGGGCGGTGCGGATCTTGGTCGACGTTGCGGCGGACAGACTCTGCGCGGAGATCGTCGAGCTGCTGCAGCGGGCCGGACACGAGGTGCTGCGCGGGACACCGACGAGGGCCAAGGTGTTCGATCTCGTGCTTGTTGGATCGCCCGAGGTTGCCGAGAAGCTGAGGCGGGAGCGGCCGCTCGAGGCGATCATCGTCGTCACGAAGATCGGGGATGTGCCCGCGCGCGTGAGGGCGCTCGAAATGGGTGCGGATGATGCGTTCGATGCGAGCTTTGCGCCGTCGCAGATGATGGCGCGGGTGGGCGCCGCTGGGCGGCGGGCCGCGATGACGCCGAGGCCCCCAGAACGCGTCGAGTCGGATGGCTGCGCGATCGATCTCACCGCGATGACGGCGGAGCGCGATGGGGTGCAGGTCGAGCTGACGGCGAGGGAGATCGAGATCATCCGGTGGTTTGTCGGGCATGCGAGCCAGGTGGTGGCGCGCGAGGACCTGCTCGCGCATGTGTGGCGCGTCGCGCCGGGGAGTGCGACGCGGGCTGTCGACGTGGCGATCGTCGGGCTCCGGCAGAAGCTCGAGAGGGAGCCAACGGAGCCGCGAATCATCGTGAGCGTGCGCGGGGTTGGCTACCGCTGGGATGCGCTTACAAACGGCTAACAGTTCGCGAATTACGGTGGCTGCATGGAACAGCTCCACACGTATCTGAAGCGGCATGGGCGGGCCCCGTCTCCGGCCCTCGACGGCATTTGCAACCAGAAGGACGCGCACACCACGCTGCTCTACTGGTTCACGGATCTCCCGGCGGCGATCGCGGAGGCGCAGCGCACGCAGCGGCCGATCCTGTCGCTGCGGCTGCTCGGGCGGCTCGATGAGGAGCTGTCATGCGCGAACAGCCGGTTCTTTCGCAAGCTGCTGTATCCGGAGGCGCGGATCAATCGCGTGCTGCGCGAGCGCTTCGTGTTGCACTGGGAATCGGTGCGGCCGGTGCCGCGCGTCACGATCGATTTCGGTAACGGAAAGAAGCTCGAGCGCACGCTGACCGGGAATAGCGCCCACGTCGTGCTGGATGTGTACGGGCGGCCGGTCGATGCGCTGCCCGGGCTGTTCTCCGCGGACGTATTCCTCCAGCTCCTCGTGCGCGCCGCCGCGTTTGGCATGGCGGATCGCGGGAGGCTTGCGCGCATGCATGCGGATGCGCGCGAACCGTTGCCACCGCCGCCCGCTCCGACCCGCGCGTTCGAGGCGAGCATGCTCGCACGCTCGAAGCACATGGTCGAGGGCCCCACGCTGCGCGGCGTGAGCCCGATCGGCGGCGACGTGGACGGCGACACGAACACGAACCTCGGACTCCATGACCGCGTTCACGAGGCGTTCGCGCGCCGCGCCGTTGGCCCGAGCGTCGACGGGTTCGTGGGGTGGATCTACCGCGAGCTGTTCTTGATGCCGCCGGAGGATCCGGCGCTCGGCCTCGACGTCGCCGATCCGTTCAGCGCCGTCGCCTGAGGCGGCGCCGAGAACTGGAGGCCGAAGGTGAGCTCGTCGTGCGCGAGCGACGCGCTGATCACCTGCGTATCGAGCGCGCGACTGCCGACCTTGAGCTGCGTGCGCGCCGCGACCTTCTTCGAGACATCGATCGCGCCGGTCAGCAAGTACTTCGCCCACGCCGCGATCTCGACGACGGTGCTCGCGTCGGAGGTCTCGAGGTCTCGATCGGTGGCGGTGGCGACGAGCTTGGTGCCGTCCATCGCGAGCTTCGCGTTGACGCCTACCTTGAAGTACGAGCAGCCGCCGCGCTCCTGGAACACGTAGACCTTGAGCGGGTGCGATGTGCCCGGCAGGTAGTCGAACCGCGGCCGGAACTCGCCCTTCGGCGACGGGGTGAGACCGCGCGTGTACCACTGGGGGGCGTGGCCCTGATCGACCGCCCAGTTCGCGAGCTCGGCGGCCGCGCTCCCCGCGATGCGCACCGTGATCTCCGCCGGGGGAGACCCGAGCGGCGACAGACCCGCGCGGATCGGCAGGTCACTCGAGATATCGACGAGCAGCACATCGGGCGCGCTGACCGAGCGCACGTCGACGCGCGCCACCGGCACGTCGGGCAGGCGCAGTTTCATGGTGGTGACCTCGCCGAGCTTCACGAGCAACGTGTTCTGCAGCACTGTCCAGGCCGCGCCGGTCAGGTGACTGCCGAGCTTCGCCGCCGCCACATCGACCAGCGCCTGGGGTAGCTTGGCCTTCAGCTTTTCAGGCATCCACCGCGACACCGCACCGCCGAGCTTCGCCTTCCCCTCGGCACCGAGCTCCGGCCGCAGCTTGATCACGTTCTGCGGCCCGAGACCGATCGTCAGCTCCGCCACGCCATTCGCGCGCGTCAGCACCGGCTCGACCTCGGCGGTCGCCGTGATCATCGTGACCTCCTGATCCGGATCGTCGACCGAGAGCTTCACCACGAACCGCACCTTGCCGGCCGACCCCGGCACCAGCACCACCTCGCGGATCGTTCCGGTCAACGGGCGCACCGCCGCCGCCACCAGGCCGAGGTCGGGCACGTCGAGCGGCACGGTCATCGGCTTCTGCAGCAGCAGCTCGGCCATCACCAAGTTCGCCCGCGCGAGCGGCACCGCCACCTGCACGTCGGCGGTGCGGCTCGCCGCCCCGGGCCGCGTGGTCAGCCGCGTGCGCGCCGCCGCCACATCCTTGCACCGCGAGCCGCACCCGGTCGCAGCAAGAGCGATCACGACGAGCAGTGCGCGTCCCATCGCATGACGATACGTCCTCGTCGGTGGCAAGGCGCGGCAAACGTGCTTGATCACGACAGCCGTTCCGCGCGACCTTGGGAGTAGATGCAGACCACCTATACGGTGCTCGAGCGCCTCGGCGGCGGAGGTCAAGCCGAGGTGTTTCGCGGGACCGCCGAGACGGTCAAGGGCTTCAAGAAGGCGGTCGCGATCAAGCGCGTGCTGCCGCACCTGACGTCGAATCCGCAGTTCGTCTCGATGTTTCTCGACGAGGCGCGGCTGTCGCTGTTCCTCCAGCACGCGAACGTCGTCCAGGTGTTCGACATCTCGAAGGCGGCCGACGGTACGTACTTCCTCGTCATGGAGTACGTCGACGGCTGCGACCTCAAGGCCTTGATGGCCTATCACAACGAGCATCAGATCCGCGATCTCGCCCTGGCGCTCCACATCATGGTCGAAGCCGCGAAGGGCCTGAACTACGCGCACACGCTCGACCACCCGCACACCGGCGCGCCGCTCGGCATCGTCCACCGCGATATCTCGCCGCCGAACATAATGCTCTCGAAGAACGGCGAGGTGAAGGTCGTGGACTTCGGCCTCGCGAAGGCCGATAGCCAGGTCGAGATCACCGACGAGGGCGTGGTCAAGGGCAAGTTCAGCTACCTCGCGCCCGAGGCCACGCTCGGCCTCGAGGTCGATCTTCGCGCCGACGTGTTCGCGCTCGGCATCATCACGTGGGAGATGCTGACCGGCTGGCGCCTGTTCTCCGCCGAGACGCCGCACAAGACGGTCGAGATGGTGAAGGCGGCGCGCATCCCTTCGATCACCGCCCTCAACCCGAACGTCGACCAGGAGCTCGAGAGCATCGTGCGCAAGGCACTCGCGCGCGATCGCGATCAGCGCTTCCAGACCGCCGCCGACTACGGCGATGCGCTCGCACACTATCTGTTCAGCCGCGAGCTCAAGGTCACGTCGCGCAACGTCGCCGCCGCCGTGCGCGAGACCAAGCTCGCCCGCGAGCGCGCCGCCGATCCGAAGCAGTCGCTGATCCAGGCGCTCGTCATGGACGAGGTCAACAAGATGACCTCGCTCGTCGCCGAGGAGCTGGCCGCGACGAACAACGTCGGCGACTCCACAGGCGAGGTCGTCAACACGACCGACTGGGCCGCCGGTCTGCTAGACGACGAAGGGTGAACCAGCGCGGCCACGCCTCGGCGCGACTCGATCCCGGCGCCTTCCGTTGCCTGGTCTGCAAGGTCTACGTGACCGGGACACCGTCGGGACACTGTCCGCGCTGCGGCTGGATCCCACCCGCCGCTCCCGCCATCGCGGAACCCAGCAGAACCACGTCCTGGATGGCGCTCGCCGTCATCGCGGCGCTGGTCGCCGCGCTCGCGCTCGCCCAGTTCCTGTAGGCAGCGCACCGACATCCCGGGATCGCGCGATCCTCGTCGACGAGACTATTGGCGCTCCCGCGTTCTCCGATGCAAAGTGGAGAGATGCAGCAAGCGTTGACCACTCCTGTCGGACGGATCGCACTGCTCGCCGCGGCCGTGCTCGCGATGGGAGCTGCCAAGGTCGCCACGACCGATCACTCGGCGACGTATCGCCTCTCCCTCGACGCACCCGTGAAGGCGAACGCGATCTACATGACGCGCTGGCATCTCGGCGAGGTGATCGCCACGTTCGACGATGGCGAGCTCGCGCCGATCACCTACCGCACGCGCGCGCATGTCTACGATGGCTGCTACTGGCAGGGTACCGAGACGCTGACGCCGATCAGCAACACGCAGTTCCACTACGACTACTCGGAGCAGCGCCTCAGCTGCGACCCCGATGCGGATCTGAACCTCATGGTGAAGACTCCGCGCCAGGGCATCGTCACCGTCGAAAAGCTGTAGCTCGCAGCAGCGGTTTGGTACCGTGGCCGGATGATCCGAACGGTCCTCCTCCTGAGCGCGCTCGCGATGACGGCGAGCTGCGGCGATGACGGTGTTCACCACCTCGCCGACGCGCCGCCCTGCACACCGACCGCGTCGACGGTGCAGATCACCGCGCCCGCGACGTACACCTGTCAGCAGCCATTCATGTCGAAGGTCTCGCTGACCAACAACTCGTGCGCACCGATGACGGTCACCGCCGTGAAGCTGACTGCAGCCGTGACGACCGGCCAGTGCAGCCCTGCAGGCGCGGGCATGTACCAACCGAAACAAGCAAAGCTCGCCGTAGGCGAGACCGCGATCGTCCTCGACCTCACCGCCGGCCCGTTCTGCTGCTTGTCACCGGGATGCCCGGCGAGCTTTCAGTGCGACGAGGCGTTCACATTAGAAGCGGTCACGAACGCCGGCTCGTTCACCGGCGCCGAGACGTCCCATCTCAGCCTCGATAGCTGTTCGACGATCTGCCCGTGACCCTGCGGAGGTCGACGATCAGAACGGAATATCGTCGACGTCACCGGGGCGCGGCTCGTCTTCGCGCGGCGGCATCGTGAAGCGATCGCGCGGATCGTTCGCAGTAGCCGAGCGAGAGTTGGCGCTGCCGGAGCTTGCGCGGTTGTTACCAGCGCCCGCGTTCGCACGCGCCGGCTCGAGCTTCCACACCTCGAGGCTGTTGAAGTACTTGGTCTCGCCCTGCGGGCTACGCCATTCACGACCGCGGAGATTGAACTCGAGGCGGACCTGATCGCCGACGTTCAGGCCGTCGAGCTGGGAGACGCGGTCTCCCGTGAGCTGGAACAGCACCGTCTGCGGGTACTTGGGGTTATCGATGAGCTCGAGAACGAACTCGCGCTTGGTGAAGCGTTCGGAGACCTGCTTCGTCTCGTAGATCGCGTGAAGTCTGCCGGTGGCTTCCATGCCCATAGATCAGACCTTACGCGACCGGTCTGATCTCCGCTGCATCACGCAGCTCAAGGTCTCGTTTCATTGCAGTTTATTTCCACAGGCCTCGATCTGACCCGATCCAGCCACTAATGGTTCGGAGGTCAGAACATGCGCAGATGGATACTGGTGATGGGACTCGCGAGCTGTGTGGGGCCGAGCTCGGTCGGGGACAACGGCGACGACGGTACGCCCGACGCTGGAGGCACGGTCGCGACGCCGCCCTCTGACCTGTCACTCCCGTTGACGCCGCCCTCGCCGGCGGCCAACCCGAGCTCGGCGGCGAAGATCGCGCTCGGTCGCCTGCTGTTCTGGGACCCGATCCTCTCGGGCGAGCGCGCCCTCGCTTGCGCGACCTGCCACGACCCGCAATTCGGTTACTCGGACGGTCGGCAGACGTCGGTCGGCGTCGCCCGCAACGCGCAGACGATCCTCGACTCCGCGTGGAACGGCGCGGTGCTCGGCCATCCCGTGCCCGACCCCGAGCAGGCGCCGATGTTCTGGGACAGCCGCGCCCACGCGCTCGAGGGCCAGGCCCGCGGTCCGCTCACCACCGCGGCCGAGATGCTCGGCGCGTCGTTCACCGCGCAGACGATCTTCCCCGAGCTGATCGCGCGCCTCTCGGCGATCCCCGCCTACGTATCCCAGTTCGAGGCGGCGTTCGGCACCGCCGGCATCACCGAGACCACGATCCTCCAGGCCATCGCGACGTTCGAGCGCACGATCACGAATCCGAATACCTCGTATGACCGCTTCGTCAACGGCGACACCGCCGCACTCACCGCGCAGCAGCGTCACGGCCTGCAGGTGCTGCGCGACAACCACTGCACGAATTGCCACTCCGGCCCGATGTTCTCCGACTACGAGCTCCACACGCTGCGCGTCCCGGATCTGCAGGGCGCGACGCACGATGCCGGCGACGGCTCGAACCGGTTCCGCACGGCGAGCCTGCGCAACATCACGCGCACCGCGCCGTACATGCACAACGGAACGTTCGCCACGTTCCAGCAGGTGTTCCAGTTCTACCGGAACGCAACGGATAACCCCGTTGATCCGAAGCTGCGTGGCGTCCGCACGCCGTCGCCGCAGGAGGCGCCCGATGTGATCGCGTTCTTCGCCGCGCTCGGCGACGCGCCGTTCGACACCTCGGTCCCCACATCCGTACCGAGCGGCCTGACTCCCGGCGGCACACTCTGACGAGATCGGGTATGACCGCGGCATGGCCCGCCGCGATCCCCACTCCTACAACGACGACACGCAGGTCGAGACCGATTCGCTCGCGCTCGTCGCTCGCATCGACTTCACGACCCGCGTCCTCCACGCCGAGGCCACGCTCGCGTTCAAGCGGCCGGGCGGCGGCGCCCTCGATCTCGATACGCGCGATCTCGCGATCGACAGCGTGGTGGATCAATCCGGCGCCACACTCGCGTTCACGCTGCACCCCGCCGAGCCGTTTCTCGGCGCGCGCCTGACCATCATCCTTCCGGCCGATACCCGCGGGATCAAGCTCCGCTACCGCACCTCGCCCGAGGCCTCCGCGCTGCAGTGGCTCGAGCCCGCGCAGACCCGCGGCGGCGTGCTCCCGTATCTGTTCTCGCAGTGCCAGGCGTGCCACGCGCGCTCGATCATTCCGCTGCAAGACACGCCGCGCCTCCGCATCCGCTACACCGCCGAGCTCACGATCCCGCGCACGCTCGTCGCCGTGATGGCCGCCGCCGATCGCGGCCGCACCGAGAACGGCGACCTCGCGATCCACCGGTTCGAGATGCCGCAGCCGATTCCTCCGTACCTGTTCGCGTTCGCGATCGGCGACCTCGTGTCCAAGGATCTCTCGAAGCGCTGCCGCGTGTGGGCCGAGCCCGCGCAGGTCGAGGCCGCAGCGTACGAGTTCGCCGACGTCGAGGCGATGATCGGCGCCGCCGAGGCGCTGTTCGGCCCGTACGACTGGGAGCGCTTCGACATCCTCACGATGCCGCCCTCGTTCCCCTACGGCGGCATGGAGAACCCGCGGCTCACGTTCCTCACGCCCACGGTGATCGCCGGCGATCGTTCGCTGGTCAGCGTGGTCGCGCACGAGCTCGCGCACTCGTGGACCGGCAACCTCGTGACGAACGCGAACGCCGAGCACTTCTGGCTCAACGAGGGCTTCACGATGTACGCGGAGCGCCGGATCATCGAGGCGCTCGATGGCGTGGAGATGGCGTCGCTGCACGCCGCGCTCGGCCGCCGCGAGCTCGATGAATCGATCGAGCGGTTCAAGGATCGCCCGGCGATGACCAAGCTGCGCGTCGACATGACCGGCATCGATCCCGACGACGCGTACTCGCTGATCCCGTACGAGAAGGGCTACTTCTTGTTGTGCGCGATCGAGACCGCGGTCGGTCGCCCCGCCTTCGAGCAGTGGCTGCGCCAGTACCTGACGACGTTCCGGTTCGGCGCGATCACCACCGACGACTTCATCTCGAACATCGAGGCCGGCCTCCCCGGCGCACTCGCGAAGGCCAACGCGATGACCTGGATCGACGGCGAGGGCGTTCCCGCCGCTGCTGCCGCCCCGCGCTCCCAGCGCCTCGACGCGATCGAGCATCTCCACGGCGCCGCCCCCACCAAGGACGCCGCCGCGCGATGGACCGCCACCGAGTGGCAGCTCTACCTCGAGACCGTGCCGCGCCCCGCGAGCGGCACTCTGCTGGCCGCGCTCGATGCTCAGTTCCACCTCACGGCGAGCACGAACTACGACGTCCTCGTGTCGTGGCTGACGCTGTGCCTCCAGAGCGGCCACCACGCCGTGCTGGCCCGCGTCGACGAGGTGCTCGCGAGCGTCGGGCGGATGAAGTACCTGCGCCCGCTGTACACCGCACTCGCAAAGGACGCGACCACGCGCACACGCGCCGCGGCGACGTTCGAGCGGCTGCGCGCGGGATACCACCCGATCGCGCGCCAGATGGTCGAGTCCGTGCTCCGCGAGCATGGCTAGGATCGAGTACCCTCGAGGACTCGTGCACAGCGTGCCGTCGCGCCCGCGACCGAAGCGCCGAGGCAGCTGATGAGCACCGTGGAGCCGACCGTTCCAGATCGCGCGAAGGACCTCGGCTACGCGCTGTGCGAACGCGCGCAGAAGCGACTCGGTCGACGCTGAGCATGTCGATCGCGCAGAAGGCAGCACGCGGCGCACTGTGGACCATCGTCTCCAGCATGAGCGGTCGCGCGATCGGCGTCGTCGGCACCCTCGCGATGACGCGGTTTCTGCACCCGAAGCAGATCGGCGAGGTCTCCGACGCCGCCATCATCGCGATGACCGCGAACTGGCTGACCATCTGGGGCTTCGGCCAGTACGCCGTGGTCCGCGGCCGCGGCCCCGACGCCGCGGAGGCCACGTTCCACGCCACCGTCGCGTACATGGTGCTGGGCGCGATCTCGCTCGGTGTCGTCGCGCTGTTCGGCGGTCACCTCGCGCCGTTCTTCGACGCACCCGCCGCCGCAGCCTACATCCCGGGCATGTGCCTCGCGCTCTACATCCGGCGCATCGGCGCGATGCCCGAGCGCGTACTGTCACGCACGCTCAACTTCCGTGCCGCGGGCATCGCCTCGATGCTCGGCGAGCTCTCGTACACGATCACCGCGCTATCGCTCGCGTACTACGGGTATGGAGGCTGGTCGATCATCATCGCGAACATCGTGCAATCGTGCGTGGCCGTGGTGATCCTCGTGCGCGCCGCCGGCTTCGCGAGCTGGCTGAAACCGACGCAGCTCAAGTGGTCCCGGTTCAAGGACATGCTGAAGTTCGGCATTCCGCTCGGCATCCAGGGCATCGCGCACGGCGGCTCGCGCTACTGGGACAACCTCGCGATCAGCCACTTCTTCGGCCCCGCCGCGACCGGCGCATACAACATGGCCTACAACCTCGCCGACATCCCGGCGATCCAGATCGGCGAGCAGATCGCACTCGTGTTGATGCCGTCGATGGCCGAGCTACCGCAGGAGCGCCGCCCGCGCGTACTCGAGCGCTCCACCGCCCTGCTCTCGCTGATCATCTTCCCACTCGCCGTCGGACTCGGGGCCGTCGCGTATCCGTTGATCGATCTGATCTTGCCCTCGAACGAGTGGCAGCTCGTCGCGCCCCTGCTGACCGTGCTCGCGTGCCTCTCCGTGTTCCGCCCGATCACCTGGGTGCTGTCGGCGTACATGGAGGCGGAGTCCAAGACGAACCGCCTGATGATTCTCGAGATCGGTAAGGTCGTGCTGCTCGTCGGCGGGATCTGGGCGCTGAAGTCGTTCGGGCCGCGCGCCGCGGCGGGCGCTGTCGGTGTGGCGTTCGGCCTGACCGCGGTCGCCGGCGTGGCGATGGTGATGCGCGAGGGTCCGTCGCCGCGGCGCCTGCTCGTCGGGTTCCTGCAGCCGCTCGTGTGCTGCGCGATCATGGGTGCGGTCACGTTTGGCGTCTACGAGCTGCTGGTCGGCATCGGCTGGAACCATCCCGCGGTGCTACTCGTGGCGATGATCGTCACCGGCGCGATCGCGTACGTCGGCTCGGCGCTCGTGATCTGCCGCGCGACCGCGAAGGATCTCCTCGATCTGCTGAAGAAGGCGCTCAAGCGCCCCACGCCAGATCAATAGAAGCCGTTGCTCAGATCGTGACGGCGAGAAACGGCGGGCAGAACGCCGTCGAGAACGAACCGCTGACGGTGATCGTGCCCGATGCGGAGACCGTTCCCGTGATGTGCCCCGGCAAGGTCGCGAACGGGTTCGCGAACTCGGTCACGGTCACGGTGCCCTGCACCGCCGGCCGCGCGCCGGTGGTGCCTCGCATCGAGGCCGTGTGGGTTCCCACCTCTGCATCACGCTCGAGGTTCGCCATCGTGACGGAGAGGCCATCCGTGGTGCAGCTCGGCTGGCTGCCATTGCAGTTCCCGAGGATCTCCAGATCTGCCTGCGCGACATTCGTGAACAACAGCTCGAGCTCGAGCGGCGCGCCCGCAGCCGTCACCGGTGCGAACGGCCCTGACAGCAGCACGCCGCCCGCATACACGCGGCCGAAGGCGGCACCCGGTGAGGCGGTCACCGAGGCGCTGCCATCCATCGCGAAACACGTGGTGACCGGCGCATCCAGAAAGGGCTTCGCGTCGACATCAGGCGGCATGCGGCCGTGCTCGGAGCAACCAGTGGAGAGCAACGCGAGGAGAACCAACCGCATGGGGTGAGCGTCGCCAATGTTCGCGGGCGACACAACCTCGATCGACGCGGCGCTACACGCGCATCGCGATCAGGATCGGCAAGCCGATGATCAGGCCCACCGGGATCGGGCCGTAGTGAATGCCGATGCACCAGTTCCAGCCCCAGCGCCATGGCGGGGGGACCTCCAGCTCGGGCTTCGGGGAGTGACCGCTGGCGGAGGCTGCGGTTGGGAAGTTTCTCAGCCCCGCGCGTAACACCAGGGAATCATGAACGCTGCGCCCGCAGTAGCAGCGTGTAAGCTCGCCTCGATGCTCGAGGCAGTTGGGTACTGGTTCAACGACCGCGCACCGAGCGCCTACCCGCGGCCGCAGCGACTGGTGGGTGCGTGGGATCCGGAGGAGAGAGGGAGCGTGGTCGCGTATCTGCGCGCCGGCGATGAGCTCGAGAGCTATCGCGGCACGTCGTACTGTCGATTCGAGTGCGGCACGCCGAGCGACCAGATGGGCTCGCTCGATCTCACCGATGGCCGGTTCGCGTGGCCCGAGGGGCTCCCGCACTATGTCGAGGCACACGACGTGCGGCTGCCCGAACACTTCATCGCCCACGCGCTTGCCGGTGCACCGCGCACGTCGCCTTCGGTGCGCCGGATCGACGACGCGCCGTGGTTCGCATGGGGCAAGGCGCGCAACGCGGCGATCGATCTCGATGGCTGGGACGCGCTGACGTGGGCCGATCAGAAGAAGGTGCTCGCCGAGGTCATGGACGCGGTGACCGAAGGCCACGCGCTGCACGGTCGCGAGGTCGAGATCATCCTCGGGCGACGGGCAACGAAGGATCTCCTGTGCAGCCTCGACGACGGTCGGATCGCGATCGTGCGGCTCCCCGAGGCGTCGACCACGCTGCTCGCGAGCTGGGACGACTGGGATTCACTACCCCGAAGGTGACCCAGCGAAAGTTGACCTCGATCACTGGATGCGCGATGCATCGAAGGCATGGACCTCGAGGTGGAGATGGAGCTGGTGTACGAGTGGGTCGCCGACTCCGAGGCCGATTTCCTTGCCGAGCTGGTCGAGGACGCCTGGTTCTCGCGCTCCGAGGACACGTTCGGCGAGATCGAGGAGGCCCCGGTGGCCGAGCTCACGCTGCGCCACCGGATGATGCGCTTGATCGGGTTCAGCGACGCTGCCGCAGCGTGATCCACGCGACAGCCGAGTAGCCGAGCGCCTGCAGCGCCATCATTCCCCACGCCGCGAGCACGACGCTACTCGAGTGCGCGTACTGCGGCTCGAGTGGCATGAACACCGGCGTGGCGAGCTGGTTGATGTCCACGGTCGCCGACATCGCATCCACCGCGGCGCGCGCCGACACGAGGTTCGAGATGATCGCCGTTGGCCCCTTGAGGCCGAACATGATCCCCGCGAACAGCACCTGCGGCACGAGGACGATCGGGATCAGGCTGGTCGCCTTGTCGGGTGTGGTGGCGATCGCGCTGACGCACAGACCGAGCGCGATGCCCGCGCCGCCGGCAAACACGATCGTCACGTAGATCTCGAGCAGCGGGGGCAGCAGCACGCCCGAGGTGGGAAGCGTCGTCGCGGCGCCGACCACGCCGACGAGCAGCGCGCTCTGCACCATCACGAGCAGCGTCAGCACGATCATCTTCGAGAGCACGTACGGTCCCGCGTGCAGCCCGGCGAGGCGCTCGCGGCGGAGCACGTTCGCTTCCTTGCAGATCTCGCGGGCAGAGTTGATCACGCCGAACCACACGCCCGTCGTGGCGAGCATGAAGATCAGCTTCTTCGCCTCGATGCGGCCCGAGGTCAATCCATCCCCGCGCGACACCAGCACGAGCAAGAGACCGATCACCGGTGCCTGGAGCAGGAGCAGCGCGAGGTTGCGCTTGTCGGCGAGGATCAGCTCGAGGTAGCGCCGCGTGAGGATCGAGAGCTGGCGCAGGCGCGACTGCGCGAAGGTCTTCGAACGGCGCTCGTTCTCCGCGCGTTGCTCCACGCTCGGCGAATGGGGCGCGCGTGCGGGCCGCTCGATCACGTACTTCTGGTGCTGCAGGGAGGCCGCGTAGGTGGCGACCCACGCATCGGCGGTACCCGGCTGGTCGAGTGCCTCGTAGAGATCCGGGAAGTCCGCGGCGCCGAACAGCTGCAGCGCCTGTTGCGGTGGCCCGAAGTAGACGAGCTTGCCCTCGGCGAGGAACGCGATGTGATCACAGAGCCGGATGTTCGCGGTCGCGTGCGTGATCAGCACGACGGTGCGCCCGCTATCGGCGAGCTTGCGCAGCGTGATCATCAGCTTCCGCTCGAGGCCGGGATCGAGGCCGGAGGTCGGCTCGTCGAGGAACAGCAGCAGCGGATCGGCGAGCAGCTCGCATGCGATCGAGACGCGCTTGCGCTGACCTCCGGATAGCTGGTCGATGCGCTTCTCCGCGTGCTCGGCCATGTCGACCTGGTCGAGCACGGTGGCGATGCGGAGATCGATCTCGCCCGGGGTCGTATCGGCGGGGAGGCGGAGCCGTGCCGCGTGATGGAGAGCGCGCTCCACGCTGAGCGTCAGGTGGAGGATGTCGTCCTGCGGCACGTAGCCGATCACGGAGCGATAGGCGTCGTAGCCCGCGTAGAGGTCATCGCCGTTGATCGCCACCTTGCCCCGCGTGGCGCGCACGAAGCCGCACATCGCGGTCATCAGCGTGGACTTGCCGGCGCCGCTACCACCGACGATCGCGACGAACTCGCACGGCTCGATCGAGAGTGTCGTCGGAGCGAGCAGCGTCTTGTCGCCGATCGCACGCTCGAGCGCGGTGCAATCGAGGCGGATCGCGCCGCGCTGGTCGTACGAATCGAGGCTGTCGCCATCGTAGGTCAGGCGGAACGTCCCGATCTGGACCACGTCCTTCGGCGCGAGCTGCCGTGCCCTTTCGACCCGCACGCCGTTGACGAACGTGCCGTTCGCGGAGCCGCGATCGCGCAGCGTGTGGTGGCCGTCCTCCCACACGAGGTCCGCGTGGTGGCGCGAGACCAGCGCCTGATCGAGCACGATATCGGCGCCGCTGCGGCCGATCGTCAACACCGGCGTACCCGGCGGTGTGGCGAAGTGCTGGACAGGAGCGATCCTGCTCGCCTGCGGGTTCTTGTAGACGAGCGTGACCTCGGCACCGGTCCGCGGATCGCGCAGCGCGATCGTGTCGCCGTCGTGCAGGACCGAATCGACGACCTCTGCGCCCCCGAGCATCACGCGTGCACCGTGCTCGGCGATCACGTGGTGCGCTCCCGCGATCAGCGCGAGCCGTGCGTGCCTCGCTGCGATCCACTCCGCGGAGATCACGATCTCGCACTCGGGTGCACTCCCGATCGAGAGCGTCTGCGCCCGCAGCGCGACCTCGCGGGTCTCCGTGTCCTCGCACACGACGATGCGCGCGGGGTTCGTCGAGGCATCAACCGTGTGGAGATCCGCCACGCCTTTTTCGCATAGTATCGCAGCCCCATGCCCGACATCGTCCACTACAGCCTCGAACAGAAGGTCGCCGTCATCCGCATGGACGATGGCAAGGCGAACGCGCTGTCGGTCGAGATGATCGATGGGCTGCTCGCCGCGCTCACCCGCGCCGAGGAAGACGCGAGCGCCGTGGTGCTCACCGGCCGCGCCGGCAGGTTCTGCGCCGGCTTCGACCTCCGCGTGATGATGAGCGGGCCCGAACAGGCGAAGGCGCTCCTCGGCCGCGGCTCCGAGCTGCTGCTCCGCCTCTACGGCGCCACGCTACCGCTCGTCATCGCATGCACCGGCCACGCGCTCGCCGGTGGTGCGCTCGTGGTGCTCACCGGCGATACCCGGATCGGCGCGCAGGGTGAGTTCAAGATCGGCCTCAACGAGGTGCAGATCGGCCTGCCCGTCCCCGTGCTCGCGATGGAGTTCGCGCGCAGCCGCCTGACGCCGGCGGAGCTGACCCGCGCCACTTTGCTCGCGCAGATCTACACGCCCGACGAGGCCGTACGCGCCGGCTACCTGGATAGCGTGGCGAGTCCCGATGAGTTGCTCGCAACGGCGATGGCCGAGGCTACGCGGCTCGGTGCGATGGCGCGCTCCGCGTTCAAGGCGACGAAGCTGCGTCTCCGCGGCGGAACCATCGCCGACATCAAGGCGCGCATGGAGGAAGACATGCGCACGCTGATGAACCCGGCCTAGCGCGCTCAGAACACGAATGGGTAGCCGAACGAGCCACCCTCGTCGGTCTCCGGGAACTTCGCGAGCTTCACCGCGCCGGCAACACAGGTGCCGAGGTCCGGGTCGGGCGACGACGTGACGCCGGTGCTGAGGACCACGCCGCTCGGCGAGACCTTGACCTGGATCTTCACGGTGCCGCGCGCCGGGAACCGCTCGCCGCACGCGATCACCGCAGGCTTCACCGGCGAGATGCCCTCGGTCACCATCAGCTTGTCGAGCTTCTCGGGCAGCCCCGATGCCGGCTTCTCGGGCGGCGGCTCGACCTCGGCGGGCTTGAACCGCACGCAGCAGGCCTGCTTGTACTTGTCGAGGATGCACGAGACCTCGTCGCAACCATCCTCGACCTTGTTGACCGGCGCGGTCGCGAGTACGTCCGCGGGATCGCGCACGGCATCGGCCTGCGGGGTACGCGGCGACTTCGGCAGCTTCGGCGTCTTCGGCGGGGCGGGCGTCGGCTTCGCCATCGGATCCGCCGGCGGCATCTCGATCTCTTTCGGCTCGGCCGGAGCAACCTCGGTCGGTGGAGTCTGCACCTCTGTGGGTGGCACCTGCGTCTCGAGCGGCGGCAGCGGATCCGCGGGCGGCGGTGCCGGATCGCGTGTGGCGAGGAGCTCACCGCGATCCGTGGTGGCGGCGCGCGCCTCGCGATCCTTCTTCTGCACGATCACCACGACGAGTACGGTGGTCGCGGCAACCAGCATCAGGCCGAGCAACAACAGCGCGAGCGTCTTGGTGTTGCGGCGGCGAGGCTCGGGCGGCTCGGCGATCCGGCGCGGCGAATCATCGTACAGCGGCGGCAGCGAGTCCTCGATGCGGCGCGGTGGCGGTAGATCATCGGGGACGACCGCCGCGACCACGACGTCGTCGCGCTTCGGCGGCTCGTCGACGATCTCCGCGGCGCCATCGTCGAGCTCGTCGAGATCGTCGCCCTCGTCTTCGAGATCCGCGAGCGACGACATCTTGCGCTCGGGCTCGACCACCGGCGCCACCTCGGGCAACAGCTGTGCGAGCGGGATCAGCTTCGCGGGCGGCTTGATCGGCAGCGGTGCAGAGATCGTCGTCGAGACCTTCCCTCGCGGCAGCGGCGGCGGCGGCGCGCCCACGTTCGTCGGCTCTCGCGTCTCGAACGGATTCGCGACCGGCAGCTGCTGGCTGACGCTCACCGCGGCCGTCATCTTCGTGAGGACGGCGCTCATGCTCGCGCTCGCCGACGGCATCGCCTCGGCGACCGACATCGACATCGACTTGCGAACAGCGGGTTGCTGCGACGTGGGCCGCTGCGGCAATACCGTCGCGACACTCGGCTCGCCCGGCAGACGCGGCGTGATCCATGGCATTCGCGCGGTGTTGCTGTCCCTCACCGGCGCCACGACCACCGCGTCTTCGGCCGCTGCATCGCTGTAGCCGACGCGCGGCATTCGCATGACGAGGTTCTTCGGCTTCGTGCGGTAGTCGAGCTGCGGGAGCAGTAGCTTCTCGAGCGCGATCCTGACCTGCGAGACCGAGTCCGGCAGCACGAACACGAACGTCGACTTGCACTGGGCGGCCTCGGCGTCGACGAGCATCGCGGCCGATCCGATCTCGTGATAGGCGATCATCCGCAGCAGATCGGAGAAGCCGTCGAGGCCTCGCGTGATCAGTGGATCGAGCGCGATGCCGACCGACTCTGTGAGCAGGCCGGCGAGCACGAGCACCACGTCGACGCCGGGGTCGGCAATCTGCTCGAGCAGCCTCGCGCGGATGAGCTGCACCGAGTCTTCGATCGAGCCCTGCGAGACGACATGCCCCGCCTCGCCGAGTCGATCGACGATCAGCTTCATCGCCTCGCCACTCGACTCCGCCTCTGACACCGCGAGCACAGCGATGTTCAGCCCGATGAACTCCCGCTCCATCTCCCCCAGTGTAGCCGGCTCGTCCTGCCCGTGCTCACACGGACGCCCAGCTACCCCAGGATTACCCGGTCTACGGAGTCTCCGCCGGCGGAGGCGACTCCGGATCGGGGAGAACCTGGAACACCACACCGATGGTGCCGGGCTGGTCGAGGCCCGGCGGGGTCTCGGTCGAGTCGTGGAACACGAGCGACACCGGCTTCTTGAGCTCGAGCGTCTGTGTGGCGGTCCGCGTCTCGGACTGTTGCTCGTTGACCCGCACCTTCGCGCTCACGGCGAGCACGTCGACGTTTCCCGACTTCACCTTCACGCTGAGCGTTGCATCCGGTGCGAGCGTGCCGCGCGATGCGCCGTGGTTCGCAGAGCCGGTCGGAAAGATGAACACCTCGGCGATGGGACGGCTGGTCTTGTTGACGAGCTGGACCTGCTGATAGCTGCCACCGCACGCGGCGAGAGCGCAGACGACGAGGACGATGGCGTGGCGAATCACGCGACAAGCGTACCCCAAGGCCCTTGAGGTTGCCGATCGGGTGCCGCCGGGTCACGCGCGCCCGTCGCGCACGGCCTCGATCCAGCCGAACCCGAACCGCGTATCCGGCTCGAGGTAGTGCCCCTCGCTCCACTCGTTGAGCGAGGCCACGAACACGAGCTGCTCGTCGGCCGGGCGCCCGGTGCGGCGCGCGTAGTCCACCGCTCGCGCCACGGCCGCGCGGAACTGCGGCGGGCTCTCGCCCGTGATGATCGGCCACCACGGATACTTGTTCGGGCGCGCATCGCCGAAGTCCGCGCCGCGCGGTGATGCGTCCCAGCCCGGCGTCACGGCGGGGTGATACGGGAGCCCGGTACGCTCGGCGATCTCGGGCCACTGCGCCGCGCGGATCGCGACGCGCTCGGCATAGTCCTGGAGGAACTCGCCCTTCCAGTCGGGCAGGAGCACGTAGTTCGTCACCGCATCGAAGCCGAGCTCGCGGACGAGGCCGATCATGTCCTGGTTCGGTTCGATCGCCGCGAGGTACATGTCGGGGAGCCCGCTCGAGCGCAGCATCTCGCGCGCCTTTGCGATCGCCGTGCGTGTTCCTTCCGCGCCGAGCTCCTTGAACAGGAACGTCGAATCGAAGACCGAGAAATACGCGCGGTCACGAACGCGCAGGTAGTTGTCGCGAACGAAGTAGCGCTCCGCGACGTAGCGGATCAGCGTCACGAAGTCCTCGACGTCCGAGGGCACGAGCCGATCCTCCTCGATCACCGGCGTGTCCACGCGCCGTACCGGCAGCACGCGGCGCGGCATGCGATTCGCCCACATCAGCGCGAACGGAAACGCGGCGCCCTCGGGAGAGCCGAGATATCCGAGATCGAGCGCGTCCTGGAACACGCGCTTGCCGCGGCACCAGAAGAAGCCATACACGAGCCCGTCGATGCCGTGATCGCGACATAGCGTGACGCGGCGGCCGACCGCGACCGGATCGCGATCGTCGTAGCGGCCCCACAGCGGGAGGCGCGGCTGCACGTGCCCGGGAAATCGCGGACCCGAGTCGTGGACGAGGTCCCACTCCGTGAACCCTGGATAGAACGACTCGTCCCGCTCGGGGATCGGGTGCCAGCCCGGATAGACGTAGGCGAGCACGCGCACGCGCGTAGGCTATCATCGGACCTGAGCCATCTCGCCGAAATCGCTGGAGATTATTTTTTCGTCACATCCGGCCTCGGGGCTCTCTCATATCCATGAAGAAACCCACCAAGCGCCTCGCCCTCGCCACCCAGACCATCCGCCTCCTCCAGAGCGACGATCTTCAGGGCGTCGTGGGCGGCACCGTCGGCAGCGGCCCCTCCGTCATCTCGCAGTCCGGCCCGTCCGTCATCTCGATGTCCGGCCCCTCCGTCATCTCGATGTCCGGCCCTTCGGTGATCCTGCCCAGCGGTCACTGAGCGCAGTCGCTACTCCGGCGGCAAGTGCTGGATCGAGACAAAGGCCGCCTCGACCGCCTGGATCATCTGCGCAGCGTTCTGAAACCGCTCCTCGCGCTCCTTGGCGAGCGCGCGGCTGACGAGATCCTTCATCGGCGCCGTGATCCACGGCTCGCCGGGCGAGACATCGTCGAGGTTCGGGATTCGCCCCGAGACCTGCATGCTCTGCACGTTCTGGGGATCAGAGTCGCGGTACGGCGTACGGCCCGTGAGCATCTCGAACAGAATGCAGCCGATCGAGTAGAGATCCGTGCGCTGATCCACGGAGCGCTGGCGGACCTGCTCGGGCGCCATGTACGCCGCGGCTGGCTGGCGCACGCTTCCGGTCAGCGCGTCGTTTCCGAACTCGAGCACGGCGTCGGCGCGCAGGCTGCCGAGGCCGAAGTCGGCGATCTTGACGAGCTCCCAGCCATCGAGCGGGATCAGCAGGATCCGGCTCGGCTGTAGCGCGCGATGCACGCGCCCACCCGCATGCGCGACGGCGGCACCGTCGAGGATCTGGCGCGCGATGATGAGGGAGGTGCGCGGGCCCACCGGCCCGTTGTCGATCGAGAACCGCAGGTTCCGGCCGACGACCCGCTCCATGACCATGCAGAGGTACCCCTCCTGGTTCACGAACACCTCGAACAGCGGGACGAGGTTCAGGTGCATCACCGTCTTCAGCGCCTCCGCGTCGGGGAGGAAGCGATCGGTGATCGCGCTTCCGCTCTCCTCGAGATCCGCGATCGGGGCGCGCATCGCGAAGTGCCGACCCTCGTTATCGACCACCGCGAACAGGCCATCGGGTTTTCCGCGGCCGAGCGCGTGGATCACGCGATAACGACCGATCTGGAGGTCCGGCTTGAGCATCGGGGAGCGATCGATGATCGCACGGACCGCAAAACCGCCGCCATCGCTGGCACAGTGGATCGCCATGCGAAGTCTCCTGCTCGCGCGCCACGGGCAGACCTCCTGGAATGCGCTTGGCAAGCTCCAGGGCCACACCGACATCGCCCTCGACGACACGGGTCGCGAGCAGGCGCGTGCGCTCGCCGCCAGCCTCGCCGCCAGCGGCATCAGGACCGTGTGGACGAGCGACCTCGGCCGCGCACGCGAGACCGGAGAGATCGTCGCCGCCCAGCTCGGACTCGCTCCTCCACGTACCGAGCCGGAGCTCAGGGAGCGAAAGTTCGGCCTGTTCGAAGGCCTGACCCGCGACGACTGCGCGACGCAGCACCCCGAGCACTGGGCCGCGTGGCTCGCGCAGACCGGGACACCGCCCGGCGGAGAGCTGCGCGAGGAAGCGGTCGCGCGGATGGGCCGCGCCCTCGAGCGGATCGCGGCGCGCGAGGAAGGCCCCGCGCTCGTGGTCTCGCATGGCGGCGTGATGCGGCTGTGGCTGATGAGCTTGCTCGGCACCACCGTGCCGCTGATCGGCAACGTCGCAACGTTCCTCGTCGAGCACGAGAAGGAGCGCGGCGGGTTTGCCCTACGCCATCGCGAGTAGCTCGAGCGTGATCTGATCGGTCTCCGGATCGAACTGGAGATCGGGCGTGCGCCCGATGATCGACAGCGCCTGGTCCTCGGAGATCCCGCACTCGGAGGAGATCACGTCCCAGGTGTGCGACCAGCTCGCGCCGAGCACGCCGGGTTTGACCCAGGTACCCGCGCGGCTGACGTGGTTGATGATCGTCGTGGCGATCCGCGAGTTCTCGGTGACACGCCGGGTGAGCACGTGCCGCGATTCGAGGTCGCGATAGCGCGTGGCGAGCGCGCGAATGAACGTGCCGATCCACGACTCGGGTCCGAGCTCCTGCTGTAGCACCTCGCGCGTGACGACCACGGCGTGCACATCCTCGACGGCGAGCACGCTCGCGTTGCGCGGCTCGCTCGCGAACATCGCCGCCTCGCCGAATACGTCGCCCGGGCCGAGCGTGCGCAGGGAGATCTTGCGGCCGCGCTCCTCCCGGAACGCCTCGCAGGTCCCGGAGGTGATCACGTACGCCTCGTCGGCGAGGTCGCCTTCCTGGACGATCAGCGTACCCGCGGGGAACGGCCGCGCGGAGAAGAACGCGCCGCGGTGGAGGAACCGCTCGATCTCGTGCCGTAGCGCGGGGGCGCTGGCGTAGCGATCCGCGCGCTCGCGCGACAGCGCCTTCATCGCGATCGTCGTCAACGCGGCCGGCGGCGTACGCCCGAGCGCGACCTCGTTTGGTGGACGCGGCAGGCCGGCGCGCGCCGCCGCCATCGCCGAGGCCTCGCTCGGCCCGGCGTACGGCGGCATGCCGGTGAGGATCTGGTAGAGCACGGCGCCCAGGCCGAACACGTCGGTGCGCTCGTCGATCTCCTCGGTCCTGCCCCACGCCTGCTCGGGCGCCATGTACGCGCTCGTGCCGATCACGGTGCCGCGCTCCTCGGCGGCGGACCTGCGCGGCTTGACCTCCGCTGCCGCCTTCCCCGCACGCTCGAGGACGAGCGCGCAACCCCAATCCATCACGTAGACCTGACCGAACTCGCCGATCATGATGTTCGAGGGCTTGAGGTCGCGGTGGATGACGCCGCGGCTGTGCGCGAACGCGACGGCGTCGCAGACCTTGAGGAAGATCTCGAGCAACACGGCGAGATCGAGATCCGGCCGGTTCTTCAACTTCTTCAGTCGTGTCGAGAGCGTCTCGCCCTCGACGAGCTTCATCATGAACTCGGGCGTGGCCTGTGCCTCGTGCGCGAAGTCGTAGATCGGGACGATGTTCGGATGATCCAGCTGGCCGGTGATTCGCGCCTCGTCGACGAACCGCTTCATCGCATCGGCGTGATGCACGAGCTCCGGATCCATGACCTTGAGCGCAACGTAGCGCTCGAGGCGGCGGTCGTAGACCTTGCGGATCACGCCCTGCCCGCCGCGGGCGATCTCACCGCGATCCGAGAGCCGACCGGCGGGGGCAGCCGGCCCGGGTGCCGCGCGGGTGCCCTTGCCGGAGCGCGCCGTGGTCTTGGCGTCGCCCTTGCGCCCCGAGCTCTTCGTCGGCATCGCGCCTATCGTAACGCATGGCCGGTCAGTCCAATGGCGCGCCCGGTCACTGGAGCCAGGGCGGCCCGATGCGATGAGAGGTGCATGTCGCCTCTCCTCTCGTTCATCGTCACCGGCATGGGCCTCGGTCGCATCGCGCTCGGGCTCGCTCCGTTCCTCGCCGCGGGCCCTGCCGCTCGGCTCCTCGGATTCCCCGCCCACCACGACACCGCGACCGCCCGGCTGATGGGCCGGTTCTTCGGCGTACGCGACATCGGCCTCGGCGTCCTCGCGTTCTACGCGATCAAGCACCCGGAGACCGCGCCCTTCATCTTCCTGTTCAACGCGTTCATGGACGCGGGGGACCTGGCCGCCATCTCGATCCCCCTGGTCAAGCGCCAGGGTATCGACCGCGGCGCAGCAATCTCGGCCCTGTTTGCACTCACCGGTGGTCTGGCCTGGATCGCCGTGTGGCTGATCGCGCGATAATCCGGTGATGGGCTCGGTCTCGGTCCTGCTCGTTCGCCCGCTGGTCACCGCTGTCGGCTCCGGCGGGCTCCCCGCGTTCTGGGCGGCCACGGATCTCACGGCGGCGCTCGTCTCCGACGACGATGCGCGGATCTCGGCGCCGCAGTTCTGCGTGGCGTGGGCCGAAGCGATGCGGATGACCGCAGATCCTCAGCTCGCGCTCAGGATCGCCACCGCCACGCCTGCGGGCGCGTTCGGCGTGGTCGAGTACGTGTGCCGCTCCTCGGCGACCGTGGGCGAGGCGCTGCGCCAATGGGTGCGCTATCTGAATTTGCTGGACGACGCCGTGACCGTCGCGCTGGTCACCGAGGGGGATCGTGCGTACCTGCGGGTCGAACGCGAGAGCGAGGCGCCGGCGCCGGCATCGCACGAGCTGTGCTGGGCGCTCGTCGCGAAGCAGGTGCGCGAGCTCTCGACGGTGCCGTTCCGCCTGCACGGCGTGGACCTCGCGCATCGGGCCGCGGGCGACGTGGCGGCATACCGTGCGTGGTTCGATGCGCCGGTCGTCTTCGGTGCCGAGCGCACGCAGCTCGTGATCCCTGCCGCCATCCTCGACGCGAGCCTGGTCTCTTCGGATCCGAAGCTGCTCGCGATCCTGACCCGCGCCGCCGACGAGCTCGTGCGTCAGGCGCCCGCGGATCCCACGCTGACCGCGTCCGTGAAGCGCGCGGTGCGCGAGGCGCTGCGCAGCGATCAGGCGACCATCGAGGACGTCGCGGCGAAGCTCGGGCTGACCAGCCGGAGCCTGCAGCGCCGCCTCAAGGACGAAGGCACCGCGTTCCAGACCGTACGAGAGGACGTCCGCCGGGAGCTCGCGCAGCGCTACCTCTCCGATGGCCTCTCGATCGCCGAGATCTCGTTCCTCCTCGGGTTCTCCGAGCCGAGCGCGTTCTTCCGCGCATTCAAGCGCTGGACGGGCAAGACCCCACTCGAGAGTCGGCTCGCACGGTCAGTCGTGTGACGTGCGCGGTCACTGCCCGAGCGGCGTGACCGAGGCACAACGACCACATGACCGAGCTTCCGACCTACGACTCGCACCCCCTGTGGCGGCGCTACCAGCCGTTCTTTCCCGAGGGCATGCGCTGCACGCCCGCGTCCACACCGCGCGAGGAGTACTGGCGCTGGCGCGGCCTCGATGTCCACCTCGATCGGCTCGAGGTGCCGACCTCGCCGATCAAGGTCATCGTGCTCCACGGCGCAGGCGCCTACGGCCGCGTGATGGCGCCCGCCGCGGTGCTCGCGCAGCGCTACGGCTACGAGACCGTCGCCCCGGATCTGCCGGGCTACGGGCTCACGAAGGTGCCGTGGAAGCAGATGACGTATCCGCTGTGGGTCGATTGCGTGTGCGATCTGATCGCCCACGAGCGCGCGCGCGATGGCCGGCCGATCGTGCTGTTCGGCGTCTCGCTCGGTGGGCTGCTCGCGTATCAGGCGGCCGCGCGCTCGCGCGATGTCGTCGGGCTCGTCGCGACTACCCTCGCGGATCCGCGCGAGAAGGCGGTGCGCCAGGGCTTCGCGCGGACGCGGCTCCTCGGCACCGGTGGGCTGTGGCTGCTCGAGAAGCTCGCGCCGCTGACCGATGGCCTGCCGCTGCCGATGTCGTTGATGTCGAAGATGCACAAGATCTCGAACAAGCCCGAGCTGTCGGCACTGGTCAAAGCGGATCGCCTCGGTGGCGGCAGCTGGGTGCCCGCGCGGTTCCTGCGCACCCTGATGTCGACGGCGCCTGACCTCGAGCCCGAGGAGTTCCGCGTGTGCCCGGTGCTGCTCGCGCATCCCGGCGTCGATCGGATGACCGACATCGTGCTGTCGCGCCGGTTCTTCGAGCGACTCGCCGCGCCGAAGCGCATGGTCGTGCTCGATGGAGCGAGCCACATGCCCACGGAGCACCCGGGTGTGGATCAGCTCGAGGCGAGCGTGCTCACGTTCCTGCGCGGGCTCGAGGCGTCGAGTCCCGCTACTCGGGTGGCGTGATCGCCGCGCTGACGGTGGCTGCAATCTCGTCGGCGCGGTCCTCGCTCAGCCCGAGCGCGTCGCGCAGCGCCTCGACGAGCGCACCCTCTTCCGGCGCGAGGTCGGTATCGGCGATCGCCATCAGGAACGCCACGGCATAGGCGAGCTCCTTCGCCGCCGGCGTCGACAGCTTGCCGGCGAGTGCGCGCAACCGCTCGTCGTCCTCGTCGTGGTCCGCGAACGTCGGCGTGGGCGTCTCCGCGAAGCCCGCGTGCGCCATCACTGCCTTGCCGAGGGCGAAGAACTTCTTGATCTCCTCGGCGTCCTCGCGACCGTCGGCATCGACGGTGAGCTGCGCGATCGCGCAGACCGTCTCGGCATCGGGCTCCGACAGCGCGCCCGGGTGAATCAACTTGATGGCAGCGCGGTACCGCGAGTCGTCAGTCATGTGGGGCGGACGTTACCTCACAGCGCCGTGAGGCCGCCATCGACGACGAGCTCCGATCCGGTGATGAACTTCGATTCGTCGCTCGCGAGGAACAGGATGAGGTTCGCGACGTCATCGACCTGCCCGATCCGGCCGAGCGGGGCCGCGTGCTCGACCATCGCCCGCATCTTCACCTGGTCCTTCGCGGCACCGACCACGATGTCGACCATGGGCGTGTCGATGAACGAGGGATGCACGGAGTTGCAGCGGATGTTGTAGCCCGCCCGCGCGCAGTGAAGCGCCACGGACTTCGAGAGCAGGCGAACGGCGCCCTTGCTCGAGCAGTACGCCGCCGCATCGGCCACGCCGATCAGGCCTGCGACCGAGGACAGGTTGATGATCGAGCCACCTCCGGTGGTCTTCATCGCGCCGATCGCCGCGCGGCAGCCGAGGAACGTGCCATCGGCGTTGACCGCGTGCTGCTGGCGCCACTCCGCGAGCGACAGCCGCTCGATGTTGCCCCACACGGCGATGCCCGCGCTGTTGACGAGCACGTCGAGACGACCGAACGCCGCGACCGTGGCATCTACGACGCGCGCCCACCCGGCCTCGTCGGTGACATCGAGGGGCTCGAAGCGATGCGGTGCGCCGAGCTCCGCAGCGACGGCCGCGCCGCCCTCCACGTTGCGATCCGCGATCACCACGCGCGCGCCTTCCGCGACGAGCTTCCGCGCGCATCCCCGCCCGATGCCGGAAGCGCCACCGGTGATCAGACACACCTTGCCGTCGAGCCTATTCATAGATCGTGACCTCCATGCCGCATGTCGTGCACGCCATCACCGTGGAACCACCGACCGAGGTCCGCACCACGACGAGCGTGGTCGTGCCGCACGATGGGCACCTGCGTTGACTCGGTTCCGGATCGACGTAGTTGAGGGCGAAGAAGGCCACCGCCGCGACCAGGATGATGAGAAGCGCCGCCAGCTTGCCGAGCATCGCGGCGACGATACCCTACGAAGCCGCGTGCGCGGCGCAGCGATCCGCCCACGGCATCTCTCCGAGCGACGCGAGTCCGAGGTCGACGCCGCACACGCCGCAGCAACCGTACTTGTCATCGTCGGCGTCGATCAGCTTGCGCTGGCCTTCCACCTGATCGAGCGCCATCCGCAGCTTCTCCTCGGGCCGCATCCCCGGCTTGCCCGGAAGCATGCTGACCTGCGGCGACTCCTTGCCCGCCAGCACCTCCGCGAGCAGCGTCGCGAGATCCTGCCCGCGCTTCATCAGGCCCTTGCGCAGCCGCTGCATCACCTCGGGTGGGAATCGCATGGGGCACGCTACCAGCTGACTACGGAGAGGGCACGTCGAACACGGCGATCGCGGTCTTGCCGGCGGTCACCGTCACCTTTGACGTCGGTAACCGACGGCGGCCGACCATGTCCACGTCGTACTCGCCGGGCGGCAGCACCGGGAACGAGAACCGCCCGAGGGTGTCCACTTCCGCGTAGTAGCGCGCGCGGGAATCATCAGAGAGCCTCGCGACCGCGAACGATCGGTCGCTGGCCGGCGCCGTGCCCTCGATCGCGCCCGTCGCGTCGAGGACGATGTCGACCACGCTCTGCCCCACGGCGAGCACCGTGAACTGCGATGCACCGCGCGTTGGATGCGTCGCCTTGACGGTGCGCGCCTCGGTGGAGGAGGGCACGCCGACCAGCTCGTAGTTGCCGCTCGCATCACTCGTCGTGAACGGCTCGCCCTGCATCATTCGATGCAGAGCCGTGGCGTTGAACGAGCTACCGCCGACGATCGAGACCGTCGCGCCGGGGATTCCCGCCCCGCGGTCGTCGACGACCCGTCCCCGGATGGTCTCACCGCGTTCGACGGTGATGTCGCCGAGATCCGTGGTCTGCCCGGCGACGATCTGCACCTTGTCGATCACCTTGCGCGCGAAGCCGGGGCCGACGATGACAACGACCACCGTGCCGGGAGTCGCGTCCTTGTTCGTGAACCGGCCGTCATCGTCGCGCACCGGCGTCGGCCGCGTGTACGAATCGGTGGCGTCGTCGGTCAGCGCGTAGCCGTAGTACGGCACCGGCAGGCCGGCGAGCAGCACGCGACCGGTGAGGATCGCCTGATCGTGGACACGCAGCCGGATCTGGCGATTTCCGGTCGCCACATCGAGCGACGGGCCCTCGACGTTCGAGTCCTCACGCTGCGCGGAAATCTTGTAGTGCGCAGAAGGCGGCAGCCCACCGAGATCGAAGTGGCCGTACTCGTCGGTGCGGTCGTAGCCGTAACCGTCCGGGGTCTCCGACCGCGCGAACACCGTAGCCCCTTCCACGGGCTCGCCGCGCGCATCGACCACGAAGCCCGCGAGGCTCGACGGCGTCAGCACGATCCGGACCTCGGCGTGCTCACCGCGCCCGAGCTGCACGACTTGATTTGCAGTGCCGAGCGTCGGCGTCGACGCGGACAGATCGTACTTGTCGGGCATCAGGCCCTTCGCAACGAAGCGACCATCCTTGTCCGTGGTCTCCCCAACACCGCCACCGTTGACGCGCGCCTCCGGGACCGGATGTCCCGCGGTATCGACGACGATGCCCGAGATCTCGCCGCCGGGTTCGACCTGGAGCACGAGGCCGATCACCGCGTGCACGCCGTCGTGCACCACCGTGACGGGCGCGGCGGCGATCGCATCCTTGGAGCTCGCCTTCGCCGTGTACGAGCCGCGGCCGACGTCGGGCAGGTGAAACACGCCCGTCTCGTCAGTCCACACGCTGTCGCTGCGTCCACCGCCGACGGGCTCGAGGTCGACATACGCCTCGACCACGAGAACACCGTTGCGATCGACGACCGTGCCGGAGATCTCCGCGCCGCTCTTCAGCACGACCGTCTTCTCGATCGTGATCTTCGGATCGTCGCTGGTCGTCACGCGCTCGCGCGCGTTCGCGTGGCCCGCCATGCTCACGGTGAGTAGCTCGTCATCGGTCGCCACCGCGCGAAACCGCACCGTGCCATCGGCGCCGGTCAGGCGCTCGCGCGAGGTGATGCTGACCTTCGCGCCGGCGATCGGATGCGCCGTGGCATCGGTGACGTGCACGAGCAGCGTGGGTCCGCGCTCGAGCTTGATCGTGACGGGATCGCTCGTGTCGTCGAGCCGCGTGCCTTGCGATTCCGCGAACCACTCGCCGCTGTCTGCCGCGAGGTCGTACTCGCCCTCCGCGAGGCCATCGAACGCGAACGAGCCGTCGGCCTCGGTTGTCGCGTCGCGCCGGCCACCGAGCGTGACGTGTGCGCCGCCGACGGGATGTCCGTCCTGATCGACGACGAGGCCTTCGAGGCGCAGCGTGCCGGTCGAGATCGGCGGTAGCGGCGGCATCCGCAGGCCCGCCGTACGCGGTGACGTGCCTTGTGGATCGCTGGGGAGTGCCGGCGCGGTGGTCGACCGCTTCACCGTGCTGCCGGAGCCACCGGGGGTCTCTGCCTCGCTGCTCGCATCATGGCGATACGCGACAACGCCGACGATCACGGCGAGCACCAGCAGCAGCCGGATGACCCAGCGCTGGCGGCTCCCACTATCGTCAATTCCCGGCATCACCTGATCGGACGCCGCCCGGAGCGGCGCCGTTGCATCAAACGCATGGCGCGCCGAACGAGTGCTGTGGCGTCGTCGCCACAGCTAGGGCAGGCAAGACTCGAAGCTGGTCGGCGTGGTGTGCAGGTAGACGTTACGCGTACCCCAGGGCGTCCCCACCATGACGCGCTGCCACCCATTCTCCACCGCGTAGGCAAGCCGGGTCTTCTGCTTGGTGGTCACGCCCACCACCTCGGCATCGACTCCGGCGAACAGGCAAGTGCCCTCCGGCACGTCGATCTTTAGCGTGTGCGAGCTCGTGGAATAGGAGCCGAGCCCGATCGTCCCCCATTCCTCGCCAACCTGAGGGTCGAGCGCTGGCATGGGCACCCAGCCACGGATCCGTGTGCCATCGCGGCGCAGCTCGACCAGCCGCCACTCGCCACGGGCCTCGCCCGCCACCACGTTCGTCTCGGTCAGCGTTGTCGCGAGCACGGCGGCATCCGCGCTCGGTGCCGCCCGCAGCGCCACCACGCCGAGCTGATGCGTCGGTGGCACCTTGACGGGCGGCACGAACGTCCACACCGCGCCGAGCGCGCTCGCGGGGACCCAGCCGACGAGGTTGACCACGTCGGTGGTCATCGCGATCTCGCGGCGGTCTCCCGTGGAACGGTGGACGGCGATCTTCGCGCCGGGCTCGAGCCACACGCCCGTTTCCGTCGGTGCGCCGCCGCGCTCGTCGGTGAGTTGCACCTCCGTGACCGGCACGGGCAGCGCATCGTCACGCAGGATCCACAGCGCAACGCGCGCGCTGTCGTCCTCGGAGATCACGCGAAGGTGCTCGCGCGTCTCGGCGAGCACGTGAAGCGGCTCGAGCGGCGGCTCGCGATCGGAGGGATCCAGCGAGGCTCCGCCGAGCGTCAACCACGCACGCCCGACCTTCCGAACGCGCGCGCGCTTCGTGATCCGATCCATCACGCCCGGGTCCCCGAGCTCCCCCGGCACGATCTCGACGGGCACACGCACGACCTGGCGCGGTGCCACGTGTGGCGCGGCTGCGACGTGGGGCTCCGTCGCACCACAACCGGCGAGCGTCGCCGCCATCACGAACCATCGCATCGATGCACCTACGGGACTGCGCACCAGGATCTTCCTCGGATCTGCCATTCGCGACGCCCACTTGCCAACGCGCTCGATCCGACCCACCTCATGACTCGTAAATTCAGCGCAGGCACCGGGAGCCGCGCAACCATGCATGTTTCCTCGTACGCCATTCAACAAGACAGCGCGAATAGCCCGGCCGCGCGTTTGGTTGTTCAAGGCAGAGGAGCGATGAACTGTCCAGCGTGTAGATGCCAGGTCGAGCAGGGCGCCGCGTACTGCGGTGCCTGTGGCTCTCGCCTGCGCAAGCGCAAGGACACGCTCGTCGGCAGCGTGCTCGCGAACGAGTACCGCATCGAGTCGAAGATCGCGGAGGGCGGGTTCGGTTCGATCTACGCGGCGACGCACATCGACAGCGGTCTCGACGTGGCGCTCAAGGTCATGCATGCCGAGCTCGCGGCGGATCGCAGCCTCGCCACGCGGTTCCGTCGCGAGGGCGCCACGCTCTCGCGCCTTCACGATCCGCACACGGTTGCCACGTACGCCGTCGGTGAGGACGAGGACGGCACGCTGTTCATCGCGATGGAGCTCCTGCGCGGCGAGAACCTCCACGATCGGATGACGGCGCAGGGCCTGATCCACTGGCGCGACGCGCTCGCGATCATCCGCGACGTCTGCAGCGCACTCGCCGAAGCGCACGAGCTCGGCATCGTGCACCGCGATCTCAAGCCGGCGAACGTCTACCTGACCAGCGGCGACGTGGTGAAGCTGCTCGACTTCGGTATCGCGAAGGTCTCCGGCAGCGAGGTCGATGACGGCGCCGACCTGACGCGATTGGGGCAGACCATCGGAACGCTCGAGTACATGGCGCCCGAGCAGATCATCGGCGGCACGTGCGAGCCGCGCAGCGACATCTATCAGCTCGGTGTGCTGATGTTCGAGATGATCACCGGTCGTCGCCCGTTCGCCGACGCGATCGAGCCCACGGCGATGATCACCGCGCTGCTCACGCTGACGCCACCTTCGGTGTCGAGCATGTTCTGTCACTCGTGTCTCCCGGCCGAGCTCGATGTGCTGATCCAGCGCTGCCTCGAGCGCGAGCCGGAGCATCGGTTCAAGAACGTGCGCGAGCTCGTCGATGCGATCGGCGCGATCCTCGCGCAGCGCGATGCAACGGCAGCACAGTGGACCCCCGCACCCGGATCGCACGGTGACGAGCCCACATACCTCGATGGCACGCTCGTCCCGATCCAGACGATGATGCGGCACGCGGCGTTCGGTCCGTCTTCGCGCCTGGCGCCGGCGACCATGCCCACGTTCGACGTCGGCGTGCGCGGCAGCGTCGCCGAAGGCTTCGCGCTCGAGGGTACCGGCGAGGTCCAGGCGATCAGCGAATACGTTGTCGAGGCCCTCGGCTCCGAGCCGCGCCACGCACAGGTCACCCCGCCCGTCGTCGCGCCGATGCGTCCCGCGCCGCCTTCCGTGTCGATGGCCGTGCCGATGCCGCGCCGCACCACCTCGATCGAGGAGTTCCTCACGCGCACGGTGGATCTCGGCCAGCCGCCGACCATCGTCGTCGGAGAGACGCCGATCCCGGCGGGCACGGGCCTTCCGTTCGCCGCGCGGATCGCGCTGTGGACCGCGGGCCTCGCCGCGTCCGGAGCCGTGGTCGGCGCGATCATCGCGATCGTCGCCGGCTAGACCGGTGTGGTACCGAGCCCGGTCGCCTCGACGGCGAGCGCGAGCCGCAGCAGCGACGTCTCGCCGCCCTGCCCCGCCACGAACATGATCGAGAGTGGGCGGCCGCGATCGTCGACGCCGCTCGGGATCGCTATCGCCGGCAAGTCGCACAGGTTCGCGAGCGGCGTGAACGCGCCGAGCGCGCGCAGCAGCACCACGTTGGTCTTGCCGTGGGCGAGGTCGTGCGTGAGTGCCGGCGGTGGGATCGCCGTGGTCGGCATCGCGAGGATCGGATGCGTCTCGTGGACGCGTGCGGTGGTCTCCTTGAGCGCAGCGCGCTGATTGGTCAACCGCTCCACGTCGCGCGGCGAGAACGAGCGCCCGAGCGCCACGCTCATCCGACCGCTCGGCGACTTCGTGCGCTCGGCAAACGGACCCGTCGAGAGCTCGTACGCGCCGGTCATGCCACCGAGAAACGTGACGTTCTCGAAGCCGGGCAGCGCGACACGCTGGACCGGAACGGCGAGCGCCGCGATCATTCGATCGAACGCCGCGCGAACCGAGCGGGCGACACGGATCGGCTCGGCGAATGTCGGCACGCCGAAATGATCGGGCAGCCACGGCGTCAGCGTCTCGATAGGTTCGCCGGCCATCACCTGCCAGAGGAGCGCGCAGTCTCGGGCGGTGCGCGTGATCGGGCCAACGGCATCGAGCGAGCGCACCGGGCTGCGAATGCCTTCGCGCGGCAACCGCGTGCGACTCGGTTTCAGACCGACGAGCCCGCAGAACGCCGCCGGGATGCGGACGCTGCCGAGGCCATCACCGCCGACGCCCCAGCGCGCGAGCCCCGTCGCCACCGCAACCGCGGTGCCCGTACTCGAGCCGCCCGGTGAGTATCCAGGCGCGCGCGGATTCTCCGGCATCGCGTACGGCATCAGCGTGCCGATGCCATCCATCCCGAGCTCCGTCATCTTCGCCTTGCCGAGGATCTTGCCGCCGGCGGCACGGATGCGCGCGACGATCGCCGCATCGTGGTCCGCGAGGTCGCCGCCATCTGGCAGGCCAACGCCGGTGCGCATCCCCGCGACGTCGAGCTGATCCTTGACCACCACGCCGTCGCCACCGAGCGGACCGTTGAGCGCGGCGACCGGAACGATCTCGTCGACGAGCGGGCTCGCCGCACCCATCTGCACCTGCGGGAACAGCGTCGCGAACGTCTCCGCGCGCATGATCGGCACCGGCACGCGCGCGAGCATGGTCAGCGCACGGCCCGGCCGAACGCGAGTGAGGATGCGTTCGATCTGGCTCATTGCGGGCACCGTAACAGGCACCGAGTAGACGAGTGTGCGTGTAACGCCCCGAGGTCGAAAGTATCGGGGGCAAGCCGGCTCACATCGGTTTCAGGTGTCCGAGTTTCTCGTCGAGGATCGAGTACTTGTCGCCGATTCGATGCCTCATAGTGGGGGTTGATGTCGACGCCGCGGGGCCTCGCGTATGCGGCTGCGCTTCCCGAGCAGCACTTCACCGGCAATGGCCGGTTCGAGCTTCGCCGCGTGCTCGGCGAGGGCTCGATGGGCATCGTCTACGAGGCGTTCGATCACGAGCGCGGCATGCTGGTGGCGCTCAAGACCGTGCGCCAGCTCGATGCGCAGGCGCTGTACCGGCTGAAGACCGAGTTCCGCGCTCGTGTTGATCTCGAGCATCGCAACCTCGTGCGGCTCGGCGAGATGCTGCATGACGACGGCTACTGGTTCTTCACGATGGAGCTCGTCGAGGGCTGGCCGTTCCTCGAATGGGTGAAGACCGGCCCCGGCGATGCCGACGACACGATGACGCCGGAGATGCGCCTGCGCGATGCGATCCGCCAGCTCGCGTCGGGCCTCGATGCGCTCCATCGCTCGGGGGCCGTGCACCGCGATCTCAAGCCGTCGAACGTCCTGATCACCCGCAAGGGCCGCGTCGTCATCCTCGATTTCGGGCTCGTCGGCGACCTCTCACCGCACCGTCGCAGCGAGGGACTCGACGTGATCGGCACCGCGGCGTACATGGCACCCGAGCAGGCACGCTCGTCGGCGGTCGGCCCCGCGGCAGACTCCTACTCGGTCGGCGTGATGATGTACGAAGCGCTCTCGGGACGACTACCGTTCGATGGCGCGCCGCTCGAGATCCTCGTCCGCAAGCAGAGCGAGGATCCCCTGCCGCCGAACATCGGCACGCCGCCGACCGAGCTGTCGACGCTCGCGATGGAGCTGCTCCGCCGGCGGCCGCAGGATCGCCCGTCCAGCGCCGCGATCGTCGCGCGCCTGACCTCGCGCGCCCAGACGGAGGAGCGGCCGCCACCCTTCGTCGGTCGCACGGGTGAGCTGGCCGTTCTCGACGCGGCGCTCGACGACGTCGCCGCCGGTGGTGCGAGCACCGTGTTCGTCGAGGGCGAGTCTGGCATCGGCAAGAGCTCGCTGGTGCGGAGCTTCGTGGATCGCGTACACGAACGGCGCCCCGGTGTGCTCGTGCTCTCGGGCCGCTGCTACGAGCGCGAGTCCGTGCCGTTCAAGGGCCTCGACAACATCGTCGATGCGCTCGCGCACGAGCTCATGCGCCGGCATCCCGTGGACGTGGCCCTGCACCTGACGAACGACGTCGAAGCACTCGCGCGCGTATTCCCGGTGCTGCGGCGAGTCTCCGCGATCGCGCGCCTCAGCGTGCCGCGGCCTGTCTCACCAGTCGAGCTCCGTGCGCGTGCGTTCCGCGGCCTGCGTGCGTTGCTCGCGTCCCTGGCTGCGACGCAGACGATCGTCGTCGTCATCGACGATCTGCAGTGGGCCGATACCGACTCGATCGCACTGCTTCGCGAGATCCTCCACCCCCCGAACGCCCCGCAGCTCCTCGTGGTGATCACGCGCCGGAGCAACGCGGGCGAGCGGCCCGATCTGCCCGGCCCGGTGCGAACCATCCCGCTCGGTCGCCTCTCCGCCGAGGAGGGTCGCGAGCTGATCTCGTTGATCGCGCCGGGACGCGAGCCCGATGCCGATGCGCTCGTCGGCGAGGCCGGCGGACACCCGATGTTCATGCACGAGCTCGTGCGGCACCAGAGCGCGCCGCTGACTTCGTCGTCGCGGTTCGAGGACGCCCTGTGGGCGCGCATCCTGCGCATGGACCACCGCGCGCGCCGCGTGCTCGAGATCATCGCCGTCGCCGGCGCGCCGATCCCGCAGGGAATCATCGGCCAGGCGCTCGACTACGAGCCACCGCGCCTGACCAAGCTGATCGGTTCATTACGCGCGACGTCGCTCGTGCGCACCGGGGGAACCCGCAGCAATGATCCGGTCGAGTCCTATCATGACCGCGTGCGCGAGGCGGTGGTCTCACGCGTTCCGGCGCCACGCCGCCGCCGCTATCACGAGCGCCTGGCGGCCGTGCTGCTCGCGAGCCCGATCGCCGACAAGGACCCGCTGACGATCGTGCGCCACCTCGAGGCCGCGGGTCACGTGGGCCACGCCGGCGAGCTCGCGGTGAAGGCCGCGCGACGCGCCGAGGAGACCCTCGCGTTCGAGATGGCCGCCGCGCTCTGGGGCGTGGCGTTGCGCCTCGCAACCACCGACGAGGATACGCGCCGCGATCTGATCATGCGCCGCGCGCAGGCGCTCAGCCACGCCGGCCGTGGTCCGGAATCCGCCGCCGCGTTTCTCGAGGCTGCGGAGGGCGCCAACTCCGAGATCGGCTTCCAGTGCCGCCGCCATGCCGCGCACGAGCTGCTCGTCAGCGGGCACATCCACGAGGGGCTCGGGCTGATGCGCTCCGTCCTCGCCGAGATCGGAGAGCACATACCCGCGACGACCGGTGCGGCAAAGCGTCAACTCGTCTGGCGCTGGCTCCGGATCGCCGTGCGCGGCACGAAGTTCCGCGAGCGCACGGCGCCCGACGTGCGCACGAGCGTCGACGAGCTTCGGCTCGACATGATGCGCAGTGCGTCGCTCGGCCTCTCGATGGTCGACGTGCTTCCGGGCGCGGCCTTCCAGGCGCGCGCCGTGCTGATCGCCCTGCGCATCGGTGACCGCCGCCGCATCGCGTACGCGCTTTGCTTCCACGCGATGTACATGGCCGCGAGCGGGTCGCGTGTGCCGCAGGCCCGTAAGCTCGTCGCCCAGGCGCGGAAGATCGCGATCGATCTCGAACACCCGATGCTGCTCGGGTGGACTCGTGCGGGCCAGGGCATGATCGAGTTCTTCGCCGGGCACTACGCCATCTCGCTCGAGATCCTCAAGGAGGCCGAGACCCACCTCACCGAGAACTCCGTCGGCACCTCGGCGGAGCTGAACCACATCCGCAACTTCATGCTGTTCGCGCTGCGCCGCATGGGCGCCTACGACGAGCTGCGCGACCGGCAGACCGAGTACGTCCGCGATGCCCTCCGGCGCGGCGATCGCTATGCGGCCACCTCGTTCGTGTGGTCGTCGAGCGTGGTGTGTCTCGCCGCCGATGATGTCCCGCGGTTTCGCTCGGATCTCGACTCCGTGGAGTGGTCGCGCCCCGAGGACGGCCTGCACCTCCAGCACTGGTTTCACGTGCGCGCACAGGCCGAGCTCGCGATGTACGAGGACGATCTTCCACGCATCAATGATCTCGCGGTACCGCTGCGTGCGTTCATCGGCCCGGCGTTCGCACATGTCGAGGCGGTGGCCACCGAGACGCGCTACCAGCTCGGGCGCGTCGCGATCCGCAACGGCGACTCCGCGCTCGCGCGCAAGGAGGTCGCCGCGCTCGACAACGTGCGCGCCCCGTACGTCCGCGCGTTCGTGCGGCTCGTGCACGCCGGCGCCGACGCGCTCGACGGCCGGATCGATGCTGCGCGCGAGCGGCTCGCCGGCGCGATCGCCGACGCCGAGGGCTGCCAGATGACGACGCTCGCCGCGCTCGCTCGCCGCCGGATGGCCGAGCTCAACGGCGATGCGAAGGCGATCGCCGATGCGGATGCGGCCCTCGCCGCGCGCGGCATCGTCGATCCCGAGCGGTTCGCGCGGATCTTCGCGACCTGGCCCTCGGGCTAGCCGCCAGGCGCTGCGTCTCGCCGCCACGCCGCTGCGTCTCGCCGCCATGGGGTGCAGCATTCGCTCCCCGGCACTGCCGTGCTTTTGATTGGCCGCCAAGCCGCCGAGGGCGCCAAGGATCTGAGAGGCCCAGTCGCGACGTCTGTCGGAGAACGCGATCCGGGGACCGCGACGAGCAGCGCCGGCAACGTGGTCAGCACCCACGCGCCGAGCGCCACGAGCTCGTGCGACCGCACACCGCGAGGCTACCGCGCGGCACCCGCGGCGACGAGGTACGGGGTACGCTGGTGGCATGTCCACCTGGGACCCGCTCTTCGATCGGTTGACGCAACTTCGCGATAGCTGGCCGGCGCCATCGTGGACTTGGGACGGCAGATTCGCGGCGATCGCGAGCTCGTTCACCGCGGATCAGGAGCCAGTCGTTCGCGCGAGCGCGATGCTGGCGTTCCCGCGCGGCTGGACCAGCAAGTCGCTCGAGACGGCGCCGCCCGAGATGCGCGCACTTGCCGAGCGCACCGGCGGCCTCCGCGCCGGGCAGCGCGTCCTCGGCGGCGACCCGGTGACGAGCCCGAGTCTGTTCGGCCTGTGGTGGCCGTGGGGCGGCGGCGCGAAGATCACGCTTCGGATTGGACTTCTGGATATCGCGGCCGATGCCGAGCCGCTACCTCGCATCCGCGAGCTGTTCGGCGTGAAAGTCTGAAATGCCACCTGTACCGAAGAAGCCCGAAGACGAGCTGCGCAACCTGTCGGCGCCGCGCGACCTGATCGACTGGGTACGCAAGATGCCGCCCGCCACCGCGAAGCGCGACGCCTGGGTCGACGCCGCGCGCGCAGACTGGATGCCGTACATCGCCGCGATGCGCGGCATCTCGAACGGCACCATCCTGCGCGCGATCTGCGAGATCGCGGGCGACGTGATCGCGAAGCAGGAAGGTCCCGAGATGGAGCGGCTTCGCGTGACGCTGGCCGCGGCGGTGGAGCACGGGCCGAACGCGCTCAAGACCACCGAGAAGGATCTCGAAGATCTGCGCCTCGCGATCGTCGCCTCCGGCGTCCAGACCCAGCCCGGTACCCGGCCACCCTGGATGTACTGGGCCGAGCTCGTGTTCGAGCTCGCGCGCTCGTCGGCCCGCGGCAACCCGCTGCTCGGGATGGGCATGGCGATGAAGCTGCTCGCGTACTCGAACACGATCGCGAAGCCGAGCGCCCGCGCCGCGCACCACGACTTCGTCGCGCGCCTCCGCGAGAAGCTGACGACCGCGGGTTAGAACTTCAAGAGCGTCGTGATGGTGCCGAGCTCGTCGGCCGGCGGATCGCCCGATTCCTTCACGAGCTCGAGGTCGGTGCCGTTCTGCACGGGCCTCAGCTTCCAGTCATAGCCCTCGGTGCTCATCGGCTCGCTGCACCCGCGCTTCGGGCTCGTGCGGCACACGGTGACGTAGTCGTGCAGCTCGTCGCCGGCGGTGGTGCGAAACCGGACCACGAGCATCGGCGCCGGCGCATCGAACACGAACGCATCGAAGACCTCGGCGCCCGTCCAGTAGTTCCTCGGTGGATCGGGTGGTGACGGGGGCGTCTCGATCGCCCGCCCCGTCCACCAGCGATGATCCGTCGCCACCGCGATCGAACAGTCGCGCTGGCCGTGCGCGCTGCCGGTCAGCGAGTACGGATGCTCGAAGCACACCACACCGGCGTCCGTCCAAGGCAGTTTCGGCTTCTTGATCTCGAACGCCTTGCTGTCACACGTCGGTGCCTCGTCGCCGTCGGGACCCTGCGCGGTGGCCGAATCCGCCGCGTACGCTTGCCGTGGCCCGACGAGGATCGCCTCGCACATCGCATCGAGGCTCTCGTGCGTGCCGGCGTTGGGATCGCCAACCTCGATCTGCGGAACGAGCGGCGACGAGGGCGCCACCCAGCCCGGCGGCGGCGTGCCCCACACCTCGAGCTCGCTGATCGCGATCTCGCGCCACGCCTTCTTGGATCCGGGAATGATCGCCTCGACGTTGATCGCGAGCGCTCCGCCCGGTGACCTGACCGCGATCGTCTGCAGATCGCGCCGCGCCGGATCGAGGGCAACGTTCGCGAGCTGCTTGCCGCCGCCCCACACGGACACCTTGGTCACTCGCGGGTTCATCGTGAAGTAGTCCTCGCCCTTCGGACCCTTCCCCGTGTGCCCCGCGGTCAGCCGGATCTCGGTGACGGTCGCGGCCTCAGGGACGGTGACCTCGATCCACGCACCGACGAGGTCATTCGTGGCCGAGCTCCATGCCGTCTGAAGATCGCGATCGACGAGGTGCACCGGCAGGATCGTCTTGTTCGCCACGCGCGACGACACGCGCACGGTCGTCGGCACGTTGTGGAGCAGTTCGATCGCGGGCGGCGCGACCGCGGGCGCATCGATGGCCGCGTCGGCCGCGATCTTGCCCACCGGCGCCGGTCCCGTCGAGCCACCGGAGCCCGTGCTCGTCGGCGCGGCGTCCTTGTGACAGCCGAGCACGAGAACGATCCACACGGCGGTCCGCATCCGCGGCTACTCTAACCGAGATGGCGGATCTCGTGCTGCGCGTGACGATCCTGGCGATCGACTGCGCGCCCCTCGGCGCGAGCGGCAGGTTCCTCGACTGGGTGGTCAAGACGAAGGTCGAGCAGGTGATCAGCGGCGATAGCACCGGCACTCACTTCGCGTTCCGCGTGCACAGCCCGTCGCGCTCCGGGCTCGAAGTCGGCAAGAGCTGCACGCTGACGGCGCGCGCGATCCCCGGCGGCTACATGGTCGACGAGAATCAGTGGTCCGGCGCGCCACACGCCGGCTAGCGCGCCCCGGCCGGACGGACGGCGACGAATCCACGCGACCGTGCTTCCAGAAAGATGAGCCCCGAAGTTCTCGAAGGCCCTAAGGAGAGGCTTTCTCCTGCTGGAGAAGACTCTGCTTCGGGACCTTCGGGGCCTTTGGGGCT